>CBFHOK010000006.1:0-65611 GCA_965657575.1 Microbacteriaceae bacterium | reverse complement strand
TGTTTTCCCAATTGCTTGGGAAGTTTTTACGAGCACTCCGAAGAGTGTTCAATTTGATTTGGCTTTTGAACTGTCTTACTGACAATTCGTCTATCCAAAAGGAATCTCTACCAATCCGAAGATTGGCCGAGGATTTTGGCATCGACATTGTGCACGCTGTTGAGTTCTCAAAGATCGGATGCGTCTGAGATTTCCCTTCCAGGTCCTGCTCAGAGCAACTTCCCTATCCTACCAGTGAAACTTCTCTCCATACAACCCCAAACCTGAGGTTGAATGCTGATGGTTTCTCACCGGCGGAATACAAATCCTAGAGGCACAAAAACATCCCCGCAAGGGGCAATTTCAGTGAATCTGAGATTTGGTTGTACTTGAGTCGACGGTCTTTCACAGACTCTGTCAAACTATGGACAACTCGGAAAACATTACTGACAAATTTGTCTTCTGTCAAACTAATTTGGCACTAATCGAAAATAAGTGCCGCAAGATTCTTTTTTCCGCGTCTGAGGATCATCACATTCCCAGGTAAAACCTGAGATTTATCCAAATCCTCAGTCTCTACCTTTTGGTTGTTTAGATACACTCCACCCTCTGAAATCGCCCTTCTGGCAGCTCCCAAAGAGCTAAGCAATCCAGTGGCGACTAATGCCTGCGGGATATCGATAACCTCGCTACCGTCGGCATTTGGAAGATTCATTACAGCCGAGCGCAAAGTATCTCCATCAAGCTCGCTTAGTTCATCACTTCCAAACAGTGCCTGTGAGACATCGCGAACCTTCACCGCGATTTCCTCTGAGTGCACCAAAGACGTAACTTCAAAGGCAAGCTTTTTCTGAGCCGATCGCAAAAAAGGTTTTTCTGAGACTTCTTGCTCCAACTGAACAATCTCTTCCCTGGTCAGGAAGGTGAATATCTTCAAAAGCTTTATAACATCCGCATCCATTACATTCAGCCAGAATTGATAGAAAGCGTAGGGAGATGTCATCTCGGAATCAAGCCAGACAGCATTTCCTTCACTTTTTCCAAACTTCTGGCCATCTGCGTTGGTAATCAGTGGGGTAGCAAGCAGGTGAACGCTCTGCTGTTCTGCATAGTGAATTAGGTCAGCACCAGCGGTTAGGTTCCCCCACTGATCACTTCCACCTGTTTGCATTACGCATCCGTAGCGACGATAAAGCTCCAAAAAGTCATAGCCCTGCAAGATCTGGTAGCTAAACTCCGTGTAACTGATTCCAGCCTCGCTGTTTAGACGGGCACTAACCGCATCCTTTGAAAGCATTTTTCCAACTCGGAAATACTTCCCAACATCACGCAGCAAATCAATTGCCGATAGCTGCCCGGTCCAATCGAGGTTGTTCACTAACTGCGTGGCATTCTCGCCCTCAGTAGATAAAAATCTGGATGTTTGCTGCTTAAGCTTTTCAACCCATTCGGCAACTGTCTCTTTGGTGTTCAGTTGACGCTCTGCATTGGGTTTAGGGTCACCAATCAGTCCGGTCGCACCTCCAACCAAGCAAAGTGGTTTATGCCCTGCTAACTGCAACCTGCGCATTGTCAGCAACTGCACCAGGTTTCCAAGGTGCAAGCTGGGCGCTGTAGGGTCGAATCCACAGTAAAAACTGATGCTGGAATCGTTCAGGGAAGCTTTGAGTTTTTGTTCATCGGTGGAGAGAGCAATTAGCCCTCGCCACTGAAGCTCTTCGAATACCCCTCCGAAGCTTGTGTCGTTTGCTTGCAAACTAGTTCTCCAAATCCGTTCTGGGAGCAATCTTTCTAAGTTCCATCAATTGATCCAAAACTCTTGGCAGTGCTGTTCCACCAATACCGTCGCGAGACTTAATAGATCCACCAACGTTCAAAACTTCTCTTACCTCAGGTTTGAGCTCGGGTGAGATCTCGAGTAGCTGCTTATCGCTTAGACCTTCCAGGCCAATTCCTAGCTCCTCACATTTTGAAACCATTTGGCCTGTGATTTCGTGGGCGTTTTTGAAAGCAACTCCTTGTCTGACAAGCCATTCAGCAACATCAGTGGCCAACGAGAATCCCTCGGGCGCAAGGTTTTCCAGTCTGGTTGTGTTGAAGCTCAGGTGCTTGACCATGCCGATAATTGCTGGCAGAACGACCAAAAGGGTGTCCACTGAGTCAAACACCGGTTCTTTATCCTCTTGTAAATCTCGGTTGTAGCTGAGCGGAAGACCCTTCAGAGTTGAGAGCAGTCCAGTCAGGTTTCCAATCAATCTTCCAGTTTTACCCCGTGCAAGTTCTGCAATATCGGGGTTTTTCTTCTGGGGCATTATCGAAGAACCGGTTGAAAACTCGTCACTAAGCCTGACGTAGTCAAATTCAGCAGTTGACCAAATAATCAACTCTTCGCTGAATCTTGAGATGTCAATGCCTATCTGCGCACAAATAAACAAAAACTCACTGGCTGCATCTCTTGAACTGGTGGCGTCCATTGAATTTGACTCTGGTGAACTAAGTCCCAATGCCTCTGAGACCAATCCCGGATCCAACCCTAAAGACGACCCCGCCAACGCTCCCGCGCCATAGGGAGACCTGTATGCACGAAGCTTCCAGTGTTCCAACCTCTGAAGATTTCTAGCCTGCGGCCAGGCGTGGGCCAACAGGTGATGGGCCAGCAACACTGGCTGAGCGTGCTGGAAATGAGTTCTGCCAGGCATGGCAACACCCATGTGCGTTTCAGCTTGAATAGTCAACTGCTCGATGTAGCTAACCAGCAAGGATGAAATCTCATCCGCTGCATCGAGCATGAAAAGCCTTATCTCGGTGGCGATCTGATCGTTTCTAGATCTTCCAGCTCTTAACTTCCCACCTAGATCCGCCCCCGCTATTTCAATCAGGCCTCTTTCTAGGGCAGAGTGAACATCTTCATCGGTTTCCCTGGGTTTGAAAGAGCCGGCCTCCACCCTCGACTCCAGCTGCTCTATTGCTTTGAGAAGCTCCTGTAGCTCACTCTCGTTCAGGTAGCCCTTGGCGGCCAACGCTTGAGCGTGTGCTTTGGAGCCGAGCAGGTCGTATTTGGCAAGTCTCCAATCAAACTGTGTTGACTTGCTTAGATTCGCCATCTCTGGGCTGGGTCCAGAGGAGAACCTACTCCCCCACAACGACTCGCTATTTTTGCTGGCCATGTCTCTTCGCCGATAGTTTTGAGGGCATTGACCACAACTCAATGAAGCCCTTTGCTAGGGATGAATCGAAGCTATCATCGCTGTCATAGGTTGCCAGGTTGTAATCATAAAGACTCTGCTCACTTCTTCTTCCGGTAACACTTGCGTGACCGGCTTGCAGTTTCAGCCTGATTTCTCCGGAAACGTGCTTTTGGGTGTGATCAATGAAAGCATCTAGGGCACTTTTTAGCTCACTGAACCAAAGACCTTCATAAACCAGGTCGGCCCAACGGGATTCAACACCACGCTTGAACCTGTTCACATCCCGCTCCATGGTTAGGTTTTCGAGCTCCTCATGAGCATTTATAAGAGCAATAGCACCAGGTGCTTCGTAGATCTCACGGGACTTGATTCCAACCAGTCTGTCCTCAACCAGGTCAATTCGACCGACGCCGTGCTTTCCAGCGAGCTGATTCATAATCTCCACCGCCTGCAAAGCGGTCACCGATTTGCCATCAATCTCAACTGGGACACCCTGATCAAATTTGATAATCACCTCATCCGCCGGCTTCACATCTGCTGGATCCTGGGTGTATTGGTAAAGATCCTCAATTGGGCCATTCCATGGGTCTTCCAAGAAACCTGTCTCGATGGCTCTTCCCCACACGTTTTGATCGATCGAGTAGGGACTTTTTTTACTCTGAGCAATTGGCAGGTTGTGCTCGGCTGCATACTCAATCGCTTTGTCTCTAGTTAGGGCTAGGTCTCTAATTGGTGCAATTGAGGTTAGGTCGGGGTTGATAGCAGCTACCGCAGCTTCAAACCTCACCTGGTCGTTACCCTTTCCGGTGCAACCGTGCGCAACACTGTTGCCACCGAGTTTGTCAGCGGTGAGTGCTAGGTGCTTGGCGATTAGTGGCCTGGACAGAGCTGAGACCAGTGGGTAACGCTTCTGATACATCGCGTTAGCTTTCAAAGCAGGCATCAAATAGTCATCGGCGAACTCGTCCTTGGCATCGATAACAACTGATTCCACTGCACCGCAGTCCAAAGCGCGCTGGCGAATGACCTCCATGTCCTCACCGTCCTGGCCAACATCGATTGCCATGGCCACTACCTCTTTGCCGGTGGCCTGCTTTAGCCAACCGATTCCTACTGATGTGTCCAACCCACCTGAGTAGGCAAGAACTATCCGCTCTGACATTAATCTCCTTGTGTTTTACCCGCTAATTCTAGAACCGAGTTAGTCGTTGTTGGCCAGAAAGGACATAAGTGCCTTCTGTGCATGCAGTCTATTCTCTGCCTGCTGCCAAATCAGACTCCGCTCCCCATCAATTACCTCCGATGTCACCTCATTACCCCGATATGCGGGCAGGCAGTGAAGAAAAATTGCATCTTTGCTGGCAAGACTGAACAGCTTTTCATCAACACTGTAGTTCTGTAAATCACTGATTCTCTGAGCTTGGGAGTCTTCCATGCCCATTGAAACCCAGGTGTCGGTTGTCACCACATCCGCTCCCTCAACAGCAGCCTCTGGGTCAACGGTGATCATAATCTCACCCTTTGATAGCTCTCTCGCTCTTTGAACTACAGCACTATCCGGCTGATACCCCTCTGGGGCTGCAATTCGAATATTCATTCCGGCAATCGCACCGGCAAGTAAATAGCTGTTTGCAATGTTGTTCGCACCGTCTCCAACATAGGCAACCGTCAATCCTTCGGTTTTACCAAAGTGCTCGGTGATGGTTTGTAAATCGGCAAGTAGTTGGCAGGGGTGGTAATCATCACTCAGGCCACTGATAACAGGCACTGATGCAAACTCAGCCATTTCCTCAAGGTTTGATTGAGCAAAGGTCCTCCACATAATCTGTGAGACCTGCCTGCCTAAAACTCTTGCGGTGTCGGCAATTGATTCATTCTTTGCAAGTTGCGATGATTGAGCGTCAATAAGCAGCGGGTACCCGCCCATTTCACTGACTCCGACAGAAAATGAAACTCTTGTCCTGGTAGAGGTTTTATCAAATATCAAAGCCACAGATTTAGGGCCATCGAATGACCTATCGGCAAACCGGCTTGCCTTCAGTTCAATCGCGTGAGCAATAATCTGAGCTTGCTCTTGGGAGTTGATGTCGTCATCTTTCAAAAAGTGTCTGGTCATTTGCTTACCTGCGTTCCAACTCCGGATTCAGTGAATATCTCAAGCAGAATGCTGTGAGGATCCCTTCCATCAATTATGTGCGCCTTTGGCACCCCACCGTCAACCGCTTCAAGACATGCGGTCATTTTTGGAACCATCCCGGATTCCAGTGAGGGAATCAGATCCCTCAGTTCTGAACTGGTGATCTCGCTAATAAGACTTGAACGGTCTGGCCAGTCTGAGTAGAGACCGGGGACATCAGTTAGCACTATCAGCTTTTCTGCACCGAGAGCAACAGCCAGACTAGCCGCAGCTGAATCTGCGTTCACGTTCAACAAATCCCCATTGACATCCGGAGCCACTGAAGAAATGACCGGTATTTTTCCAACCGAGATCAAATCCAACACAGCTCTCGGATTTACACTTCGAACCTCACCGACCAGCCCCAGGTCAACCTCTCCATCGGGGGTTTCAACCTTGGTTTTCTCTGCCAGGAAAAGAGCTTTATCTTCCCCGCTCAGAACTTTTGCCTCGGCTCCGGCCAATTCTATTAACCCTGCTAACCCAGCCCCAACCGTTTCTCTCAATACGTCACGGATAACAGAGATTGACTCTTTGGTGGTCACTCTAAGTCCTGCTTTGAACTCGGTCTCTATCCCTAGCTCAGCAAGTTTCGCGGTGATTTGAGGTCCCCCACCATGGACCACTACCGGACGAATTCCTACAAATCTCAGGTAGGCCATATCTTCGGCAAAGCTTTTTTGCAAAGCTCCGTCAACCATCGCATTGCCACCAAATTTAATGACAACAGTTCTGCCGTGAAATTCGCGCAACCAATCCAAAGACTCAATTAGGGTTTCGGCTTTGATTCGCGCTAGTCCGGTGTCTGAAGATTCCGCAGGTTTCATTAGCTTGAGTACTCGCTGTTCTCAGATACGTAGGCGTGGGTGAGGTCGTTTGTGAATACCGTAGCGGAAGCACTTCCGTTTTTCAGATCAATCTCAATCTCCACCAAACGATCAGTGAGATTTACCAAATCCCTATCAGCTTGCGGCATTGAGTCATCCGCCACACAGACGCCATTTATTGAGAGTTTAGAAATCATCGGGTCAAAGTTTCCATCGACTGTTCCAATGGCAGCATAAATCCTGCCCCAGTTCGGGTCTGCCCCGTAAATGGCAGCTTTGAAGAGGTTATTTCGAGCAACTGCGCGTCCGACCTCAACAGCCAATTTCTCTGAATCCGCTCCTTTGACCGTGATGTGAATATCGTGATCGGCACCTTCAGCATCTCTCAGCAGCTGCATTGCCAAATCCATGCAAAGTTCATCCAGCAGAGTCTGAAACTCTGCCCCTTCTGGCTCCACCTCACTCGAACCGCTTGCCATCAGCATCACGTGATCATTAGTTGAGGTGCAACCATCGCTATCCAAGCGATTGAAGCTTTTTTCAACAGCGATTCTCAAATGCTCCTGCAACTTTGTGGGCTGAATAGCTGCATCGGTGGTGATAAAGACCAACATGGTCGCCAAAGCTGGAGCCAGCATTCCAGCACCCTTGGCAATTCCTCCGATGCTGTAACCAGAACCATCTCTGATTGCGTGCTTTTGCACGCTGTCGGTGGTCATAATCGCCTCCGCGGCGTCATAACCACCGCTTTCGCTCAGAACCTCCTGCGCCTTTTGGATTCCAGAAATTACCTTGGCTTCATCCAGTTGCTCGCCAATCAATCCCGTGGAGGCAACCAAGATTTCTATTGGCGCATGGCCAAGCAGATTTGCAGCGCTTTCAGCTGTTTTATGGGTGAGCTGAAATCCTTGTGGACCGGTGAAGCAATTAGCACCACCGCTATTGATTACTACCGCTCTTGCTTTACCGGTTTTAGCTACTTCTTTGGACCAGATCACAGGGTTTGCAATTGCGCGATTGGAAGTAAACACATTGGCGCATGAGTCCATTGGACCAGTATTCAAAATAAGCGCCATGTCCTTGCCGCTTTGTTTTAGCCCTGCTTCAACACCACTGGCCAGAAAACCCTTGGGGTAGGTGACGCTCATGGCCTCAGTCCCGTCTGGGTCAGCCCAGTATTTTCAAACAAACCCAAACTTAGATTCATGGATTGAATTGCAGCCCCCGCGGTACCCTTCACAAGATTGTCAATTGCACACAAAACCGTCAATCGACCGGATGGGTCTAGGTGGTAGCTGATTTGCGCACGGTTTGAGCCCCTGACCGAGACCGTCTCTGGGAGAGACTCAACCAAGTCAATAAAGTTTTCATCACCGTAGGCAGATTCAAAAGCTTCGGAGATCAGATCAAAAGAAGCCTTGGCCTTCACTGAAACCACAGCCATGATTCCTCGGCTGACAGGAGCCAAAACTGGCGTGAAGGTGATTACTGGTTTTTCAGCCCCAGCTTTTTCTAAGTTCTGCAAAATTTCGGGGATGTGACGGTGGGTCCCGCCAACCGCATAAGCACGCAGGTTTTCCGTCATCTCTGAGTTAGAAAGTTCAACTTTGGCAGATTTGCCAGCACCGCTGGTGCCAACAGTCAGATTTGCAACAATGTCATCGACTTCAATCAAATCAGCGGTCACCAGCGGTGCTAAGGCAAGTGTCACTGCAGTCACATTGCAACCGGGCACCGCAATTCGCTCTACGCCAGCTAGCCTCCCCCGCTGCTTTCCGCCATCAGCAAGTGTCAGTTCTGGTAACCCATACATCCAGGCACCTGCATGAGCTGTGTTGTAAAACTTTTCCCAGCGCTCTGTTGATTCGATTCTGAAATCAGCTCCGCAATCAATCACCAGCCCAACCGCATCGAGATCATTCGCAATTGACGCACTTTCAGTGTGTGGAAGAGCCAAGAAAACAACATCGTGACCGTTTAGAACTTTTGCGTTGGTTTCTTTTAGCTGCAGATTTAGATGACTAAATTGAGGGTGTACTGAAGATAGTGTTTTACCAGCATTTGAGTGAGCGGTGACGGTGGTCAGATTCAACTCGGAGTGATTTTCAATAAGCCTTATTAGCTCGCCTCCAACATACCCGCTAGCACCGGCAACAGCGACTGAATATGTCATTAGGCGCCCCTTAGTTCCGCTCCGTGTAATTTATTTGCCAAGGCTACCGCCGCATTCCTAGACTCGGTGGCCTCTTCTTGGGTCAAAGTCCTATCACTTGCCCTAAACAGCATCGCAAACGTGACAGACTTCTTGCCCTCACCAACTCCACTTCCTGTGTAAACATCAACTGTTCTAATGCTCTCAAGCAAGTCTCCAGCACCCTCAATTAGCGTCTTTCGCAAAACACCGGCATCTATCGATTGATCAACAACCAAAGATAGATCTTGGGTTGCAGCGGGGAAGGTGTGAACTGCGGAGGCAGTCACCGGTTGAACCTCAGCGAGTAACAAACTGAGGTTTAGCTCAAACACTGCAACCCTCGGAAGGTGATAGTGATCCGAGACATCTGGGTGCAATTCTCCAACGAAGCCAATCACGGTTTCACCAACCGTTAGCTCGGCAGCTCTTGTGGGGTGAAGCCCGGGAAGCTGGGCGTTGTTGACTGAAACCTCCAGCGACAGCGTTTGCGCAATTTGCATAACTTTGTCAATCGCAACCCTGTAATCCAACTCCTGCGAGCTTTGCCCCGGCTGTTGAAGCTGAACCTCTCCAAAACCTACTGCAGCCAGCATCTCTGGTTGATCGGGTATTTGCTGGTTGAGAGCATTCAATTGCTCCTCAGTTGGACGAGCAGAGGTTTGCGGGAAATCAACTGAGTTTGCGGATGTTTCGGTTGCGATGAATACACTTCCGAGTTCATATAAGTGACCACTTATCAGTCCCCTGGATATGTTTCTGGCGGCTGTTTGCAGTAATCCTGGGAGCAACGAGGTGCGCATCTCAGGGGATTCCTCTTGGATTGGATTTTCCAACCTGACAGCTTTTTGGTCTCCAAAAATCTTGTTTTCCCTAGTTGACACAAACGGATAGTTCAAGGCCTCGACCATGCCGCCGGCTGCAAGTGAATCGGCAAGCTTGCGCCTCAGCTGCTGAATCTCCGTTAGTCCATTCCCGGGAGGAGCGATAGGCAGTCTGGAGCCAATTTTGTGATAGCCGTCAATCCTTGCGATTTCTTCAACCAGGTCGGTTTTGTGTCTTAGGTCTGGTCTCCAACTTGGAGGCGTAACCAAAAAATTCTCTGTTAGTTCAACCTGGCAACCGATTTGCTCAAGAATTTCTTTTTGAAGCTCAGACGAATAATCAACTCCAACCAGTTGGGTTGCAAAACCAGCCGGCAGCTCGATTTCTTCTGGTTTTGGAATCTGTCTATAACTAGCACCGAAACCGGTGAGCTCCGCTGATCCGTATTCACCCAGGAGAGCTGCTATTCGAGCAACCGCCCTGTTGGCAACCAGCGGGTCAACACCACGCTCGAATCTTTTGGAAGCCTCAGAGGGCAATTTATGTCTCCTCGCGGAGCGAGCGATACTGATCGGATCAAAATTGGCAGCCTCAATCAGCACTCGTGTCGTCTTATCGCTAACCTCGGTGGATTCACCACCCATAACCCCTGCAATTCCAATGGGGCCGGATTCATCGGTGATTAGCAGATCTTCTTCGTGGAGGTCTCTTAGCTGTCCATCCAGAGTTTTAAGCTTCTCGCCCTTAACCGCTCTTCTCACAGTTATTCCACCACTGAGAAGATCAAGATCATAGGCGTGGGTTGGCTGTCCAGTTTCTAGCATTACGTAGTTTGTGACATCCACCACCAGGCTAATTGACCTCATTCCAGCTAGTTTCAGTCTGGCTACCATCCAGGCAGGGGTTGGTGCATTGGCGTCGATACCGGCAAGCTCCACAACATCAAAACGAGTGCAGCCCTGTTTTCCCCTAATCGGGCTGTTGTCTTCAATTTTTAATTGAAAGCCCTCACCACTGACCGGCTCAATGTCGGCTGGGTCTTTGAAGCTGGTGCCGGTGGCGTGAGAATACTCTCTTGCCACTCCCCTGATTGAAAAACAATACCCTCTGTCTGGAGTGACGTTTATTTCGGCTGCCGAATCATCCAAACCCAAAAGCTTGATCGCATCCTCGCCAAGTTCTGGATCTAGACCGAGGGTAGATAAAACCAAAATACCGTCGTGATCATCTCCAAGTCCGAGCTCTTTCACTGAGGCAATCATGCCGTCGCTTACGTGACCGTATGTTTTTCTGGCAGCAATTTCAAAATTGCCTGGAAGAACACTGCCCGGCAAAGTTACAACAACTTTGTCTCCGCTTTGAAAATTACTCGCCCCGCAAACAATCCCTCGAACCTGCTGCTCTCCAACATCCACCTGACACCAGCGAATGGTCTTGCCATTGGATTGTGGTTCCTCAACAAACTCAACGACCCGACCAACAACAATCGGACCGGTCACATCAAAACCGTGCTCGTCTTCCTCTTCTAGGCCGACCTTGACCAATTCGGCCATTAGTTGTTCTGGCTTGCCGCCCTCAGGAAATTCTGTAAATTCACTTATCCAACTCAGAGGAATTCTCATCAGACCCTCGTTCCAAACTGTCTGGCGAAACGCATGTCTCCCTCGACCATGTCGTGCATGTCCAAGACGCCGTTTCTAAACATCAGTGTTCTTTCGATGCCCATTCCAAAGGCAAAGCCCGAATACTCCTCTGGGTCAATTCCGCTAGCTTTCAACACATTGGGATTCACCATTCCGCATCCACCCCATTCGACCCATCTTGGCCCACCTTTTGCTTGCGGATGCCAAACATCCAACTCAGCAGAGGGTTCGGTGAAAGGGAAGTAACTGGGTCGGAGTCTGATCTTTGCCTCTTCTCCAAACATTTTTCTTGCGAAATGCTCCAGGGTGCCCTTCAGGTCTGCCATCGTGAGGCCCTTGTCGATTGCAAGGCCCTCAACCTGATGGAACACAGGGGTGTGGGTGGCATCCAGCTCGTCAGTTCTAAACACGCGTCCCGGACAGAGGACGTAAATAGGGATATCTCGATCCAGCATTGACCGAACCTGCACAGGTGAAGTGTGGGTTCTAAGCACCAACTTGGCATCGAGTGGGCTGACAAAAAAAGTATCCTGCATGGCTCTAGCCGGGTGGTCTTGGTCAAAATTCAAAGCATCGAAATTGAACCATTCGCTTTCAAGCTCAGGACCCTCGGCTATTTCCCAACCCATGCCGATAAAGGCATCACTTACCTTTTCCATCATCAACGAAAGCGGATGACGAGCGCCGATTGGCTTCATATTTGCATAAGCAGAAAGATCGTCCGCCTCCTGCTGCAGTTGAGAACGCTTGTATTCGACCAAAAGAGACTGTTCTTTTTCCGAATACTTTGCTGATACCGACCCTTTTGCTTCTCCAACCAGTTTTCCAGCGGCAGCCTTTTGATCGTTGGGGAGGGACTTGATAGTGGAATTAAGTCTCGTTATCTCGCTATCGTCACCAATAATTTTTGAACGCAGAGCTTTTAGCTGTTCTATATCCTGAGCAGACGCTAAAAGCTCATCGGCTTCAGCTATTACCTGAGCTATTTTGTCTGGAGTTATTTCTGACATCAGGGATAAAGTCTAGCCTTGCTGAGATAAAGCTGAGTGATAAAGCAACACGCCAGCTGAAACCGAAAGGTTTAGTGATTCCGCCCGACCAAATATCGGTATTGACACGACTTCGTCCACGGTGTCTTTTGCAATCTGACTCAAGCCGTGGGCCTCGTTTCCAAAAACCCAGGCGTGCTTTTCTTTGCAATTGGCACTGGTGAACTGTTTTCCATTCATGTCCGCAGCGTAAGTTGCATATCCCAAGCTTTGAAGCTCACTGAGAACCCCCTCAGTTTGCACCTGTTGAATGATTGACACATTGAAAACGCTTCCGGCACTGGATCGAATAACCTTTGGCGAGTATGCATCTACCGAACCCTCGCCAATCAGTAAAGTTCCGGCACCAGTTGCGTCCATGGTCCGGATTATTGTTCCCAGGTTTCCAGGATCAGCAATTTGCTCCAGATAAACAATCGTTTCGCCTGTAATTGGAGCCTCTTTGGTCGGTAGCTTGCAGATCGCCAACACTCCCTGTGGAGTTGTCGCATCAGCCATGCGTGCGATTTGCTCTGGTTCCACTGTCTCCACTAATTCCGAACGAATGTTTGCGATTAGATCGAGATTTGAAATCGCAAAATCTTCGGTTAGATAAACCGTCTCTATCCAGTGCTGGTTCTCCGCAAGCACTCGAAGAGACTGCAATCCCTCAGCAAAAAAGCGCCCAGACTCTAACCGGGCGCTTTTTTTTGATAATGATTTAACCCAGCGAAGCTGGGCGTTGGTTACGCTCACTAACCAGCTTTCTGTGCATTTACATCAGTTGGTAGAGCAGCCTTCGCTGTCTCAACCAACTTTGTGAAAGTTGCTGGTTCATTCACGGCAAGCTCTGCCAACATGCGACGGTCAACCTCGACTCCAGCAAGGTGTAAACCCTGTATGAAGCGGTTGTAGGTCATTCCATTGGACCTTGCGGCAGCGTTGATGCGCTGGATCCACAATCTTCTGAAATCACCCTTGCGGTTACGACGGTCGTTGTATGCATATACCAGCGAGTGCAGTACCTGCTGCTTTGCCTGACGGTAAAGCCTTGAGCGCTGACCGCGGTATCCGCTGGCGCGCTCTAGGGCTACGCGACGCTTTTTGTGTGAATTTACTGAATTCTTTACTCTTGCCATTGTCTATTTCCTCCTAGCGACCAAGCTGCTTTTTTAGTTTCTTGACATCAGCTGCGCTAACAACCTGGTCCTGGTTTAGTCGACGCTTGCGCTTTGACGGCATGTGCTCCAGGTTGTGACGCATGTTAATCTGCTGCTTCATCAACTTGCCACTACCTGTGAAGCGAAAACGCTTTTTGGTGCCCGAATGGGTCTTCATTTTTGGCATTAGTTCTCCTCGTTTTTCTGCTGAGCTTTTTGCTCAGCCTTTGCTGCTCGCTTAGCCTCTGCGCGAGCCTCGGCCTTGTTCTTCAGTGGCGCCAGCACCATGACCATGTTTCTCCCGTCAATCGAAGGGGTGGATTCGACTACGCCGAACTCCGATACCTCATCCGAAAGCTTCTGCAGCAACTTCACGCCCATTTCAGGACGGGACTGTTCTCTGCCTCGAAACACAATCATTACCTTTACCTTGTCGCCAGCTTTTAGAAACTTAGTAACCTGCCCAAGTTTGGTTTGGTAATCGTGGTCATCAATCTTCAAGCCAAATCTGATGCTTTTTAGCACCGTATTGACCTGCTTTTTTCTGGCCTCGCGAACTTTCTGGGCGGCTTCGTACTTGTACTTGCCGTAGTCCATCAATTTGGCAACCGGAGGTGCTGAGTTTGGTGAAACCTCAACCAAATCTAAATCACTCTCTCTTGCCAAAGTTAGGGCCTGTTCGATTGGAACAACCCCCACCTGCTCGCCTTTGGGTCCGACTAAACGCACCTCAGGAACGCGAATGCGTTCGTTGATTCTCGGGTCGCTGATTACTAGCTCCTTCTGGTTTTCAAAACAAAGCCACGCTACGCGCGCAGAAGGATCAAACTCTCTTACCCAACAGTTTTCGATTCAACTGCAAGGTGGGATTGAAATCCTCTTCTGACTGGACACTTTTGCCCAGAGCCTCGTATAGCCTAACAGAGCGAGACCTAAAGGAGAAGAGTTGGATTTCAAAGATGCGGGCGATGAGATTAGAGATATCGCCGAAGTGCCAGCGGTAGAGATAATAAACTCGACTGCTGTTCACCTTATGAGTGCGGCTGCAGTTCACTGCGGGCTGGCTGAGGACAGTCCGAAAACAGACCTAGCCGAGGCTCGTAAACTAATCCACGCTCTGGCTGGATTGGTTACCGCCGCAGCCACTGAGATTGGCGATCACCATGCAAGGCCACTAAGAGACGGTCTTCGATCTTTGCAGTTAGCCTTCAGGGAAGCTTCAAGCCACCAGGATCCGCCCGGACAGGGACCAGGTGAAAAATACACGGGACCAGTGAACTAATCCACCACAGAAATCTTCAAGGAATCAACCAACAGGTTGAATTTCTCGTAGTCCAGTGAGCTCAAAAAGTCGGCGACAATTGCTTTCTTATCCTTTGATGCCTCTGGTTTTAGCTTAAGTAAAACACCCAGCTCTTCTGCTCCTAGTTGTTTGCTCGGATCAGTTGAAACCAACCGAAAACCCTGGATGCCTGTATTCCGGATGGCATCAGAAACTAAGGCCTTCACATCCGGGTTGCGCTCTGGATCGATCCATGTCTTTTGCTGAGCGAGTGTTTCAATAGCGGGCCTACGTATCGCAAACCAATTTTCACTGCCCGGATTTACAATCACCCTTGTCTGACCTTCGCTTGCTGCAGCCAACAAGGCTCTTTCAAACTGAGAAGGCACCGGCCTTGCTGTTTTTGACCAGGCCTGCAGGTTTGCAGTTGAGGTGAATATGGGTAGGGCCGGTAATTTATCGGGGCCTTCGATTGCAACGATGTGCATGTCCGAACTTGTGTCTACCTCGAGACCGTGGTTCCCAATCTTCGTGCCAGCTGCTTTTGGGAGAAGCGGAATCAGCACGCGCGAATCCTTGAAAGCTACCAATAGCTCGGCAAAAGAAATCTGTCTTTCCCAAAACTGTTTTGTTGCGGTTGTGATAACTGATGACTCAGAGCCGTCATCATCACTGAATGCGTTCTCGGAGAAACTCCTACCCTCCCAAGGAGCACCTGCGGAATCGGTGAAACTCAACCAGCAACCTCTAGTGCTTGAGCCAAGGTGAACTTTCCGGCGTACAAAGATTTCCCAAGAATTGCTCCCTCAAGACCCAATTCCACCAAATCTCTTAGTGCCCTTATGTCCTCAAGGCTTGAGATACCACCACTGGCAACAACTGGTTTCTGAGTTTTTTGCATAACACTTCTCAAAAGCTCGAGATTTGGGCCCTTCAAGGTTCCGTCTTTTTTCACGTCCGTCACCACATACCTGGAGCACCCAGCTACTTCCAGCTGCTCTAAGACCTCGAATAAGTTCCCACCGTCTTGGGTCCAACCCCTGGCAGCAAGAGTCTCTCCCCTTACATCCAACCCAATAGCGACCAGGTCGCCATACTCAGTGATGATTTTTTCAGTCCATTCGGGATTTTCCAGAGCTGCAGTTCCAATGTTGACTCTGTGGGCACCCATCTGAACAGCTTGATTAAGAGATTCATCATCACGAATCCCTCCAGACAGCTCAATCTTCACATCAGAGCATCCTTCAATAACCTTCTCGATTACTTCGATGTTGGTTCCCCGACCGAACGCTCTATCTAGATCAACAAGGTGTATCCACTCCGCTCCCTGATCAACCCATTCTCGAGCCGCTTCCAGAGGGTCTCCGTAATCCGTCTCGCTTCCAGCCTCTCCTTGGGTGAGCCTGACTGCTTTCCCGCTAGCAACATCAACTGCTGGTAATAGTTCCAGTTTTTTCATCACAGTGTTCCTAACCAATTTTCTAAAAGCTCCAAGCCTGCCTCGCCAGATTTCTCCGGGTGAAATTGCGTCGCACTCAATGGCCCATTTTCAACCGCCGCTAAAAAAGTTTCTCCGTGATTGGAGTAGCTCAAAACAGGCTCCTTGAAAGGTGGCATCACATCTAGTTCCAGTCTTTTAGCAGCATATGAATGAACAAAATAAAAATACTCACCCTCGATACCTTTGAAAAGTTCACTGCCTTCCCCTATTTGAAGCTGATTCCAGCCAATATTCGGAAGCTTCTCAGAGTCTAGTTTTTCGACTGTTCCGGGCCATTGGCCAAGACCCTCAGTGCTGATTCCGTGTTCGATTCCCGTATCAAACATGACCTGCATTCCAACACAGATCCCCAACACCGGTCTAGAACTGGCAAGTCTTTTATCAATCACCCGGTCACCACGAGTAGCCAGCAATTGATTCATGACATGGTCAAACGCCCCGACTCCAGGTATCAGAAGACCATCTGCATTTACTGCTTCATCGAAATCCGAGGTCAGAGAAGCCGAAGCTCCTACCTTTTCAACAGCTTTCAGGGCAGAGTGAACGTTTCCGCTTCCGTAGTCGAAAACAACAACGGTTTTTTTCAAAGAGCGCCCTTAGTGCTCGGGACCCCTGAAACTTTGCCGTCTAGCTCAACTGCTTTACGCATTGCCCTTGCGAAGGCTTTAAATTCAGCCTCTGCTATGTGGTGTGGGTCTCGACCATCTAGAACGGTAATGTGTGCCGTTATGCGAGCATTCAAACAAATTGCCTCAAACACGTGCCTAACCATCGACCCAGTGAAGTGGCCACCAATCAAGTGGTGTTCAAACCCGGTTGGCTCTCCCTTGTGGACCAAAAAAGGTCTGCCCGAAATGTCAACGACAGCTCTTGCCAGCGCCTCATCCAACGGCACATAAGCATCTCCAAAACGCGAAATGCCAGCCTTATCCCCCAGTGCTTGCAGAATACCTTCACCCAGTGCAATGCCGGTGTCCTCCGCAGTGTGGTGGATGTCGATGTGCGTGTCGCCGGTCGCCTTAATCTGCAGATCAATCAAGGAGTGCTTTGAGAATGCAGTCAGCATGTGGTCCAAAAAAGGTACCGTGGTATCGATTTCGGAATTGCCGGTTCCATCCAGATTCAACTTCAAGGAAATTGAAGACTCGCTGGTCTTGCGATTTATCTCTGCTTGTCTTGCCATGGACCTAGTCTAGCGATGCGAGTGCTTTAGGCATTAGTTCTAATAATTTGTCATTCTCCGCAGGTGTTCCAATAGTTATTCTCAGAGCACCAGGAATTGTGGTCTTTCTCACTATCAACCCCTCAGACAAAAGATAATCAAAGACCCCTCGTGGATTTGCGTAACCCTCCACCAGTAGGAAATTCGATTCCGATGGAAGCACCTTCAAATTCAGCTCAGACAAGCGGGCGGCCACCCGATTTCTTTCGTTAGAAATCTGCTTCACGTTGGAGAGCATAAGTTCGGAATTAGCCAGGGCGGCAATAGATGCAGCCTGCGTTAGTGCACTCAGGTGATAAGGCAACCTGACCAACCTCATGGCATCGACAACAGCCGGGTCACCCAAAAGGTATCCAAGTCTCACGCCTGCAAAAGCAAATGCTTTGGACATGGTTCGGCTGACAACCAAGCGTGGCCTTCCCTTCAACAAGGTAATTGCAGAGGGCTGATCTGAGAATTCAGCATAGGCCTCATCAACCAGAAGCATTCCTTCGGTGGCTTCATACACAGCCTCTATCAGATCCAGATCTATTTGTGTCCCAGTCGGGTTATTCGGGTTGCATAAAATCACGATATTGGGATCGTGTTCCCTAATAGCTTTCAGAACGTGGTCTCGATTGAGGGTGTAATCCCCTTCCCTGGGGAGCTCCAAATAATCCGTCAGTGTTCCCTTGGCGATTATTGGGTACATCGAGTATGTCGGTCCAAAAGTGAGGGCAAGGCGTCTCGGTCCTCCAAACGCCTGGTGGAACTGTTGCAAAATCTCGTTCGATCCGTTAGCGGCCCATACTTGCTCGGGATTCAATTGACCGGGCAAATAATTTGCTATAGCCGTCCTTAGCTCCAGGAAATCCCTATCTGGATAACGGTGGAGATTTCCCAGCACTTTCCCAATTTCTTTAGAGATGGCCTCTTGAACTACTTCTGGGACTCCATAGCTATTTTCATTGACGTTTAGCTGTATTCCCTCTGGAAGCTGAGGGGCACCGTAAGGCTCACTGCCGCGCAAGTCATCGCGAAGTGGTAAATCTTCCAAGCTGGTCACCTGCAAAGACTACCAATTAAGGAAGGGCCAACTGCTGTCCAGCCTGCAAATTAGTGCTTTGAAGGTTGTTTAGGGCTACTGCCTCGGCAATCCAATCTCTTGGATCCATACCCTGTCCATACTTTTTCGCCAAGTCCCACATTGAATCTCCGGCAGAAACTGTCACATAACTAAATTCAACGGCAACCTGCTCGGAGCTAGCGTTCGCAGAAAATGGCAACACGGTGGCTGAAAAAACGGCCACTACAATCAAAAGAGCGCGGACCAGTTTCCTGGGACTCTCAAGCCTATAAGCAGTCAACATTTTGATTCCTTTCGAACACTTGTTCTAATAATTACACAAAAAAGGACGAAATCAAGACAATTTGCACAAATTTCCGAAAATATGTTTGGAAAATCTTTTCAAACCATCTAATCTCAAGTATTAGTAAATACGTCACTACGGACATTTAGGAGAGTCATGTCAGAGATGAAGATGACAGCGAAGCAAAGAGAAATATTGGATTTCATTATGCTCTCCAAAAAACAGCGAGGATATGCACCTTCGATGCGAGAGATAGGCGAAGTCGTTGGTCTAGCATCTTCCGCCAGCGTCTCCCATCAGCTAAGCCAACTTGAAAAGCTTGGAGCTATATCCAGAGATCCAAATCGACCCAGAACGATCGATGTACTAATTGAGGGCGAGCACGCCAACAATGTTCCGGAAGATATGGCCATGATTCCGCTTGTTGGACAAATTGCAGCTGGTTCGCCCATCACTGCGGAGCAAAATGTTGAGGATGTTTTCAGTCTCCCGAGAAAGCTTGTGGGCCAGGGGGATCTTTTCCTTCTAAAAGTCAAAGGTGACTCGATGCTGGATGCCGCTATCTGCGATGGCGACTGGGTGGTAGTCAGACAACAGCAAACGGCAGACAACGGCGAGATAGTTGCAGCGATGTTGGATGAGGAAGCGACAGTAAAAACCTTCAAGCAAAAAGATGGCCACACCTGGCTACTCCCGAGAAACTCCGCTTATGAGCCGATTCTTGGCGATCACGCAGTGATTTTGGGCAAAGTGGTCGCAGTTATGAGAGCGGTCTAAATTCGAGCTTTTTCAAGTTCTGAAGCCAACCCGTGCTCAACAAGAGCGTGTATTAATGTTCCCTCTTCTTGATATTCGGAGGCCAACAACTCTCCAGAGAGATGGATTCTGGAAATAAGGTCACCACGGTGATAGGGAATCAAACCTTTGAACTCAACCTCAGGCCTAGGGAGAAGAGAGGCTACTTTTTGCTCCAGTTCTTGTATTCCAGCTCCAGTTTTAGCAGAGACGAACATGCATCCCTCCACCTGGTTTGCCAGCTCCACCTCTGTATCGAAGGGTATGAGGTCCCGCTTATTGAAAACCACCAGTTGTTCGATTCCTGAAATTCCACTTTCAGCCATCACGGATCTAACGGTATTCAGCTGCTTCATTGGCTGCGGGTTTGAACCGTCCACCACAATCACTATCAAATCGGCATCGGCTATTTCCTCCAGAGTAGAGCGAAAGGCTTCGACGAGCTGGTGAGGCAGGTTTTCGACAAAACCGACGGTGTCAGCCAGCGTGTATTCCCTTCCGTCGTCCGTCTGGTGCTTGCGAACAGTCGGGTCCAAAGTTGCAAATAGAGCATTTTCCACCAGCACACCCGCTTTGGTAATTCTGTTCAGAAGTGAGGATTTTCCGGCGTTGGTGTAACCGGCAATTGCAACCATAGGAACTTTGTTTTTCTGTCTGGTCCTTCTCATGGCTGCTCGGGCGGGAGCCATTGCGGTTATTTGCTTTCTCAGTTTCGCCATGCGTGAATTGATTCTTCGCCTATCAAGCTCAATCTTGGTCTCTCCAGGTCCTCTTGAACCGATACCAACACCACCTGCAGCCTGACCACCAGCCTGTCTTGACATCGACTCACCCCAACCGCGCAGTCTTGGAAGTAAGTATTCAAGTTGAGCTAGCTCCACCTGAGCTTTTCCCTCTCGACTCTTGGCATGCTGAGCAAAAATATCCAGAATGATGGCCGTCCTGTCAATCACCTTCACCTTGACGATGTCTTCGAGTGACCTTCTTTGAGATGGCGCCAACTCACTGTTGGCAATGACAGTATCTGCCCCAACCTCTTTGACAACATCCCGCAGTTCCTGCGCCTTACCTTTACCCACGTAGGTTGCCGGGTCAGGGTTTTCACGTCTTTGTAGCAATCCATCTAAAACTTGTGCACCAGCCGTTTCAGCCAAAGCCGCTAGTTCCTTCAGCGAATCCGTTGCCTCTTTGAGGGTCCCCTCGGTCCAGACTCCGACTAAAACCACCCTTTCAAGCCTCAGTTGGCGATATTCAACCTCAGTGACATCCTCAAGCTCTGTGGAGATACCAGGAACGCGCCGAAGTGCGCTGCGCTCCTCTAGATCTAGCTGTTGCCCGTCATAGGCGTTTTCATAAATTACGAAATCTTCAGAATCTGTCATTTGGAATTACCTTAGGTCAATTTTTTGCAATATGGTTTGGCTGTGAGCGATAACCACTATTTCAATCGGAAACCTGAGACCCCCTCCAAAAGGCAAACCATGGAGGTTGAGTTGGCTGGCTCCAAAATAAAGGTGCTTACCGATAAAGGGGTATTCAGCTCTGCTGGAGTTGATAAAGGAACTCAAATTCTTCTGAAGCACACAGAACAGGTAGCGAAGTCTGGAACTGTTATGGATCTGGGTGCTGGCTGGGGTGCTATCTCAATTTCACTGGCCAGAAGCAATCCAGATTTGGAAGTATTGGCAATTGAAATCAATTCAAGAGCCATTGAGCTTATTGAGGCCAACGCTGATTTACTGAACTTGCGAAATATAAAAACCCAACAGTTGAGCCAGGTTGAAGACGAATCCATTGACCAAATATGGTCTAATCCCCCAATTCGGATTGGAAAGCCTGCATTGCATGAGCTCTTGATCGACTCCTTAGCAAAACTGAAACCAGGCGGAGAAGCGTTTTTAGTAGTTCAAAAACACCTCGGGGCGGACTCGCTCGCCAAATGGTTAGAAAACGAACAAAACCACACGGTTGAGAAGATCGACAACAGCAAAGGCTTCCGAGTCTTCAGGGTTACTAAACGCTAATTGAACCTTCGAAGACAAGTTCCGCTGGACCACTAAGCCCAACTCGCTCACCCTCTTCGCTTGTGAAGATTTTTACACCCAGAACTCCGCCGGGAACCTTCACCTGCCAGTGGTTTTGACCAAGTCCAGACCAGGATCTGGTGGCCAATGCTGCTGCTGCGACCCCTGTTCCACAGCTCAGCGTCTCACCAACGCCTCTTTCAAACACACGCATCTCAATTCGCCCAACACCGTCTTCAATTAGTGGCTCCGATGGAACGACGAACTCATAATTCAACCCATCTGGTCTTGGCTGGTTTTCGCTCGGCTTATCAAAAAACTTCAAGGAGTTGAGCTCATCCAGGCTAGATAAAGCCACAACCGCATGCGGGTTTCCAATGTCCACCTCTAAAGCTGGTCGTGCCACATCAACGCCGTGAGCAAACACTTCTAGACCCTTGTCGTCTATTCGAAATAAGCCGAGGTCTACTGCAAAACCAGTGGCCGCCTCGGTGAGATCCTTTATTCCGTTCCTGGTCGCAATTGCAAGGGTTGCACCAGGCTCAATCTTGGCCAGGCCTTTTTCGGTTAGGTATCTAGCAAAAACGCGTATCCCGTTTCCGCACATTTCAGCCTTAGAACCATCTGCATTTCGATAATCCATAAACCACTCACAGGCCGGATCCTCTTCGGCTAGATGCGCAACTTCACTGGTCTTGGTTCTAACGGCAAAAATCACGCCGTCTGATCCGATACCAAAGTGACGATCGCATAAAAAACTAATTTGCTCTTCAGTCAGCTCAAGGTCATTTTCAAAATCATCGATCAGGACAAAATCATTTCCTGTTCCATGTCCCTTAGTGAACTGAATTTCCATCCTTATAGCCTAGCCCTGGAGATTATCTCTTCCAACGCTTCAGGTGGCTTCAGCCACTGAATGTTTTCGTCTCTTTTGAACCAAGTCATTTGTCTCTTCGCGTACCTTGCAGTTGATATCTGAATTTGCTCAACCGCTTCCTCTTTGGTTATCTCGCCATCGAGGAACTTCTCCACCTGCTGATATCCAATCGCATAGGAGGCAGTGGTGCTCAGCCTCCCCCGCAGCCTCTTAGTCTCCTCAATCAGACCCTCTTCCCACATCGCCTCGACTCGTTCATTAATGCGCTGACGAAGTTGTTCTCTAGGAACACTCAGACCAAAAACATGGCACTCTTTCCAAAAACCAGGATTTTTGTTGAACTCGTCTAAGCCTCTGCCTCTGAGTTGATAGAGCTCCAACGCTCTGACAACCCTTCTTGCGTCTCCAACATCCAATCTTTCAGCTGATTCTGGATCAAGCTCTCGAAGTTTTGCCAGCATTGCTCCGGGGCCAAACTCTTGCAACTCTGACTCGAGCTTCTCTCGAATTGCGCTATCCGTCGGAGCAAACTCCATTTTGTAGATAACCGACTGCAAATAAAGCATCGATCCACCGACCAAGATTGGATAACCCCCGCGCTGGATAACGTCCTCAATTATGGAACGTGCCTGATGTTGATAATCGACAACGCTCATTTCATTCTCTGGTGGAGCAACATCGAACATGTGATGGGGGAACTGCAGACGCTGTTCAACTGGAAGCTTTGCAGTTGCGATATCCATTCCCCGATAAAGCTGCATTGAATCACCATTGATAATCTCAGGTTTCAAGCCCCGAGATTGAAGCTCTTTTGAAAGTTCAATTGAGAGCCCTGTTTTCCCGGAGGCGGTCGGCCCCAGGATAACGACGTACTCAGCCACGGATAGGCAAACTGGGCATTCCCAGAGAGATTGATCCCGGCTCACCGACGGCGCAACTTTCTGCCTGTGCCCTATCCCAGGCATCGCCCGCAATGGTTCTTCTGAGGCTGTATCGCTCTGAATCTGCAAGCAGGAAGTGCGGAGCGCTTGAAGTGACATCAACCGTCACAACATCTCCTGGACGAGGCTTCTCGGCCCCCTCAGGGACGCTAAAGTGAACAAGCCTGTTATCTTTCGCCCTGCCACTCATTCTTGCTGTAGCGCCGTCTTTGCGGCCTTCACCGTTTGCGACTAAAACCTCTACTGTTTTACCTACTTGAAGCTTGTTTTCTTCCTCGGCAATCGAATTCACCAGTTCAAGCAGTCTTTCATAACGCTCTTGGACCACTTCCTTTGGAAGTTGATCCTCCATCTCTGCCGCTGGGGTTCCTGGCCTCTTTGAATATTGGAAGGTATAGGCACTTGCAAACCTTGCCTGCCTGACGACATCCATAGTTGCCTGGAAATCTTCCTCGGTCTCACCAGGAAAGCCCACAATTATGTCGGTGGTGATGGCGGCATCCGGCATTGCCTCGCGAACTCTATCCAAAATACCGAGATATTTTTTACTGCGGTAGCTCCGGCGCATGTCTTTCAAGACCTTGTCACTTCCACTTTGCAGTGGCATGTGAAGCTGTGGCATCACATTCTCTGTCTCTGCCATTGCCCAAATAACATCATCGGTAAACGCCGCAGGGTGTGGAGAAGTGAATCTGACTCTCTCCAAGCCTTCAATTTCTCCGCAAGAACGAAGCAACTTAGAAAATGCTTCGCGGTCTCCGAATTCAACTCCGTAGGTATTTACATTTTGCCCCAGCAAGGTGACCTCTATCGCCCCATCTTGAACTAGAGCGCCAACCTCGTTGAGTATCTCCCCCGGACGTCTGTCTTTTTCTTTACCCCGCAGTGAAGGGACAATGCAAAAAGTGCAGGTGTTGTTGCAGCCAACCGATATTGAAACCCAGCCTGAGTACGTGTTGTCTCGCTTAGTAGGCAAAGTTGAAGGGAAGACTTCCAAGGCCTCCAGAATCTCAACCTCAGCCTGCTGGTTGTGCCTTGCTCTATCCAAAAGGGTTGGCAGTGAACCCATGTTGTGAGTTCCAAATACGACATCAACCCATGGAGCTTTTTCAACAATCTTGTGCTGATCCTTTTGAGCCAAGCATCCACCAACGGCGATTTGCATGTTTGGATTATCTTTTTTCTTAGGTGCCAGCTGTCCCAGTACCCCATACAACCTGTTATCTGCGTTTTCTCTGACTGCACAAGTATTGAAAACGACTATGTCGGCGTCATCATCTTGACTTTCGACATATCCCGCATCTTGCAACAATCCAGAAATTCGCTCAGAGTCGTGAACATTCATCTGACACCCGTAGGTGCGCACCTGATAGCTAAGAGTTGTCATTGTTGCCCAATTTTAGGTCATTTAGCGCAAAGCTAGTAGCCCTAGAGCAAATCTCTCCAGCAAACCCCCTTCTTTGGAGGTATCCCGTAAGCCTTCTTCTAATAACTGGTTCTTCCAAGTTTCGCAGCGACCGGATTCTCTTCAGCGCCGCCTGGTTTGCAATCTCTTGGTCCGACTCAGTCAATTCATCAGTTGCCTGCTCAATCACTGACTGCTCGAGGCCCTTCTGCTTTAGTTCATAAGCAATGACGCGTTTCGATTTGAATTGACCTCTCCGGTGATTGACAAGGCTCTGAGCTGCCGCTAAATCGTCAATTAGCCCAACTTCGATAAAACGCTGGATTATGGGCTCACCGATTTCAGGCGGTATTTCCCGCTTCAGGAGAATGTCAGACAGCTCCTTAGACGACTTGGCAGATTTAGAAAGCTGAAACAGCAAAACGTTTCTAGCTCGCTGCTCCAGCTTGTCAGTGCTAGCTAGCCCTTGACTCTTCATCTCCCTTTTCCAAATCAGCCACCGCCACGGGACCTCCTATGCCAAGAGCCACCCTAAGTTTCTGCTCTATTTCGTTGGCAGTCTCTGGATTCTCGATTAGATACCTGCGGGAGTTTTCCTTACCCTGACCCAGCTGGTCACCTTCGTAGGTATACCAGGCGCCGCTCTTCTTCACTATTTCCTGCTCAACAGCAAGGTCAATAAGTGATCCCTCACGAGAGATGCCATGACCAAACATGATGTCGAACTCGGCCTGCCTGAAAGGAGCCGCTAGCTTATTTTTTACAACCTTCACCCTTGCCCTGTTTCCGACAGAGTTTTGGCCATCTTTGAGCGTCTCAATTCGACGGATATCCAGTCGAACACTGGCGTAGAACTTCAAGGCCTTACCACCACTTGTAATCTCGGGGGACCCAAAGAATACGCCAACTTTTTCACGCAACTGGTTGATAAAGATTGCGGTTGTTTTCGTGTTGTGGAGTGCACCGGTTAGCTTTCTTAGCGCCTGCGACATCAGCCTTGCCTGCAATCCAACGTGGCTATCTCCCATCTCGCCCTCGATTTCAGCTCTTGGTGTCAGCGCGGCTACAGAGTCAATGACCACCACATCAACCGAACCAGAGCGGATGAGCATGTCTGCAATTTCCAACGCTTGCTCACCGGTATCCGGCTGGCTGACCA
Source organism: Microbacteriaceae bacterium (assembly GCA_965657575.1). Lineage (GTDB taxonomy): Bacteria > Actinomycetota > Actinomycetes > Actinomycetales > Microbacteriaceae > CAJXVY01. Next base: position 40,039 of record CBFHOK010000006.1, on the reverse strand, counting down.
GCAGGTCGTCGATATTTACCCCAAGCGCCTGAGCGTAGTTTGGATCTAAAGCGTGCTCTGCATCAATAAACGCCGCAACACCGCCGTTTTTCTGAGCGTTTGCGATTGCGTGCAGCGCGACTGTTGTTTTACCACTGGATTCTGGGCCGTAAATTTCAACTATTCGACCGCGCGGAAGGCCCCCGATACCTAAAGCAGCATCCAGAGCAATAGAACCTGTGGAGATTGACTCGATTGGCGCACGCTCCTCAGAGCCCAGGCGCATAATCGCACCCTTACCGAACTGCCTGTCGATCTGCGAGAGGGCTGCATCGAGAGCCTTGTCTCTATCTGCTGCTGATGGCATTTTTGACCTTTCCAATTCTTTTCTGAAACTCTAATTTTTCGGTAAGCGACAAAAGGGAAAGCAATGCCGTTTGTGGAAAAATTCCAGTTTTCATCTATGTGAATAAGTTAGGTTACATTCGAACATAATTTCGAATATTCATTGCGTGTCGCGATTTTTTTTGACCACTGGCTTTCCGGTCCAGCGGGACTTTGGGACCTGCTGACTCTTGCAAATAGCCAGCCAGATGTCCTTTGGGCTGTCTCCATTAGCTAACGCTTGGTCGGGTGTTTTATCATCAAGTTCTTGCAGGTGAAGATCTCGCCTGAGAACCTCAGAATAGCTTTCGCCAAATTCCTCATTCATGAGGAAATGGAATTCAGATAATCGCAATTACTGAGGTTTAGGAGTTTTCGGAGATTAGACCGGCTTCAGATACAAACTCATCGGGAACTGTATCTGGAATGAATACACCTTCGCTGGCAGCGACACGATCACTCACCTGGCGAATAATCAATGACAGAGGTACCTCTAGGGAATCGGCTACCGATTGCAAGATCTCGCTTGAAACTTCCTTCTGACCACGCTCCACCTCACTGAGGTAACCCAGCGCGACGCTGGCGCGGCCAGCTACCTGCCTCAAGGTCATACCTTTTTGCAGGCGGTGGGTTCTTAGCACCTCACCAATTTGTTGACGTAGTAACAATTGTTCCTCCTGAGCTTCAACACTAGTTGAGCCTGCCGTCATTTTCTATTCAAGCGCCTCAAAAGTTGCTGATAATTAACCAACAGCGCTATTGCTTGAGTTGTTCCCTCAGCGCCTCAATTGCTTTTTCGCAAGCCTGGTCTCTAATTTGCTGGCGAACGCCTTCTAACTGGTAGCTATAAACGCTTTCGCCGCCCCAAATTGAGATTCCTATATAAACCTCACCCACCGGGTGATCCCCAACCGCTTCAGGGCCCGCAACGCCAGTGGTGGAAACACCGACAACACTTTCCTCTTTTAGGTTCATCATCTGTGCGAAACGAGACCTAATTCCGGCAGCCATCTGAGAGGCGACTTCGGCATCAACTGCCGATTGCGAATGAATCAATGACGGAGAAACGTTAGCCATATATGACTTCAACTCATCTTGGTAGGCAACAACGCTTCCTATGAAAACGTCACTGACCCCTTCAACAGTAATGAACTCATCTGCTACCAAGCCGCCGGTGAGGCTTTCCATGATTGCAATTTTCAACCCGCGCTCACGGCAGATTTTGATTACCTCATCGACCAACTTGCCTCCTGAAAAATTCAAAGCCACTCCAGAGTGTCACAGCAACTGCGGCCCAAATTACACCCTGGTTCAAAGCGTTTACCCAATCTCCCAAAAACTCAATTGGTGCAATCACGAAACCAATTGCTATTGACTGGATAACAGTTTTTAGCTTGCCGCCGCCACTGGCGGCTATAACTCGTCTCTTAGCTACAGCCAATCGATAGGCAGTAACGGCTAACTCTCGGGCCAATATCAAAGAAGTCGCTATCCAATGGACATCGCCAACAATGCTCAGCGCGACCAGCGTCGCACCGAGCAGCGCTTTGTCCGCGATTGGATCTAATAGCTGACCGGTTTTAGTAACAAGGTCTTTTTTTCGAGCAATCGCACCATCAATGCCATCGGTTGCAGCACTAAGAACAAAGAAAAACACTGCCAACCACAGCTCCCAATTACTCTCTGCGCTGAGCAATAAAAAAACAACTACCGGCACCAAAAGTATGCGCAACACGGTAATTGCGTTGGGAATCTGCCTAATCGCCCTCTTGCTCAATTGCCTCTTCCTGCTTTTCTCCTCGGAGTCTAGCCAAAGCCTGAGGCAAATCATCCGGCTTTACTAACACTTCTCGAGCCTTTGACCCCTCGCTTGGCCCAACAACTCTATAGCTCTCCAACAGATCCATCAGTCGGCCAGCTTTTGCAAATCCAACCCGAAGCTTTCGTTGCAACATGCTGGTGGAACCAAACTGACTGTTCACGATTAGTTCGCAAGCCTTCAGAACAAGCTCTAAATCGTCGCCAATTTCGCTATCAACAACCGCAGAGCTTTGGGATTGCAAGACATCTTCACGATAATTTGGCTGCATCTGCGCTTTCACGTGGTCAACTACTTTTTCGACCTCATCCTCGGAAATCCATGATCCCTGAACCCTAAGTGATCTGTTGGAGCCCATTGGGTTGAATAATGCATCTCCTTGACCAACAAGCTTTTCAGCACCCGGTCCATCCAAAATAACTCTAGAGTCGGTCACACTGGATACCGAGAAGGCCATTCGAGATGGGACGTTGGCTTTGATCAGTCCAGTAACAACGTCAACCGAAGGCCTCTGGGTTGCTAAAACCAAGTGGATTCCGCTGGCTCTTGCAAGCTGGGTGATTCTGACAATCGCGTCTTCAACATCCCTTGGTGCAACAATCATCAAATCAGCAAGCTCATCCACGACCACCAGTAAATAGGGATATGGCTGCAACTCACGCTTTGAACCCTCTGGAAGTTTTATTTCACCCTTAGCAACCGCCAAATTGAAATCATCGATGTGCTTGAATCCAAACTGAGCCAGGTCGTCATAACGACTATCCATTTCCTTCACCACCCACTGCAAAGCCTCCGCCGCTTTTTTGGGGTTTGTGATGATTGGTGTGACCAGGTGTGGAACACCCTGATAAATCGACAGTTCTACTCGCTTGGGGTCCACCAGCACCATTCGCACCTCGGTTGGCGTTGCCCTCATCAAAATTGATGTAATCATCGAATTGATAAAACTCGATTTTCCGGCACCGGTAGCTCCTGCAACCAAAAGATGTGGCATTTTCGCCAAATTGGCCACCACAAAGCCGCCCTCGGCATCCTTACCGACACCGATAGTCAAAGGGTGCTTTGACTGTGAAGCATTTTTGGATTTCAAGACGTCACCGAGTGTGACAGTCTCACGGTCAACATTGGGAATCTCGATACCAATTGCACTCTTGCCTGGAATTGGAGCCAAAATTCTGACCTCACTGGAAGCCACCGCGTAGGAGATGTTGTTTGAAAGCCTGGTTACAGCCTCTACTTTCACACCCGTTCCCAGTTCGACCTCGTAGGTTGTGACTGTCGGACCACGGGTGAATCCACTAACTCTTGCCTGAACCCCGAACTCTTTGAATACCGCATTGATTGACTCAGCCGATTTCTGATTGTGGTCGCTGCTTGACTTAACCGGTGTTCCCGCTTCCAAAATACTCATGCTTGGAAGCTGATATGGGCCGGTGGAAACAGTGGCTTCAGATAAAAATTCAGGCTCCTGCTCAATTTCCTCGGGAATTCCTATTGGCTCGGTTGGAAGCTCCTCAATGGATACATCCTCAAAAGGCCCTGGCTCCGAATTGTCGTCAGGCTGGTCTATTAGAACTGGTGACTCGAAAGCCTGGCTAGGTTCTTTTTCCTTTTGCCACCAATCAGCGCTTGATTTCTCTTTTCTCTCAGGACGAGTCCCAAATAGAAATTCATATAAATCCCCAAACCGGGTAATGATTTGATTTGGGGCTGTCTTGGTCATAATCAAAACTGATGCAACTAGCAAAATAATCAAAACCGGCACGGCACCGAAGACTGTCAAGATTGCCACTGTTGGTTCACCTATCAACCAGCCAAACAGTCCACCAGCAGAAGCGAATTCTTCGGGTCCTGTACCGATAACGCCTGCCGGTTGAGGCCTGCCTCCAAAAATGTGGAAAAAGGCTGAGACAGTTGCCAAAAACAGCCAGAATCCTGCCGCAAACCTGGAACTGTCTTTGATTGATGCAGGTGATCTAAAGAGATAAATCGCATAAATCAGCAATAGCACTGGGAAGACTCTTGAAACCGCCCCAAATAGAAGTCCGAAGGTGTAATTGTGAATCAGCTGAGCAGAATCAACATCAATCAAAAACCATGCGAACACTGCCCCTAAAACGCTGAGCAAAAAAAGCAGGAAGGGTGCGCCGTCTCGTCTATCTGAATCGGCTAGCTTTTCGGTCGAGAAGGCCCTAACCAAGGAACCCATTGCGTGAGCCAGAATCATATAAAAACTTGCAAGAGAGCCCCAAAAATCAACACCCGAACCAGTTTTTTGAGACTTGGTTGGTGCTTTACGGTTTTTGGCCGCTGGCCTTTTTGGCGGCGGCGTCTTGCGTGCCATGCAATAAAACTAGCAAGCTGACAACAAAAATCGGCTTAGGCACAACGGCTATCTTCGTGACTGGACAACCACTGGAATAATCATTGGCCTACGTCTGTGAGCCTTGTTTACCCAGGTTCCAATTGTCCGTCTGATGACCTGCTGGAACTGATAGCTATCGCGGACACCCTCACTGGCGGCTTTGTCCAACGCTCTCTGAATCTCGGGCTTTATGTCGTCAAAAACATGATCCTCTTCGGCATATGCCCTTGCTCGGATTTCTGGACCTTCAGTGACAACGCCGGTATCGGGGTCGATAACAACAAATATCGATATGAAGCCCTCGTTAGCCAAGGTCATTCTGTCTTTTAGGTCATCCTCGGTTATCTTTCCTACGGTTTTACCGTCAACAAACAGCATTCCGCATTCAACCTTGCCGACAATCTCGGCCACCCCATCTCGGAGATCAATCACCGATCCATCTTCACCAACCAGAATTCTCTCTGGGTTCACTCCTGTCTGTTCTGCCAATTTGGCACAGGCAGTCAGGTGACGAAACTCACCATGCACCGGCATAACGTTTTTGGGCTTCAAGACATTGAAACAATAAAGCAACTCGCCTGCGGCGCTGTGACCACTGACGTGAACCTTGGCGTTCCCCTTATGGACGACGTTCGCCCCCAGGGCGCTCAGTTTGTCGATTACTCGATAAACGGCATTCTCATTTCCAGGTATCAAACTGGAGGCCAGCAAAACAGTGTCCTGCGTTCCAATTTCAATTGCGTGGTCCTGATTTGCCATTCGGCTCAAAACAGCCATCGGCTCACCCTGGCTACCAGTCGACATGAAAACAATTCGATTGTCTGGAACATCGCCTGCTTTTTTGACATCAATCAGCAGCCCGTCGGGAACCCTCAAAAAACCAAGGTCGGCGGCTATTTGCATGTTTCGAACCATTGAACGACCGACGAGTGCGACTCTGCGGTTATTTGCATTCGCGGCATCCAGCACTTGCTGAACTCTGTGAACATGCGATGCGAACGATGCAACAACAACCTTGCCCGGAGTCTTTGCAATTACACTTTCGATAACCGGGCCGATTTCTTTTTCTAAGGGAGTGAAGCCTGGAACGTCTGCATTCGTGCTGTCCACCATAAACAAATCAAGACCCTCATCGCCAACCCTGGCAAAGGCATTCAGGTCTGTCAGGCGACCGTCAAGGGGCAACTGATCCATCTTGAAATCGCCTGTGTGCAAAATGGTGCCAGCCTCTGATTTGATGACAACAGCGAGCGCATCTGGAATTGAGTGATTCACTGAAATAAATTCCAAACTGAAATCAGCCATCTGCTCATGCTGGCCCTCAGAAACGGTATGAGTAAAAGGGGTAATTCTGTGCTCTTTAAGCTTTGCCTCAACAAAGGCCAATGTCAGCGAAGAACCGAGAATTGGGATGTCTTCCTTCATTCTCAAAAGGTATGGAACCCCACCAATGTGATCTTCATGACCATGAGTCAACACCAAACCAATTACGTCATCGATGCGGTCTTCCAAATATCCAAAATCTGGAAGAATCACATCTACCCCTGGGTGATGCTCTTCCGGAAACAAAACTCCGCAGTCAACAATCAAAAGTTTTCCGTTTAATTCGAAAACGGTCATGTTTCGACCAATTTCGCCTATTCCACCAAGTGGAATGATTCGAACGGTACCTTTTTGAAGCTTCGGAAGGTTCATCGAGTGGTTCCGGCCACCTTGGGCAATGCTCCACCGGCTGCAGCGTTTCTATCTGGCCTCCAGTTGTTAAAACTTAGCCCAGGGATGTCAATCACCGAATAAATATCGGTCTCAATCTTGGCAGCCTCAGACTCCTCGGGGCCAACAAGTGGCAATCTAACCCTTGGGGTTGAAAGATCACCAAGCCCGTGCAAGATGTATTTAGCGGCTACGGTCCCCGGGACGTGATTCATGGTTGCTCTAACCAGAGGCTCCAATTTGTTGTGAACCTGCCTGGCCGCTAGAAAATCGTTTCTGTTGGCCGCATCCACCATCTCCCTATACGCGACGGGGGCGATGTTCGCCGTAACACCAATCAATCCAGTTGCTCCAAAAACAATGTGGGCTAATGCATTTGAGTCATCACCGCTGAAATAAAGCAGGTCGGTCTCATTTAGCACTCTTGAAACCTCGGCAAAGTCACCCTTGGCATCTTTCACCGCAACAATGTTTGGGTGCTTTGCCAATCGGGTGATTGTTTCAAATTTGATTGGAACTCCGGTGCGACCGGGGATGTCATAAAGAATCATAGGAAGATCTGTGGCATCGGCGACCATCCGGAAGTGTGTGAGTAGACCCTGCTGGGTTGGCTTGTTGTAGTAAGGAGTTACCGCCATCACTCCATCAGCGCCAACTTTTTCACTGGCCTTTGCAAGTTCAATAGCGTGAGCAGTTTCGTTCGAAGGTCCGCCAGTAATAATCTTTGCCCTATTGCCCGCTACCTTCTTGGCCACTTCCACCAGCTGCAGCTTCTCTTTGTCAGTGAGCGTTGAGGTCTCACCGGTTGTGCCGGTGACGACAACTCCGTCTGCTCCGCCGCTTACGACATAGTCAACGTGCTTTTCTACATCATCCCAGTTGACTTCACCGTCACTGGTCATAGGTGTCACAAGTGCTACCAGCACCTGGCCAAATAAACTCTGATCTGAACTCATAGGCTTCAGCCTATCGCTTAGCCTTAGGGAGCGACTCGTCCGTTTTGATTAAACATCTCATGGCTAATCGGCATCAACTTAGCCCAAGCCTCCTCCATCTGCTCAGCACACATCTCGATTTCTCGCTGAGGGTAGGAGGGGAAGTGAGAGTCATCACGCTTAGTCCTCAAACTTAGGAAGTTCATAAGAGACCTGGCGTTCATAGTCACATACATGCTCGAGTAAATATTTAGCGGTAGCGCAATTCTTGCAACTTCTCTTGCGACACCCGCCTCCAGCATTCGCTGATAAGACTCATAGCTCGCTCTGGTGATGCTCATTACCTCTTGCTGAACAAGTGACTGTTGCTCTTGGGTGCCCGGTTCGAACTCATAAGAGCCTGGTTTCCCCACCTGAATGAGGTTTCGGTTCTCATCTGGGACATAGAACACAGGTTTCAGTTCACGATATCGGCCACTTTCCTCGTTATAACTGGCAATTCGGTGGCGCATGAATTCTCTAAACACAAAAATCGGTGCCTGAACGTAAAACGTCATCGAGTTGTGTTCGAAGGGTGAACCGTGTCGATCTCTCATGAGGTAATTGATTAGCCCGCGGTCTTTTTTCTGGGCCTCTTGCTCAGCCTGAGCCGCTTCCAGGGTTTGCTCCCCCTGGGTGGAAACTCTGGCTGCAAAAATTACATCACTGTCCTGAGCACTAGCTCTGACCAGCTCAACGGTCATGTCACTTCTAAATTCAATTTCGTTCACGTCGCCCAGCCTAATGTGGTAGCCACTAAACATTTGGTAGCAACCGCAGATTAAACAACAAAGTGTTTTAGTTTTTTGACATGGAGATTTTTATTTCGGTTGCGATGTTGATAACCATCACGCTGGCAATCGGCTTTGGCTACAAACTCAAAGGTATTGAATCCCTGGGAGTAGTTCCCTCCAGAGTGGAGCTTGAAAAAATCATTGGGGTTGAAGCATCAATCAGTGGTGCTGAGGTACTGCTTTTTACAACTGAGCTTTGTTCCAAATGCCCACAGGTTAGAAAAAACCTGCAGGCCAAAAACATCAACTTTGCCGAAATCGACGTCACCGACAGGCTTGATTTGGCCAGCAAACTCCAAATCAAACAAACACCAACAATTCTGGTAGTCAGTCAAGATGGGCAAATCAAATCCCGTCTATCAGGCTCCATAAGTCAAAAAAACCTATCCGATCTTCAATTAAGTGAGCTAACCCATGCAAAGAATTGACCCCAGAGCGCCAAGACTTGGCGCGGCAATTACAAGCCTCATATCACTAATCGGTTTTGTTTTGGCTCAGCTAACGATAGAACTTGGGCTTCTGGCTCTAGGTCTAACCTTTGTTCTGTTTGTCTGGGGTGTGTTATTTCCTGCATCACATCCCTATAAATTTCTGTTTTCTCTTCTTAGGCCAGCAATTGGTGCGCCAGAGTATCTGGAAGATCCCAGACCCCCAAGATTTGCCCAGCAGGTTGGACTTGCAGTCAGTTCAATTGGAATTCTGATTGCACTAATCAATCCGCTGATAGGTGCGCTAATAGGTCTCGGAGTTGTGTTTGTGGCAAGTGCCCTCAATGCTTATTTTGATTTCTGCCTGGGCTGTGTGATGTATCTGAGAATTAGGCGTTTTCAGACCGCTCTAGCTCGATAGCTTTCCTTATAGAACCTCTGGCGCGCCTTCGGTCGCCGTTGGCTTCATATACAACTCCAAGTAAAAACCAGTTCTGCCATGATTCGTCTTTATCCAAGAGTGACTTTATGCGATCAAAGGCAGCCTCAGCACTTTCCTTGGTTGCCCTACCGGATGGCCTGTATTCAAGGCCAAGATCTGAAAAACTTACCTCCGGTATTTTCCTAGCGACTCGCTCGCTGGCAATACCAAAACCGATCTCCTTGGCGATTGCCCAAAAAGCAAAAAGGGGCAGTAGAAGCAACGCTAAACCAAGTATCTTTACTAATAAATTCGGGTCCAGAATCAAAACAATTCCTCGCTGAAGCATCAGTCCCAAGTACAGAACACTCAGCGCCGACATCACGCCAATCCAGATCTTGGTTGACACTATTGCTCAATCAGGCTGGAAAGACCGATGTTTAGTCCCCTCATCCTGCCTACCGAAAGCATCGCTAACTGCATGCCCTTGGCATAGGCCTGGTGTGAGTTGGTGTTGTGGCTAAGCTTGATGGACTCAAAGTCATTTCCCAGGTGCACCTCTTGCATGGCTGAAACGCCCTGCATCCTCATCGAGTGGATTGGGATTCCCTTTACGGATTCTCCTCTTGCTTTTTGATCTGTGTTTGGAGAAACAAACTCACTACCGCGCGCTTGAGCCATCAGCTCAGCGGTGCGAACCGCAGTTCCAGATGGGGAGTCAATTTTGTGCGGGTGGTGACCTTCGATTATCTCCACCGAGTCAAAAAACTTGGCGGCTGATGCTGAAAACATTTGCAAAAGCATTGATCCAACACTGAAGTTGGGAACCAGCAGAACCGAGTTGTTGCCAATGAGTCCACCAATTGAGTCAACGGCTCGCTCGTCCCAGCCACTGGTTCCAATAATCACATTCTGTCCATTTGACAAGGCTTTTCTGACTACCTGCTCACTCACCTCGAATTTGGTGAAATCAATTACTGTGTCCGCACCACTTATTTCATCCAGTGAGGACTTTGAATTCAATGAGGAATGTAACGCAAGACCTTCGGTTTGCTTGATAATCTCGATCGCCAGAGAACCCATCCGACCGGTTCCAACAACACTGATAGTTTCTGCCATGGCCCTAACTTACCAACCCTCGCATTGAATCAAACTCTCCATCGCCTACAACAACCAGGGACTTTGGAGAATCTACTAGGTCCCTTGCAACAGATTGAATTTCATCTTTGGTCACATCTCGGAAGTTTTTCAGGGTCGATTCCAAATCAATAAACTGCCCCATTGACAGCTCAGCAGAGAGAAGTCTGTTCATTCGAGCCTGATTGGATTCAAACCTGAGCGCCAGCCCTCCTGCGATGTTTCCTCTGGCCAAGGCAAATTCATTATCGGTGACACCCTGGTTAGCAATGCTGTGTAATTGCTCATTCAGGATCTTTGCAACCTCGGAAGCGTTTTTTGGACTGGTTCCAGCAAACATTCCAAATAGCCCAGCATCGGAATATCCCTGATTGAACGAATAGACGCTGTATGCCAATCCTCGCTTTTCTCTAACCTCCTGAAAAAGCCTGGAGCTCATTCCCCCACCAAGAATGGTGTTCAAAACTCCCATTGCGTAACGGCGCTCATCCATTGCCGAAATTCCACGCATGGAGATGGCAACATTTGCCTGCTGAGTTTCCTTGTGAACCGAAACAAAATCTCGCTCTGGGACAAAGTCCCTAGTCCCTAAATTTCTTCTTGCAGGTGAGGCAATTTGTTCAAGATTGATTCCTGATTCCGATAGCTCTTTGATTACCAATTCCAGAAGGTGGTCGTGATTTACCCCACCGGCAGCTGTAATAACAAGATCCTGTGGACGGTAATTACTCAGGTAGTGGCTGAAAACATCGTCCCTGCTAACGGCTTTGATTGTCTCGGGAGTGCCACCAATCGGCCTTCCCAGCGGATCGTTTTCGCCCAAAACTGCCGCGCTAGCTGCTTCATGAGCGACATCTTCAGGATCATCCTGAACCATCGCCAACTCTTCCAAGATGACAGTCCGCTCCAGTTCAAATTCATCTGCATCAATCACAGACCCCGTGACCATATCTGCCAACACCTCGACCGCAAGAGGTAACGCAGAATTCTGAACCCTGGCGTAGTAGCTCGTGTATTCCTTGGCGGTGGCAGCATTAGAGCTTGCTCCAACGGAATCAAATGCCTCAGCTATTTCTTTTGCGGAGCGTTTCTTGGTTCCCTTGAACAACAAGTGCTCTAAAAAGTGAGTTGAGCCAAACTGTCCTTCAATTTCGTCTCGAGAGCCAACCGAAACACTAATGGCGATTGCCACACTGGGCGCGGCTGGGACAGTTTCAGTCAAGACCCTTAGTCCATTGGGCAAAAGGGTCCTTCTAATAGTGGTGCCCTCCGCCGAGTGAATCTCGACGAAGGGCTCCAAAAGTTCAAGCTTGGTCAAATTATTCGGCTTCCACCATCTTCAGACTGAGCTTGCCTCGATCGTCAATCTTCGCAATTTCAACCTGAATCTTTTGACCCACTGAGACAACTTCTTCAACGTTTTCAATTCGCTTTCCATCACTAAGACTCTTCATCTCAGAAACGTGTAGCAAACCATCTCTTCCCGGCATCAGTGAGATAAACGCACCAAATGCAGCAAGCTTGACGATAGTTCCCAGATACTGTTCTCCAACCTCAGGAACATGCGGATTGGCAATTGCGTTGATTCGCTGCTTTGCCTCTTCGGCCTTTGTTCCCTCGTCAGCACCGATGTAAACGGTTCCATCATCATCAATTGAGATGTCTGCACCGGTCTCGTCCTGGATTTCGTTGATGACCTTACCCTTAGGTCCAATAACCTCACCGATTTTGTCCACTGGAATCTGAACGGTGATGATTCTTGGAGCGTATGGGCTCATCTCGTCTGGCTCGTCGATAACCTCATTCATCACATCAAGGATGTGCAAACGAGCCTCTTTGGCCTGCGATAGAGCTCCGCCAAGAACACTTGCTGGAATTCCATCAAGCTTTGTGTCCAACTGAATTGCGGTGATGAAGTTCTTTGTTCCTGCAACCTTGAAATCCATGTCACCCAATGCGTCCTCAGCGCCCAAGATGTCGGTTAGTGCTGCGTAACGAGTTTCCCCGTTAACCTCATCACTGACAAGACCCATGGCGATACCTGCAACTGCTGCTCTTAGAGGGACACCTGCGTTATACATACTCAAGGTTGATGCACAAACAGATCCCATTGAGGTTGAACCGTTAGATCCCATTGCCTCACTGACCTGCCTGATTGCGTATGGGAAATCTTCACGCTTTGGAAGTACTGGAACCAGCGCTCTTTCAGCTAAGGCACCGTGACCAATTTCGCGTCGCTTTGGCGTTCCCACTCTTCCAGTCTCGCCTGTTGAATAGGGTGGGAAGTTGTAGTGGTGCATGTAGCGTTTGGTGGTCTCTGGGTGCAGAGCATCAATTGTCTGCTCCATTTTCAACATGTTCAATGTGGTCACACCCATAATCTGAGTTTCTCCACGCTGGAACAAAGCTGACCCGTGAGTCCTTGGGATAATCTCAACCTCGGCATCAAGATCACGAATATCACGCGGACCCCTTCCGTCGATTCTGATTCCCTCTGACAAAACACGTCCACGGACAATCTTCTTTGTTAGTGACTTATAAGCAGCTGGAATTTGTGAAAGCTGGTCTTCTTCAACCTTTTCGGCAACCTGAGTTAGAACCTTGCTCTTTAGCTCGTCGTCAGCTGCCTGGCGCTCTTGCTTGTCAGCAATTTTGTAAATCTCAGTGAGCTCTTTTTCAGCCACCTCTGACACGAGTTTGAACACCTCATCCTCATAGGGCAAGAACACTGGGTAATCAGCAGTTTCTTTAGCTGCCTGATCTGCAACGCTCTGCTGAGCTTCAATCAAAGCTTTGATGAAAGGCTTTGCAGCTTCCAGACCTTCAGCAACAATCTCTTCGGTTGGTGCAGTTTTACCTGATTCGATTAGGTCCATCACGTTATCTGTGGCTTCCGCCTCAACCATCATGATGGCAACATCCTGCTTTGCACCTTCACCAACAACACGTCCGGCAACAACCATGTCGAAGGTTGCATCCTTTAGCATCTCGTTTTTAGGGAAAGCTACCCACTGGTCATCAATCAGCGCTACTCGAACACCACCGATTGGTCCCGAGAATGGCAATCCTGCCAACTGGGTTGACATGCTGGCTGCGTTGATTGCCAAGACGTCATAAAGTTCATCAGGCTCAATGCTCAAAACGGTTACGACAACCTGCACCTCATTGCGAAGACCATCCACAAAAGATGGGCGCAGGGGACGGTCAATCAAACGACAGGTCAGAATTGCCTCTGTTGAAGGCCTTCCCTCCCTGCGGAAAAAGCTTCCGGGTATCTTTCCGGCAGCATACATACGCTCTTCAACGTCAATTGTCAGCGGGAAAAAATCAAACTGATCTTTAGGCTGTTTTGACGCAGTTGTTGCACTAAACAGCATGGTTTCTTCATCGATATAAGCAACGGCTGACCCTTGCGCCTGTTGGGCAAGTCTGCCGGTTTCAAAACGAACTACTCTTTTGCCAAATTTTCCGTTGTCAATAACGGCTTCGGCTGATTTAATTTCTGGACCTTCCAAGGTCACTCCTTCTTTAAGACATAGCTAGACCGCGTCTAGCAACTCGGAGCGGTGAACCATCCGTAGCTCACCTAGAAGGTTTGGTCCTCAGTCAAAAAGCCTGGAGAAATCTCCAGAGTTTTCCACCGATGACCCAACCCTCGGCCTAACTCCAATTTTTAGCCTATCAGTGATAGTGCCCCAGCAACAGAAAACCCCCTGTCAAAAAACAGGGGGTTTAGCTGAAGAAATACTTATCGACGCAAGCCAAGCTTGGCAATCAATGCACGGTAGCGCTCGATGTCGACATCCTGGAGGTAACCAAGAAGGCGCTTGCGCTGACCAACAAGCAACAACAATCCACGACGTGAGTGGTGGTCGTGCTTGTGGATTTTCATGTGTTCGGTGAGGTCAGTGATTCGACGGGTCAGAACAGCAACCTGAACCTCTGGTGAACCGGTGTCACCCTCGTGGGTGGCATACTCTTTTACAATCTCAGCTTTTACGCTTTTATCTAAAGCCATTCTGATCCTTTCTAATCACAGCGCGGCGTTTCAAACCTTGTGTTTAAAACCCTCTGGCTCCGCGGCCGATACACGGCAACTTCGCAAGTCTAGCGGTGCAGGCTATAAATATCTAGGTCAGGAAGTTGATCCCTCGATGCCGTAGGGCCAATCTGGGACATTCGGTTCAGCAAACAGATTTCCCTCAAAGAAGGTCTTGGTTGGCTGCATGAGAAATATGAAGTAAACAATTCCAAGGCCAAAGGTAGAGACTGCAACGGGAAAGATCAGGAAATAAATGGGTAGCAACAGCTCAATGCCAACCGTTCCGTATGTGAGCAAAATCAAACCTATTCCGATTACTGCTAGCAACATATAACCGCCAGGAATCAGCAATAGATACAGCCACTTGGCACTATGCCCTGCATCATGAAACCTTCTTGCCGTCAAGGCCAGAGTCGGGATCAAAAACAGAACCGCGGTGAAAACAGAAAAAGGTGCAAACGGAATAGCCTGCTCCCCCCTGAGCACACTGTCGATGTTCACCGATGACGGATACAGCAAGTTATCCAGTAGGCCGGTGGTAACGGAGGTGAGGACTAGAAACAGGATGAACCACCAGAACTCAGCCCTTGAGGCGGTTCCGCGAAATTTGAAATACCCGCGTAAGGCATTTCCAACTGCTTCGACAAAACCTGTTTTGTTCACCGTTAAACACTAAACCCACCTCGTGGGTGGGTTTAGTGTTTGGTCTTATTTAGCCGGGTATCCCTCCGGCAACTCATCGATAGGTTCCAAGCCCAATCGCTCGAGTCTATTGTTGACCATATCCAGCTGGCGCTGCTCGACTAGCTCCTCTGGACTACCAGAAAGCTCTTCAGGTAGCTGGCTAAGTGGTTCTAATTCCAAAGACTCCAACCACTGGTTGATTCGCTCTAGTCGCTGCTCCTCGGTCAGAGATTCATGCTCTCCACGGTGTCCGCCAATACCTCTTTTGTCGCCTCCGTAGTGGCCCATGCCTTGACTCTCTGAACGGGTTCCCATAAAAGTAAGCTGCTGACGATTATCGTGAGCTGATACTGACATTGATCTGTCAAACCCTCTGCTGTCCGCTTTTACTCCAGCAATCGCTCCCGTTGCAAAAGTTCCAGTCAATATGACTGTTCCTCCCAAAACTCCAGCTGTTACTTTCACCCATGTTCTAGAGAAAAAACTTTTTTTATCTTTCTCGATTTCTTCGGTCATTTCTATTTCCTTTCCTTGCATCTAACGATGTCGGAGTGGAATGAAATAAAGCTGGGATTTAGTAGGGACTAGCCTGAGAGTAAGTTGGGAGTTAGCTGATAAGACTTATTGTCTTTTGGATGTCTTTCTGTACTTGCTCAACAAGCTCTTCGATACTGTCAAACTTTTTCCAGCCTCTAACTTTTTTGACATATTCAACGCTTGCTATTTCACCATAAAGGTCCAGATCATCTCGGCCTACCGCGTGTGATTCAACCAATCTCGGAATCTCGCCGACGGTGTCGTTTGTGCCTACAGAATGCGCTGCAACGTATCTTTCTCCACCGACGTGTAAATATCCGGCATAAACCCCATCGGCTGGCAGCATGCCCTCGCTCGATCGAGAAAGGTTTGCAGTTGGGAAACCCAAAGTCCTGCCAAGCTGTCTTCCTTTTTCAACAACACCGGTCGTTTGGTGGTTTCTACCCAGCATCTTCGCTGCCAACTCAACATCGCCTTCATTCAGGGCAACCCGAATGTTTGTTGTTGAAATCTTTTCGCCATCCAGTGAAAGGTGCTCCACGCTCTCCACCGACAATCCTTGATTTGCAATTGCATGCCAATCTCCAGCTCCTCCGGCCCCAAACCTAAAGTGCTCGCCAACAAATACCTTCTGGGCGTTTAGAGTCTCAACAAGGTATCTCCTCACAAACCCCTCTGCCGGAAGTTCTGCTAGTTCTTGGTTAAACTCCAGTTGCAACAAAATATCAATTCCAAGGTCTTCAAATAGTTCTTTCCGCTGAGAATCCCCAAGGACCGGAACTGGAACCTCCAAAGGCTTCAAAACGTGATTGGGATGCCTGTCGAAGGTGACAACGGCTGCTGGCAGACCCTGTTCTCGAGCGTAAGAGACCATGGAGTTCAGAATGTGTTGATGGCCGAGGTGGAGTGCGTCGTATTTGCCAATCGACACGACTGATTTATCCACCTGTAAGTGGTTCAGGTCACTGTGTATTTGCATCTCGCCTTGCTAACCAAATAATTCCAAGTATCGGTAATACCGCCGGAATGTAAGCATATCCCTCGCCAAAGCCTGACCATACTGATGGGTGGGCAAAATACTCCGGGATATACACGCTGAGCAAACCAACCGAGATCACACCGGTTAGCTCAAATAGAACACTCCCCCAGGCAATTTTTTTCCATGTCTCACCAGCTCTACTCAAGGCCATCGTTGCCAAGATATAAACCACTGCAGCCAAAGCTGATAAGGAATAGGCCACCGGAGCCTGGTCAAATTCAAACACAAGTTGGTAACTTGCCCTTGCCGTTGCACTGAGTGCGAAGACCGCATAAACAGCGATTAGCAATCTGCCGATGCCTGTGGTTTTCATACTGGGCTCACTCCTGTCCAAAGTTGCTGCATTCGGATCACCATGACCGCTACCGTAAATGCACTAAGTGACATAACCGCATTTGACCACCTGTTTTTTCTATCTAGCAATCCCCAAATGATCGCACCCACGGAGACCATCAGGGCAACAATCAGATACCCAAAAAACTCAAGAGTGCTGGTCTCGGCTCGCTGGCCCAATATGGCGAGGAATGTAGAAAGCAGAGTCTGCAGACTTAGGCCTGCGACCACCGCCATCTGCGCAACCAGGGTGATTGAGTGCAAGACTTTAGAAAAAATGGTCATTATCAGTGAGATCACGCCAACTGCGACGTATGTCCACAACTGAAACCAAAACCAAAACTCAACCATTGAAAACCGTCTTCGGAGATAATTTTTTCCCACCAGAAACAATAGCGATAAGCCTATCTCCGTAAACAGCGGCCAAAAACTCATGCTCACTCTGAATGTCTAACTGTCTCCCAAAGGAGAGTTCTTGCTGTTGGGAATCATCTATCTCAACAACCGGCAGAATCCTTCCGGCGGCTTCAGCCATGCTCATAGGGTGCGCCTCTTGAATATCAGTCGCCTCGTCGATATCAAATTTCCCAACTCGAGTCCGCCTCAAGGCGGTTAGGTGTCCACCGACACCGAGCTTCTGGCCTATGTCACGAGCTAACGCTCGAATAAAGGTCCCGCTGGAGCAATCAACCTCAATCTCAAAATCTATATATTCACCAAATCTCGGACTGCCAGGCTCAATCCTTGCAACCTCTACCTGAACAGCCTCAAGTTGAAAATCTTTTCCTTCTCGAGCTAGATCGTAAGCTCTTTTTCCGTCAATCTTTTTGGCGCTTACTCGACTTGGAACTTGGAGTTGTTTACCTTCGAACGAGGAGACAGCTTCGAAAATATCTTCAGCACTTATGCCCTCAAGTTCGGATTTGCTGGCGCTAAAAACCGTCTCTCCTTCGGCGTCATCCGTGAAGGTAGCTTCACCCAGTCTTACCGTGGCCTGGTAGGACTTATCCGAGCCTGAGAGGTAGGTCATTAGTTTTGTTCCGGCACCAACGCCGATAACTAAAAGTCCGGTGGCCATCGGGTCAAGAGTTCCTGCGTGTCCTATTTTGCGAGTGCCCAAAACCCCGCGTAACTTTGCCACCACATCGTGGGAGGTAAAGCCTTGAGGTTTGTCAATCAGAGCAATGCCCGATATGGACATCAGATCTCCTTGTGCTTATAGGGGTCCTCTTCACCCGCAGGCTTTGCACCACTGGCGTTTTTGGCCAAATCACTGTCACGCTTTTTAGCTTCAGCCAATAACTCGTTTAGTGCTGCTGCCGACTCAGGGATTGCATCTGTCACGAATTCAACGGTTGGTGTCACCTTGATTCCCAGGCGATTACCAATCTCTTTTCGAATTCGTCCCCGATACTTCTCCAAGATTTCTGCAGAAAGTTCTTTCTGCTGCTGATCTCCGAAGACCGTGTAATAAATCTTGGAATTTGCTAAATCAGGTGTCACGTGACAATCGGTGATTGTCACAAAACCCAAATCTGGATCTTTGACAACTTTCTCCAAAGCCTCCGCAGTCAATACCTTGATGCGCTCCGAAAGCCTTCGAGCTCTGGCGTGATCAACCATTAGACCCTCGGCTTCTCCTGCATCTCATAGGTTTCAATCACGTCATCAACCTGCAGATCCTTGAAATCACCCAGACCGATACCACACTCAAAGTCAGCCTTCACCTCAGTGGCGTCATCTTTGAATCTCTTCAAAGATTCGACCTTCAAGCCCTCGGCTAACAATTCGCCGTTTCTGGTCACCCTTGCCATAGCGTTTCTTCTGATCAAACCGCTCCTGACGTACGAACCTGCGATTGTGCCAGCCTTGGAAGACTTGAAGATATCTCTAACTTCAGCGGTTCCAAGCTGAACCTCTTCGTATTCAGGCTTTAGCATTCCCTTCAGCGCCGACTCAATGTCATCCAAGGCGTTGTAGATGACTGTGTAGTGACGGATGTCGACACCCTCACGATCAGCCCTTTCCTTGGCCTTCACATCAGGCCTGGTGTTGAAGCCAATGATGATGGCGTTATCAACCGTTGCAAGGTTGACATCACTCTCGGTAATCGAACCGACTCCACGGTGAATGATTCTCAGTGCGACGCTGTCGTCAACATCAATTTGCAGCAGACTGTCCTCCAAGGCCTCAACAGCACCGGAGACATCACCCTTAATAATCAAGTTCAGACTCTCAACCTTGCCCTCTTCGAGCGCCTTGGTGAAGTCTTCAAGTGACAAGCGCTTGCGACTCTTCGCCAGCAATGCGTTTCTGTCCGCAGCCTCGCGCTTTTCAGCGATTTGCCTTGCTTGTCGTTCGTCTTCAGCAACAACGAAAGTGTCACCTGCACGAGGAACACTTTGCAAACCGAGCACCTGAACTGGTCTGGATGGACCGGCTTCCTCTACTGGATTTCCATCCTCGTCAAACATTGCTCGGACTCTTCCGTGAGCAGCTCCAGCAACGACCGCGTCGCCGACTCGGAGTGTTCCGGATTGAATCAAAACGGTTGCAACTGATCCACGTCCTTTGTCAAGGTTTGCCTCAATTGCAACTCCCCTCGCACTTTTGTCTGGATTAGCTCGAAGATCTAGCGCAGCATCGGCTGTCAGCAATACTGCGTCTAGCAGCTCTGTCATACCCTGGTTTTTCAATGCTGAGACATCCACGAACATCACATCGCCACCATATTCTTCGGCGACCAGATCAAACTCAGTCAACTGCTGACGAATTTTTGCTGGGTTTGCACCGTCCTTGTCCACCTTGTTTACGGCGACCACAATCGGCACCTCGGCCGCCTTCGCGTGGTTTAGAGCCTCAATGGTCTGCGGCATAACTCCGTCATCGGCTGCAACAACCAAGATGGCAATGTCTGTCACCTTGGTTCCACGAGCACGCATGGCAGTAAACGCCTCGTGACCAGGGGTGTCAATGAAGGTAATGGCGCGGTCTTGTCCGTCGTGAGTGGTGTGGACTTGATATGCACCAATGTGCTGGGTGATACCGCCAGCCTCATCAGCAACCACGTTTGCAAGCCTCACGCTGTCTAGCAATTTAGTCTTACCGTGATCCACGTGACCCATAACCGTGACGACCGGAGGTCTTGGCAAGAGGTCTTCGGTGTCTTCATCTTCGATATCGGTAGAAATATCCAGTCCAAAGCCCTCAAAGAGCTCACGCTCTTCATCCTCCGGGCTAACAATCTGAATTTTGTAGCCAAGCTCTTCGCCAAGAATCTGGAAGGTGTCTTCATCCAGTGATGCTGTGGCTGTTGCCATCTCACCGAGGTGGAACAAAACTGTGATCAACTGTCCAGCATTTGCATCAATCTTGTCAGCGAAATCCTGCAAACTGGCACCACGCCTTAGCCTGATTAGCGTTTCACCGTCTCCTCTTGGAACAACTGCGCCACCAATTGATGGGGCTTGACGTTGCTCAAATTCTTCACGCTTTGTTCTCTTGGACTTACGGGATTTGTTCCTAGAACCTCCCTTTCCAAATGCACCAGCTGTTCCAGCACCGCGACCTCCGCGACCGCGTCCTGCGAAACCAGGCTTTGCTGCGGGAGCTCCGCCGAATGGTGCGCCTCCGCCGGCACCTGGAGCGCCTCCTGGTTTCGGTCTCGACTGTGGCCTGTCACCCGTTGGCTTTCCATCGGTTGAGGGTCTGGCTGGTCTTGTTGATTTAGGTCTTCTATCGGCCTGAGCGCCCGAATAGGGATTATTGCCACCCGGCTTGGCCATTGGTCGAGGAATACCCATTCCCTGGTTTGAACTAAATGGATTGTTACCCCTTCGAGGGGCACCGGAAGTTGGCGGCTTGGGTGCAGCGGCACCTGCAGCACTGGGCTTGGGTGCACTGTCTGCTGGTTGATCCTGCTTAGGCTCTGCAGGTTTGGTTTCCTCTGCGGGTTGCTCACTCACCGGTTCTGAAGGTTTTGCAGGCTTTGGTTTTTGAGGTTTTGCTGCTGCGGGTTTCTCGGCAGCCTTTTCCTTTGATGCCTTTGGGAAGGCGTCTCTAAGTCTTTTTGCTACGGGAGGGGCGATTGTTGATGAGCCACTCTTCACATACTCGCCGAGCTCTTCTAATTTAGCCAGGGCGACTTTGGTGTCTATCCCTAATTCCTTGGCTATGTCGTAAACGCGTGGAAGCGCCAAAATTTCTCCTGTCCGAGGCCAAACCCCGGTCAGGGCAGGCCATTGCTAGTTGATCGCACTCACTTTGAGCAACTCATCGTTTTGCCAGCATCTTTTCTTGCCTATCTTTCGTCCTGAAATCTCAGGATTCTCAAGTCTAGCCCCTAAAGCCAAACAATCAAACCTTGCTAGTCCTCTAAAACGCTATCTGGTTGGATATCTATCTTCGCACCAGTCAACTTTGCAGCCAGTCGAGCGTTTTGACCCTCTCTGCCGATTGCCAGTGAAAGTTGGAAATCTGGAACCAAAACTCTAACCGCACCAATCTCTGGATCAATCACGAACGAACTTGAAACTCTCGCTGGGCTCAAAGCCTGCGCAACAAACTCTGCTAGGTCCTCTTTGTAATCAACCACGTCAATTTTCTCATCATTCAGCTCAGCCATCACCGCTCTGACTCGCTGCCCAAGCTCGCCTATGCAGGACCCCTTGGCATTTACAGATGGGTCGTTGGCGCGTACTGCAATTTTTGAACGATGTCCCGCCTCGCGAGCAATTGATGTTATTTCAACCTCACCGCTAGCAATTTCAGGAACCTCCAGTTCGAAAAGCTTGCGAACAAGGTTTGGGTGTGTTCGGGAAACAGATATTTGTGGACCGGTGGTGCCCTTTTTCACCTGAGTGATTATCACCCTGATTCTCTTGCCGTGGGTGTATTCCTCTCCGGGAACCTGTTCCTCTGGACTCATCTGAGCCTCAACTGGTCCCAGGTCAACATGAACCATGTAGGGTCTGCTCCCCTGCTGGATGGTTCCTGTGACTATGTCTCCCTCACGGGCTTTGAATTCACCCATCAATCCGTCATCGGCAATCTGCCGCATTCTCTGGGCAATGACCTGCTTAGCTGCGTATGCAGCGACACGTCCAAAATCGCTCGGAGTCACATCCTCCTCGGATACCACCTCACCCTCTTCATCAAAGGTTTGATTGAAGATGGTTACTGCTCCAGTTTTTTTGTCGAGGTGAGCTCTTGGTCCAACATCATGGTTTCCCACATGACGAAAATACGCTGCCAGAATCGCGTCCTCAATTATTTGAACAAGGTCTTCAAACGGTATTTCTTTTTCCCGCTCGAGCATCCTCAAAACGCTCAGATCGATATCCAATTTTCACCTCCGGCTAGCTAAGCAGCTGCTCAACTGCCGAGTCTACCTTGACTGGAGTGCGGTCGTTGGTCGCTCTGTCCCAAATTTCCACCTCACCGTCTGCTAGACCCTTACCAACAATGATAATTTTTGGGATTCCAATCAATTCAGCATCGGCAAACTTCACCCCTGGGCTTAGCTTCGGACGATCGTCAATTAGAACTGTTTTCCCTTTTGCCTCTAGCTCAGCGGCAATCTGCTCGGCAACCTCAAATACCTGCTCGTCTTTGCCGGTTGCCAGTACGTGAACATCTGCTGGAGAAACACTTGTTGGCCAGATCAAACCCTTGTCGTCGTGGTTTTCTTCTGCTAGCACAGCCATGATTCGGGTCACACCAATTCCATAAGACCCCATGGTGACGGTTACCAATTTTCCGTTTTCATCTAGGACTTTTAGCCCTAGAGCTTCTGCGTACTTCCTGCCCAGCTGAAACACGTGTCCGATCTCAATACCTCTTGCTAGTTCCAACTCACCACTTCCATCCGGGGCGGGATCACCGGCAGTGATGTTGGCGATGTCAGCAATGCCGTCGGCGTTGAAATCTCTCCCGTAAACCAGATTGAAAACATGCTTCTGATCTTCATTGGCACCAGTAATCCAGTGGGAGCCTGGGGCAACTCGGGGGTCCAGCAGGTATTCAATTTTGGACTTTGACTCCAAACCCAAAAACTGCTTACCGTTTTTGGTTGGACCGATGTAGCCCTTGACAAGAGCCGGGTGTTTTTGGAAATCCGCCGCTTCAGCCTGCTCGACATCCACCCCAAACCATGCCTCTGCTCGCTTTTGATCGACTTCTCTGTCGCCGGGAATTCCAACAATCACCAGTCGTGACTTGCCATCTGGGTTCACCAATTTCAGAACAACATTTTTCAATGTATCGCCGGCTGTGAACTCTCCGCCCTGATGACGTTTAGCGTTTGCATTTGCAAAATCCACAAGCGTTGCAATTGTCGGAGTATTTGGGGAGTCGTGAACCTCTGCTTGGGGAACTGAACTGAAATCAACCGCTGCTGCCTGTTCGAAACGAACCGCTTCTACATTTGCAGCAAACCCCGCTTTGGTTCGAACGAATGTGTCTTCGCCTATTTCACTCGGTGCTAGAAACTCTTCCGATTTAGATCCACCCATTGCTCCCGCATCCGCAGCACAAATCACATACTCAAGACCCAGTCTTTGAAACACCCTTTCATAGGCGTCTCTTTGAGCCTGATAGGAGACCTCCAAGCCGGAATCGTCAACGTCGAAGCTATAGGCATCTTTCATGATGAACTCGCGCCCTCGCAATAGCCCCGCACGTGGTCTTGCCTCATCGCGATACTTTGTTTGAATTTGATAAAGCTGTAATGGGAGGTCTTTATAGCTTGAATAAAGATCCTTCACCAACAAAGTGAATACCTCTTCATGCGTGGGCGCCAAAAGATAATCAGCTTTTTTGCGATCTTGGAGTCTAAAAATATTGTCGCCGTATTCTTCCCAGCGACCTGTTTCCTCATATGGTTCTTTTGGCAAAAGCGCTGGGAAGTGAACTTCTTGGGCACCAGCAGTGGCCATCTCTTCACGGATGATGGTTTCAATTTTTTCTAACACCATCAAACCCAGGGGTAACCAAGAATAAATACCTGGGGCAGCTCTGCGAATGTAGCTGGACCTGACTAGAAGCTTGTGGCTATCAACCTCTGCCTCCACTGGGTCTTCACGAAGGGATCTAAAAAACAGGGTGCTCAAGCGAATAGGCATGGGCACAATGTTAGCTTGCTTACTCGCCCTTTACTTCAATCTGTGGCGATCCAATTTCGGCTGTGTCCATCTCGGCAGCAATTCGATTAGCCTCTTCAATCAGAGTCTGCACGATCTCATCCTCAGGTACAGTTTTGATGACCTCACCCTTTACAAATATCTGACCCTTGCCGTTACCGCTGGCAACTCCCAAATCAGCCTCACGCGCCTCACCTGGGCCGTTCACAACACACCCCATAACTGCAACGCGAATTGGAACCGTTAGGTGCTCAAGGCCCGCAGTTACATCATCGGCCAATTTATAAACATCTACCTGGGCTCTTCCGCAAGAAGGGCAGGAAACAATTTCCAATTTCCTTGGACGAAGATTCAGGCTTTCAAGTATTTGATTTCCAACCTTGATCTCTTCAACCGGCGGAGCCGATAGAGAAACTCGAATTGTGTCACCGATACCCTTGGACAAAAGAGCTCCGAAAGCTACTGAGCTCTTGATTGTCCCCTGAAAGGCTGGGCCGGCTTCTGTGACACCAAGGTGCAAAGGCCAATCTCCACGTTCTGCAAGCATCTCGTAGGCTTTCACCATCACGACAGGGTCGTTGTGCTTGACTGAAATTTTGAAGTCATGAAAATCATGTTCTTCAAAAAGGCTTGCCTCCCAGACGGCTGATTCAACTAGCGCCTCTGGGGTTGGCTTTCCGTATTTTTCCAAAAGTCTCGGATCCAGAGACCCAGCGTTGACTCCAATTCGAAGAGATACTCCAGCATCCTTGGCTGCCTTCGCTATGTCGCCAACCTTGTCATCAAACTTTTTGATGTTTCCAGGGTTCACCCTGACTGCACCGCAGCCTGCATCGATTGCCTGAAAAACGTACTTTGGCTGAAAGTGAATATCAGCAATCACTGGAATTTGGCTTTTCTTGGCGATGATGTGCAGGACATCAGCATCATCCTGTGTTGGGCAGGCGACTCGAACAATGTCGCAACCACTTGCCGTTAGCTCGGCAATCTGCTGCAACGTTCCGTTGATATCAGTGGTCTGGGTGGTGGTCATTGACTGCACGCTAATAGGTGCTTCTGAGCCCACGGGAACGTTTCCAACCATGATTTGCCTGGTCTTTCGACGCTCAGCCAATGTTGGTGGTGGTGATTTTGGGAGACCAAGATTAACTGCTGGCATTACATTCCTTCGTATTTTTCTATCATCAAGGATAAACAGAACTGATGCTCTAACTGTTCCTAACCAAAGATTGATATCGGGTTAACGATATCGGCAATTATCAACAACAGTCCCGTTCCCATCAGCAATGCCCAAACAGCATATGCAGCCGGGATCATTTTTGCGGTGTCCACCGGTCCTGGATCTTTCTGGCCGAAAGCCTTGAAGGTTCTTCGCTTAGCTCCTTCATATAGAGCACCCGCTACATGACCACCGTCGAGTGGCAGCAGTGGAATCAGGTTGAAGACAAACAGCGCAAAATTCAAGCTGCCCATGATCAACAAACCACTGGCAAGCCTCGCCTCGAAACTTGCCTGATCACTGGCGGCTATTTCTCCCGATATCTGCGCTACTCCGAGAATCGATATGGGTCCATTGGGGTTTCTCTCAGCCGGGCCAAAGGTTGAAGCAAAGACTTCTGCAAGGTTTTGAGGAAGTTGCAAAACAAGTTCAAAAACACTGGCTGTTGCATCAATCCCCATGGCAAATGAGTCAGTCACAGCCATTGGTTGCAAGTCTGATTGCAACTGAACGCCAAGAAATGGCCTCAACTCCGTTACAGGCTCGCCGCTTTCGTCTCTGATCAGCTCTGCAGTCTCTGAATCAAATATCGCCCTCTCAATCCAAACCGGTGTAACAGAAAGCGATTCGCGGTTTCCGTCTCGCTCAACTTCAATCGAGACAGCACTTCCTGGTTGGACGTTCATGCCCTCAATGGCCTGATCCCAGGTTTCAACGGTTGCTCCATTGACAGCGACGACGGTGTCACCGTCTTCAAAACCAGCAGCAAGTGCCGGTGACTGCGGATCGCCAGCTTGACACTCGCCCTGCGGACCACTCCCCTGTGCGCAAGGCAAAACCTGATTGATGGTCATCGAAAGCTGCGGAGAGCCAATCAAACTAAGTGCCGAGACAATCAGCGCCATGCCTAATAAAAAATTCATAAAGGGACCACCGAGCATCACAGTCAGCTTTTTTGGAACACTCAGACGATAAAACTCTCGACCTTTGTCCTGTTCTGTGATTTCCCCGAGGTGTTCTTCTCTAGCCTGCTGGATCGAGGATTGAAATAAACGTGCTTTTTTACCTGCCTTCTCAGGAGGAAACATTCCAATCATTGAGATATAGCCACCGAGTGGAATTCCCTTGATTCCGTATTCAGTCTCGCCTTTTTTTGATGACCAAATTGTTGGGCCAAAACCAATCATGTACTGCTTGACCCGAACTCCGAATAGTTTTGCTGGTATTAGGTGACCAAGCTCATGGAGGCCAATGGATACAGCTAATCCAACAACCATAAAAAGGATGCCGAGGATGTAATAAATAGTCTCCACAACTGAAACGATACCCTCGCTAGCTGTGAATTTGGTCAATTAGGCCATCGGCGAATTCTCTGGCCCATCTTTCTGCTTCTAATACACCTTCAAGGCTGATTGCTGAATCAGCTGTGTGTGCATCAACCGTCTTTTCGATGATCTCTGTTATTTGCAAGAAACCAATCCGACCCTCATGGAAAGCCTCCACCGCTTGCTCGTTGCTTGCGTTGTAAACAGCAGGGAAGGTTTTTCCTGCCGATCCAACCTGCCTTGCAAGTCGAATCGCACTAAACACCTGCTCGTCCAATGGCTCAAACTGCCAACTCTGACTGGAGGTGAAATCTAGAGCAGCAGTTGCACCCGGCGTTCTTTCAGGCCAGCTCATGCCCAAAGCAATTGGTAAACGCATATCCGGTGGGGAACACTGAGCAATCGTTGATCCGTCGACAAACTCAACCATTGAGTGAACAATTGATTGCGGATGGACCGTGACTGAAATTTTCTCAAGCTCAACATCGAAAAGCAGATGAGCCTCAATTAGCTCCAGCCCTTTATTGACCATGGTTGCAGAGTTTGTTGTTACAACTCTTCCCATAACCCAAGTTGGATGAGCCAACGCTTGAGTGGGGGTAACGTCACGAAGGTCTTCCCTACTCCAGCCCCTGAAGGGTCCGCCGCTGGCGGTGAGAATAAGCCTCTCAACCTCTTTTGCCTCTCCAGCCCAAAGACACTGCGCTATGGCAGAGTGTTCAGAATCAACTGGCACAATCTGTCCTGGTTTGGCGATTGACTTCACCAGTTCGCCACCAACAATCAAGGACTCTTTGTTCGCTAAGGCCAACGTCTTTCCGCTTTTCAAAGTTTCAAGGGTTGGACCCAACCCAACCGAACCGGTGATGCCATTTATAACGACATCTGCCTCTAAATCGGCGGCCATCTGCGATGCTTCCTCGGCTCCAAAAGCGATTTGAGACGGAGTTAGCGAAAAAGTTCTGGCCTGAGTGCTTGCTAGTTCTTTGTTTTGACCCGCTGAAATACCCACCAACTCAAAACGGTCAGGGTTTTCAGCTATCACTTCCAAAGCCTGAGTGCCTATCGAACCAGTCGAACCCAGAACGATAACTTTCCTAGTTTGCATCTTTCCAGCTTAGAGCCAGCTGAACATTCGGCGTTTGGAAAAGGCTTCTTTGCTCTGATGTGCCTAGAATTACTGCATGGATTTAGAGCAACGCAGAATACTCAGAACACAGATACCTGGACCAGCTTCGCAAACTCTTCACTCGCGACGCCAGCAGGTAGTTTCTGCTGGTGTGGGAGCTCTACTACCGGTTTACATTGACGGGGCCGATGGCGCGATACTTCGTGACGTCGATGGCAACCAGTTCATCGATCTTGGAAGTGGTATTGGTGTCGTCACCATTGGTCACACTAATCAGCAGGTGGTAGATGCCGTATCCAAACAGGCCAACCACTTCACACACACTCTTTTCACAGTCACCCCATACGAACCCTACGTTCGAGCAGCTGAGCTATTGACCTCAAACATGAAGGGTGATTTTGCCAAGAAGGCTGCATTTTTTGTGACTGGTGCTGAGGCTTTGGAAAATGTCGTGAAGATTGCCAGAAGAGCTACCGGCAGGCACGAAATTGCTGTTTTTGACCACGCTTATCATGGTCGCACAAACCTGACCATGGCCATGAACTTTAAGCGACACCCTTATGGAACAAACTATGGTCCGCTAGCAACTTCTGTTACCCACGCTCCGATGTCCTATCCGATGCGGGATCCAGAGGGGATGACTGGCGAGCAGGCGGCACTTAGAGCCATCAACTACCTGGAAAAAAGAGTCGGAGCCGACCAACTGGCATGTGTTGTCATAGAACCCATTCAGGGCGAAGGTGGATTCATAATTCCGGCACCAGGGTTTTTAGCAACTCTGGGTCGCTGGGCCAAAGACAACGGCATCATCATGGTTGCCGACGAGGTTCAATCGGGTATGGCTCGAACCGGCAAGTGGTTCGCCTACGAGTATGAGGAAGATTTCCAGCCTGATCTGGTAACTGTTGCCAAGGGAATTGCTGGTGGAATGCCAGTGAGTGCAGTTGTTGGAAGGGCAGAAATCATGGACATGAGCCACCCCGGTGGCCTGGGCGGAACCTTTGGTGGATCCCCAACAGCAGTAGCTGCCGCCGTTGCTGTTATGGAACAGTTTGAAAATGGTCCTTGGCTTAATCGAGCCATGGAAATAGGCGAAATCATGCAAGAAAAGCTGGACGCAATGGTTGCTCGCTACCCATTCTTAGCAGAGCGCAGGGGTCGCGGAGCAATGCAAGCTCTGGAAATTGTTCAGCCTGGAACCATGAATCCGGACGCTCCACTGACAGAGGAAATCCTGAAGGCCTGCTACGAGAGAGGGGTAATCCCACTCAGTGCCGGAACATATGGAAACGTCATCCGCATGCTCCCACCTCTCGCAATAACTAATGCTTTGCTGATGGAGGCTCTGGATGTTCTGGATTCGGCCTGCAGCGACATCGCTGCCAGCAAGGGAATGCTAAGCGTTTCAGCTAACTAATTGGTGCTATCTTTAGCTCGGTCGTTTTGTTTTTTGAAAGAGAGCATTAGTTGCGCATAGGTATCCCCACAGAGGTTAAAGACAGTGAAGCGAGGGTGGCTATCACCCCAGCTGGAGTAAAGGCCCTGGTTGAGAATAACCACCATGTTCTCATTCAATCTGGAGCTGGAGCTCTATCTGGAATCAAAGACGAAGAATACGTAGCTGTTGGTGCTGAGATTGCCCCCGATGCAGAAACCACTTGGTCAGCAAGTCAGATGGTGTTGAAGGTGAAAGAGCCTGTCAAGAGTGAGTATGGATTCCTGCGATCTGACCTAACTCTTTTCACTTTTCTCCACCTGGCAGCAGAAAAAGAACTTACCGATGCACTACTGAGTGCAGGGACAACCGCAATTGCCTATGAAACCGTTCAGGTTGGAAGACAGCTTCCATTACTCGCCCCAATGAGCGAAGTTGCAGGAAGACTGGCCCCACAAATGGGTGCGGCAACTCTGCAGAAAAACAATGGCGGATTAGGAATTTTGCTTGGTGGCGTGCCTGGAACCCGGTCTGCCAAGGTAGTGGTTCTTGGAGGTGGTGTCAGCGGAACCAGCGCCATCGAGATTGCCCTTGGGATGGGTGCTCAGGTAACAGTTTTGGACACCTCAATCCCAAGACTTAGAGAACTGGATGCTCAGTACGGCGGAAGACTGAACACCATTTTCTCGAACACGTTAGAAATTGAAAAGGCTGTCAGTGATGCTGATCTTGTAATCGGTGCAGTGTTGATTCCAGGAGCAAAGGCTCCGAAGCTTGTTACTAACGAGATGGTGAGCAACATGCGCGAGGGAAGCGTTTTGGTTGATATCGCGATTGACCAGGGGGGTTGCTTTGAAGATTCTCGACCAACAACTCACCACGAGCCAACATTCAAAGTTCACGGAAGTGTTTTTTATTGTGTTACAAACATGCCCGGCGCGGTCCCGCACACCTCTACCTTTGCCCTCACTAACGCAACAATGCCTTACGTCCTAAAGCTTGCAAACCTTGGCTGGAAGCAGGCTTGCGCAGCAGATCAGTCATTGAGCCTTGGACTTAACACGCACTCTGGAGAGGTCTATAACTCGGGAGTCGCCGAGGCCCACGGTCTTCCGTTGGCTGATTTTGGAAATCTGTGATTGTCCCAAAGGAAAACTGAAATACAGGTTTCCCTCTGCTAACTGAGCATTTGACCAGCCGGGTCCAAAGGCGGGTCTTTTCTGCTTGTTCAGACCCATTTGCATCGCATCCACTTGATCGATGTTTCCAAGACCAACCCGCTGCAGGCAATTAGCTAAGACCGTTCTTGAAACGCCGCTGAGAGTTTGACTGGCTGCGAAGAGATAAAACTCGAGTGCTCTTCCTTTGCTGGCGACGTTTTCAAATAACTGTGCTGCCCGGGGTGATTCCTTCACAACACTTGCAAACTCGTCCACCAAAAGCATTGTTGGGCTTAGTGACTTTCCCTCGCTAAGCATTCGCTCTCGCTGAACTAATTCAGCATTGGTCTGTTCGATAAAGTGACTGAGCTGATCGGAATGGTTCGTAACAAGAGTCTCTATTCCAAACGCTTTAGAAAAACCCAGTCCCCCTTTGAAATCAACTGCAAGAA
This sequence comes from Microbacteriaceae bacterium, assembly GCA_965657575.1. GTDB lineage: Bacteria > Actinomycetota > Actinomycetes > Actinomycetales > Microbacteriaceae > CAJXVY01. Next base: position 9,531 of record CBFHOK010000006.1, on the reverse strand, counting down.
TGCGATGTGGCCAGGACTCAACCAGATTTCTCAAAAACTCCGTTTTGCCGCTTCCTGTAGGGCCAATAATCAGGGTGTGCATGGACTGCAAGGCAAACGGTTCACCTTGATAATCCAGACCAGCTTTCAATATCTGAGCGTGATCTAGGTACTTCTCCAGGTAAGTCTCTGCAGGTGGGTTAGCCATCATCTTCATAAGTTTTAGATTCAGCCAAGTTGGCCAGAAAATACTGAATCCACTCAGTTTTCTTCCGCCCACCGCTACTCCTGAAATACCAATGTCTATGTCCTGATTTTCTTGCAAGGGTTTTCTGGACCGAACCATGATCCAGACAACCAGCGTCAAGGAACCGATGATTGTCAAATGCCACATGCCCTGAGTGACACCTAGGAAAACTCCATAGGCCAGTGTCGGGATTAGAAACAAAACACTCATGCCAACATTTTTCTTATAGCAAATTTCCATTGAAGTGAAAAATTGAAAACTGTGGAAACTAACTCGCCATTTGACCATGTTTACTGAAAAGATGTGTTTATGGCCCAAGAACCTGATGATCAGATCAATCTCAAGATAATACAGCTGTTGAATACAAACGGGAGACGCAGCTACACAGATATTGCCTCCGTCATCGGCATAAGTGAGGCAGCCACAAGGCAGAGGGTGAACAAACTGGTTTCCTCTGGAGTGATAAAAATTACTGCAATACCAGACGCCCCCTCTCTCGGATTTCATAGAAAAGCCCTGATTGGCATTCGTCACAGCGGTGCCATTGGACCTTTAGCGGAAAAAATGAGGTTGCTGCCAGAGGTATCAAGAGTCGTGGTAACAGCTGGAGGCTTCGATGTTTTGGTTGAGGTTGTCTGCAAAGACGATGAACACCTGGTGAGGCTTATCAACCAAGGAATTCGCTCGGTGGAGGGTGTGCAAACAACCGAAACCTTTGTTTACCTAAAAGAAGAAAAACAGGCATTTGAATGGATTGGGCAATGAACTCCCAAACCATCCAAACTCCTATAGGACCGCTAACGGTCATTGCCAACCAAAACGCCGTCACGGAACTTCGCTTCGATGATGCTGTTGAAAATAACCCGAGTGAGCTTACCGAGAGTGCTTCAAGACAGCTAAGAGAGTATTTCGATGGAAAGCGCAAAGCTTTCGACCTACCTCTAGCGGCGGATGGAACAGAGTTTCAAAAAAACGTTTGGGCACAGATTTCAAAGGTGCCATTTGGAGAAACTATTAGCTATGGCCAGATTGCCGAGAACATAGGCAAGCCCAAAGCTGCTCGAGCTGTAGGTGGTGCAGTTGGTGCAAACCCGCTAGCAATAATTGTTCCCTGCCACAGGGTTATGGCCACAAATGGGGCCATTACCGGGTATAGCGGAGGTGAAGGCGTTAGTACAAAACGTCAACTGTTGAAACTGGAAAGCATTGAATAGCTTTCTAGCAGAAGATGGGAAGACTCGCTGCGGCTGGTGTTCAGCCGAGCAGATCTACATCGACTATCACGACAATGAGTGGGGAAGACCAGTAGTAGGCGACGATGCAATCTTTCAGCGCATTAGTTTGGAAGGCTTTCAAGCAGGGCTGAATTGGCTAATGATTCTCAAACGTCGCGAGCATCTGAGATCGAGATTCAATGGCTTTTCAATTGGAAAGGTTAGTCGAATGTCTGATCAGGATGTCGCATCACTGATGTCAGACCCGATGTTGATTCGAAATCAAAGAAAAATTGAATCGGTAATTGCAAATGCCAAACTAATTGCGGAACAGAAGATTCCAATCAGTGACATTGTTTGGTCCTTTCAGCCAAAAAGCCAAGATGATGATTATTCGAAAACCAGCTCTAAGGAGTCGATTGCCCTTTCCAAAGAGCTTAAAAGCCTAGGGTTTAGCTTTGTTGGGCCAACTACGATGTATGCAATGATGCAGTCGATTGGCATGGTCAACGACCATCATCCCGAGTGTTACCTAAAGTAATTTTGAAAGTAATGGCACCCTGCCTACATAAACTGTTAAGGAGGAACAAATGACCCCTGAGCAGTTCCAATCCATTTTTCGAAGCTACCTGTCCCCTGTTTCCAAATACTTGGCCAGGAGGGTCGAGAGCAGTGCTGTCGAGGATCTGGCTAGTGAAGTTTTTGCTATCGCTTGGCAAAAAAGACAAGCAATCCCTGCGGAGATGGAGCTTGCCTGGCTTTATAGAACAGCTCGCTTTGTGGTTTCCAATCATCGAAAGAAAACCTCGGTTGCCAATAAGTTCCTGTCAAGCCTGATGCCCGTCTCTGCTGCACCGAGTGCTGAAAATCTGGCACTGGCTGAAATTGGATTGGACGCCGCATGGCATTCTCTATCAGACTCAGAAAGAGAAGTGCTCTCCCTTTCGGTCTTTGAAGGTATACGGATCAAGGAAATCTCCGAGGTTTTGAGAGTCAGCGAGAACACGGTAAACATAAGGCTTTCCAGAGCGAGGAAAAAACTTTTGGGGTATTTGAAAGAAAACAACTAGCTAAGACATAAACAAAATATGAGCAATGAATTCGAAGAACTAGAAAAAAGACTTAGGAAAGCTGACGCGGAAGCGCCAGAGCTGAATGAATCGGTCTTGTTAGCTGCGACCAAACTACCCAAGCGGAGTATTCCAAACCCTCAAACCGGCAGATTCGCACTCACCGCAGTCGCTGGTTTGGCAGCAGTATCAGTTTTTGCCGTTTCACTTCCAGGAACAGAACAACCCGTTATCCGGCTCGCATCAGAGGGATCTGGTTCCCAGATGGCTCAAGAGAGTTCAATTGCAGCAGATAGCTCTGTAGGGGATTCACTGCCCGGATGGTTTAGTTCTTTTGAATATGTAGCCTCCCCGAATCTTTCTGACACTCCTGGCGAAGGAGTTGTCTATCAGCTGGTGCTTGATGGAACTCCCGCTCAAAGGCTTTCAGAGTTTGCCGAAATTTTTGGTGAGCAGGGAAGCGTTGAGCTGGAGGAATGGTCAACGCAATACTTCCCCAGTTACAAACTCGAAACCGATGATTCATACTTCTCCCTTTACTGGCACGGCACTGGAATCATCAACTACTCCTCAAAAAGGAACTGGCTGGACGAGGAGTGCTATCTAACTGATGAGGAGATTATTGAACCGGAAGTAGAAACAAGAGCAGCAGAGGGATGTGAGCCGCTGCCAACGGTGGATATGCCAACAGAGGGCGTTCTTGCCGGTGAAGCATATGAGACTATCTCTCAAGCTGGTTTTACCGGCTCAGTAACTGATATCACCATAGAGAGATATCAGTGGGGAGCGAGTGGTTTTGCAACCACCTTCGTCGACGGCAATGAAACCGCAATCGAGTGGTACGTCTCTTGGGATCAAACTGGTCAAATATCAAACGTAAGCGGACACTTGGCAAAGGCCGTCAATATGGGACTGATGAGTACGGTGAGTCCAGCTGAGGCTGTTGCTCGCATCGAAAAGGGCTACTGGTTCGGAGCGGCTCCTCGAAGCTCCTATGACTACTCATTCTCTGAAGGCGTTAGCTCGTTGCCTGCAGAATCTGAAATTTTCGATGAGCCAATTGAGGACACTGCAGGGCAGCCCGCCGTGGAAGAACCTGATATGGAATTTCTCCCAGTGGAACCGATGCCGATTGAAGGAGAGTCCGAAATCGTTGAACTGATAATCGAGGACTATAGCGAAAGCATTCTTTTGATCGAAGATGGTCAGGGAAACGGTTGGCTAGTGCCGGGTTACTTGCTGCAAACAGACCAAGGTTGGTTTGAATCCGTCGTTGCGCTGGAAGAAGATGCAGTGGAGCTACCTAAGTGAATGACTCAGTACCCTTCGGGGACAACAAGCGTCACAACGCCATTGCCGATTTCAGCATTCTGATTGGCTAATGCTGCAATCTCTGGGACTTCACTGATTGAACTTAGGTTCTCTCGAGCTGCAAACCTGGCGAATACTCCCTTAGCTTTTTTATTGAAGTGGTTTAGTGGCTTTCTCGAACCGTTAGCGTATTCAACCAACACCTCTACGACATAGCTTTTTTCAGTGGTTGCAGGTGCCAACTGCTGGTAGCTTTTTGATCTCATGTCCAAGATGTGCTCGTCAGGCATAAAAAAGTCCAGGTGGGCTTGCTGCCAGTGTTTCTTCAGGTTGATTCCATCCAACTTGCTATCCCAGCTAAAGCGATAGTAGGGAATGGAGGTATTTGCGGGAATCAGTCCGAATAGTGCAGATTGGATAAATAACCCAGCGCCAGAAACCTGGCCATCGGCCTTGAGCGCATCGAATAGCACTCCGGTGTAGCGCTCAACTGCAGGCATAGTTGCTGAGGTTCTGATTTCAAGATTTCTCTGGACGTCCGAAAGCTGCTTTGGGCCCAGCTTCAATGCCTTGATTGCTTTTTCTCCGTCAGAACAAAGAGCGACCAGTTCATTGATAATTTCGTCACGAGCCTCACTGAGGCTATCTCGAATGGGCTGTTCTGAGATAGATGGACTCTCTCCACCAATTGCTTTGGTCTCAGAGGGAGGAAGCAGTATCCTCACTAGTTATCGATACCACCATCACGCATAACAACTGTCACCTGGTTGTTTTCCATACTCAGAAAGCCGCCCATTTCAGTCTTGGCGGTAACCTCGCCGCTCCCGCCAGTGACTCGAATTTCACCGGCACCCAAAATCGCAAGCATCGGCTCGTGTCCTGGCATCAAACCAATTTCACCAATCAGTGTCTTTGCCACCACCAGCTTTGCCTCCCCCGACCAAACCTCGTGGTCGGCGGCGACAATGTTTACCTGCATCTGGTTATCGCTCATTAGTCGTCTTTCGCCAACTTCTCAGCTGCCTTCATAACGTCTTCTAGGCCACCACAGTTGAAGAACGCCTGCTCTGGGATGTTATCTAGCTCTCCCTCGGCAATCTTGCTGAAGCCCTCAATGGTCTCCTTCAATGGAACCGTTGATCCCTCAACACCTGTGAACTTGGTTGCCATGTAGGTGTTCTGCGATAGGAACTGCTGAATCCTACGTGCACGAGAAACAGTGATCTTGTCTTCTTCACTGAGCTCCTCAACACCCAAAATGGCGATAATTTCCTGAAGTTCCTTGTTCTTCTGAAGAATCTGCTTGACCTTCACAGCGGTGTCGTAGTGGTCCTGTGCTATGTAGCGAGGGTCCAAAATACGACTTGTTGAAGCGAGTGGGTCCACAGCAGGGTAAAGACCCTTAGACGCAATCTCACGGCTTAGCTCGGTTGTTGCATCCAAGTGAGCAAAGGTGGTTGCTGGAGCTGGGTCGGTGTAGTCATCCGCTGGCACATAAATTGCCTGCAGGGATGTAATTGAGTGACCACGGGTAGAGGTAATGCGCTCCTGTAAAATACCCATTTCATCGGCCAGGTTTGGCTGATATCCCACAGCAGATGGCATACGGCCCAACAACGTTGACACCTCTGAACCTGCCTGGGTAAAGCGGAAGATGTTGTCAATGAACAACAACACATCTTGCTGCTGAACGTCACGGAAATACTCCGCCATTGTTAGAGCACTTAGGGCCACACGCAAACGGGTCCCGGGAGGCTCATCCATCTGACCAAACACCAGCGCTGTTTTGTCGATAACACCACTCTCGGTCATCTCATCAATTAGGTCGTTACCCTCACGAGTACGCTCACCAACCCCGGCAAACACACTCACACCGTCGTGGTTTTCGGCTACGCGGTAAATCATTTCCTGGATCAAAACGGTCTTACCAACACCGGCTCCTCCGAAAAGACCAATCTTTCCACCCTGAACATAAGGTGTTAGCAGGTCAATAACCTTGATGCCTGTTTCAAACATCTGGGTCTTACTCTCAAGCTGATCGAAGCTTGGTGGGGTGCGGTGGATTGGCCAGCGCTCTTTGATTTCAATCTTCTGACCCTCTTCGCCGTTGAGAATCTCGCCGGTCACGTCAAACACCTTGCCCTTGGTGACATCTCCCACGGGAACTGAAATTGGCGCTCCGGTGTCAGTTACCTCTTGACCACGGACCAGGCCGTCAGTTGGCTTCAGGGCAATCGCGCGAACCAGGTCATCACCCAAGTGCTGCGCTACCTCGAGGGTGAGTACGCTTTTCTCGCCGGCAACCTCAAGCTCTGTGGTTAGAGCGTTATAGATGCCCGGAATAGAGTCGTGTGGGAACTCAATGTCCACCACCGGACCGGTGACTCGAGCGATGCGACCCTTGGTTTCGTTTTTGGTGTTCGCCATTTTCTTTCTCTTTCCTAGTTGTCCTGGTTGGAGCTACCGAGAGCATCGGCACCACCAACAATTTCTGAAATCTGCTGGGTAATTTCTGCCTGACGGGCTTGGTTGGCCAATCGGGTGAAATCGTTAATCAATTTGTCAGCGTTATCGGTGGCTGACTTCATCGCCTTCTGCCTTGCAGCGTGCTCACTTGCAGCACTCTGTAACATGACGTTGAAGATTCGGTTTTCAATATAAACAGGCAGAAGTGAATCCAAAACCTCTTCAACATCAGGCTCGAACTCATACAGCGGATAGACCTCAGCCTCAGTTTCTTCCTCTGCATCAACCACCTCAAGAGGTAAAAGCCTTGTGGTTCTCGGGTCTTGACTGATCATTGAAACAAAGTGGTTTCCAACCAAAATGATTTCTTCAACCCCGCCCTCTTCGAAATCAGTCAAAAAGGCTTCGGTCAAAGTTGCCGCCAGTTCCTGAGCAGTTTCAAACTGAGGAAGATCGGTGGAGCCGATCCATTCCTTTTTGAACTCACGCTTACGGAACTTGAAGTAGTTGACTGCTTTACGACCAACAAGGTAGAAATCAATCTCTTTGCCCTCGGCCCGCAAAAGCGTGCTCAACTGCTCTGCCTCTTTCAAAACACTTGAACTGAAGGCTCCGGCTAATCCTCGGTCAGAGGTGAATATAACTACAGCTGTTTTACGAATCTGCTCCGGCTGAGTGGTCAGCGGGTGAGACTCATCGCTATAGGTTGCAACTGCACTCACCGCTCTGGTGACAGCAACTGTGTAAGGGGTAGAGGCAGCGACCCGCTGTTGCGCTTTGGCAATTCGCGAGGCAGAAATCAACTCCATTGCACGAGTGATTTTCTTGGTGGTCTTAGCAGAGCTAATTCTCTGCCTGTAGACCCTAAGCTGCGCTCCCATTTATCTTTCCCTATCCCTTACTTCTTGCCTTTGACAATTTTTGTCTGGTCGACTTCTTCCTCATCAAGTGCATCAACACTCTCGTTACCAACCTTGATCAGAGGCTCGCCGGTGCCGAGCTGGAACATTTTCTTGAAGTGCTCAATCTCTTTCTCAAGCTCACTGACGGTGTCGTCTTCCAACTTCTCGGTCTCACCAATGGTGGTAAGAATCTTTGTGTTGCGACGAAGATAGTCCAAAAACTCCTGCTCGAAGCGCAATACATCTGGCACTGGAACCTCATCCAGGTAACCGTTGGTTCCAGCCCAAATAGAAACCGTTTGGTCTTCAACTGGGTATGGGGTGTACTGAGGCTGCTTCAAAAGCTCTGTAAGTCTTGCACCTCTCGCCAACTGCCTGCGGCTGGCTGCATCAAGGTCAGATGCAAACATTGCAAAGGCCTCGAGCGAACGGTACTGGGCAAGCTCGAGCTTCAATGTTCCAGAAACCTTCTTGATTCCCTTCACCTGCGCTGCACCACCAACACGGCTAACCGAAATACCAACATCGATAGCTGGACGCTGGTTTGAGTTGAACAGGTCTGATTGCAAAAAGATCTGTCCGTCAGTGATGGAAATAACGTTTGTTGGAATGAACGCAGATACGTCATTTGCCTTGGTCTCAATGATTGGTAGTCCAGTCATTGAACCAGCACCCATTGCGTCATTCAGCTTGGCGCAACGCTCTAGCAATCTTGAGTGTAAATAGAAGACATCTCCAGGGAATGCCTCACGTCCTGGTGGACGACGAAGAAGCAGTGACACTGCACGGTAGGCCTCAGCCTGCTTTGAAAGGTCATCAAAAACAATCAGCACGTGCTTGCCGTCATACATCCAGTGCTGTCCAATAGCACTTCCGGTGTAAGGGGCGAGGTACTTGAATCCAGCTGGGTCAGATGCAGGAGATGCAACGATTGTTGTGTACTCCATCGCACCCGCCTCTTCCAAAGCAGCCTTTACACCGGCAATGGTCGAACCCTTTTGCCCAACCGCAACATAAATACAGCGAACCTGCTTATTTGGATCCCCAGATTCCCAGTTAGCTTTCTGGTTGATAATCGCATCCACCGCAATCGCAGTCTTTCCAGTCTGGCGGTCACCAATAATTAGCTGACGCTGTCCACGACCGATTGGAATCATCGCGTCAATCGCCTTGATTCCAGTTTGTAGTGGCTCGTGCACACTCTTACGAGCCATAACACCTGGAGCCTGCAGTTCCAACGCTCGACGGGCGTCTGACTTGATGTCGCCCATGCCATCGATTGGCTCTCCCAGCGGATCAACGACGCGACCAAGGAACTTATCTCCCACCGGCACACTCAAAACCTCACCGGTTCGGTGAACCTCCATACCCTCTTCAATACCTGCAAACTCACCGAGGATAACCACACCGATTTCGCGCTCATCTAGGTTCAGCGCCAATCCGAGTGTTCCATCGGCAAATTTCAAAAGCTCGTTTGCCATAGCTGAGGGAAGGCCCTCAACGTGAGCGATACCATCGGCGGCATCAATCACATACCCGACCTCGTCTCGACCACCGTTGGCTGGCTGGTAGCCATCAACGAAGTCCTTTAGGGCGTCGCGAATCTGATCTGGGTTGATCTTTAGATCTGCCATTTGCGTTCCTTCTCTTTTTCTCTCAGCTCAGCTGAAGTCTTGCGTTATTTAGTTTGCTTGAGACGGTTGCATCGATGACCTCTCCGGCCACCTGAATGCGCATTCCGCCAATAATTGTTTCGTCAACCTCTTGGTTGATGTTTAGCTCTGAGTCAAAAGCCTTGGACAATTGCTTTTGAAGCTCCTTAAGCTGTTTCTCACTCAACGGTCTAGCGACACTGACCGTTGCGATTTTCCTGTTTGCCTGCTCTGCGAGCACCTCGCCATAATTTCTCAAGAGCTGGCTAATGCTGGTTTTGTGAGCAAAGTGAACTGCCTGCATCACCAAAAGCTCTGCTGAATCACTGAGTTGCTTGCCTAGAAGCTTTTTCAAAATTGCTTGCTTGGCATCAACCTTCGCCCTGGTTGTTGACATGGCAAGCTCTAGCTCACCGTTTTCATCAATCAGTGACTGAACCGAATACAACTCCTCGCCTACAGACTGCAAAGTCTTGGCATCCAGCTGCATCGCAACAGCCGTGACTGCGAGCGACTCGCAGGATTTCGCCAAATCGCGGGGAGATGACCACCTAAGACCCACCAAAACCTGAATCACCTTCAGTGTCTCGGCAGCTAACCCCTTGAAAACTTCATTCGCCAACTTCTCGCGACGAGCAGCATCAGCGGAAGGATCCGATAGTGCTCCTCGCAGCTGAATGGAGTTATCCA
>CBFHOK010000005.1:0-84472 GCA_965657575.1 Microbacteriaceae bacterium | reverse complement strand
AGATCAAGACCCAGAATCTTATCCCCCGGTTTAGCCAAGGCCATGAGTACCGCAGCCGATGCTGAAGCACCTGAGTGAGGCTGAACATTCGCATGCTCGGCTCCAAAAAGCTCTTTTGCTCTATCTCTGGCTAGGTTTTCGGCCACATCAACAACTTCGCAACCACCGTAGTAGCGCTTGCCAGGATACCCTTCGGCATATTTGTTCGTGAGCACAGATCCTTGGGTTTCCAAGATGGCGCGAGAGACAAAGTTCTCGCTGGCAATCATCTCCAGGGTGCCCTGCTGACGGGCCAATTCCTGGTCTAAAACTGCTGCAATTTCGGGGTCAACGTCCTTAAGAGGAAGACCAAATCCAGAGGGAGTTTTTGACATGGGCAGAAGTCTAACAGCGAGATGTCCATAAGCCCGCCTTGGCAAGCCCCTACAATTAACTCCATGCCAGAAAACGAACATTGGGTGTTGACTTTTGTTTGCCCGGATCAACCAGGAATTGTCCATGCCATTTCGGGAGCTGTGGTGCAGGCCAGGGGAAACATCACCGAATCAAAACAGTTCACCAGTGAGAGCAACAACTTTTTTATGCGGCTGCAGATTGAGTCAGACATGAGTCGCTCTGAATTTGAAAAAATCATTCAAGCTACCGCCGACAAGTATCAAATGAAGTGGCAGTTGGATGTTGTGGGAAGACAGATGAAAACGCTGGTGCTGGCATCAAAAGCGGCTCACTGCGTCAATGACATGTTATTCAGGCAGCTGTCAGGGCAAATTCCAATCGAGGTGTCTGCAGTGATGGCCAATCACAGCGAACTCGAATCGCTTGCCGAATTTTATAAGACACCTTTTGAGCTTCATAAAATCCGAGTCGAGTCGGATAAGTTGGAATTTGAAAAAAGAATTGACGAATTCGTCGAGCAAAATGACATCGAGCTAATAGTTTTAGCTCGATACATGCAGATCCTCTCTGCCGATTTCTGCAAGCGCTATGAAGGAAGGATTATCAATATCCACCATTCCTTCCTGCCTGGTTTCAAGGGCGCCAACCCTTACGCTCAAGCGCATCGACGCGGGGTAAAGCTAATAGGAGCTACCGCTCATTTCGTGACAGCAGATTTGGACGAGGGTCCGATAATCGAACAGAACGTTGATCGAGTCACTCATGAGGAGTCAAAGGAAAAACTAGTTCGAATCGGTCAAGATATTGAGTCTCGAACCCTCGCCCAAGCCGTCAGCTGGTTCGCGGAACACCGAGTGTTACTCGATGGTTCTCGAACGGTTATTTTTAGTTAGATAAACAACACCCGCAACGAGGAGCAGGACCAACGCACTTGCCAGGCCAATTGCCCAAGGACTCGCTGATTCAGGTTCTGTTGTTTCCAGATTTTTTTGAATCGCAGATGCTGGCAGGGCCTGCTCCGGGCCCGAATCATTAACTTGTCTCTCATCGACTTCTAGGGATGGTACTTCGTAGCCTTCCAACTCTCTGTTCGCCTCTTGCTCGCTTCCTGTCTCAACTTCGGCATTTTTACTTTTTACCTCCAGAGGTGCCCCTGAGGCTTTGACAACAGGCTCCGATTCAACCTCATCGTCGACAACAGGATCCGGTTCAACCTCATCGTCGACAACTTCTGGTTGCTCCTCTGCTGCCGGTTCAGGTGAAACTATCAGATCCGGCTCTGGTAGCGGGTCCGATTCTGGTTCTGGAGTCGGGACTAATTCCGGGAGCGGAACAGGTTGGGGTTGCGGGCTTGGGGTGACACTAGGTCCCGGTGCCGGTTGCTGATAGGGAGGTTGAACAGGCTCTGGCTCGGTCGTTGATTCGGGCGCCGGTTCTGGTTGGGGTGTCAGTTCTGGTTCTGGCTGTGAGCCTTGATCTGGCACAGTTTCTGGCTCGGGTTGTGGATCTGGTGCTGGGTCTGGAGAAATCTCGGGAATCATTATGTCTATTAGGAGGTCCTGCTCGGGCGACAAATTTCCAGCTGCGTCGCTGACGCTTCCAGCCGGAAGTGACCAGGAAATTGAGCCCTGTGAGCAAGATCGAGTAATCAAGGTGATAGTTTGCTCGGATAAAGAGTATGAGGCAACACAAGAATCGTTCCCTGTGAACTGAAAATCTTCGAACACTGGGCTGGATTCCGAAAAACTGACAGTGGTGAAGGTTTGTATCTGCTTCTCATCGTCTTGATTTATTTCTTCAATACGACTGTCACTAACTGATATCACTGGGGAAATAGTGTCAATATTTATAGACACCACTTTCTTCTCGAGAAGAGCACTGTTTCCAACATTATCGAGCAAGAATCCAGTTTCAAAGGCAACACTGACCTCGCCCTCGGCACAATCTTGTGCAGTTATGGTTGCAAGGTTATCCCCGATCGAAAATGTGAGCTCGCATTCCAATGAACTAACTGCGGATCCGTCAAAAACCCCACTTGAATCCGTCTCCACCGAAATTACGAAATCCTTCGTGTTTGTTATTTCTGGATGACTAAAGATGGCTATTGGGGGAATTTGATCCAAATTCAACTCAATTACCTGCTCCGACGCAGGCGAATTAGAGTTCGACCCGAAGCTGTTGGGGGCAACACTAACTGAAGCGTTGGACTCGCAACCACCCAAGAATAAGGTGTAATTTGCTAGATTTCCTGAAAGCTCTTTTTCTGAGCAGCCCGCAACAACAAAATCATCAATTTCAACACCGGTGATCGCAGAATCGAAATTCAAAACAACTTCGGCAGTATTCGGGCCCGTTTGTTGAAATGAGAATTCCGTAATCGTGGGCACTGGAGAGTATCTGAGGATGACTTTCCCGTCACCCTCCTGAAATCCTGGTTGAAAAATAACATTAGAGGTGAAGCTGACATGAGCAAAGGAAGAGCCCCCTCCCCCTCCGCCAGCGTCCAAACAGCAGGTAGCGGAGTCTGAGCCACCGCCACCACCGCCGTAGTAACCGCCACCGCCACCGCCACCGCCGTAGCCGCTGACCGCATAACCTCCCTCTCCTCCAAAGCCAAATTCACCAGACGATCCATTTGTGTTGCCTGAATTGCTGCGACCACCCTCGCCACCTCGATCTTGGCTTCCTCCTGATCCAGCCCCACCTTGACCTTCACTCCCATCACTGGCGATTTCGCCACCACCTGGTCCTCCGTCTCCACCGACAGGACCCCCAGAGCCACCGCCACCGCCGGCGACGACGATTCTGTCGTCAAGGGTCGATCCAAACCGAATGTCACTGGCTCCGCCCCCACTGCCTGGGTTTCCATTTCTACCACCTGAGAATCCACCTCCGTTATATCCGCCGTTTTGACTGACCCCAGGGGCACCCTGGCCACCAACAACAATCGTCAATGTCTCGGGAAGATTGCTAAGAGTTCCGTTTACAAAGCCTCCGCGACCACCGTTGGACCCTCCCTCTGCACCGTAAACTTCGAATTCGATTTCGGTGACTCCAACAGGGACCTGCCAACTCTCAAGCTGCTCGGTTTTGTTGAAAACAACCTCACACTCACCCCCTTCACAACTTTCTGTTGCTTGAGCAATGCCAAGGGGAAACATCAGCCCAATGCTGAATACCGATAGTGAACTAAATAATGCAATGATTTTTTTCATGCGTAAAAAGATAAAACTCCTGAGCCAGGTGGCTCAGGAGTTATCCACAGCTAAAACTAGCTAAGTTTTTTCTTTAGGTTCTCAGCCAAGCTGTTCATGAATTCATCAGTGGTCTGGTAGTCCTGGGTATCGCTAACCAATAGCGCCAGGTCCTTGGTCATCTTGCCAGACTCAACCGTTTCAATAATTACCTGCTCTAGCGTCTCCGCGAATTCAGCAACCTCTGGAGTGTTGTCCAATTTTGCTCTGTGCTGCAGACCTCTGGTCCAAGCAAAAATAGATGCGATTGGGTTGGTGGAGGTCTTTTTGCCCTCCTGCCACTGACGGTAGTGACGGGTAACGGTTCCGTGAGCCGCCTCTGCAAGGGCGACCTTTCCGTTGGGAGTTGACAATACGGATGTCATAAGGCCTAGTGATCCAAAACCTTGAGCTACGGTGTCACTCTGAACATCTCCGTCATAGTTTTTACAAGCCCAAACATAGCCACCCTCCCACTTCATTGCGGCAGCCACCATGTCATCAATCAAACGGTGCTCATAAGTTAGCCCAGCCTCTTCAAACTTATCTCTGTACTCACTATCAAATACTTCTTGGAAAGCATCCTTGAAAGCGCCATCGTAGGCTTTCAAAATGGTGTTTTTGGTGGACATATAAACCGGGTAGTTTCTCGAGAGTCCGTAGTTAAAACTTGATCGAGCAAAGTCCTTGATGGAATCCATGTAGTTATACATTCCCATCGCAACTCCACCGTCTTCACCGTATTCGGCAACGGTCATAGTCTTTGGCTCTGAGCCATCCTCCGGGGTCCAGGTAATGGTCACAGTTCCCTTGCCTGGAACCTTGAAATCGGTCGCCTTGTATTGGTCACCGTGAGCGTGACGACCGATGATGATCGGCTTTGTCCAACCAGGTACCAGCCTGGGGACGTTGGAGATAATGATTGGCTCGCGGAAGACAACTCCACCCAAGATGTTTCTGATTGTCCCGTTAGGGCTTCTCCACATCTTTTTTAGTCCAAACTCTTCGACACGTGCTTCGTCTGGGGTGATAGTTGCACACTTAACCCCAACGCCGTGCTTATTTATGGCTTCCGCGGCATCGATGGTCACCTGATCATCAGTTGCATCTCTGTGGGTTACCGATAGGTCGTAATACTCCAAGTCGATATCTAGGAATGGAAGGATCAGCTTGTCTTTGATGTCCTGCCAAATGATGCGAGTCATCTCATCGCCATCGAGTTCAACTACCTTGCCAACAACTTTGATTTTGCTCATTAAAAATTCTCCAGAATTAGCCTAAGTTCGCCCTATAGCCTATCTCGAAATTGATTTTTAGATGACTAGACCAGTGATTCTCGCCAGGCTTTGTGAAGCTTGGCAAACTTTCCCTCACCAGCAATCAAAACACTTGGCTGATCATCTTCGATAATCTCTCCGTGTTCCATAACCAGCACCCGATCGGCAATAGCAACTGTCGAAAGTCGGTGGGCGATAATGATGGCGGTTCTGCCCTTCAATAGGGTCTGCAAACCCCTCTGAACCAGTCTTTCCGAAGGAATATCCAATGAAGAGGTTGCCTCGTCCAAAATCAAAACACTGGGGTTTGCCAAAAAAGCCCTGGCAAAACTAATCAGCTGACGCTGTCCAGCACTAACTCGCCCCCCTCGCTTATTCACATCGGTGTCGTAGCCATCGGGCAAATCCAAAATAAACTCATGTGCTCCAACCGCCTGGGCTGCTGCTGCAATCTCTTCTCTTGAGGCCGAGGGTTTACCCAGGGCAATGTTGTCAGCAACACTTCCGCTGAACAAATAGGCCTCCTGGGTAACCATCACGATGTGTCTTCGAAGGTCTTCTGAAGAGATATCCCGCAGATCAATTCCATCCAGGGAAACCTGTCCCGCTACCGGGTCATAAAACCTTGAGATGAGCTTTGCCAGTGTTGATTTACCGGCGCCGGTAGTGCCAACCAGGGCAATTGTTTGACCGGCCGGGATATTCAGACTGAACTTTGGAAGAATCGGAATGTTGTTTGAATAGCTAAATTCCACCTCTTTAAAATCTAGATCTCCTGCAATTTTTCCAAGCTCAACTGGTGTTTCGGGTTCTGGGACGGTTGGCTCCTCTTCCAAAACTCCGCTTATTTTCTCAAGTGCAGCACTGGCTGCCTGATAGGAGTTATAGAAAATCGCCACTCTTTCAATCGGTCCAAAAAACTGTCTCGTATATAAAAGCGCGGCAGTTAGAACACCAATACCCAGTTCACCCTCGATGACCCTGGAGCCACCAAATAGCAAAACCATGGTCATGGCAACACTTCCGGTGAAGATCAACGCTGGATCAAAAATTCCAAACAGCTGAATGGTTCTCTTGGTGATTTTCCGGTAGTCCTCGTTGAGTCCACCGTAGTGCTGTTGGTTCCTCTTTTCGGTTCTGAATGCCTTTACCGCTTTCATACCGGTCATGGTCTCAACAAAAAATACAATCAACCTAGCTGAGGCAACCCTCGATTTTCTGTATTGCAACCTAGCTGCACGAATAAACCAGCGAGTTATGAAATAAAGCGGTATCCAACTCGCCGCCAGCACTAAAAAGCTTTGTGGGTCCAAAATCAATAGCGCAGCACCGGTGAAGATCATAAACATTAAGCTGACGATCATTTCATTGCCACCGGTGTCCAGTAGCTCTCGGATGCTGTCGAGATCTGATGTCTGTCTGGCAATTACCCTGCCCGAGGTATAACGCTCATGGAATTCAACTGAGAGTTTTTGGGTGTGGCGAAACATCCGCTTTCGCAGATCGAGCAGGACGTCCTGATTAATCCTTGCCCCGAATCGAATAAAGAAAGCGGTCAATGAAGCTGTTGAGATTGCCACCAGCAGATAGGCTCCAACAGCTAAGAACAAAGGCATCTGATTGTCTTCAACTGCTGCTGGCAGAGCTGTGTCCAGGGCGTAGGCGATGATGGCGGGGCCAATAACACGTAAGCCCTGAGAGATGATTCCTGCGCCAAATGAAATGTACAAACGCTTCTTGACTGGCTGAATAAGCGATATCAGAAGCTTGAAGGAACGGTCTCTAACCCTCTTCGAATCTTCTTTGTTGAGATCGCTCTCATCTTCATTCATTGTTCCGAAGGTGCTCATATGATCACCTGCTTCTCAGAATCAAAACTTGAGATTACATATCTGTAGTGATCACTTGATTTCAACAATTCGCTGTGAGTGCCAAAGGCTGTAATTTTGCCTTCTTCCAAAAGCGCGACCTTATCCGCAAGCATCACAGTTGAGGGTCGGTGGGCAACAATCAATGCTGTTGTGCCACTCAGAACCTGCCTAAGGGCCGCCTCAACCAAAGCCTCTGTGTCAACATCCAGTGCACTCAACGGGTCGTCCATAACCAAAATCGAAGGCTTTGCAGCAACCGCCCTGGCAAGCGCAAGCCTTTGACGCTGACCACCGGAGAGACTCATTCCCTCTTCGCCAATTGTTGTCTCAATCCCCTCTGGTAGGTCATAGACAAATTTTGCCTGAGCGATATCCAATGCTTGGTGGAGATCTTCATCAGTTGCATCGGGCCGACCCAGCAAAACATTGTCCCGAACACTTGCCGAAAACAGTGTTGCATCCTCAAACGCCATCGCTATCTGGCTTCTGAGGTCACCAAAACTTAGGTTTTTGATATCGACACCATCGATTTCGATAGAACCTGAGGTGACGTCATAAAGCCTGGTTGTCAGCGAGGTCAGTGTGGATTTACCACTACCTGTGATTCCTATAAGTGCAACCGATTGGCCGGGTTCAATGGTGAAACTGACTCCATCAATCAGATTCCTTTGGGTTTTTGGAGCATCTGAATATCTGAAGTGAACATCTCTGAATTCCAGTTTCCCCTGCGGGTTTTCAATGCGCTGAAAAGCCTCCGCCTCTGAGATGTCTATCGGCTTGTCTATTACTTCGACAAACCTTTGAACCGCAGCTTTAGCGTCCAAGGTGAACGCGAGCAAGAAACCAAGGGATTCAATTGGCCAACGAAGAACCATCACGGTTGCAAAATAGCTAACCAGTCCACCAATTGACAGCTCTCCGTTGGAGATCAGATAAACACCAGCAAGCAAACTCAATCCGATTGAGAGCTCAGGAAGCAAAATGATAAACAGCCAGAGATTTGAATTTAGTCTCGCTTTTCTAAGCTCGGTCATTCTTAGCTCTCTAGCCTCACGAGCGAATAATCCAGCTGCCTGCTCGCCCCTGCCAAATGCTTTCAAGACTCTGATTCCATGCACCGATTCCTCAACGCTGGTTGCTAAGTCCCCTGCTTGATCCTGAGACTGCCTGCTGGCTAAACCATACTCACGCTGATAGTTGAACCCTCTAATCCAAAACGGAAGGGAGCTAATCAACAAAATTGCTCCGAGCATCCAGTGGGTGTTGAACAAAATAACCAAACCAACCGCAATCATCGCCACGTTGGCAATCAATAGCACGAATCCAAACGAGATCCACCTGCGCAGTAGGCCCAGGTCTTGCACCGAACGAGAAAGAAGTTGACCACTTGGCCACTGATCGTGAAAACTAACAGGCAGGTCCTCCAGTTTTTTATAAAGGTGGTTTCTCATCCTGGCCTCAACCTGCGTTCCAGGTTCCAAAACCAACCATCTGCGCAAAAGAACCAAGATCGCCTCACTGGCACCAAAGAATAAAAACAGCCCGACTGAATAGAGCAGGAAATCTATGCTCAAGCTTTGTTCAAGGCCGTTTACCAAATCTCTCAAAACTTGTGGAAGAGCGAGGGCGAACATGTGTGCGGCAATGCCGACAACAACCCCCAGCATCAGTCTGGGTATGGTGTTGCCTGCGTATGGAATTAGCCTGGCGAGAGTGGCCAGTAGCCCTTTTTCCTGCATAGCTCCTCTAATTTGGTCAGCATTACAGGCTAACAGCTGTTTAGTGGAAGAAATGCCTCTCGCCCGTGAAAAACATCGCGATGGAGTTTGCCTTGGCCAATTCGATGACCTCTTCGTCTCTAACTGAACCGCCAGGTTGAACAACTGCGGTTACACCTGCATCAACAAGAATCTGTAATCCATCGGCAAATGGGAAGAATGCATCTGATGCGGCAACACTGTTTTGAACCTTGTCACCTGCTCTGTCAACCGCCAACCTGCAAGAATCAACGCGGTTGACCTGACCCATGCCAATGCCAACACTTGCAGAATTTTTAGCAAGCAAAATGGCGTTTGACTTCACTCCCCTGACTGCCCTCCAGGCAAATTCCAGATCTCGCAAAACTTCATTGTCGGGTCTTTCACCACTGACCAGCTTCCAATCACCCGCGTTCACTGATTCGAACCTGTCTGACTGCTGCAATAACAGTCCTCCAGAAATCTGCTTCATTTCCGTCTCTGGATATCTAAAATCACCCGCCAATTGCAAAATTCGAAGGTTTTTCTTGGCTGTCAAAATCGCCAGAGCCTCGGTTTCAAAAGCGGGTGCTACTACAACCTCGGTAAACACTTCGCTCATTTTTTCGGCCATGGCAACCGTTAGCTTTTGATTGACTGCCACCACTCCACCGAAAGCACTCACCGAGTCGCACTCAAAAGCCTTTTGGTAGGCATCAGCGACATTGTCAGCCTCGGCGACACCACAAGGGTTGGCGTGTTTGATAATCGCAACAGCGGGGTTTAGAAAGTCATAGGCGACCCTTAGAGCACTGTCGGCGTCAACGTAGTTGTTGAAACTCATTTCTTTGCCGTGCAGAAGCCTTGCCTGCGCTAACCCTGGTGTCACCCCATCAAGCGTGTAAATCGATGCTGTCTGATGAGAGTTCTCTCCATATCTCAAAACAGACTGCCTCGTGGCGCTGAGATCCAGCGATTCTGCACTTGCCGATTTACCTGTTTCTTTTTCTAAATTTGTTGCCAGCCAACCACTGACGGCCGCGTCATAGTTGGCTGTTGTGCTGAATGCCTTCAGTGCTAAATTTTTGCGCTGATCCAATGTGGTGCCACCATTGCTGGCTGCATCAATAACCAGTTGGTAATCATCAGTTGAAGTAACCACGGCTACATTCGCAAAGTTTTTTGCACTGGCTCTGACCATTGCTGGTCCACCGATATCAATTTGCTCAACACACTTATCGAAATCAGCGCCAGAGTTGATGGTTTCAACAAATGGATACAAATTCACAATCACCAGCTCAAAAGGCTTCAAGCCCAAATCGGCAAGCTGTTTCTTGTGCTCTGGTCTTCTGAGATCGGCAAGCAAGCCTGCGTGAACATTTGGGTGAAGAGTTTTTACCCGCCCATCCAGAGTCTCTTGAAAACCGGTCAGCTCACTAACCTCCATCACCGGCACACCAGCCGCAGCGATCTGCTTAGCGGTTGAGCCGGTGGAGACAATCTCGACTCCACTGCTTGCTAGCGCCTTAGCTAGATCAACCAGTCCGGTTTTATCGCTAACCGAAATCAGCGCACGCTTGATTTCGATTCGATCTCTATAGTTCAGTGAATTATCAGTTACCACCGATTTCCTCCAAGATTATTTTCTTCTCAGCGATTGCCCTGACTGCTTCAACCAGCATCGCCCTTTCTTGCGTTTTGATTTTTTCGTGAAGTGATTCTTCACTCTCGCCGTTTTCTATTGCGACCTCTCGGGAGTCAATGATTGGACCGGTATCAACTCCTGCATCAACAATATGAAGTGTGCAGCCAGTGACACTTTCACCCGCAGCTAACGCGTCCCTAACCGCATGTGCTCCGGGAAACTTTGGCAGAAGTGAAGGGTGAAGATTGATAATCCTTGGATAAAACTCATCAACGAAAGTCTTTGGAAGTATTTTCATAAAACCCGCAAGAACAATTAGGTCTGGATTCAGATGACGAATATTGCTCGCAAGCACCTCGGCCCAGGCTTCTTTGGAGCTAAAGCTTTTCGGCAGCACAACAAAACTTGGTATCCCATATTGCTCTGCATGAAAAAGTCCCTCGGCTGGCTTATCGCTTCCAACAGCAAGCATTTTTGCAGGATACAAAGGGTTGTCGCATGCTCTTAGCAGTGCTTCCAGGTTTGAACCTGAACCAGAGATAAGTGTTACAACCGAGAGCATCTGATAAGCCTAGCGTTGCCTTTTATCCTCAGGCCTTGCAACAACCAATCCGGCAAGGAAAGAGCTTATAAAGACCACTATGAACACTGTCAGAACTAATATTCCCGGCTCAATTCCAACAAACTGCAACCTGCCCGGACCGAATGCACCGCTTGCCAAAATCGCAAGTAGTCCCAACTGCAAACTTGTCACCACTGAGACACCAAAAGCCAGGGCCAACGATGCTCCGAATCCAGTTGCATACTCCCAACGAATGTCAGCGGTCGATTTTCTTATAAGCACCAGGGAGATAATTGAAAACAGACCGATTAGCAAAACAACCCAAATGCTTCTATCGAATGTCTCACTCGGTATTGCTCCAAAAATTGGAAGTGAGGGAAGAGGGCCCAAGTTTGTTCCGAGCGGACTAACGTTTGATCCAATGCCGATAGCAAAGCCAGGTCCAATGAGCCAACTTGCAACATAGATAACAACATTTGGCAAAATCGCCAACTGCCCCAAGGTAATTATCAATCCACCCAGGATGGTTATCTGCAAAGCCTCATAGAGCCTGATGATCTCAATCCAATTAACGGCAATCAAGACAGCGGTGGTTATCGACGCGGCAAGGAGCATAAACAGTGTTATCAAACTGCCCGCCCTGACTGCAGGATCGATCACCACCCTGACCGACCAGTGAAGAGACTTCTTGAGCTTTCCAAGGCTTGAGCGTATAAGCCTTCTCTCGACCGCCTCAATTTGCTCACTGGAGGAGGCAATCATGAAGTTTTTACCAATCAGGCTTGAAAGAATCACGGTAGTTGCGAATATCAAAGTCGGCGATAACACCGCCTGCCATTGAACAGCCTGCGCAAAATCACTTATGGCAGCCTGTGAAAGAAGCAAGCTGATAAGTCCAAAGCTTGCGATTCCCCCAGCCCAACCGAGCACCAAAGAGCCCGAAGAACTGAGTCTGCTTCCGAGTCTGTAGCCAAGAAGCACTGTAATCAGGGTTATGCCAAGCGGCATGGCTGCGATATTGAATGCATCGAATCCAATTCCTGCAAGCTCGCCTGCAGGGATAGCAATTTCAACTCCGTGTGCTGCTAGCCACAAATTTGAACTAATCAGGAAATTGCTAAACCAGGAATAGCCAGCATCTGGCTCAACCAGCCAAACAACAGTCAGTGGTGCAAGGGTAACCCCAACCCCGATGGCAATAATCAGCGCCGCTTCTAACGCAGCCACCAGGGCTGGGATTAGCGCTCTGTTCAATTGACTAGAGGCTCGCGATGATGTCGCGCATCAGCTGCGCGGTCTCACTGGGAGTCTTTCCAACTTTCACACCAACTGCCTCGAAGGCTTCTTTCTTCGCCTGCGCTGTTCCAGCTGAACCGGAGACAATTGCACCAGCGTGGCCCATGGTCTTGCCCTCTGGAGCGGTGAATCCGGCAACATAGGCAACAACTGGCTTAGAAACATGCTTGGAGATATATTCGGCAGCCTTTTCCTCGCTGTCTCCACCAATCTCACCAATCAAAACAATGGCTTTGGTTTCATCATCCGCTTCAAATGCCTCCAAGGCGTCGATGTGAGTGGTGCCAATAACTGGATCTCCACCAATTCCGATTCCGGTTGAGAAGCCGATGTCTCTTAGCTCAAACATCATCTGGTAGGTCAAGGTTCCGCTCTTGCTAACAAGACCAATCGGGCCAACACCAGTGATATTGCTCGGTGTGATTCCGGCGTTTGACTTACCGGGGCTGATGATTCCAGGGCAGTTTGGACCAATCATGCGGCTCTTATTGCCTTTTTGGAGGTTGTAATCCCAAGCTGTGGCACTATCGTGAACAGGAATTCCCTCGGTGATTGTGACAATCAGTGGCATTTCTGCGTCAATCGCTTCAATCATGGCCGCCTTGGCAAATGCTGGTGGCACAAAAATCACACTCACGTTCGCATCAGTTTTCTTCATCGCCTCTTCGACTGATCCAAACACTGGAAGGCTCCTGCCTTCAATATCAACAGTCTCTCCAGCCTTGCGTGGGTTCACGCCACCGACGATGTCGCTTCCACCAGCAAGCATTCGCTGAGTGTGCTTCATGCCCTCGGCACCGGTCATTCCCTGAACGATGATTTTTGAATCAGAATCTAGATAAATAGCCATGATTACCCCTTTGCCAATTCTGCGGCCCTGTCGGCTCCGCCATCCATAGTTTCAGCGAGGGTAATCAGCGGGTGGTTGTAATCGCTAAGAATCTTTCTTCCCTCATCCACGTTATTTCCATCCAGTCTCACAACCAGTGGCTTGGTAGCAGTTGAACCTAGCTTTTCTAGTGCTCCAACAATTCCGTTTGCAACCGCATCACAGGCTGTAATTCCACCGAATACGTTTACAAAAACACTCTTCACCTGGTTATCCCCAAGGATTACATCCAGCCCTGCGGCCATAACCTCAGCACTGGCTCCACCACCGATGTCTAGGAAGTTTGCTGGCTTTACACCACCGTGGTTTTCACCTGCATAGGCAACAACATCGAGGGTGGACATAACCAATCCAGCACCGTTTCCGATGATTCCAACCTCGCCGTCAAGCTTGACGTAGTTCAGGTCGTTTTCTTGAGCCTTGGCCTCCAGTGGATCAAGCTCGTCGCGCTCCATTTCTTCGCGCTGGTGTCGGAACTCAGCATTTTCATCCAAAGTCACCTTGCCATCAAGAGCGATGATCTTTCCATCGGAGGTTCTAACCAGAGGATTTACCTCGACCAGGGTGGCGTCTTCTTTTTCAAAAACCTCGTAAAGCTTCACAAAGACTTCACTGACAGAGTCAACTAGTTCCTCTGGGAAATTTGCCTCTTTGGCAATTTCCTTTGCCTTTGCAAGATCAATACCTTCATTTGCACTGATCTGAACCTTGGCTAGCGCCTCCGGGCGCTCCTCTGCCAACTGCTCAATCTCAACTCCACCCTCAACCGAGCAAAGAGCCAAGAAGGTTCTATTTGAACGGTCTAGCAGAACTGAAAAATAATATTCTTCGGCGATATCAGCACCCTGGGCAATCATCAGTCGCTTTACAACGTGACCCTTGATGTCTAATCCCAAGATGTTTTCCGCGTGGGCTTTCGCCTCTTCTGGGGTTTTAGCAACCTTTACCCCACCAGCTTTTCCACGGCCACCGATTTTTACCTGAGCCTTTACAACTACTACTCCACCGATTTCTTTGGCAGCCGCTTCCGCCTGCTCTGGGGTGTCAGCAATGATTCCCCTAAGCACCGGAACTCCATGGGCTTCAAACAAATCGCGGGCTTGATATTCAAAAAGATCCACAATTTCCCTATCTAAATCCGCTTTACCCGCTCAATCCTAGCGTTGATTCGAAAATCTATTTCAGCACCCGAATAGGTGCTACCTTCACCATCAGCTTCTTTATCTGACCGGAGTCAAACCGAATCTCAGCGGTCTGCCGGGGAGGATTTCCATTTACCTGAATCACTTCCCCGTCGCCAAAACTGTCATGGGTTATGCGATCGCCTGCAACCAGCTCGAGATCTTCGTTATCCCTCACCTGAGACGGTGTTGTAATCGCCCCCTGCCATTTATTTATTGGCTTCGGGGCCTGCCCGCCACGTCTTTCACCAACTGTGTCAATCAGTTCCTCTGGGATGTCGTTGAGGAAACTGCTGGCCATCATCGACTGTTGGGAACCAAACAGGGTTCTGGTGAGTGCGCAGCTGAGGACTAGTTTCTGTTTCGCCCTGGTCATCCCCACATACATCAACCTTCGTTCCTCGGCCAAACCACCGGGTTCATCAAATGCCCTGACGTGTGGGAGTGTGCCCTGTTCTAGTCCGATTAGGAAAACCACCGGATACTCCAAGCCTTTGGCTGTGTGCAGGGTCATAAGGGAAACGGCCCCAGATTCTTCATCTAGATCATCCTGTGCTGTTGCCAGCGTGACATCGGCTAGATAATCACTGAGCGTGCCCTCGGGGTTTTGGGCCTGATAGTCATAAATCTGTCCAATCAGCGCATCCAGGTTTTCAACCCGTGCTTCATCCTGAGGATCTCTGGAGTTTTCAAGCTGTGTTTTATAGCCAGAGCCTGAGAGCACCTGCTCCAAGATCTTGGCGGGTTGCTCAACTTCCAGCTGGTCTCTGAGTGAAGCAAGTAACTGCGTGAAGCTTTCTATTGCGGCAGTCAACTTTGGGCCCAGCCCAAGCTCCGAGGTGTGCAACAGCGCCTGTTGGAAACTGAGATCTTTGGATCTGGCAAGTTGAGCGATCTTAAGCTCGGTTTTCTGGCCAATTCCTCTTGCGGGAGTGTTTAAGATTCGTCTAACAGCCTCATCGTCTCTCGGGTTACTAATAGAAACTAGATAGGCGAGAGAGTCTTTGATTTCTTTGCGCTCATAGAATTTCAACCCACCGATTACCTGGTACGAAATCCGCTGAGATTTCAATTCATTTTCAACCGGTGGAGTCAGGGCGTTTGTTCTGTAAAGAATTGCTATTTCGTTTAGGTTGATGCCCTGCTGGTGCAATTCATTGATTCGGTCAACTACAAAGGCAGCCTCATTGCGCTCGTCATAGCCGGTGAAAAGGGTCAACATTTCACCGCTGCCGGCATCTGTCCATAAATTCTTAGCTGGTCGGTCAAAGTTCTGACTGATTACTGCATTTGCAGCACTCAAAATATTCTGGGTGGAGCGGTAATTTTGCTCCAGCAGAATCGTTTCAGCACCTGGGAAATCTCTTTCAAACTCTGTGATGTTTCGAATATCAGCTCCACGGAATGCATAAATGGATTGATCGGAATCACCAACCACCGTCAATCCAACCGGTGGCAAAAGCTCACCGCTTTGCGGATTGAAGTTTTCATATCCTTCCGGAAGCGGTCTGGTTAGCTCGCGGATAAGCGCATACTGAGCATGGTTGGTGTCCTGATACTCATCAACCAAAATATGCCGGAAACGTTTTTGGTATTTCTGTCTCACTTCTGGAAAAGCCCTTAGCAGGCCAACAGTCTGCGCAATCAAGTCATCGAAGTCGAACGCGTTATTTCTTGTTAGCTCTTCGGTGTAAGCATGGTAAATCTCTGCAATAACCCTGTTTCTTGGGTTTGACTTATCGGCCGTTGCTGAGAAATCTTCGGCGTCTTTCAGCTCGTTTTTGGCGTTTGAAATAGCTGCCTGAATTTGTTGTGGCTTCAAATCGGTGTCTTCAACACCTGCTTCTCGCATCAGTCTTTTTATAAGCGCTCTGGAATCACTTGAGTCATAGACCGTGAAGTTTGAGTCCTGAATTAATCGATCCGCTTCGCGTCTAAGAATCTGCAAGCAAGTTGAGTGAAAAGTCTTTATCCACATTCCCTCGGCAGATTCCCCAACCAAGGCTTCGACTCTTTCTCGCATTTCACTGGCGGCTTTATTGGTAAATGTAATTGCCAGTACCTGCGATGGCCAAAGTTCACGATTTGCTAAAAAATGGGCGATCCGGTGGGTAAGAACCCTGGTCTTCCCACTCCCAGCTCCTGCAACAATCAATAACCCCCTGCCCCTGTGTTCAACAGCTTTTAGCTGTTGCGGGTTTAGTCCTTCCAACAAAGAATCAGAAGGATTGGGTATTAGTTGAGTCATAACTGCCCTAGCCTAAATCTAACCTGCGACAAACCGGCGAAAGACATCTGGCTGGTCGGCAAATACTCCATCAAATCCAGCATTTGCTAAAACTTCAAAGTCACGCTCTAGGTCAATGACCTCTTCGGTTTTTGCCGTATAGGCATAAGCCAAAAGATTTTTGGCTTTTATTTTCTCTAAGACATCGTTTAGCTCAATCGAATGCTGATCAAAACTTGTTAGATACTGCGGGATTGAAAGAGACAGTCCTTGGAAGTTGTCACTGACAGCTTCAATCAATAGGTCAATGTCATCCGGTGTTGTCTTAGGCTCCGCCAAAAATACATATTGAGCTTTATCGCCTATCAACTCCTTGGCTCGTATCAAACCTCGCCAATCGAAACTTTCAACAACAATTTCATGGGACGCATCTGGATCCAGCTCGGCGATGTCTAGCTCAAGTTTAAGAAGCTTCGGAAGGTCAAAACCTTGGTCAAGAAAATATTCTGGGTGCTTCAGTTCAATGATTAGCTTTTTTCCAAAAAACTCAGGAGCTGCGAGCAAATCTCCAAGCATCGGAATCATGTATTTTCCGTCATGAGCTGCAGATTCTTTTCTGCTTTGCAATCTCTCGATGGCCCTGAGTTCTAAAAACTCCCTCGAGCTCAAATGATGACTAAACCACCCAGAGAGCTCTTCCCCGGATATAACTTCAGAGGTCTTTTTTGATTCAAACTGAGCTAAAGCTGCGATATTGGTTGTTGTCGATAACTCCGCATCGTGGCGAATTACCAATTGGTTATCAACAGTAGGAACCAAGTCAAACTCAATTGCATCAGCTCCCTGGTCAAAAGCGAGCTGAAAAGATTCGAGGGTGTTTTCAGGAAGGTATCCGCAGGCACCGCGGTGACCAAAAACCTCGGTTACTCCCATTCAATGGTCCCCGGCGGTTTGCTGGTGATATCCAAAACGACTCGGTTGACCTCACTCACCTCATTGGTGATTCGATTGGAGATCTTTGCAAGCAGGTTGTAATCAAGTCTTGACCAATCAGCAGTCATCGCATCCTCACTGCTAACCGGTCTCAAAACAATCGGGTGCCCATAGGTTCTTCCATCACCCTGAACACCCACCGAGCGTACATCGGCTAGCAAGACAACTGGCGACTGCCAGATCTCCTGATCCATACCTGCAAGCGTCAACTCCTCCCGAACAATCGCATCTGCCTCGCGAAGAATCTCCAACCGCTCGGCATTTACCTCACCGATAATCCTGATCCCTAGCCCAGGACCCGGGAATGGCTGACGATTGACTATCGGCTCAGGAAGTCCCAACTCCCGACCAATGTCTCTAACCTCGTCTTTGAATAGCGTCCTCAGCGGCTCAACAAGTTCGAACTCGAGGTCTTCTGGCAACCCACCAACGTTGTGGTGGCTTTTTATGCCGGCGGTTGCACCACCGCCAGATTCAACCACATCTGGATATAAAGTCCCCTGCACCAAAAAGCCTATTTTTTGGTTTTCCTGTTTAGCCTCAACAATTAGCTCTCGCTCAGCCTGCTCAAAAGATCTAATGAACTCTCGACCTATGATTTTTCTTTTTTGTTCTGGGTCACTAACCCCAGCTAATGCATCTAAAAACTGCTTTTCAGCATTGACAACCTTTAGCTTGATGCCGGTGGCTTCAACATAATCCCGCTCCACCTGCTCAGCCTCGCCCTTGCGAAGAAGTCCATGGTCAACAAAGACTGCAGTTAGCTGATCACCGACTGCTTTGTGAACTAGGGCTGCAGCAACAGCTGAGTCAACTCCACCGCTAAGTCCACAGATAACTTGCGAGGACCCGACCTGAGAGCGAATCTTTTCAACCTGCTCAGCGATTACATCCCCTGATGACCAGTTTGGCTCAAGGCCCGCACCTTGATACAAGAAGTTTTCTAAAACCTTTTGACCGAACTCGCTGTGTTTCACCTCTGGATGCCACTGCACCCCAAAAATCTTTTTCTCAACTGATTCAAACGCTGCAACCGGAGTTGTCTCGGTGGATGCCAAAACATCAAAACCAGCGGGAGCCTTCACAACCTGGTCACCATGACTCATCCAGCAAACCTGTGACTGAGGTTGGCTATCCAATAAGACACCTGCGGCGCTAACGCTGAGCTCTGTCGCCCCGTACTCACGCTTCCCGGAGTTATCAACCTGCCCGCCAAGAGCATGGGCCAGGGTTTGAAAACCGTAGCAAATACCCAAAACCGGAACACCCAGTTCGAGAATCTGCGGATCCATCGATGGTGAGCCATCCTCGTAAACACTGGATGGGCCACCGCTAAGAATCAAAGCGGAGGGATTTTTGAGCATCAGGTCTGCAGCGGAAATATCGTGCGGGGCAATCTCTGAATAGACATTGGCCTCCCGCACGCGTCTTGCAATCAACTGCGCATACTGAGCACCAAAGTCAATGACAATTACAGGTCTGATGATGCTTTCCTCTCCAATTCGGCTATCTCATGCTTGGCAATTTTTGCGTAGCGAGCCTCTGTCCAAAAACTTAGTAGAGGAACTATCCCACCAAGACCGATCAGCATAAACCTCCAGATGCTCCAGCGATACAGAGTCCACATCCTGAAATCAGCGAATAAATACAAAACGTATAGCCAACCGTGAACAATCAAGATAATCACGGTTAGGTTATAGCCCTCCAAAGGTAGCCCCGCACCTTCATAGCCATAACTCTCTAGAGTGATAAAACCATTAGGACCCATTAGCCACAAGTCATAACCCAGAAACGGCAAGCGCCTGATTCCCCATGTGATCATCAGCAAAATCAGGAAAATACCGGTGATATAGCTTGAAACTTTGAACAGTTTCAACGTGGATCGCATCTGAGGCAGTCTGGAAACAGGAATATTTGGCACGTTACTAGTCTAAATCTGCCTGGGCTTCAATTTCACGCATGCGCTCATCCGCCACCAATCGATACCACAAATAAAGTGCAAAAAGCGCAAAGATGATCCACTCAATTGCATAAAAAGCCGTCAGCCAGTTAATTTCAACCCGTTCAGAAAGAATGTCAATGGAGATTCGATCCAGTTCACTCGGGATTGGTCCCTCTTGAATGATTACAAACACTGGGAGGTGCGGTGTTGGACCCCCAAAATAAATGTTTACCAGCTGCGCCAGTGATAACGAGCTCAGCAATTCGCCGTTTCTCTCTCCCGGAGCTTCAGTCGGTTCGACATAACCGATCATGGTTTCTGGTTCACTGTCTTGACCAAGCAGAGAATCCCTTGCCTGTTTGACCGTCTCTAAATCCTCACTAAACCCCATAGCCAAAGTTAGGGTCTGCTGCTCGCCGCTAAATTCAATATCGCTATTGGCAATAAGCCAGTAGCCGGGAATCAATTCAGGATCTAAAAACTGTTTTCTGTTATCGACAATAAAAAGATTCTCATAATCAACGGTTGCCTCAAACTCAGCAAGCCGATCTAAGGACTCCTGCCTTGGTGGTTGAGCGACATCTACTAATTGCTCAATTGGCACCTCTGGCAATTCCGCTTCAGCAACTCCGACGGTGGTGAAGGTTCGCTCTAGCTGCCACTGAGCGAGACCTGCAAATCCAGCAGCAACAATCAGCATTGCGATTAGCACCGCAATCCATTTAGGTCGCCGAGCGACAGTGAGCCAGCTGGGTTTCACTGCGCTCGGTAAGGGCTTATGACAACGTCAACTTTTTGGAATTCTTTCAATTCTGTATAACCGGTTGTGGCCATCGCTCTTTTCAGAGCTCCCATCAGGTTGCTGGTTCCGAATGCGTCATTGGCTGGACCGGTTAGCACCTGCTCCAAGCTTCCATTTTCTCCAACATGGACTCGGTGTCCCCTTGGGAGTTCTGGATTGACCGCCTCTTGACCCCAGTGATATCCAGCCCCTGGGGCATCACTTGCTTTAGCCAGTGCACTTCCCAGCATCACAGCATCCGCGCCACAGGCAATTGCTTTGACAATGTCACCGCTTGTTCCCAAACCACCATCGGCAATCACATGCACATAACGCCCACCAGATTCATCCATGTAATCTCTTCTGGCTGCAGCGATATCTGCAACTGCGGAGGCCATCGGTGCGTGGATTCCAAGTATTTGCCGGGTTGAGCTGGCAGCGCCTCCACCAAAGCCCACCAAAACACCCGCTGCACCAGTGCGCATCAGGTGCATTGCAGCCTGATAGGTTGCGGCACCACCAACAATCACTGGCACATCAAGCTCATATATGAATTCCTTGAGATTCAGCGGCTCTACGCTTTTGGACACGTGCTCAGCGCTCACAGTTGTTCCGCGGATTACGAAAATATCAACTCCCGCTTTGACCACAGTCTCGTGAAACTCGGCTGTTCGGTGAGGGCTCAAAGAACCTGCAACCACAACACCTGAGTCTCTAATCTCACTCAGTCTTTGGATGATCAGCTCGGGCTTGATTGGCTCTGAATAAATTCTTTGCAAAACTTCGTTGGCCCGGTCAGGCTCAGCAGAAACAATCTCTGCATACTGCTGACTGGGGTCTTCATACCTGGTCCATAGACCCTCTAGGTCCAATACGCCTAGGCCACCCAGCTTGCCCAGTGCAATTGCTTGGGCGGGGGACATTGCTGAATCCATTGGAGCAGCAATGACTGGAATATCAAACTTAAAGGCATCAATACTCCATTCAGTACTGACATCTTCGCTGTCACGGGTTCTTCTCGTTGGAACAATCGCAACATCATCGAATGAATAGCTGCGGGTGGCTTTTTTGGAAAGCCCGATTTCAATCTCGGCCATTTTTTCCTAACGGGTTCCGTAGTTCGGAGCCTCAATGATTTGATGCAGATCGTGGGGGTGGCTCTCCCTGAGTCCAGCTGCGGTAATTCTCACAAACTTTCCCCTGTCCAATAGCTCTTGGATTGTTGCTGCCCCGACATAACCCATTGATGCACGAAGCCCACCCATCAACTGGTGAACAACTGTTGGCACTGTCCCTCTATAAGGAACCTGTCCCTCGACACCTTCAGGAACTAGCTTGTCTTCCCTCAAGACATCATCTTGGAAATAACGATCCTTGGAATAGCTCTGCTTCGATCCCCTGGCACTCATTGCTCCCATAGAACCCATTCCCCTATAAGTCTTATATTGCTTTCCGTTGACATATGTGACATCCCCAGGGGCCTCGTCGGTTCCCGCTAGCAATCCACCAACCATCACCGCACTCGCACCAGCTACCAACGCCTTCGCGATATCACCTGAGTATTGCAATCCTCCATCAGCAATTACCGGGACACCTGCCTTCTTTGCCGCCAGGCTCGCAAGGTGAACAGCAGTAATTTGCGGAACTCCGACACCTGCAACAACTCTTGTGGTGCAGATTGAACCTGGTCCAACTCCGACCTTCACGCCATCCGCTCCAGCGTCAATAATCGCCTGAGCACCCTCTGTTGTTGCAACATTTCCAGCAATAACGTCGGTGTCCTTGGCGTACGGTTCGGCCTTGAGCTTTTTAACCATTTCCAAAACCCCAGAGTTGTGACCGTGGGCGGTATCAACAACCAGTAGATCAACCCCAGCCTCAACCAGTGCCATTGACCTCTCCCAGGCATCGGCACCAACACCAACAGCAGCACCCACTAGCAATCTTCCGCGGCTGTCTTTAGCAGCATTTGGATACTTCTCGCTTTTATCGAAATCCTTGACGGTAATTAGCCCCTTTAGTCTTCCGTTTTCATCGACCAGTGGCAGTTTCTCAATTCTGTGCTGAGCCAATAGCGCCATCGCCTCATCTGGGTTGATTCCAACATTGCCTGTAATAAGAGGCATCGAGGTCATGATGTCTTTGACCAAGGTGGTGGTTCTCTGAACCTCCAACACGAAACGCATATCCCTATTGGTAACGATTCCAACCAATTTGTCATCCTCGTCCACAACTGGCAGACCACTAACTCGATAGCGTCCGCAAAGGTCATCAACTTCTTGAATGCTTGCATAGGGGGATGTGGTGACCGGGTTTGTCACCATGCCTGCTTCGCTTCTTTTGACAAGGTCCACCTGTGAGGCCTGGTCGTCAACCGAAAGATTTCGGTGAATGATTCCAATTCCACCCTGGCGAGCGATCGCAATTGCCATGCGGGCTTCGGTAACGGTGTCCATCGCGGAAGATAGCAAGGGTATATTCAAATGAATATTGCGAGTCAATTGAATTGACGTATTCACATTTGCTGGCACCACATCGCTTTGACCGGGCATCAGCAGAACGTCGTCGTAGGTGAGACCAATCAGTCCGAAGGGATCGTTTTCTGTCATTTCACTCGCACTTTCCAAATCCTGTAAATCAATCCTAACGGCAACCGAAAGGTCTCAACCGAGTAACTAAATCCTCGAAATTGTTTGTGTGAGTGAAAAATAAGTGTATTTTTGAATAATGCTTTTGAGATGACCACTCTCTCACAACAAGAGAGATGTGGTCATTTCACTGACAGGCGAAAGTCTTATCCGAATAGGAGCCTCGGTGCAACTGAGTAAAACTGGAAAAAGAACGGTAAGTGCCTTAGCAGCTGTTTTCGCAGCAATGATGCTGCTGCTGGCGTTGCCAATGTCGGCCTCAGCAGATGAGGTCGGAACTGAATTTGACGACAAAATCTTCGGAAACGTGAAACTCGACGGTGAGTCTCTCGGTGGGGTGGAGATTAGTGTTCGCGGAAATGGCTACGAAGCGACAACAGTTACTGGCGACGATGGTCGCTGGTCGATAGGTGTCCCAGAGCGAGGTCAGTATGAGGTAATCCTCAACGAGGAGACTTTGCCCGAAGGAATTGCCGTTGTCGAAGACGGTGGTCCAATAAAACAGATCGAATTCGGTCTAACTGGAACCGTTGTTACCAACTACTTCATCGGTGAGGGTGAAAGAACTCCAGTTGGTCTCTGGCCACAGTTTTTCACTCGACTTGTTTACGGCATCAACTTTGGACTGATGCTTGGCTTGGCCAGTGTGGGTCTTTCGCTGGTTTTCGGTACTACCAAGCTTTCAAACTTCGCCCACGCGGAGATGGTGACATTCGGAGCCGTCATTGCTTTGTTCCTCGCAAGTTTTGACATCAACCCCTTCCTTGGAATCATCTTGGCGGTTATTGCCAGCGGTGCAGCCGGTTTGGCTCAGGACGTGGTCATATGGAGACCTTTGAGAAAGAAGGGACTGGGAATCGTTCAGTTGATGATTGTGTCAATTGGACTGGCGCTGACTCTTCGATACGTTTACCAATTCTTCATCGGTGGTAGCACAAGCCAGCTTCCTAGCCTCGGCGGAGAATCCTTCAACCTATTTGGAACACTAACGTTGTCAACAACAGACATTGCCTCCATGGCAATTTCAATCATCGTTCTAACAAGCTTTGCCTTGTGGTTGACACTGACTAAGACCGGCAAGGCAACACGAGCCATCAGTGACAATGTTGATTTGGCTGCAGCCAGCGGTATTGATGTCGATCGAGTCATTCGCTACGTCTGGATTGCAGCAAGTGCTCTAGCAGGACTGGGTGGAATCCTTTGGGCCTATTTCCGACCTGGAATCAAATGGGACATGGGTGAAAAGATTTTGCTTTTGATTTTCGCAGCGGTTGTTTTGGGAGGTCTTGGAACAGCCTTTGGTGCTTTGTTGGGAGCTTTGATCGTGGGAATCATGGTTGAAACCTCGACAATGATTCTGGCACCAGACATTAAGTACGTAGGAGCACTGGTCGTTCTGATTGCGGTGCTATTGGTCAAACCAACGGGTCTATTGGGCTCGAAGGAACGAATAGGTTAGGCAGGCTGAAATGGACTGGATACAGATACTTTCAAACACAGTTGAGTCGATTCTCAGCCCCGTCACGTTTGCTTTCGTGCTTGCAAGCCTCGGTCTTGCCATGCACTTTGGTTTTGCGGGCTTGTTGAACTTCGGTATTGCTGGATTTATGGCAATTGGAGCCTATGGATACGCCATCAGTATCCTGCGCTTTGGCTTCCCCTGGTGGGCAGCGATGCTGGTCAGCATTTTGGCAGCAATAGTCTTTGCGATATTGCTGGGTGCGCCGACTCTGAGGCTTCGAGGAGACTATCTAGCGATTGTCACAATTGCGGCCGCAGAGATCGCACGTCTACTGTTCCTGACAAACACCTTCGATGAGTTCACTGGAAGTGCAAGTGGATTGTTTGGTTACCACGACAGCTTCAGGGCTGCCAATCCTTTGCCGGAGGGAACCTATGGCTTCGGCCCATTTACCTACTCGGAAACCGACTGGTGGGTGAGGATCTTTGGATTTGCGGTTCTAGCAGTCGTGATTTGGCTTTTGTGGGCACTTACAAAAAGCCCCTGGGGTCGAGTCATCAAGGGAATTCGTGAAGACGAGGACGCGGTTAGAGCTCTCGGTAAGAACGTCTTTGCATACAAAATGCAGGCATTGATTATCGGTGGAGTGTTTGGAGCAATGGGAGGTGTTGTTTATGCACTCCCAAGTGCTATCAACCCAACCGTTTATGTAACATCGCTGACCTTCTTCATCTGGACCGCTCTGCTGCTTGGAGGAGCTGCGACGGTCTTTGGTCCTGTATTGGGATCAATCATCTTCTGGGTGCTGCAGGCGTTTTTGACTAACGTTCTGCCGGCCCTTACCCAGGATGGTGCAATCTTGGAGGGCTTGACTAGTCAGCAGGGTTCAACACTGAGATTCATCTTGGTGGGTATAGGACTGATGCTGATTGTGATTTATAGACCGCAAGGTATCCGAGGCGACAAGAGGGAGCTGACCTTTGTCAAATAACGAACCAGTAAAAGCAACCGGCCTGCACGTAGGTGAGGCGAAACCAGGTGTTGCCAAGGTAGACCCGATTCTGAAAGCCGACCACGTAACACGCAAGTTCGGTGGTTTGACAGCCGTTGATGTTGAGCACCTTGAGGTTCCAAGAGGTGCGATCACCGCGCTGATTGGCCCAAACGGTGCCGGAAAAACCACATTCTTCAATCTACTGACCGGTTTTGACGCTCCCGACACAGGCGAGATGGAATTCAATGGCAAGAATGTCAAGGGTATGCGCAGTCACCAAATTGCCAAACTTGGCCAGGTTAGAACCTTCCAGCTAACCAAAGCGCTGAGTCTTCTGACGGTGTTGGAGAACATGAAGCTAGGTGCAACCGATCAAGCTGGGGAAGGTATTTTCCGCTCCTTGGTTCCAAGCCTTTGGAAAAAGCAAGAGGCCGAGATTGAAGAGCGTGCCCTTGAGCTTCTAAAGCGATTCAAGCTTTATGAGAAAAAAGATGACTTCGCAGCCAGCCTCTCTGGTGGTCAGCGAAAGCTTTTGGAGATGGCTCGGGCACTGATGACCGAGCCAACACTTGTCATGCTAGATGAGCCAATGGCTGGTGTGAACCCTGCACTAACCGAGAGTCTTTTGGGCCACGTTCTGGATCTCAAAAAGGAGGGCATGACGGTGTTGTTCGTGGAGCACGATATGCACATGGTTCGCCACATTGCCGACTGGGTAGTGGTGATGGCCGAAGGAAAGATTGTTGCTGAGGGTCCTCCCGACACAGTCATGAAAGAACAGGCCGTAATCGATGCATACCTCGGTAGCCACCAAGAGACTGACCTTGGTGTGGTTACCGGTCGCATCGATGTAATCGACGATGGAGAAAAAGCGTGACCCCAGTAGTTGAAGTAAAGAACCTGTATGCGGGATACCTGCCAGGCGTAAACATCCTCAATGGAGCAAACCTCTACGCCAACAAGGGAGAGTTGATTGGAATCATCGGACCAAATGGTGCTGGTAAATCAACCCTTTTGAAATCCATCTTCGGTCTGGTAAACGTCCGAGACGGAACCATTCACTTAAACGGTGAGGACATCACGGGTCTGAAGGCAAACAAGCTGGTTGCCAAGGGTGTTGGTTTTGTACCTCAGAACAACAACGTATTCCCCAGCCTGAGCATTGAAGAGAACTTGCAAATGGGTCTTTATCAGGAGCCATCAAAGTTTGATGAGCGTCTTGAATTCGTGGTCGACATCTTCAACGAGCTTGGAAAGCGACTGAAGCAACGTGCAGGTTCACTGTCAGGTGGTGAGCGCCAAATGGTGGCGATGGGAAGAGCTTTGATGATGGATCCACAGGTTTTGCTGCTAGACGAGCCCAGTGCCGGTCTGAGCCCCGTAAGACAGGATGAGGCATTCATTCGAGTCTCGGATATTAACAAGGCTGGAGTTACAACCATCATGGTTGAGCAAAACGCTCGCAGATGTCTGCAGATTTCTGACCGTGGATACGTCCTGGATCAGGGAGTGGACGCAGTAGAGGGAACCGGTAGAGAGCTGATGGATGACCCCAAAGTGGTTGAGCTCTACCTGGGTAACCTTGGTGCGTAAAGAACTAACACTAATACTGTCGATCGCCATTGGAACGGCAGTTGGTGTTGCCATAGAACAGGTAGGCGTTGGAATCGCCGTTGGTGTGGCAATTGGAGTAGCACTCTATAGCTCAAAGAAAAAGTAAAGACCTTAGAAAATAAGAAATCCCCGGGGCGAACCCCGGGGATTTCTTGTTGACTAACTAATTAGCCAATTGGAGCGTAGTTGTTGTCTGCACCGTACTGGTAGACAATAACTGAACCCTCAGTTGGGTCTCCGACCTCGTCGAAGGTAATTGGGCTTGATACACCGTCGTAGTCGGCTACGCCGCCACCGTTGATGATGTCAGCACACTCAGCAAAGCTGGTGCACTTCTCGCCGTTACCTGAACCACCGGAAACTTCCTGTAGCTTGTCTGCAATTGCACGTGAGTCGGTTGAACCGGCTGCAAGTGATGCAAGTGCCAACAGGATTGTTGCGTCGTATGACTCAGCACCGTATGCGTATACGTTGTTTAGGTCATCGTTTCCTAGTGAAACCCAGAAGTTGTTCATACGCTCGTTGAAGTCCTCAACGTCACGTGGGTCAACACCTGGAAGGGTTCCCTTTGCACCCTCCAAAAGACCTGCTTCGAAGTCCTCAGAGTAGTTTGAAAGGTTTCCGTCAACTAGGTAGAAGTTCGATGAATCGAACTGTGCCGCTAGGTCAGGAGCAATGGTCTTGATCTCATCGAATGTGATCAGAACGATTGCGTCTGGGTCAACAGCTAGAACCTCGTTGATCTGTGAGGTGAAGTTAGTGTCACCGGTGTTGTAGGTTGGCGCTGCCAATACCTCTCCACCGGCTCCTTCAAATACCTCAGTTACGCGGTCACGTAGACCGGTACCGTATGGGTCGTTAAGAACGATCATGGCAATCTTCTGGTGACCGTCAGCTGCGATCTGGTTCGCTAGAACCTCACCCTGCAATACGTCTGAAGGTGCTGTACGGAAGTACAGTCCGTCGTCATCGTAGGTGGTGAATGCAGCTGAGGTGTTAGCTGGTGAGAACTGGATAACTCCAGCACCAGTTACCTGGTCGATGAACTGCAGTGAAACACCTGAAGATGCGGCACCAATGATGGCCTTGACGCCCTCGTTCAATAGACGGGGGATCTCGGTCTCATAAGCCTTGTTGTCGGTGTCACCTGAGTCTCCGAAGACAACCTCAACCTCAATACCTGCGTTTGCAGAGTTGATTTCGTCCTCAGCTAGGTAAACACCTGCCTCCTCGGGTGGTCCCAAGAATGCTAGGTTTCCGGTGATTGGAAGTGCGGTACCGAGTTTCAGCTGAAGAGTCTCGTCACCAGCATCTGTTGAGTCAGTATCAGTTGATGTGTCTGATCCTGTGTCAGTGCTTGTGTCCTCTTCTTCGGTAGCAGCACAACCGGTCAAGACCAAAGCTGCAGCAGCGGTGATCGCTGATGCCTTTAGCAGACCTGAACGTGAAAGTGCGCTCATAGTTATAGCTCCTTTGTTTTGCTAGAACGGCCAGGGCGTGCGCCCAGACCGACTTATAAAGAATAGTAAGTAAACGTGTTCTTTACATATAGTGAAATTAATAAAAGTTCACGAAACTTCCCGTAAAAGCAACGAAAAACATAACATTTAGATAACTAGCGACTTAAAAGGCTTCGATAACTCACTTTATCAACGAAAAACTCCAAAATTAGCCCTGAAAAGGCCTCATGTAACAATAAGGTTTCAAGTTGCTGTTGAAACTCGCATTCGATTAGCCCTAAAAGCGTCATAGGTCAAAACAATTAGTCCAATCCAAACCAAAATGAACCCAGCCCATCTAACCGGCCCCATCTCTTCTCCGAAATAGAAAAGCCCGAGAGAGAACTGAATCACTGGAGTCAAATACTGAATAAAGCCGATGGAAGAAAGTCTGATTCTGCTGGCTGCTGCACCAAACAAAATCAGTGGCACTGCCGTCATGAACCCAAAGGCAATCATTGCTGTGGTTCCGGCAACGCCAACAACCCCAAATTGAATCTGAACAAAGCTTCCGACAATCAGTAACTGAATAATCGCAAAGGGAAGCAGTAACCCACTTTCAATGGTGAAGCTGTGAATTGCTCTGACTTTAGATCCCATTTTGTTTTTGGCAAGGCTGTAGATTCCAAAGCTCCCTGCCAAAACAAAAGCGATCCAAGGAAGCCTCCCGTAGTCGACTGTGACCACGATTACCGCAACTAGGCCGATACCCAGCGACACCCACTGCAACGGTCTGAGCTTTTCTCTGAGAACCAATACACCTAACAACACGGTGAATAGGGGATTGATGAAGTATCCCAAGGATGTTTCAATCACATTGCCGGTCGCGACACCGAAAACGTAGGTCTGCCAGTTGGCATAGATAAATACCGCTGCCACAAACACCCAAATAAGACTCTTGGGTTTTTTGACTAGCGCAACTATTGGTCCCCAGCTGCGAGTGATGGTGACAATTAGTGCAGCCAGAACAAATCCGAAGACAACTCTCCAGACAACCACCTCAAATGGGGACGCGAAGGAAGCAGCATCAATGAAAAGTGGGAATGAACCCCATATCAGATATGCACCAACGGCCAGGATGGCTCCAATTGCTGGTTCTGAAAATCTGCTCACTGCCCAATATTAGGGCAATAAAAAACCCCGGAGAGCATAAATGCTTTCCGGGGTTTGGAATTTGTGATTAGCCAACGATTGCCAGCACGTCACGCGCGCTTAGCACCAAGTACTCTTCCCCACCGTATTTCAGCTCGGTGCCTCCATACTTCGAGAAGATAACCTTGTCGCCAACTTTGACGTCAACCGGAATACGGTCCCCGTCATCATTGAAGCGGCCTGGCCCAACTGCTACGACCTCGGCCTCCTGTGGCTTTTCTTTGGCGGTGTCAGGGATAACCAATCCAGATGCGGTTACCTGCTCTGCCTCTAGTGGACGAACCACAATGCGATCTTCTAGTGGTTTGATTGAAACCGACACTTTGACCTCTTCTTAAACTCAATAACTAATTTGTTAGCAAACTCGGGTATCGAGTGCTAATAAAACTTTAGAGAAGTTTTAGCACTCAGTCAAGACGAGTGCTAGATAAAGATGTTGGTAGTTTTAGTAAATGGACAAATCAACCGCCGAGATAATTCTCAAGCCCGAGGCAATCAAGCTTTTGGCAGAGATCTCGCCGGAAGAGCTCTCCGATGAACTGAGACTCAGCCAAAAGCTAAGAAAGCATTACCCCGCCGAGTTGGTAACAGCCTGTATTACTCAGGCGAAGCTTAGACAGCGAGCTGAGAAGAAATTTGGACCCTTTGCATCAAGAATGTTATTCAGCCGAGACGGCCTTGAGCAGGCCAGCAGGCTATCGGTCTCCGCTCAGCGTGCCAATCGTTTCTTAGAGGCCGGCATCGAGACAGTGGCCGACCTAGGTTGCGGCATTGGCGGAGATACTATGGCCATGGCTGGTCTTGGAATCAGTGTCACTGGAGTTGAAATTGATGAGGTGACTTCAGCTCTTGCTCATTTCAACACAGCAGGTCTCGGCGTTGAAATAGTCAATGCCGATGCCACTCAAATTGACCTAGATAAATTCGATGGAATTTTTGCCGACCCAGCAAGGCGCCGAATAGGCCCTGGCGAATCCCGCAACAGGCTCTCCCCTTTTGAATACACCCCATCTCTTGATTGGCTTATAAACACAGTTGCCAAGAACAAACCAACCGCCATCAAGCTAAGTCCCGCTGATGACTACCTGCAGTTTGAAGGTGAGTTTGATTTTGAATGGATTTCAGTTGCGGGTGAACTAGTTGAGCTGACCTTGTATTCAGGTTCTTTGAGATCGAGTTCTATGCGCCGAGCAAGATTACTGACTGGTTCAGGAAACTATTTGTTTTCTTCAAATAGCCATCAATCACCGATTCCGGATGTCAGCAAGGTTCAGAAATATATCTACGAACCGGATGCATCTCTGATTCGCTCCGGGCTTATGGGAGAGTTTGCAATTGAAAACAATTTGAAACTGATTGACAAAACCATCGCCTATCTAACATCAGAGGAATTGATTAGAAGCCCGTGGCTAAAAGCCTTTGAAATTGAAAAACAGTTTCCTTTAGATGCGAAGGTCATTTCAAAAGAGTTGCAGCAGCAGGAAATAGGGATTCTAGAAATCAAAAAACGCGGGGTGGACATAACACCTGAAGAGTTCCGCAAGAAACTCAAGTTAAAGGGAAAGGGTGCCGCCAGCCTGATAATCACCAAGCTGGGCGACACCCGAATCGCACTTTTAGGGAAACCTATCCACTAGATGGCTCTCCTAGTGGAGCGGAAATGATGACCTCAGCTGGAGTCCGAAGCCACCAAACAAGTGCTGATGATTTCAATCAAAACAGATAGAAATTCATTCCCCTGTTTATAACGAATCTATAAACTTTGAACTTTGCTGACTTCCATGGTTGATTCAGCTCCAAACGATACGCCAGATGGTTCTCTCCCTGCCATGACTAACTGCGCACCAAGACTTGCAATCATCGCCCCGTTATCGGTGCAAAGAGAAAATCTTGGGATCCTGAGCTCGATGCCGGCTTGAGAGCATTTCTGAGTCGCCACTTCTCTCAATCTGGCATTGGCTGTCACTCCCCCACCCAGAATCAATCTTGGAACCCCATACTCCTCACATGCTTTCAAAGCCTTGGTTACCAAGACATCAACCACTGCCTCTCTAAAGCTTGCGGCAACATCGCTGATATTTATCTCTTCGCCGTTGTCTTCCGCTTTCTCGACA
The DNA here is from genome assembly GCA_965657575.1 of Microbacteriaceae bacterium. Taxonomy (GTDB): domain Bacteria; phylum Actinomycetota; class Actinomycetes; order Actinomycetales; family Microbacteriaceae; genus CAJXVY01. The sequence continues at coordinate 52,960 of CBFHOK010000005.1, read as the reverse complement.
TATCTAGCAACGGCGGTTTTCAGGCCACTAAAGCTGAAGTCGTACTTATGCTCAGCCATGTCTTTTGGCAAGGAGAGCCCTCTTGGGAATCGAACCGATTCTGGATTTCCACCAATCGCAGCCTTGTCGATTTCTGGCCCACCTGGATAGGGAAGACCCAGAACCCTCGCTACCTTGTCAAAAGCCTCACCGGCTGCATCATCAATGGTTTCGCCTAGTAGCTCGACATCATCCAACAGATCATTGACCAACAGCAATGAAGTATGGCCGCCGCTAACCAGTAGGGCAATACTTGGGGTCTGCAAGCTTCCCCGCTCCAATATGTCGGCACCAACGTGGCCGACTAGGTGATTGACTGCATACAGAGGCGTATCAAAGGCTTGCGCCAATCCTTTGGCGGCACCAATACCGACCATCAGTGCACCCGCCAAACCAGGTCCATTGGTGACCGCTATTGCATCTAAGTCCTCTAGCTCAATTCCGGCTTCATTCATTGCAAGGTCGATAGTTGGCTGCAGCGCTTCCAAATGAGCTCTGGCTGCAACCTCTGGAACCACACCCCCAAATTTCGCATGAATCTCCATCGAGCTGTTTAGTGCGTTTGATAGAAGTCTGTTTCCCCTGACAACGCCAACACCGGTTTCATCACAGCTTGTTTCAATGCCAAGTACTAGCGGTTGATGAATTTCTTTACGCATGACAAGCGCATCAACACCTTCAGGTTTGTAATAACCCTTGCGTGTATCTATCTGCTCAAAGCCAAACTTTTTATAGAGCTCAATAGCGGAGTTGTTATCTGCCCGAACGTCTAAGAACATCTGCTCGGCACCGCTTTTTGTGGCCATCTCAACAAGCCTTTGCATTATCTCTGTCCCAAGCCCCTGATTTCGATAGCTTTCAGCAACGGCAATTGTGTTTATATCCGCCTGAAAGCTTCCCGCTGGAGATGATAGACCTGCATATCCCACCAACTCGGCGTCTTTGAAGGCCACCAAATACTGGGTGTGGACAGCTTCCAAATCAGCGAGCATTGCTGATGCCGACCAAGCCTGAGAGCCGAAGATTTCATTTTCAAGTTTCACCAGGTCTTCAAAATCAGCTGGTGAAACAAATCTGATATCGATCATCCACTCACCCGCTTTCCAGCAGAGGGTGTGACATCTGGAGAGCGAAGGTATAAAGCACTGACATCACTCAGAGCAAGCCCGGCAGCAATTGATTTCTCACAAAAACTTCCCACCGCTCTGGCATCACAACTTTCTTCGATGCGAGTAAGGCCCTGATAATTCTCTTCGACTTCCAATGGTTTCATCACCTGTGGGTCAATTGCTCTCAGCGGTAGCTCGGAGCCATCAAATCCTGAATAAACCGCGACAAATAACTCTCCGCGCTTTGCATCACTTGTCACCAGCCAGCGCTCATCTTCAATTCCCTTGCCGTAAAAACTTGCAACCGCATCCAGTGACACAACACCGTGCAAAGGTATTTTTCTAGCGGTCGCAAAGGCAACACCGGCCGCCATGCCGACTCTCAGCCCGGTATAACTAGCGGGGCCTCGGCTGATTGCCACACGCTCGATTTGATCACTCGAAATCTCTGCTCGCTCAAAAGCAATCTCTATTGCCTTGCCCACATTTTCAGCATGGCCAAAAGGGTCGTCAAAACCACAAAAACCCAATATCCGACCCTCGTCCACCACCGCGGCTGAGGTGCCGGCAGTGGTGTCAATTGCCAATATCAAGATTTATCTTCCTGTCTTTCCATTTGCCAAAACCGCTTACTTTCACCATTCGGGCATCACTGTCTCGGTCTCGAATAAGTTCAACCTCAAGCCAGTTCTCAGAGACGCCTTGAGTGAAATCCCGTGGCCATTCGATTACAACTATCGAGTTTTCAAAATCAATATCCAGATCATCTAACTCAACAGCGGATCCCAGTCTGTAGGCATCGACGTGAACAAATGGAATTCCGCTCTCAGTCTCATGAGTTCTTGCCAAAACAAAAGTTGGTGACTGAATGGTGCCCTTCACTTTCAACTCTTTTCCAATGCCGCGGGTCATGGTTGTCTTCCCAGCACCAAGCGAACCATTCAGTAACACCAGGTCGCCTTTGGATAAAAGCCCCGCGAGCTTTTGTCCAAAAACTTGCATCTGCCGTTCATCTTCAATAATCAATTCTTGCAATATCGACAAGATCAATCGCTCCCATAAATTCTTTGAGGACGCATGCCCATTCGGGTGACAATCTCGTAGTTGATTGTTGATGCCTCTCGAGCCAACTTGTCGGCAGAGTTGGCATCGGAAATTATTTCGACTTTGTCGCCAATAGAAATCTGACTATCACCAACATCCACCACAAACTGATCCATGGCGATTCGACCAACCTGCGAAAACTTTTCTCCAGCAATAATTACTTCAAACCCTTCGGCTGATCTTGGAATCCCATCTGCATACCCAAAGGGGACCAAAGCCAGAGTTGTCTCCTTCTCAGTTCGATAGCGGTAGTCGTAGCTGACTCCCTGACCAGCGGGAACGCGTTTCAGGTTTATCACCTCAGAGGAAACACTCATTGCGGGTTGTAATGGTAATCCCGAGACATCTCTACCATCAGGGCTAAGGCCATAAACCGCTATCCCGCAGCGGACCATGTCAAAGTGCTTATTGGGGTAGCTAAGCGTTGCATTTGAAGCACTTGCATGAGCCAGTTCGAATTCAATGCCTTTTCCACGCGCGTATTCAATAGCGGTTTCAAAGACTTCGAACTGGGCAAGGTCTTCTTGTTCGTTGGTGTTGGACAGATGAGTGAAGATTCCCTTGGCAGTGTGCTGGTCACTGGTTAATTTCAGAAGTTTCTCAACAGCTGCAGGAAAGTCATTAATTGAAAAACCGTTTCGGCCAAGTCCGGTATCTACTTTCACATGCACCGACAAACCCTGAAGCTTTTCTAAAAAATCAAGGTGGGCGAATGTTGAGATGCCAATGTCAATATTGTGCTTTTTTGCCAGTTCAAAATCTTCAAGCGAATTTGCAATCCATGCCATCAGCGGAGATTTGATGCCGGCAGATCTCAGAGCAACAGCTTCGTGCACGTCTGCAACACCCAGATAATCAACATCTTCATCCAAGTGCTTTGCGACCTCAATTGCTCCATGACCGTAGGCGTTTGCCTTAACAACGGCCATAACTTTGGCAGGCCTGGCAACTCTACGAAGAACCTCATAGTTCTCGCGTATTCGATCTAAATCAATTCGAATCTCACGCATTAATAATTACAACCGCTCCCGCAACTCCCGCATCGTGGCTGATGCTAAGTTCAATTCTATTTGCCAACTCTGGGTGCCTGGTGGCAGTAATTCCATGAAGAATTACTTTTGGTTTTCCGCCCTTTGTAATCTCAATTTCATTCCAGTTCAATGTCTCTGGTTCGCCAACGGCTTTCTTCAACGCCTCTTTAGCGGCAAACCTGGCGGCTTTTGATTCGAGACTTAGGTTTTGCTCTGATTCATAAAACAGTCTCTGATTGAGTTTCGGAGTTTTTTCTAAAGCGGAGGAAAATCTGGCGATGTCAACCAAATCCATGCCAACTTTCATCACTCGACGGTCACCGACTTCGCTAGGTTTCTTGGCTGGTCAACATCCAGGCCCTTTGCTTTGGCAAGCTCCATCGAAAAAATATGCAGTGGCACAACACTGAGAACCGGGCTGAGCAACGGATGAGTTTTTGGAGTGTAGAAAACCCTGGTTGAGTATTCGCCCACCTCTGTATCTCCCTGTTCGGCTATAGCAATTACCTCAGCCCCACGAGCTTTGATCTCTTGGATGTTTGCCAACACCTTGGCATGCAGACTCTCCTCAGCACTCGGTGAAGGGACAATCACAATTACAACCTGTCCCTTTTCTACCAGTGCGATTGGTCCGTGCTTTAGCTCTCCTGCAGCAAATCCCTCGGCGTGGATATAGCTGAGCTCCTTGAGCTTCAGTGCCCCCTCCATGGCAATTGGGAAACCGACATTTCTTCCAAGAAACAGAACCGAATCAACTGTTTTGATTTGCTCTGCCAATGCCCTCACGTCACCAGTCATTTCTAAAGTCTTTTTGACCTTCCTTGGAAGTGTCAATAGCTCTTTGCCGACCTCAGCCAACCCTTCGGTTTTACCTAAGGCTTTGGCAAGAAATAACGCCAATAGGTAGCCAGCGGTGATTTGAGCACTAAAAGCCTTGGTAGAGGCAACCGCCACCTCTGGACCGGCGTGGGTATAAATAGTCGCATTACTCTCACGAGCCAAGGTTGCTCCCTGAGTGTTGCAAATACTTAGGATCTTTGCGCCTCGCTCACTCGCATAGCGAATTGCCATGAGCGTGTCCATGGTCTCACCACTTTGACTGATGGCCACAACTAACGTGTTTTCATCAATCACTGGATTTCGATAGCGAAGCTCATGGGCTAACTCAACGCTGACTGGGATCCTGGCCAACTGCTCAATCGCATACTTGGCAACTTCACCCGCATAGGCTGCTGTTCCACAAGCGGTGATGATTATCCGATTGATGCTTGTGAGGTCATCAATGCTTAATCCAGCAAACTCGCTCAGGTTCACATCCCCATCGGCCCCCAATCGACCCATCAGTGTGTCACCAACCGCTTGGGGTTCTTCGCTGATTTCCTTCGCCATAAAGGATTCCCAGCCACCCTTGCTTGCCTGGGTAGCATCCCAGCTGACCTGAAACTCCTCGTAATCAACAGGATTTCCATTGAAGTCAATCAGCTCGAAGCTGTCTTTGGTGAGTTTGACAATTTGGTCTTGACCGACGCTGATGGCTGTTTTTGTGTAATCAACGAAGGCTGCAACATCACTGCCCAAAAAGTTCTCTCCCTGGCCAACCCCAATAACTAAAGGTGAGTTTCGGCGGGCGGCCAACACCAGGTCGGGGTTGTCTTTGTTGATTGCAAGAATTGTGAATGCACCCTGAAGCCTGTTGGCAACAGTCATAAAGCTCTGCTCAAAGTTATTTGACTTTGAGTATTCAAAGGCCAGTAATTGGGCTGCAACCTCGGTGTCGGTTTCAGATTGAAAGCTGATTCCGTGTGCAATAAGTTCTTTTTTGATCTCTGAGAAGTTTTCAATGATCCCATTGTGAATAAGTGAGATCTGCTGCTCACCTGCAGTGTGAGGGTGGGCGTTCCCGTCTGTTGGAGCTCCGTGTGTTGCCCAACGGGTGTGACCGATGCCGATAGTCGACTCCTCCATTGGCGATGAGGCAAGCTCCTCAGTCAGAACAGCCAGCTTTCCAGCTTTTTTTCTGGTGAGAATCTCACCATTTGAGATCACCGAAACACCTGCAGAGTCATACCCGCGATACTCCAGGCGCTTCAAACCGCCGACCAAAACATCCAAAGCTGATTTCGGGCCAACGTAGCCCACGATTCCACACATATCTCTAATCTAGGGCAGACTAGTAACAAATGAACGCAGTTCGGACGGGAGTCAGCCCATACATCGAGATTGAAAGATCCGAATGGGCTGAATTGGGCTACTCGCTAAACCCGCCAATGACCGAACAGGAACTGGATCAAATCCGTGGTCTTGGTGATTTTTTAGACCTTGATGAGGTTCGAGAGGTTTACCTACCCCTGTCCAGGCTATTGAACATGTATGCGCAGTCTGAGCGATTGCTCCATAAGCAATCAACCGATTATTACGGACCGAGGGCTGCCAAAACTCCTTTTGTGATTGGCATTGCAGGGTCTGTGGCAGTTGGTAAATCAACAGTGTCCAGAGTCCTAGAAAAGCTGCTTTCTCGCTGGCCAGAGACTCCAAAGGTCCAACTGATAACAACCGATGGTTTTTTATACCCAAACTCTGAACTGGAGCAAAAGGGTTTGATGCTCAGAAAGGGTTTTCCGGAAAGCTACGACATCAAAGCTTTGATGAGTTTTATCTCGGATATCAAATCGGGAGTGAGTGAGGTTTCAGCACCTGTTTACGATCACTTGACCTATGACATCATCCCTGGCAAGCAGCAGATTGTTCATAACCCCGATATTTTGATTATCGAGGGATTGAATCTGTTGCAACCACCGCAGTTTGATCAAGAACTCGCACTCAGTGACTTTTTAGACTTCGGAATCTATGTTGATGCGGATTATAAAAACATTGAGAAATGGTTCATTTCAAGATTTGAACAACTTTGGCGATCAGCTTTTACTGACCCCAAGAGCTATTTTCACGACCTGACAAAGACTATGAATCAAGAGCAAGCAATAGACAGGGCTGTGAAGACTTGGAGAGAGATAAACCTCCCAAACCTGAAAGCCAATATTCTTCCCACCAAAAACCGAGCCACGGCTGTTTTGCAAAAAGGAGACAACCACCGAGTTGAATCGGTGCTACTCAGAAAAGTCTAAAGACTCAGTCTCTCTCGGACCTTGTTGGCCAACCTATCGGCCCAACCCTGGGCGGTTCCGATATCACTAGCTTCAACCATCACCCTTACCAAGTTCTCAGTTCCGCTTGGACGAAGTAACACCCTGCCACTATCGCCCATCTCAGTCTCAGCCTCGGTCACTAGCTGCAACAGCTCAGAGTCGTTGGTTTTTGACTTATCCACTCCATCGACATTGACAAGGACTTGCGGATAGCGAGTCATTTGGTTTTTCAGTTCACTGAGTTTTTTCTCACTAGAAACCATCTCTGACATCAACTGCAAAGCGGTAAGGATACCGTCGCCGGTGGTTGCGTGAGAACTAAAGATAATGTGACCAGATTGTTCCCCACCAAGGGTGAATCCGTTATTCCGCATCTCTTCTAAAACATACCTATCGCCAACTTTGGTGCGAAGGAGATTTATCCCTGCATCATCCATCGCCCTTGCAAGACCTATGTTGCTCATAACGGTTGCAACCAAAGTGTCCCTGGCAAGTTCTCCCCTTGATTTGGCTGCAAGGGCAAGGATTGTCATAATCTCATCGCCATCAACGATATGACCCGATTCATCGATCGCTAGACACCTATCGGCATCTCCATCAAAGGCAATTCCTAAATCAGCGTTTGACTCGATAACTTGCGCTTGCAAAGCACCAAGATGAGTTGAGCCATAACCCTGGTTGATATTTGTTCCATCCGGGTCGGCCCCTATAACAACAACCTCTGCACCAGCGTCCTTGATAGTTTCTGGTGCAACCCCGCTCGCTGCACCGTGAGCGCAGTCAAGCACAACCTTCAAACCGCTGAGTGAATTCTTGAGGGTGCCGAGAAGGTGAACCGTATATCGGTCTTCCGCATCGGCAAATCTAACAATGCGACCAATATCAACACCAATAAACTCTTCGGCTTTTGATTCCATCGACCGCTCAATGGCATCTTCGATATCGTCTGGAAGCTTATTGCCACCTCTAGCAAAAATTTTGATTCCATTATCTGGAGCGGGGTTGTGGCTTGCCGAGATCATGACCCCGAAATCAGCATCAAGATCTGCCGTCAGAAAAGCTGCCGCTGGGGTTGGTAACACCCCTGCGTCATAAACATCAACACCAGATGCTGCTAAACCACCACTGAAAGAACTGCTTATGAAGTCAGAACTAAGTCTTGGGTCGTGGGCGATGACCGCAATTGGTTTTCTGCCTTCAGATCTAGCTTGTTTTCCGAGAATATCGGCAGCACCTCTTGCGAGGGAAATACAGAACTCAGCGGTGATGTCTCGACCAGCGAGACCGCGCACGCCATCAGTTCCAAACAGCCTGGCCATAGCCCAGAGTCTAGGGGACTAACGCTTGGAGAACTGTGAAGCCTTGCGAGCCTTTTTCAAACCAGCCTTCTTGCGCTCCTTGATTCTTGAATCACGGGAGAGGAAGCCTGAGCTTTTCAAGTCCTTGCGGTTGTTGTCTCGGTCAATCTCGTTCAACGCACGAGCAATGCCCAAGCGAAGTGCTCCAGCCTGACCAGCAACTCCTCCACCTGAGATTCTTGCGATTACGTCATAAGCACCCTGCAGATCCAGAACCTTGAAAGGGTCGGTGATTAGCTGCTGGTGGAGTTTGTTGGGGAAATAGTCCTGCAGTTCACGGCCGTTCACTGTTATTTTTCCAGTTCCAGGCATCAGGCGAACTCGTGCACTTGCCTCTTTGCGGCGGCCAAGGCCAGAACCGTTCTGGGTAAGTGTTCCTCTTGAGCGGACCTCAGTCTTTACTTCGGTCTCGGTTGAATACTCGTTTTCGGTGGTTGTCTCGGCCAAGTTCTTTTCCTTACTGGGCAATCTGATCGATGTTATAGGTCTTTGGTTGCTGAGCCTCGTGAGGGTGCTCGCTACCGCGGTAAACCTTTAGCTTTGAAGCAATCTGGTCACCGAGCTTGTTCTTTGGAAGCATGCCCTTGACGGCCTTCTCAACAGCCTTCTCAGGACTTTTCTCCATCAACTCGTCATATGAAATTGACTTTAGGCCACCTGGGTAACCACTGTGGCGGTAAGCCTTCTTCTGAGAAAGCTTGTTTCCGGTGAGGACTGCCTTCTCTGCGTTGATGATGATTACGAAGTCTCCATTGTCCATGTGAGCTGCGAAGGTTGGCTTGTGCTTTCCACGCAGCAGTGTGGCTGCATGACTGGCCAGACGACCCAGCACAACGTCAGATGCGTCGATGACGTGCCACTGGTGAGATAGCTCACTGGCCTTAGGTGAATATGTACGCACGCTAAATTCCTTTTGTTCTCTAAACAGGTAATTCACAATGTGAATCGATGTTGGCAAATCCCGCCAAACCCAAACGATAATACTAGCCTTTGATTGCCCCCATGGTCAACCAAAAACTACTCCGCTATTCGCATATTTCTAGCCTTTTCGGCTTGTCGGGCCAATAAGTGATCCTTTGGGTAGTTCACCTTCCTCAATGTAAGACCCTCTGGTCCGACCACCTTGAATTCAGAGACCCGCTTCTTTTGGTTCAAAATCTCCATCAGACGGTCAGAACTGAGCTTTCGCTCACCAATCGCGACCAGCGCTCCAACAATTGACCTCACCTGGTTGTGACAAAAGGCATCCGCTTGCAGATCAACCAAAATTTCCTCTTTGGATTCACTCACTTTGAGTTTTTTGAGCTCACGGATAGTGGTTGAACCTGCCCGCGGCTTGCAAAACGCAGCAAAATCATGCAGCCCAATAAGTTTCTGTCCAGCCTCATGCATAAGCTCAGCATCCAAAGAGTGCTTATGCCAAAGCTGATATCTGCCGGTCAAAGGGTTTTCAAACTTCGATTGGTTGATTCGATACCTATACTCACGACTTGTTGCCGAAAATCTGGCATGGAACCCTTGCGGGGCTTCCACTATTGAGCTAACCCTGATATCCCTTGCAAGCATTGCATTCAGTTTTTTGGGTAAGCCTGATTTGATTCGTTTCGCTTGATTGTCACTGAGATCGACGTGAACCACCTGACCTAGAGCGTGCACCCCGGCGTCAGTCCTGCCGGCAACCCTCAAGCCATTTTCCAATTGCCCGAAAATTACTTCAAGAACCCCAATTAGGTCACCTTCAATGCTCCGCAGTCCAGGCTGAATCGCCCAACCAAAAAAATCACTGCCGTCGTAGGCGAGATCGATCCGGAAACGACGAAACCCGCCAGGTATGCTGGCGGGCTCAGTCATAACTTCCTACTTCTTGTCCTCAGTGTCAGCCTCAGCTGATTCCTCGGATGATTCTTCCTTGGCTTCCTCTGCAGCAGGCTCTTCAGCTGGAGCTTCCTCTACTGGGGTCTCCTCTGCAGGAGCTTCCTCAGCTGCCGGAGTCTCCTCGGCTGGTGCCTCAGGTGCCTGCTCCTGAACTGCCTCTGGCTGCGCTTCAGGCTCTGTTGCCTCTTCAGCCACCTCGGTTACCTCAGGCTCTTCAACTACTGCAGCCTCGGTTCCCTTTACGGTGTTCTCAATTTTTTTCTTGTTGGCTTTTGGCTTCGGCTCAACCTTTTCCAGAACCAATTCAATTACTGCCATTGGGGCGTTGTCGCCCTTGCGGTAACCGAGCTTTGTAATTCTGGTGTAGCCACCCTCGCGACCCTCCATTAGTGGAGCGATCTCTGTGAAAAGCTCGTGAACGACAGTCTTGTCGTGAATCTGAGTCATAACCTTGCGACGAGCGTGAAGATCACCGCGCTTTGCGAAAGTAACCAAACGCTCAGCAATTGGACGAAGGCGCTTTGCCTTGGTCTCGGTTGTGGTGATTCTGCGGTGCTTGAAAAGTGAACTGGCCATGTTGTTCAGCATCAATCTCTCGTGTGCTGGACCACCACCGAGTCTTGCTCCCTTAGTTGGGCTTGCCATTGTCTATCTCCTTGACTTTCTAAATCCGGCCTAGTTATCTTCTTCAAAACCTGAGAAGTATGCGCTGTCGAAGCCAGGAACTGCATCCTTGAACTTCAAGCCCATCTCAGCTAGCTTGTCGCGAACCTCATCAACACTCTTTGAACCGAAGTTGCGAATGTTCATCAGCTGGTCCTCGCTTAGAGCGATTAGCTCGCTAACGGTGTTGATTCCTTCACGCTTTAGGCAGTTGTAGCTTCTAACGGTTAGATCGAGGTCCTCAATCGGGGTTGCTAGTTCACCACTCTCCTGCTGCTCAACTGGAGCTGGGCCAATTTCAATACCTTCAGCTTCTTCGTTTAGGTTCTTGGCAAGACCAAATAGCTCAACCAAGGTTGAACCAGCACTTGCAACCGCATCCTTCGGAGCCATTGAGTGCTTGGTCTCAACATCCAAAACCAGCTTGTCGAAGTTTGTAAACTCACCGGCACGAGTTGCCTCAACGCGGTAGCTAACTTTCAACACTGGGCTGTAGATGCTGTCAATCGGAATTACTCCGGCCTCTGCATCTGGGTTGCGGTTTTGAGCTGCGGAGACATAACCACGTCCACGCTCGATGGTGAACTCAATCTCCAGCTTTGCCTTGGTGTTCAGTGTTGCAATCACCAAATCTGGGTTGTGGATTTCAACACCTGCCGGTGCCTGAATGTCAGCAGCGGTAGCCGCACCAGCACCGCTCTTGGTTAGGTGAGCTACAACAGGCTCGTCATGCTCACTTGAAACAACGAGTTCTTTGATGTTTAGAACTATTTCAACAACGTCTTCCTTGACACCTTCAACAGTTGCAAACTCGTGAGGAACTCCAGCAATACGGATGTTGGTAACAGCGGCACCCGGAATGCTTGAGAGCAAAGTCCTGCGCATTGAGTTTCCGAGGGTGTAACCAAAACCTGGTTCCAGTGGCTCAAGGGTGAACCTTGAGCGATTATCTGCGATTACTTCTTCATTTAGGGTTGGTCTCTGTGCAATTAGCACTTTTACTTCCTTTCAGCTAAGCATCCGCCATATGACGCTTATCCATTTGATTCTTTTATTCTCGCGGCTGGCGTCCGCGATAAATTTTTAAGTTTTAGACGCGACGACGCTTTGGAGGACGAACCCCGTTGTGCGCCTGTGGTGTCACATCTTGGATTGAGCCAACCTCCAGGCCTGCGGCCTGAAGTGAACGAATCGCGGTCTCACGACCAGATCCTGGTCCCTTCACAAATACATCAACCTTCTTCACACCGTGGTCACTAGCTTTGCGAGCTGCTGCCTCGGCTGCCATCTGCGCGGCAAATGGGGTTGATTTTCTGCTTCCCTTGAACCCAACATCACCACTTGAACTCCAAGCCACTACCGCACCAGTTGGGTCGGTGATGGAAATGATGGTGTTGTTGAAGGTGCTGCGAATATGAGCCTGTCCGGCTGGGATATTCTTCTTGTCTTTTTTCCTTGGCTTACGCGCTGCGGATTTTGGAGCTGCCATTAATCTATCTACCTCTCTCTAACGCTTAGCGCGTTGCCTTTTTCTTACCGGCCACTGTGCGCTTCGGGCCCTTGCGACCGCGAGCGTTAGTTTTGGTTCGCTGACCACGAACCGGCAAGCCCTTGCGGTGGCGAATTCCCTGATAGCTTCCAATCTCAACCTTGCGGCGAATGTTGGAAGAAACTTCTCTTCTTAGATCACCCTCGACCTTAAGGTTTCCCTCGATGTAATCACGAAGGGCAACCAACTGGTCATCAGTTAGGTCTTTCACGCGGGTGTTTTTATCAATCCCAGTAGCAGTCAATGCTTCTGTGGATCGAGTACGGCCAATGCCGAAGATATAAGTTAGTGAGATTTCAACTCGCTTTTCGCGAGGGATATCCACTCCTGCTATACGTGCCATGAGGATGTTCTCCTATTTTCTACGGAAGGTCTTCGGCATGCTCACCCTGATTTGGCTAATCAGGCTCTCGCCTTCTCGAGAGGTCTTACGAGCTGCCCTGGTGTTACTAGCCCTGGCGCTGCTTGTGACGGGGGTTACTGCAGATAACCATCACTCGTCCGTGACGACGGATGACTCGGCAGCTGTCACAAATCTTTTTAACGCTTGGGTTTACTTTCATCGTCTTTCCTTACTTATAGCGATAAATGATGCGGCCACGGTTTAGGTCGTAAGTGCTCAACTCCACAATCACACGGTCCTCAGGGAGGATGCGGATGTAATGCTGACGCATTTTTCCAGAGATGTGGGCCAACACGGTGTGTCCATTGGTCAATTCGACCTTAAACATCGCATTCGGCAGAGCCTCAACGATTTGACCCTCGATCTCTATAACGCCGTCTTTGTTGGCCATAGCCTCACTTATTCACTAGTCCGGTCGGCAAACAACACACTCCTACAACCTCAATATGGGGTGGAAGGCATGCATCACAAGCCAAGCTAAAAGCTTAGCGAATAACTGGGCCTACTGTCTAGCTTTTTGGTGGAATAGCTTTGATTCCAAATTTGGCCAATTCGCTCTCGCCACCATCTTCAGCGGTCAATACCCACAAGCCCTTGCTGTGAACAGCGATTGAATGCTCCCAGTGGGCTCCGTCGCTTGCGTCAGTTGTCTTAACCGTCCAGTCATCTTCTGCCACAAAGGTCTCATTAGACCCAGCTGTCAACATCGGCTCAATAGCAACAACCAGCCCAGGAACAATCTTTGGAAGACGCTCTCTGACTCCAAAGTTATAAACCGGTGGATCTTCATGCATTGATCGACCAATTCCGTGACCCACATACTGCTCCAGGATGCCGAAATTACTGTTTTTCTCAACAAAGTCTTCAATTGCGACACCAACGTGATTCAATCGCTTACCAAAATAAAGCGCTGCGATTCCCTCCCAAAGAGAACCGTAGGTGACATCACTCAACGTCTGCCTGGCTGGATTTGTAGCACCGGGAACAATCACCGTTATCGCCCGGTCACCATTCCAGCCGTCAACTAAAGCTCCGCAGTCAACGCTCACGATATCTCCAGGTTGCAACTGCCTATCAGTGGGAATCCCGTGAACTATCTCGTCATTTACGGACACGCAGATTGTGTGTTTGTAGCCAGGAACAAGTTGGAAGTTTGGAACCCCGCCACCCGACCTAATGGTGTCTTCAGCGATTGCGTCTAATTCCAGGGTGGTAACACCAGGTTTGATAGCTTCCCGAACTTTTTGTAAGGCTTTGGCGGTGAGAAGACCTGCGGGAATCATTGCTGCAATATCAGCGTCTGATTTCTTTGTGAAACTAGAACGCATTAGCTGAAGCTTGCGATAGCGGCATCGATTCTCTCAGTTACCGCATCAATCTCGCCGAGACCATCAACCCGGGCCAAAATGCCACGCTCTGAGTAAAGATCAACCAATGGAGCGGTTTCCTCAAGATACAAATTCAGTCGATGGCGGATAACCTCTTCGCTGTCATCGGTGCGACCCTGCTCCTGAGCTCTCTTGGCTAGACGAGTAACCAACTCATCCTGATCTGCTTCGAGCAGAATTACGCCGTCCAGAGAAAGATTCTGATCGTTTAGGATTTCGTCCAGTGTCTCAACTTGGGCCTTAGTTCTGGGGTATCCGTCCAATAGGAATCCGGTTGAAGCATCATCGTGACTCAATCGATCACGAACTAAATCATTGGTTAGTGAGTCAGGAACATACTCTCCGGCATCCATATAGGATTTCGCTTTTTTGCCAAGCTCGGTTTCGTTTTTTACATTGAAACGGAAAATGTCACCGGTAGAAATTGCAGGGATTCCCAGCTTCTCGGCTATCAAAACCGACTGAGTTCCCTTCCCCGCCCCCGGGGGTCCGATGATCAGTAATCTCATCGCAATAGGCCCTCATAATTTCGCTGCTCCATCTGAGCACTGATCTGCTTGACGGTGGCCAAACCAACACCAACGATAATCAGAATCGAAGTTCCTCCGAAGGGGAAGTTCTGATTGGTTCCAATTGCTGCAAAGGCAACAAGTGGGATCAAGGCGATTAGACCCAGGTAGATTGCTCCCGCTGCAGTGATCCTTGACAAAACGTAGTCCAGGAATTCGGTGGTTGGTCTTCCGGCGCGAATACCTGGAATGAAGCCTCCGTAGCGCTTCATGTTGTCAGAGATCTCTTCGGGGTTGAAGGTAATGCTTACGTAGAAGTAGGTAAAGCCAACAATCAGCAAGAAGTAAACGGCGGCATAGAAAATATTGTCACCGGTTGTCAAATACTGGCTCACCCAACTAACCCAGCCAGGAAGTTCTCCAGTTACTGGATCTGGCTGGTTGAACTGCGCCAGAAGAGCTGGCAGGTAAAGCATTGAGGACGCAAAGATAACTGGTATAACACCAGCGGTGTTTACCTTGATGGGGATGTAGGTGGCCTGACCACCGTAGCTTCTTCTTCCAACCATGCGCTTTGCATACTGAACTGGAATCCTTCGCTGAGACTGCTCAACCAAAACAACCAGCATCACAACAACAAATCCAACCAACATCACAATCAAGAAAATCTCGATAGGCCTTGTCTGCAGAATCTGCAGCAGTGCTGATGGGAAGGTTGCTGCAATTGAGGTGAAAATCAAAAGTGACATTCCATTACCAACACCTCGCTCGGTGATTAGCTCACCCAACCACATAATCAAGCCAGTACCGGCGGTCATAGTAATCACAATCAATGAGATAGCTAGAGGTCCGTCATCGGTTAGTAGTGGCAATCCAGTGTTTGATCCAAACAGAGCACCCTGTCTTGCAACAGTCACCAAAGTTGTCGCCTGCAACATAGCAAGGGCGATGGTTAGGTAACGGGTGTACTGGGTCAAGGTCGCTTGTCCCTGAGGTCCTTCTTTGTGAAGCGCTTCAAACCTTGGGATAACAACCCTGAGCAACTGGGTGATAATTGAGGCGGTGATATAAGGCATGATGCCTAGCGCAAAAATACTCAACTGCAGCAACGCTCCTCCACTAAAGAGGTTCACTAGTTCGTAAAGTCCACCGGTTGTTGTGTTCTGAGCAAGTGATGCCTGAACGTTGCCGTAATCGACAAAAGGTGCGGGGATAAAAGAACCCAAGCGGAAGATTGCAAGCAGGGCCAGTGTAAAGGCCAGCTTTTTCCTAAGGTCAGGGGTTCTAAAAGCCCTTGAAATTGCGCTAAACAAAATTGCCTCCTACGCGGCTTAGCCGTTTACAGATCCCCCGGCAGCCTCGATCTTCTCCTTGGCTGAGCGGGAAACCTTTTCGACAGTAACATCTAGCTTAACCGAGATGTCACCATTGCCGAGTACCTTGACAGGCTCGCCCTTGCGAACTGCACCCTTGGCAACCAAATCATCAACTGTTACCTTGCCACCCTCTGGGAATAGGTCGGCCAGCTTCTGAACGTTTACCACCTGATACTCAATCTTGAATGGGTTTTTGAATCCACGAAGCTTAGGTGTGCGCATAACTAGGTTCACGCCACCACCTTCGAAGCCCAAACGCATCTGGTAACGGGCCTTGGTTCCCTTGGTTCCACGACCTGCAGTCTTTCCCTTCGATCCCTCACCACGACCAACACGGGTCTTAGCGGTTTTCGCTCCAGGAGCTGGACGCAGGTGGTGAAGCTTCAATACTGAAACCTTCTCCTGCTTTGATTCAGATGAAGCCTTAGTAGCAGTGCTTTTAGTAGCTGCCTTAGCCGGTGCCTTAGCTGCCGGTGCCTTAGCTGCAGCGGTCTTGGCTGCTGGCTTGGCTGCAGTTTTTGCGGCTGGCTTAGCTTCGGTTTTTGCTGCTGGCTTAGCTGCAGTTTTTGCTGCTGGCTTAGCTTCGGTTTTTGCTGCTGGCTTCGCGGCCTTGGTCGCTGCTGGCTTCTTGGCTGCAGACTTTTCAGCTGCTGCTTTGGTAGCCGGCTTAGCTGCTGTCTTTGCTGCAGGCTTCTTGGCTGCAGTGGTTTTAGGAGCGCTCTTGGCAGCAGGCTTTGCTTCAGCTTTAGCAGCTGGCTTCTTAGCCGGTGCCTTTTTGGCGGCTTCTTCCTTTGCAGGCTTTTTCTCTTCAGCCATTAGTTGTTAATCTCCTCAACTTTTACCAAGTGGCTAACAGTGTTTACCAATCCGCGAACACTTGGTGAATCGTCTTTCACAACGATGTCTCCAATTCGCTTCAGACCCAAAGTCCTTAGCGAGTTGCGCTGGTTCTGTTTGCCACCAATTTCACTTTTGATCTGGGTGACTTTCAATCTGGCGGCCATGATTACGCACCTGCCTTTTCTTCAGTTTTCAACATTCTTGCTGGTGCAACCTCAGAAACTTCCTTGTCGCGGCGCTTAGCCACTGACTCCGGACCCTCAAGCTGACGCAGTGCTTCGATGGTTGCGTGAACAATGTTCAAAGTGTTTGAAGAACCGAGGCTCTTTGACAAAACATCGTGAACCCCAGCACACTCCAATACCGCACGAACAGGACCACCAGCGATAACACCGGTTCCCTCAGCTGCTGGACGGAGCAATACAACTCCAGCTGCAGCCTCTCCCTGAACGGGGTGGGGGATGGTTGAACCAATTCGAGGAATTACAAAGAAGTTCTTCTTTGCATCCTCTACACCCTTAGCGATCGCTGCTGGAACCTCTTTGGCCTTGCCGTAACCGACGCCAACTGTTCCTTCACCGTCTCCAACAACAACTAGTGCTGTGAAGGCAAAACGACGACCACCCTTGACCACCTTGGCAACACGGTTGATTGTTACAACACGCTCCAAGAATGGACTTGATTTGTCCTCGCGCTCACGACGCTGCTCGTTTTTGGGACCACGCTCTCTGCGGCCCTGACGCTGCTCGCGCTCATTTGGATCAACAGTTGTTGGAGGAGTGGCCTCAACCACTGACTCAGCCGCCTCTGTTTCTGGCGCTTTGTTTTCTTCACTCACAGGACCAGCCCTCCTTCCCGGGCAGCGTCGGCAATTGCTGCTACGCGTCCTGCGTAACGGTTACCTCCGCGATCAAACACAACCTGAGTCACGCCTTTTTCTTTGGCACGCTCAGCAATCAACTTTCCAACCTCGGTAGCTTTAGCGGTCTTGTCGCCGTCAAGCTTACGAAGGCCGTCTTCCATGGTTGAAGCACTCGCCAGGGTGTGACCCTGGGTGTCATCGACAACCTGCACAAACAGGTGACGAGCACTGCGAGTAACAACCAGTCTTGGCCTCTCAGGAGTACCTGAGACCTTCTTACGAAGCCTTAGGTGACGACGGTTTCTAGCGGCTGAGGCGCTTTTTCCCTTATTAGCTCTTAGCGACATTAGGCACCAGCCTTTCCAGCCTTGCGGCGAACGTATTCACCTTCGTAGCGAATTCCCTTGCCCTTATATGGCTCAGGCTTACGAAGCTTGCGGATGTTAGCAGCCACCTCACCGACGGCCTGCTTGTCAATTCCAGTAACGATGATCTTGTTCTGGCCCTCAACCTGCAGCGTGACACCAGCTGGTGGGTCAACAACTACTGGGTGAGACAAACCAAGAGCTAGCTCGATTCCTGTTCCCTTAGCAACCGCACGGTAACCGGTTCCAACGATTTCCAGGTTTTTCTGGAAACCCTGTGAGACACCGTGCACGTTGTTTGCAATCAGAGTTCTTGATAGACCGTGCAGAGCCTTTGAGGTCTGCTCGTCATCAGGACGGGTCACTACAATTTCGTTTTCTTCAACAACAACCTTGATCGGCTCGCTGACCTCTAGGCTCAACTCGCCCTTTGGTCCCTTCACTGAAACGTGCTGGCCGTTGATGTTGATCTCCACCCCTTGAGGGATGGCAATGGGCATTTTTCCAATTCTTGACATAGCGCTTACCAGATGTAGGCGACGACTTCGCCACCCACTCCCTTCTTTGCTGCTTGGCGGTCAGTTAGCAATCCTGAGGAAGAGGAGATAATTGCAATTCCCAATCCACCGAGTACGCGAGGAAGCTCACCGCTCTTTGCATAAACTCGCAAACCAGGCTTGCTTACTCTCTTGATTCCAGAGATTGCTTTGCTCTCGCCGTATTTCATTGTGATGGTCAGCGTCTTGCCAACCTTCGCGTCCTCAACTTTGAAATCCTTGATGTAACCCTCGGATTTCAAGATTTCCGCGATGTTTCCCTTCATTTTGCTGAAGGGAACACTGGCTGACTCGTGCTGAGCCAGGTTCGCATTGCGCAGCCGGGTCAGAAAATCTGCTACCGGATCTGTCATTGTCATTTGTCTTGCCTTTCTCGTGCGGTTTCTGCATCGCTTACAGGCTCTGCAGACCTACATGATTGGTGTTTAGTTATTGAATGGAAAACCTAGTTCGCGAAGTAGGGCTCTTCCCTCGTCATCAGTTTTTGCTGTGGTAACGATGGTGATATCCATACCCCTTGGACGATCAATGTCATCCTGGTTGATCTCGTGGAACATGCTCTGCTCGTTTAGACCGAAGGTGTAGTTACCGTTTCCGTCAAACTGCTTTGCGCTCAGTCCGCGGAAGTCCCTGATGCGAGGAAGTGCCAGGTTCAAAAGCCTGTCCATAAACTCCCACATCCTGTCACCACGAATGGTCACAGCCGCTCCAATTGGCTGTCCCTCACGCAGTTTGAACTGCGCGATTGACTTCCTGGCAATGTTTACCTTTGGCTTCTGACCGGTGATTTTTGTCAAATCACTGATCGCACCTTCAATTAGCTTGCCGTCACGAGCTGCTTCACCAACACCCATGTTCACAACAATCTTGGTCAGTCCAGGAACCTGGTTGACGTTTGTTAGTCCAAACTCCTCCTGGAGCTTGGCAATGATTTCAGTGCGGTAGGTCTGCTTCAGTCTTGGCTGAGCCTTCTCTGCTACTGCCATTTAGATCTCCTCCCCGCTCTTTTTAGCAACGCGAACCTTCTTTGTTACCTCAACACCGTCCTGCTTGACAGTCTTGGTGACAAATCCAACTCTGGTTGGCTTTTTGCTCTTTGGGTCAACAAGGGCAACATTTGATACGTGAATCGGAGCCTCCATGGTTTCAATACCACCGGTCTTTCCACCACGCTCACCCTGGCCAACACGTGTGTGCTTTTTGACCAGGTTGACGCCCTCAACAATTACCTTGTTTTTCTCTAGGTCAACGCTAAGAACTCTTCCCTGCTTGCCGCGGTATCCACCGCGCTCTTCGGTTGAGCCCGAAATTACCTGAACTAGGTCGCCTTTACGAATATTCATTAGAGCACCTCCGGAGCCAAAGAAATGATCTTCATGAAACGACGGTCACGTAGCTCGCGTCCGATTGGTCCGAAGATACGGGTTCCACGTGGCTCGCCATCGTTTTTGATAATCACCGCAGCGTTCTCATCAAACTTGATGTAGCTTCCATCGGGCCTGCGGGCTTCTTTCACAGTGCGCACAATTACCGCCCTGACAACATCACCTTTTTTGACGTTGCCACCGGGGATCGCGTCTTTCACAGTTGCCACGATGGTGTCGCCAAGACCTGCCCAGCGACGCACTGAGCCACCAAGGACTCTAATCGTTAGCAACTCCTTGGCACCGGTGTTATCCGCTACCTTGAGTCGGGATTCCTGCTGAATCACTTTCTTACTCCTATTTCTGCCAGACCATTCCGACGGCCATGACTATTGGTGTTACTTCGCCTTTTCGAGAATCTCGACTAGACGCCAGTTCTTTGATGCGCTGATTGGACGAGTCTCGTCAATTAGCACTAGGTCTCCGATGCCAGCGGTGTTCTGCTCATCGTGGGCCTTGATCTTCTTGCTCAAACGCATGACCTTGCCATATAGCGGGTGCTTTTTACGCTCTTCAACCAGTACGACGATGGTTTTGTCCATCTTGTCGCTGACTACGTATCCACGCCTTGACTTGCGGTAACCGCGGCCCTGGGTTGCAGCAGATGCTTGCTCAGCCATTACTTCTCCTCCGAATCAGTCTTTTTAGACTTCTTTTCAATCGGCTCAGGCTCTGGTGTGACCCTGATTCCCAAATCGCGCTCTCTCAACACGGTGTTGATGCGAGCAATGTCACGCTTGACAGCCTTGATTCGACCGTGGCTTTCCAGCTGGCCGGTAGCTGACTGAAAACGTAGGTTGAATAGCTCTTCCTTTGCATCTTTCAACTTCTCGATCAAAAGCGCACTTTCAATCTTGTCAAGCTCCTGTGGAGCCAAATCTTTACTGCCGATCATGCGTCACCCTCTTCCTTGGCGATGATTCTTGCCTTCAGCGGAAGCTTGTGAATCGCACGGGTTAGTGCCTCTTTAGCAAGCTCTTCGCTAACTCCGGCAACCTCGAACATCACCCTTCCAGGCTTTACGTTGGCAACCCACCACTCAGGTGAACCCTTACCGCTACCCATTCGGGTTTCAGCAGGCTTCTTGGTGATTGACTGGTCTGGGAAGATGTTGATCCAAACCTTTCCACCACGCTTGATGTGACGGGTCATTGCAATACGAGCAGACTCAATCTGACGGTTTGTGACATATGCAGGGCTTAGTGCCTGGATGCCATAGTCACCGAAGCTAACCTTGGTGCCACCAGTTGCCTGACCCTTACGGGTTGGCTTGTGCTGCTTGCGGAATTTAACTCGACGTGGAATCAACATAATTTATGCCTCACTTCCGGCAACGGCCTCTGGACGACGTGGTCCGCGACCCCTACCCTTTTGGTTAGCCTGCTGCTGAGCTAGCTCCTTATTGGTTAGCTCACCCTTGTAGATCCAAACCTTCACACCAATACGACCGAAGGTGGTCTTCGCCTCGTAGAAGCCATAGTCAATGTTTGAACGAAGTGTGTGCAGTGGAACTCGACCTTCTCGGTAGAACTCGCTACGGCTCATTTCTGCTCCACCCAATCGACCAGAGCACTGAACACGGATACCCTTCGCACCACTTCGCATGGCTCCCTGGATTCCCTTACGCATTGCCCTTCTGAAAGCAACACGAGCACTCAGCTGCTCAGCAATACCCTGGGCAACCAACTGTGCATCTGCCTCAGGTGATTTCACCTCAAGGATGTTCAGCTGAATCTGCTTGCCGGTAAGTTTTTCAAGATCTGTGCGCAATACCTCTGCCTCAGAACCTCTGCGACCAATAACTAGACCTGGACGAGCGGCAAAGATGTCAACACGAACGCGGTCGCGAGTTCTCTCCAGCTCAATACGGCTGATGCCTGCGCGGTCAAGCTTCTTGGTCAAAGACTCACGAATCTTGATGTCCTCGGTTACATAGTCGCTGTAGCGCTGACCTTTGGTGGTGCTGTCGGAGAACCAACGTGAACGGTGGTCGGTGGTGATACCAAGCCTAAAACCGTAAGGATTTACTTTCTGACCCATTAGTTACTCCTCGCCTTCTGGCCTCGCTTAGCCGCGATCTCATCAGGTGTTGCAACCTTGATGGTGATGTGGCTGGTGCGCTTGTTGATGCGGAACGCTCTTCCCTGAGCACGAGGGCGGAAACGCTTCAGGGTTACACCCTCGTCAACGTATGCCTCGCTGATGATCAGGTCATCCTCGTCCACAAACTGGTTTTCGTTCTCCGCCTTGTGCTTGGCGTTAGCAACTGCTGCCTGCACCAATTTGAACACTGGCTCGCTGGCACTCTGCGGGGCGAACTTCAAAATTGCCATCGCTTCACTTGCCTGCTTGCCACGAATAAGGTTGACAACCCTGCGGGCTTTCATCGGGGTGACCCTGATGTGTTTAATCTTCGCTACAGCTTCCATTAGCCCCGGCGTCCCTTCTTGTCATCTTTCACGTGACCGCGGAAGGTCTTGGTTGGAGCGAACTCGCCCAACTTGTGTCCAACCATGGTTTCGGTTACGAATACTGGAATGTGCTTGCGACCATCGTGCACAGCAATGGTGTGACCCAGCATGGCTGGAACAATCATTGAGCGACGTGACCAGGTCTTGATCACATTTTTGGTGTTGGCCTCGTTCTGAGTGCGCACCTTCTGCATTAGGTGCTCATCCACAAATGGGCCCTTTTTCAAACTTCTTGGCATTTAGCTTCTCCTACTAACGCTTCTTATTAGCGGTGCGACGACGGACAATTTGCTTATCACTTGCAAGCTTGCGCTTACGAGTACGACCTTCTTTTTGACCCCAAGGTGATACCGGGTTACGACCACCGCTGGTACGTCCCTCACCACCACCGTGTGGGTGATCTACTGGGTTCATGGCAACACCGCGAACTGTTGGGCGAACGCCCTTCCAGCGCTTACGTCCAGCCTTACCCCAGTTGATGTTTGACTGCTCGGCGTTTCCAACCTCACCTACGGTTGCGCGGCAACGAGCATCAACATTACGAATCTCACCACTTGGAAGCCTCAGCTGTGCATTGGGGCCATCCTTGGCAACCAGACGGATCGAAGCACCGGCACTGCGGCCCAACTTGGCTCCGCCACCTGGCTTTAGCTCAATTGCGTGCAAAACGGTTCCAACAGGGATGTTCTTCAAAGGCAGGTTGTTACCTGGCTTGATATCTGCTGATGGGCCCTGCTCGATTGGGTCACCCTGACCGAGGTTGTTTGGGGCAATGATGTAACGCTTCTCGCCATCTGCGTAGTGCAGAAGTGCAATACGAGCTGTGCGGTTTGGGTCGTATTCAATGTGGGCAACCTTTGCTGGGATGCCATCTTTGTCATGACGACGGAAATCAATTACTCGGTACTGACGCTTGTGTCCACCACCGATGTGACGGGTAGTGATGCGACCAGCTGAGTTACGTCCACCAGTTTTAGGAAGTGGACGAAGCAAAGACTTCTCAGGTGTTGAGCGGGTTACCTCATCAAAGGTTGAAACGCTCATGCCACGGCGACCAGGGGTGGTCGGATTGTGCTTGCGAATAGCCATCTGTTTTCTCCCTACTGGCTAAAGATGTCGATTGACCCGCTCTTCAGGGAGACAATGGCACGCTTGGTGTCCTTGCGCTTTCCCATTCCGAAGCGAGTGCGGCGAGTTTTGCCGCTGCGGTTGAGGGTGTTGATTGAGGCAACCTTCACATCAAAAACAAACTCGATGGCCTGCTTGATCTCAGTTTTGTTTGCCGTGGGCTGCACCTCGAAGGTGTATTTGCCCTCATCAATCAAGCTATAGCTTTTTTCGCTAATTACTGGCTTGATGATTACGTCTCTTAGGTCCTTGCCGTAGCTCATGCCTTCACCTCACTTTTGGCTGTAACGAATGCCTCCAGTGCGGCGGCAGTGAAAATCAAGTCATCGCTTGCTAGCACGTCATAGGCGTTCAGCTGATCAGCTGGCAACACGTGCAAGTTCTTTAGATTACGCAATGACAAAAAGCTCATCTCGTCATCGCGATCGATAACAACCAAAACCTTACGTCCGCTAACCAGCTGCGAAATAATCGCGCTCGCCTGCTTGGTAGATGGCTTGTCATTGATTCCGAATTCTTTAACCACGTGGATTCTGCCTGCACGAGCACGGTCGCTTAGAGCTCCACGCAGTGCAGCAGCAATCATTTTCTTGTTGGTGCGCTGTGAGTAGTCTCTTGGCTTTGGTCCGTGGACAATTCCACCACCGGTCATCTGCGGAGCACGAATTGAACCCTGACGAGCACGTCCGGTTCCCTTCTGCTTGAAAGGCTTGCGGCCAGAACCTGAAACCTCTCCACGACGAAGTGTCGAGTGAGTTCCCTGGCGAGCTGCAGCCTGCTGGGCAACAACTACCTGGTGAATCAGAGGAACGTTGGTCTGGGCATCAAAAATAGCCTCTGGAAGATCAACTGTTCCGGCTTTTTTACCGCTTGCGTCTACTAGGTCTACAGAAGTCATCTCTAGGCCCCCTTCACTGCGTTACGAACGAACACCAACTGACCCTTAGGGCCTGGGACAGCTCCCTTGATCAGCAACAGACCCTTCTCAGCATCAACTGCGTGAAGGGTTAGATTCAAAGTTGTTACGCGGTCGTGTCCCATGCGTCCAGCCATACGGGTTCCCTTGAAAACACGTGATGGGGTGGCGCTGGCTCCAATTGAACCTGGGCGACGGTGGTTTTTGTGAGCACCGTGTGAGGCGCCAACACCACTAAAGCCGTGGCGCTTCATGTGACCGGCAAAACCTTTACCCTTGCTGGTACCGACGACGTCAAGCTTCATGCCGACCTCGAAGATCTCAACACCCAGTTCCTGACCGACCTCATACTCGTGAGCATCGTCGGTTCGGATCTCAGCTAGGTGACGGCGAGGGTTGATGCCCGCCTTTGAAAAGTGACCGCTGGTTGGTTGGTCAACCTTGCGAGGGTCGATTGCCCCGTAGGCGACCTGGATAGCTGCGTAGCCATCGGTCTCAGCGGTTTTGATTTGGCTTATGACATTGCTGCCGGCCTCAACAACAGTGATTGGAACAATCTTGTTGTTTTCATCCCAGGCTTGTGTCATGCCGAGCTTTTTGCCCAGCAGGCCCTTTACGTTCTTAGTTTTGGTAGCCATGTGAATCCTTAGAGCTTGATCTCGATGTTGACATCAGCGGGCAAGTCAAGACGCATCAACGAATCCACAGCCTTTGGGGTTGGGTCGACGATGTCAATTAGACGTTTGTGTGTGCGCATTTCGAAGTGCTCACGGCTGTCTTTGTATTTGTGCGGGCTGCGGATAACGCAAACCACGTTCTTTTCTGTGGGTAGCGGAACTGGTCCGACCACACTTGCTCCCGCACGGGTTACCGTGTCGACGATTTTGCTGGCTGATGAGTCGATGACCTGGTGGTCATAACTTTTCAACCGGATGCGAATCTTGTTCGCCGCCATAGCTTCTCGCTCTCTTGTCAGTCAGAGCTATTTGCTCTGCACTTCTACTTACGCTGTTCAGTTGTCAAAGCCTTCTCAGGCCTCAACTCCAATTGCTGATTGTTGCGTCTTTCTCAAAACAGCGGTCATCAACAATGGAAGATTTAGTTGTGGTTCTGTCTGCGACCGGACCAGTTTCCTGTTCACAATGTCTGCAGTGGGGGCGATAGCCCTTCTTTGGAACTGTCCAAGTCTGCCATAGTCCAGCGAATTCACGCAAGTGCTTTTTCAAATGAAAATAACTAACCCCCGCAAACAAAACTTGCGGGGGTTAGTTATTTGTCTATTTAGTGTGAAACAGGCTTGCCGATGTCAGCACCGGTAAGGCTTCTCACCTCAAGCTCCGCGTAGTATGCGGAGTTGTTCTCGTTGGAGGTAACAGTTCCCAACCATCCCATGAAGAAGCCGAATGGGATTGAGATCAATCCTGGGTTTCTCAGCGGGAAGATATTGATGTCAATTCCAGTGTCCAACGGAATGAAGCTGTTTCCAGCTCCCGTGAAGTTTGGAGAAAGCATCAGCAAGAACAGTGCCATTCCCAGTCCACCGTAAATTGCAAACACAGCACCTCTGGTATTGAACCTCTTCCAGAACATGGTCAGCAATACAGCCGGCAGGTTTCCACTCGCAGCAATGGCAAAGGCCAATCCCACCAAGAAGGCAACGTTCAACCCCTGAGCAGAAATAGCCAGCACAATTGCTAGCAATCCGATAACCAGTGCTGCAACACGTGCAGCCCTAACCTCTTCGGCCTCAGTTGCCTTACCTTTACGAATTACCTTCGCATACAGGTCGTGGGCAAATGAGGTGGAGCTGGCGAGGGTCAGCCCGGATACGGTTGCCAAGATAACAGCGAAGGCGATGGCTCCAATAAAGGCAAGCATGATTGCTCCTCCAAGGCTTCCCTCACCTCCACCGAGTTCGAGTGCCAACTGCGGAGCAGCGACGTTACCGCTTCGGTTCACTACCGATCCATCATCGTTCAGCCCCATACCTAACACTTCTCTCGGAACCAGCGCAGCTGCACCGAATCCCAAGGCAATCGTCATCAGGTAGAAAGCACCAATGTTTCCAATTGCCCAGTTGACACTCTTGCGGGCAACTTTGGAGCTTGGAACGGTGTAGAAACGAATCAAGATGTGTGGAAGACCTGCGGTTCCCAGCACAAGTGCAAGTGCAAGAGAAATCAGGTCGATCTTTCCAATCAGAGTCGCTATTGGATCTCCAGCGATGTCAGGACCAAACCTTCCACCCGGCTCCAAAAACGCCATGCCTTGACCGCTCATTTCAGCTGCCTTGTCCAAAAGCTGAGTGATGTCAAAGTTGAAGTTCCACAAAACCATCACGGTCATCGCTGTAGCACCTGAGATCAACAGGAACGCCTGGGTGATCTGAACGTAACTGGTTCCGCGCATACCGCCGACTGTCACATACAAAATCATCAGCAAACCAACACCGACGATGATCCAGTTTTTGGCATCTGGGTCTGTAAAGCCAAGCAGCAATGCAACCAGTGCTCCAGCACCTACCATCTGCGCAAGCAGATAGAAAACGCTAACAATCACGGTTGAGGTAGCTGCAGCAGTTCTCACCGGACGCTGACTCATTCGGAATGAGACAACGTCACCCATGGTGTATCGACCAGAGTTTCTAAGTGGCTCAGCCACCAGCAAAAGAGCCAGCAACCAGGCAACTAGGAATCCAATTGAATACAGGAATCCATCGAAACCGAATAGCGAGATCAGTCCAGCAATACCCAAGAAGCTGGCAGCCGACATATAGTCAGCCGAAATTGCCAGTCCGTTTTGGAATCCACTGAGTGACCCACCAGCATTGAAAAAGTCTCCAGACTGTTTGCTCTGCTGGTTGGCACGGTAAACCATGTAAAGGGTTACGACAATAAATAGCCCGAACATAGTTGAGGCCAAGAGAGTGGTATCTACGGTCATCCGTGCAACTCCTTCTCGATTTTCTCTTTCAGGTCATTAGCTGGTCCATCGAGATTCTTAGTTGCGTAACGGTCGTAGAGCCATGCGATAACGAACGTTGTCACAAACTGCAAGATAGCCAGAATGAAGGCAAGGTTGATGTTTCCAAACACTGGAGTTGACACAAAATCGCGAGCGAAGGTTGTCAACAGAATGAATGAGAAATACCAAACAAGGAATCCCAATGCCATTGGGAAGGCAAACGAACGATATCGCTTGCGGTGAGCTGCGAACTCTTCGGAATTCTGAAATTTAATCCAGACTTCCTCTTGGTTTTTAGTCTCCAATAGAACTCCTTTGTTCTAAAGTGCCAACACCGTTGTTGGCAACTGGGGCTTTCGCCTTGAGGAAACTTTACACTTGAACAAAATTTCTTGTTTTGCCCAAACAAAAAAAGTTCATAAGGTTAACAAATCAATTTTTGGGGGACAATTCCATTCAGTAAATACTGATCGACCTGGTCATCGATGCAACTAATCCCCTGGCCAAAAATGGTGTGACCCTCGCCTTCGAATGTAAGCAAAACCGCTCCGTCCAATAGTTCACTGAGACTCTCAGCTTGTGCATACGGAGTTGCAGGGTCGCCAGTTGTGCCAATGACTAGTGGTGAAGAATCCGTGCGAACCCTAAAATTCAATTTCTCCTCCGGTGGTGCACCCGGCCAGGACTCACACATCAAATGACCGTCCTGCCAAGACTCTCCAAAAATCTCACTCAGCCCAATGAGTTGCTCATTCAGTTCTGATACTTCACCTGGGTCAGAGCTAAGTCGGTCATCAGCACAGTTGATTGCGATGTTTGCATCAATCAGATTGCCTCGGTAAGAGCCGTCATTTTGTCTCTCGTTATAAAAATCGGCTAAAAACAGCATTCTGTTGCCATCGCCCTCTAAAAGATCCGCAAAAGCATCAGTGAGGATTGACCAAGCGGCCTCTTGATACAAAGCGGCAATGATGCCAGTCACCAATCCAGAACTCGTAAGCTCTCTAGAGCCAACAGTCACAGGACTCTCGACAACATCATCAATCAAAGTTCTGACTTTGGCTTTAGCTGACTCAAGGTCCTCGCCCAGCGGACACTGGTTTTCAAGGCAACCGAGAAGATAGTTTTCAAAGGCTGCGTCAAATCCAAGCAACTGATTGATGTTTGCCTGTCTGGAATCAATTGTTGGGTCCACCGCCCCATCCAAAACGAATCTTCCAACTCGCTCTGGGAAAAGTGCGAGGTAGGTGGCGGCAAGCTCGGTGCCGTATGAATAGCCAATGAAATTCAACCTATCCAGCCCTAGCAGCATTCGAATCAAATCAAGATCTCTTGCCGCATTTCTTGTTCCCACATACTCCAGAATCGCGCCGCTGTTCTGCTGGCAGTTTTCAATGTATTGGGCAATCAACTGCTTTGACTGCTCGGTGGATTCAGCCTGGCCGTATAGCAATTCGTCTTTCAATTGGTCATCTGGGCAACTTACTGCAGTTGACTCGCCAACTCCTCTTGGGTCAAAAGTCACAAGATCAAAATTTTGGACAACCGTTTCGGTGGCAATGCCAGCACCGCTATCACGCATCCACTGATTTGCACTAACCCCAGGTCCACCAGGATTCAGAAAAACCGTCTCTTCAGTGTTTGGGTTGTCAAGTTTCAACAAAGAAAGCGTGATTGATTCGAATTCTGGAAAATCCCAATCAAGTGGTGCGAAGATCTCTGCACACTGATAATCCCCACACTCCTCCCACTGAACCTGCTGCTCGAAATAGTCGACCTGAGTTGGTTGGGGTGCGGTAGTTTCGATTTCAACTGGTCCGCAAGCTGTCAGGATTAGTGGGGCAAGAAGCAGAAGCCTTCTCAATTTCCCCAGCCCCTGAAAATCATTGAGGTCGCCAAAGCCTCAAGAACTAGTAGATCTCTAACATTTTTCTCAATTCTTTTGCGGGCAAACTTGATCTCATCCAACACCTTCAGTGTTTGCTGCTTGCTGCTGGCCCTTGCCCGCAATTCAATTGCATCACGCAGGCTCTCGTTTATCAGCTCCCCTGACGCCTGCAACTGAACTCTCGATATGTCCCTATACAAACTCGCAAGGTCTAGCAAAATTCGATCAAGCCCATCACGAACAGCTCGAGTTTCTTTTCGCTTCTGATTCTCTGTCAGGCTTTTCAGCTCTGATCGAAGCTGAGTGGGGACTTTGTCATCAGGTTTCAGCCCAAGCGATGCCAACAAAGCGTTCTTCTCTTGCTGTGCTTCTTCAGCGGCAAGTGACTCACCGTCTTTTTTGGCAAGCTCCAGCCAACGCTCGGCGGCAAACATTGCCTTTCCTAGGTCGCTTATGCCCAAAGCTATTTCAAGGCTTTCAGACCGGCGAGCTCGCGCATCGAAACTGTTAGCCAATCTTCTTGCCATACCAATGTGAGATTGAGACTCCCTTGCAGCATTCAATGCAAGTTCAGGCTCGACTCCTTCTTTTTCAACAAGCAGGTTTGCAACCTCTTGAACCGAAGGGACGGTCAAATTGAGTTTTCTCACCCTTGAGCGAATAGTTGGCAACATGTCCATTTCACTCGGAGCGCATAACAACCAAATGGTTTTCTCTGGGGGTTCTTCCAAAGCTTTCAGCAAAACATTTGAGCTTCGCTCTGCCATTCGATCGGCATCCTCAATCAGCATCACTCGGTATCCGCCGGTTGATGAACCGAGCGAGCTGGATGCAACCAGGTTTCTAACCTCTTCGATGGTTATTACAACCTTGTCGGTGGTGAGAATGCTCAGATCGGGGTGGTTTCCTGTGGTGGTCAGTTGACAGTCTTTACACTCACCGCAACCGTCCAGCTTGCAGATCAACGCCTGCGCAAAAGCCCTCGCGGTATTTGACCTGCCAGAACCGGGTGGGCCAACAAACAGCCATGCGTGATGAACACCACTGTCTTTGTCTTTCAAAGCGTGTTGTAGTTGATCAACCGCCTCGGGCTGACCCAATAAATCGGCAAAAGCTAGGCTCACCTATCTATCCAAACCTTTTTTCAAGCTCCGATATGAGTTTTTCTGAAATCTGTTGAACACTCTCTGACGCATCCAAAACCACAAATCGGTCTGGTTCGTTTTGCGCCAGGGTCAGATATGCCTCTCTAGCTCTTTCAAAAAAATCGACTTTTTCTTGTTCCAGGCGATCAGGACCTGTCCCAGTTTGGCTTCTTCTTTGCATAGCCTTTTCTGCATCCAAATCCAGAAGTATTGTCACATCGGGGAGTAAGCGATCGATCGCCCACAAAGAAATCTCCCGAACCTCGTTTAGGTCTAGCTCTCTGGCAGCCCCCTGATAGGCAACTGAAGAATCAAAATACCTATCCCCCAGCACAACTTTGCCTGCCTCCAGTGCTGGCTTTATCTTGGTGGCAACGTGGTGTGCTCTATCAGCTGCATACAAAAGCGCCTCGCTGCGGGCGGAGACATCCCCTTTGCGATGCAAAAGCAAATGCCTGATTTCTTGACCCAATTCAGTCCCACCAGGTTCGAAAGAACGGATGTAATCAAGCCCCTTTGACTCAAGCCAAGTCTGGACAAGATCAATCTGAGTTGACTTGCCAACACCGTCGATGCCTTCGAAGGTGATGAACATTTCTCTACTTTCTTCTGCGCTTGGCCTGGGTTTTGGGCTTCTGACCAGGTTCAACCCCAAGTTTCTCACGCCTGATGGCTAACAGCTCGAAGGCTCGGTCGGCGATTAGCTCCTCAAGATTTTCATCACTGGGAATGGTTGCGTTTATTACGCCATCTGTGACGTAATCACCAAACTGACCTGTTTTAGCGACTACCGGCAGCTTGCTTGCAGGGTCCTCGCCGAATTCCTTCAATGGAGTTGAGGCAGTTCTTCTGCCACCATATTTGGGCTGAGCAAAAATCTCCTCGGCTTCCTCCATGGATATGCTGAGAATCTTCTCTTCGCCATCGAGGCTTCTAGAATCATTACCCTTTTTCAAATATGGTCCGTATCTTCCATTTTGAGCGGTAATTGTTTTTCCCTCTGAGTCAACACCCACCTCTCTTGGAAGACTCAGAAGCATCAGAGCTTGTTCGTGTGTGACCTCTGCTGGAGACATGGACTTAAACAGCGAAGCTGTTTTTGGCTTCGGGTTGTCCTCATCCTGAATTTGAACGTATGGACCATACCTCCCGTCTTTGACAACAATTGGCTTACCGGTTTCTGGATCATCACCTAAAACTCGGTCGCCACCAACGGGTGCATTGATTAGCTCCTGGGCTTTCTCTGGCGTCAGCTCATCTGGTGCCATTCCATCGGGGATATTGACAATACGTCTTCCGTTTTCATCAAAACCCTCGTCTGTGGGATCTCCCGCCACCTCTATATATGGTCCATACTTACCGGTCCTAAGAGTCACGCCCTCTGAGATTTCAAAACTGTTGATCTCTCGAGGGTCACTATCTCCAACACCTTCAATAATTGACGTCAGGCCCTTATCGCCCTCTCCGAAGTAAAACTCTTTCAGCCAGCTGGAGCGATCAAGTTCACCTGTCGCAATTCGGTCAAGATCTGCCTCCATATCGGCAGTGAAGTCATACTCAATCAGATCCCCAAAGTTTTGCTCCAAAAACCTAGTGACTGTGAAGGCAATCCACTCAGGAACCAAAGCACTGCCCTGCTTAGAGACATAACCCTTATTGATGATGGTGGAGATGATTGCCGCATAGGTGCTTGGCCTTCCAATACCCGCCTCCTCCAAAGCTTTTACCAACGAGGCTTCGGTGTAGCGGGCAGGTGGCTGGGTGGAGTGGTCCTTAGCCTCAAGGGAGGCAATTTCTAGGCTTTCACCCTGGCCGAGGCTTGGAAGCTTGGTTGATTCCTTTTGCTCTTTGTCATCACTGACCTCATAGGCAGCCATGAAACCCTTGAACAAAACAACTGTGCCACTTGCACTAAACACATACTCTTTATCTTTTGTAAGACCAAGCCGAACTGAGGTGGTTGAAAGCTTTGCCTCAAGCATCTGCGAAGCAATGGTTCGCTTATAAATCAGGTCGTATAGAGAAATCGCCTTTGGAGAAAGTGATTTGGGGAGATCGCTCGGAGACAAAAAGCTATCACCACTGGGCCTGATTGCCTCGTGAGCCTCCTGAGCGTTTTTATTTGAAGACCCATACTGGCGAGGTTTTTCAGGGAGATACTCTTTGCCAAACCTTGACTCAACTTCTTTTCTGGCAGCAGATATTGCCTGAGCAGAGAGGTTAGCTGAGTCGGTACGCATATAGGTAATGTGCCCCTCTTGATATAACTGCTGAGCTAAATCCATTGTCTGCTTAGCACTGAGACCAAGTTTTCTGGAGGCATCCTGCTGAAGGGTTGAAGTGGTGAACGGGGCGTATGGTTTTCTAGATGTCGGTTTTGATTCAACGCTCATCACCTCAAGCTGTTCGCCCGTCAGTTGCTTTTCTAGATCTTTGGCTGACTCAACACCTAAAACCAGGAAGTCGCCGTTTAGTTTTCCGTCTGCGTCAAAACTTTTTCCGGTTGCCAGCTTCAGTCCGTCAATCGAGTAAAGCTTTGCTTCAAAATCCGTCTCTGGGTGGGTAACGGTTGCGGTAACAGAGGAGTAATCGGCCGCAACGTGAGCCATTCTCTCTCGCTCTCGCTGAACAATCATTCGCATCGCTGGCGATTGAACTCGCCCAGCTGAAAGACCGCGGTTTATCTTTCGCCACAAAATAGGCGAAACCTCGTAGCCATAAAGCCTGTCAACTACTCGCCTGGTCTCCTGAGCTTGAACTAGGTTGTCATCAATTTCTCTGGTGTTTTCATAGGCCTGCTCAATTGCCTCTTTGGTGATCTCATTGAAAACCATTCGCTTCACCGGCACCTTTGGCTTCAAGACATCCAACAGGTGCCAAGCAATAGCCTCACCTTCTCGATCCTCATCAGTTGCTAGATAAAGCTCATCGGCGTCTTTCAGAGCTGTTTTTAGCTCGGAGACTGTTTTGGTCTTGCCCGGTGAGATTTTATAATAGGGGGCGAAGTCATTTTCAATATCGATGGCAAATTTGCCCATCGATCCCTTTTTCTTATCGGCTGGAACGTCTTTGGGGTCAGCCAGATCTCGGATGTGTCCAACGCTGGCTAACACCTCAAAATCGTTTCCCAAATACTTCTTAATGGTCTTCGCCTTGGCAGGCGACTCCACCACAACCAGCTTCTTAGCCAATAGTTCTCCTATTCCGCAAACGCTCTGAAGCTAACAGTGAATAAACCGTGAGTTTTATCAAGTTCAACTTCAGCAACGCCATTGACAATACGACATGAAACTAGATTCAAGTCAAGTTGACTGGCAAAATTCCTTGCTCGTTCACAGGGAAAACCGCTCTCAATTCCCCGATAACTGTCGGCTGCAATGATTGCCGCCTGTTGGGCAGAAAAGCCAATTTGGCTTGCCAAGAATTGTGTATTGGATGCGGTTATGCCAATTGAAATCAAGCTAATTGCCAAAAAACTCAAGCCCAGCATCATCACGGAAATCAAGCCTTGAGAATCTGTAGTCAACAGCACACGCATAGCCATCCAAGACCTCCAAACTGCCAGGAACCGAAACACAGATCACCCCTTCCAACCGCTCCTGCATAAACTCACTCTCTCCACCGAGACCTATTTTCACCGCCTCGGTTTGAGCCAATTGCAAATTGCTCAACCGCTCCATGCCCAGCTGAAAGCTTCCCCCAAGAACCAGCAGCAAAACAACGAAGCTTGGGATTACTATCGCGAACTCGGCGGTGACAAGACCACGATTACTCCTCCAAAGAGTCAACACTCAGCGCCTGGTTTACTAAATCAAACAAAATCCCCCTCACCTCGTCGCTTCGCATGATGATTACCAATAGCCCAGCAAAGGCAACAGCAGCCATCATTGCGATTGCATACTCAGCGGTTGCAGCACCCTTGTCGTTTAGCAGTCGTTTCATTTTTCTCTCCTAATCAGATAACTACCCTTTGAAAACTCGAAATCAACAGTGGAAAAACAGTCATCAGCACAAATGCTGGCAGTGAGGTCAGACCAAGCGGGATCAATAGCTTCACCGAATCCCTAGCCAGCAGATTCCGCTTTTTCTCAAACTCGACCTGTTGGTTGTGCAGATACTGCTGAATAAAAATGTTGGCCAGTGGAGCACCTGTTTCCAAGGCTTTTTTGAATACCTTTTGATCTAGCTTGATTTTTCCAAGCGGAACACCCGCCTGCAATTTGATTGCAGCCTTCAAAGGTCTGAGACTGGATCTTGGAAGTGAGGCTGACAGTCTTTTATTGATTCTGTTCGACATCACAACCCCAAGAACAAACAATCCGACCGAAAATCCAAATACCAACACCCCGAGCGTTGAGCTCAGTGCTGAGAAAGGGTCTAGGCCAATAACCTGCGCGACAGCAAGACCGATTATTGGAAGCCAGGTCAAAAGCTGTCTGGTAGCAGCCGGGGTTGAAGAGATATTTTCAAGCTCCGCCAGAAACTTCCTTCGCTGCTCCATTGAAACTTGAATCATCTCCAAAGCTTCCGAAATTGGTGAGCCAACCCTCAGCGCCAATTCCCACAACTTCCAAAACTCCGCCTTGTCATCAGTGGACATCTGCTCAATTGACTTGCGCTCTATCTCTAGCGCTTGCATCGGGCTAAGCCCAGCTCGAATTCCTGAAATCAACAAATCAACACTCACAAATCAGCCCACCTGTAAATACCCTCGACCTCGGTGTTCTCGATATGGATAATCCAGTCCAAGCTTTTTGCAAGGTCTAAAACAATCTCCTTGCCAACGCCTGCCAATAAACCCAATGTCACCAGTCGGTCCTTTACCAAGCCAACACTTGGTGCATGAACTGTTGCGGCAGCTCCTTTGTGGCCGTTGTTGATCGCAACCAGTAATGCCAGAATCTCTTTCCCACGAACCTCACCGACAGCAATTCGATCCGGTCTCATCCTGAGAGCTTGATTCAATAGCTCAGTCACCTCCACCTCACCAGCACCCTCTATATTCGCTCTCCGAGAATGAAGGGTGACCGAGGGTGGCTCAAGCTCTATTTCCGGTGTTTGCTCAACCAACACAGTCCGCTGCTGATTGGCTCTGAGCATCTTTGACAGAAGAGTCGTTTTCCCAGAACCGGTAACGCCAGATATCAGGAAACTATCTTGGGACTCGGCAAGCAGTCGAAGCTTTGGATCCAGTGGCTGATCTTCAATCGGCTTATGAATTCTGATTGATAGCTGGTCTTCATTTGCAATCGCTTCACCCATGAGTGCATGAAATCGATAGTTCCCGAAACTAAAGTCAACATAAGGTTTGGCGATATCCCAACGCTCACCGCTTTGAATGACCATCTGCAAAATCTGTTCTCGGAGTTTTTGTTTTGATCGAAAAGGGTTTGCAACCCTTTGCCACTGTCCGTCATACACAAAACTTTGCTCGTGGCCAATGAGTAAGACATCGCTAATACCGGCAATCTCTAAAAGTTGCCGAAGTTGAATAGCGATCTTCATCGCTTCATCATTTAGCCAAACACTCCCCCATTGGGGAATGTTTGGGAATCTGTGGAAAAAAATTAGAGGCGGCAGGAATGGGGGGAAACCTGCCGCCAGGAGGGCCCGATTGGGGGGAACAAGGCCCTCGGTCGGCGAACCGACAACGAAAATACTAAACCAAAACACTTAGAAAACAATCTGTTGTCACCCGATTCCAAGAATTAAGTTTTGTGGCAAGATAAAAAAGTCAACGTCGACTGGAGGACAATGATGTCAAACGATCACGAGATCGCAAACCTATCAACTGAAACTCGGCATTTTCCGCCATCTGCTGAGTTCACTTCAAACGCTATTGCCAAGCCTGAGTTATATGAACAGGCAAAGGCAGACCGCCTTGAGTTTTGGGCCGAACAGGCAAATAAGCTTCACTGGCATAAACCATTCAAAGAAATCCTGGACTGGTCCAACGCACCTTTTGCCCGTTGGTTTCACGATGGAGAACTAAACGTCAGCTACAACTGCCTGGATAGACACGTTGAGAACGACCTTGGGAAAAGAGTGGCTCTATTTTTCGAAGGTGAGCCCGGTGACACAGCTGTCTACACCTACCAACAACTGCTGGAAGAGGTGAAAAAGGCTGCCAATGTTTTGATCAAGCTTGGAGTCAAGGCTGGGGATCGAGTTGCGATTTATATGCCCATGATTCCCGAGGCAGTTATTGCCATGCAGGCGGTTGCTCGAATTGGTGCCGTTCACTCAGTTGTATTCGGAGGGTTTAGTGCCGACAGCTTGGCCCAGAGAATTCAAGACGCCGAGGCAAAGGTAATAATTACCGCTGATGGTGGATACCGAAAAGGCAGGGCAAGTGCTCTAAAGCCAAACGTTGACGGAGCCTTGGCCGATGGCAAGTGTCCATCGGTTTCAAAGGTTTTGGTTGTTGAGCGCACCAAGCAGGAAGTTGCTTGGGATGACAGCATCGATGTTTGGTGGCACGAAATGATGGCCACCGTTGAAACCGAGCATGTTGCACAACCTTTCCCAGCAGAACAACCGCTGTTTATTCTCTACACAAGCGGAACAACCGGAAAACCAAAGGGTATTTTGCACACCTCCGGTGGTTACCTAACTCAGGCTAGCTACACCCACAAAAATGTCTTTGACCTGCATGACAAAACAGATGTTTATTGGTGCACTGCAGATATCGGTTGGATCACCGGTCATAGCTACGTGGCCTACGGTCCACTTGCAAACGCTGCAACACAGGTAATTTACGAGGGAACACCTGATACCCCTGACTGGGGAAGGTGGTGGGACATCGCCGCCAAATACAACGTTTCTATTTTGTATACAGCACCAACAGCAATCCGAAGCTTTATGAAAATGGGTCGCGAGGTCGTGCAGCACTATGACCTATCAAACATTAGGGTTTTGGGTTCTGTTGGAGAACCAATCAACCCTGAAGCTTGGATGTGGTACCGAGAGGTGATTGGGGACAATAAAGCTCCAATTGTTGACACCTGGTGGCAGACCGAAACTGGAGCAATCATGATTAGCCCGCTGCCCGGTGTTACCGACGCCAAGCCGGGAAGTGCGCAAGTTCCACTACCTGGAATTGATGCCAAAGTCTTGGACGATGAGGGTAAGCACGTAGGACCAGGACACGGAGGATACCTGGCGGTGACCGAGCCCTGGCCGTCAATGCTGAGAGGCATCTGGGGTGACCCAGAGCGATTCAAAGAAACGTACTGGTCACGTTTCGAAGGCATTTACTTTGCAGGCGATGGTGCCAAGTACGATGACGATGGTGACATCTGGTTGCTTGGAAGAGTGGACGATGTGATGAACGTTTCCGGACACCGATTGTCAACCACTGAGATCGAGTCTGCTTTGGTGGCACACCCATATGTTGCAGAAGCCGCAGTTGTTGGGGCGAAAGATGAAACCACCGGTCAAGCAGTGGTTGCATTCTGCATCATGAAGCGAAGCCAAGCCGAGAAGACCATGAACGAGCTCGATGTTTCCAAAGAACTTCGCGAGCACGTTGCCAAAGAAATCGGTCCGATTGCTAAGCCGCGTCAGATCTTTGTGGTGAATGAGCTACCAAAGACTCGAAGTGGAAAGATCATGCGCAGATTGCTCAGAGACGTTGCCGAAGATAGGCCAGTTGGCGATGTTACAACCCTTGCTGACACATCAGTCATGGACTCAATCAGCGGCAAAATGACTACCGCTCCAAGTGAGGACTAGTCAAACTCCACGATTAGTTCAATCTCCACTGGAGCGTCCAGAGGCAGGACTGCCACGCCCACAGCACTGCGGGCGTGGCGGCCAGCCTCACCAAAAATCTCTGCAAGCAAATCACTGGCTGCGTTAATAACCTGTGGCTGTTGAATAAAGCTTGGGTCTGAAGACACAAAGCCGACTAGTTTCACAATCCGCTTCACTCGCTGCAGGTCACCGATCTCACTTTTCACAGCAGCCAAACCGTTGAGTAGGCAAATTCTTGCTAGTTCCTGGGCTTTTTCCAAACTGATTTCAGATCCAACTTTGCCGGTGGCAGCCAGTGTGCCCTCCACCAAAGGAATTTGACCTGCGGTAAACACAAGTTTTCCAGAAGTTAGTGCAGGGAGATAAGAACCGGCAGGAGGTGCAACATTGGGAAGAGTCAGTCCCAATTCGGTGATTTTTTGTTCAAACTGCAAGTTCTATTCCTTTGGTCTTTTCATAAAGGCAATCAATCCACCCTGGGGGCCGGTGGTGATACTTACTAATTCATAACCCTTTGCTCCCCACGTATTGAGGATTTCACTCTCTTTGTGAAGTAGAAGTGGTGTTGTTATGTACTCCCATATGACCATGTTTTCAGCTTCCTTTAGGTTTTGAACAGTTATCCTAGAGTCTATGGCTGCGAAGAAAGATACTCCGCCGATACTCTCAGTGCTTAAGTTTATGTTCCTTAGCGCTACTGCTGGTGTGTTGGCCGTTGCAATTGCTGCACCCGCTGTTGCGGTGGGTGGAGTGCTAACCACAACCGGTATTTCAATGTTTGAGGGTCTTCCCGCCTATATCCGCCCAATCAACTCAAGCGAAGCCAGCACCATCTATGCCCAGCAGGATGGTAGGCCAGTGGAGCTTGCGACTTTTTATCAC
This sequence comes from Microbacteriaceae bacterium, assembly GCA_965657575.1. GTDB lineage: Bacteria > Actinomycetota > Actinomycetes > Actinomycetales > Microbacteriaceae > CAJXVY01. The sequence continues at coordinate 14,216 of CBFHOK010000005.1, read as the reverse complement.
GAGAACCGTGTTGAGGTTCCTTTCGAGGAGATTTCCCCAAACATCATCAATGCTGTCTTAGCCACCGAGGATCCTAGATTTTATGAACACGCTGGTGTTGACATGCTCAGCCTTATTAGAGCAACTCTCACCAACCTTGCAACCTTTGGTGAAGGTCCCGGTGCCAGCACAATAACAATGCAGTATGTGAAAAACTCCCTGGTGGAGGCAGCCAATCAGTCTGGTGACGAGGAAGCAATAAAGGCAGCGACCGAAGTAACAGTTGAAAGAAAGCTTCGAGAAATAAGACTTGCGATTGCGCTAGAAAAGGAAGTATCCAAAAAACAAATTCTTGCTGGGTATCTAAACCTTGCGTTTTTTGGAAATCAGATCAATGGCGTTGAAACAGCCAGTCAGTATTACTTTGGCACCTCTGCTAAAAACCTAAATGTTCCGCAGGCCGCATACCTTGCAGGGATGTTGAAATCCCCCAACGATTACAAGCCTGACGAGTCAGACAACTTTGATCGAGGCATTGGTCGCAGAAACTATGTGATTCAAAACATGGCCGACCAGGGTTATATCACCCAGGCGCAAGCAGATGCTTATAAAGAATCCCCGATTCAGACTCGAATTAGCGACACCAAAAACGGCTGCGAGGCAGACCAGACCACCGCCTATTTCTGTGACTACGTGGTTTGGACAATTCGAAACTCCCCAGAGTTTGGTGTTGACCGTGAAGACCGCGAAGAGCTTTTGAGAAGAGGTGGTCTGGAAATTTACACCACACTCGACATAGACCTTCAGCAGACAGCTCACGAAGCCGTAAATGAATACCTACCTGCTGACAATGAATGGAATTTCGGAACGGCTGCGGTATCTGTTGAAGCAGGCACCGGACGAATCATCACCATGGCTCAAAACAGGGTTTTCGATCAAAGCGATAACCCCGGTGTTGGCCGAACTGCAGTCAATTTCAATACAGACAGGGAGTATGGGGGGTCCAGTGGTTTCCAACCTGGAAGTACTTACAAAGTCTTCGTGCTAGCCGATTGGCTGAAATCTGGTTTTACACTCGGTGACCACGTTGACGGTCGAGAAAAAGAGTGGGATGTGGCCAATGAGTTCACCGCTCGTTGCGGGGGCGTAGTCGGAACCTGGGAGCCAGGCAACAGTGGCGAAACAGTCGAGGACATTAGTGTCTTGCAGGCAACTCGAACAAGTCAAAACACCGCTTTTGCAGACATGGCCAGCCAGCTTGATCTTTGCGATATTCGCGACACCGCGGTTGACTTTGGTGTTCACCGTGCGGATGGAGAAGAGTTGAGCTTCGTTCCATCATCGATTTTGGGTGTGAACGAAGTTGCCCCATTGACAATGGCCAGCGCTTTTGCAGCAATTGCCAACGAGGGCACGTACTGTTCACCAGTCGCTATCGACAGTGTTACCAAAAGACGCACCGGCGAACAGCTTGAAGTCCCGCAGTCTAGATGCTCTCAATCAGTTACCCCCGATGTTGCAGCGGCGCTTGCCTATGCAATGGAACGAGTGGTTACCGGCGGAACTGCGGTTGCATCAAACACCGGTCAGGGAATCCCTCTGGCTGGAAAAACCGGAACCACCGATGACGCCATTCACACATGGATGGCAGGTTATTCATCGGAGGTTGCCACGGCTGTCTGGGTTGGAAACGTCAAGGGACTGATTACCCAAAGAGGCAAGCAGGTTGACGGAAGATTCGTTTCAACTCTCCGACACGACATTTGGCGAACAATCATGACCGATGTGAATGATGTTTACGGTGGTGAAGCATTCCCCAGAGCTAGCTCTAGATATCTAGAACCGCTAACGATCCCAGTCCCAGATGTCGGAGGCATGGATCCACTGATGGCTGCCGAGCAAATCGAGCTTCTGGATCTAAATGCAAAGATTGTTGAGGAGCCAGTGGCATCTGCAAGAGCAGAAGGAGCAGTTGCCGAAACCTTCCCGTTTGCCAACGAGGAAGTGCCGAGAGGAACTTTGGTTGAAGTCTTCGTCTCTGGTGGGGGTCTAATTGAGATCCCGCTGGTTGCTGGTGCTGATTTGATTCAAGCTCAGTCGACCTTGGAAAACCTTGGGTTTGCAGTGAGCTTCCCGCAACCATCTCAAGGATTTTTATATAACAAGTGTGATCCCGAGTTACCCGTAGGTGTAGCTTGGGGGACCGATCCTGATGTTGGCACACTTGTGCAAGCGAACAGTGCCATCGTGCTGATTCCGAATTGCAGTTGATGGATTTTTTACTCGCACTGCTAGCTGCACCCCTTGCACTTTTTTTCTATGCGGTGATTATCGGAAGACGCAATTTCCAACTAAGAAAAGTTCAACTCGATATAGGTATTGATAAGCCCTTCACCATCCTGCATATCTCTGATCTTCACTTCAGAAAGGGTCAAAAGAAAAAGGTTAGATTCCTAAAAAAACTAGCTCTGCTGAACCCTGATTTGGTCATCAACACCGGCGATAACCTCGGTGGGGTGAATCAAGAGCAGAACACCGCCGATGCCTTGAGTGAATTGCTGGTTCGTCCAGGTGCACATGTCTTTGGCGGAAACGACTACCGGGGCCCAGTGTTCAAAAACCCATTGGGATACCTTTTGAAGCCGTCGGGAAAAAAGAAGTCTCCCGAACTGGACAGCGAAAAGCTTGCGGAATTACTTGCTAATTGGACAAACCTGAACAACAACTCAGAAGTTGTTGAAATCAATGGCCAAAAAATAAGACTCTTGGGATTAGATGATCCTCACGAGCAGTATGACAATCCAAGAAAACTGCAGAAGCAAATCGGCACCGAAAAAGCCGATGCCGTAATTGGGGTAGTTCACGCTCCCTATCACCGAGCCATCCAAGAGTTGGCACTTCAGGGAGCTCAAATTGTTCTTGCCGGACACACCCACGGCGGACAGGTTTGCTGGCCAAACGGGAAGGCTCTAACCACCAACTGCGATCTGCCGGTTGAGTATGCAAAGGGCAAATCCTCATGGATATTTGATGGTCAAGCAGTTGAGCTGCATGTGAGTGCTGGTCTGGGCACCAGCATCTTCGCCCCGTTTAGACTCTTCTGCCCGCCAGAGGCGACACTGATCGAAGTCTCTTAGTTAAATTCCTGAGCAACTAGCTCTGCAATTTCATAGGTGTTTAGTGCAGCACCCTTGCGCAGGTTGTCTCCAACAACAAACATCTCAATTGATTTGTCAAAATCAAGACTCTGTCTGATTCTTCCAACATAGGTCGGATCTTCACCTGCAACCTCGGCAGGAGTTGGGAAGATACCATTTTCCAAATCATCCTGAACAACAACCGTGGGCTGTTTTTCTAGCTCTGCACGAACTTCTTCAACACTGAGCTTATTTTCAAATTTTGCATGGACTGCGAGCGAGTGAGATACCTGAACCGGAACCCTCACGCAGGTTGCTGCCACTTTCAGGTCATCAATGCCAAGAATCTTTCTTGATTCGTTTCTGACCTTTAATTCTTCGGATGTGTGACCGCCCTCTTTTGCAGAACCTGCAACTGGAATGACGTTTAGCGCTATTGGTGCAGGCCAAGGTGAGGAATCGATACCATCTTTGGCAATTGCCGCTTTGATCTCTCCCGCCTTCATTCCTGGGGTGTCAGCCTTGGCAACAGCCTTGATTTCTTTCTCCAACTGGGAGATACCTTCAGAACCAGCACCACTAACAGCTTGGTAACTTGCAACAACCAGTTCGCTCAGCTTCCACTTGCGGTGCAGTGCTCCAAGGGCAGCCATCATGGTCATTGTGGTGCAATTAGGGTTTGAGATGATTCCGAGTGGACGCTTCTTAGCCATTTCAGGATTCACCTCAGGCACCACCAGCGGAACGTCTGGGTTCATTCTGAATGCACCTGAGTTATCAATTGCTATGGCTCCTCGCTCAGCAGCAATCGGAGCCCAAAACTCACTAACCTCATCAGGAACGTCGAACATCGCAATATCGATTCCGTCAAAAGCTTCTGGGGTGAGCTCAACAACTGTTAGGTCTTCACCATGAACTTTGATTTTCTTTCCGGCTGATCTTGAAGATGCAATAAGGCGAATCTCACCCCAGATGTTTTCACGGTTGTTGATGATGTCAATCATCACTGTGCCAACCGCACCGGTTGCTCCAACCAGTGCCAGATTAGGCCTCATCGACCAGTTCCCGCATAAACAACAGCTGTCTGCTCAGCATCCAACTCAAAAGCGGAGTGAACAATTCTGGTTGCTTCTTTCAATTGATTTGCACGGGTAACAACCGAGATGCGAATCTCTGAGGTTGAAATCATTTCGATGTTGACATTCGCTCTTGCCAGAGCTCTGAAAAGCTTCGCTGAGACGCCTGGGTGGGTCTTCATACCCGCTCCGACAATACTTAGCTTGCCAATCTCGTCATCATAGGTAACTTGAGCAAATCCCAACTCACTCTGGTGGTCTTTCAACTCTTGAACAACCTTTGCTCTATCGCTGTGAGGGAGAGTGAAGGAAATATCGCTTAGGTGGTCCTCTGTGGTGGAAACGTTTTGAACAATCATGTCAATGTTCGCGCCAGCCTCGCTCACCACGCTGAAGATCTCTCCGGCTTTTCCTGGAATATCAGGAACGCCGATTACGGTGATCTTTGACTGAGTGTCATCGGTTGCCACACCTGAAACAATTGGCTCTTCCATGTCATCTCTTTTCTTTGAATATACGTAGGTGCCAGGGTCCTGGCTAAAAGTTGATCGAACCTGCAAATCCACCTGATGCCTTCTTGCAAACTCAACAGCTCGGGTATGCAAAATCTTTGCACCCGAGCTTGCTAACTCCAACATCGAGTCGATATCTATTTCAAAAACTCTGTGTGCTCTTGGGACCACCCTTGGGTCAGCTGTGTATACCCCATCAACATCGGTGTAAATCTCACAAAGATCTGCCCCTAAAGCCGCAGCCATGGCAACAGCCGTCGTATCAGATCCACCTCTTCCAAGCGTTGTAACATCCTTCACGTTTGCATCGAAACCTTGGAAACCAGCAATGATTGCTATTTCGCCTTCATTCAGAGCCTTCTTGATTCGTTCTGGCTCTATACGATGAATTCTTGCCTCACCGTGGCGACTATCAGTTGAGATTCCCGCTTGGAAGCCCGTAAAACTTTTTGCTTTTCCGCCCATGTCGTTTATGGCGAGCGCCAACAAAGACATCGAAATACGCTCTCCGGCTGAGAGCAGAATGTCCATTTCGCGTCCCTTGGGGTTATCAGTAACGCTGTTGGCTAGGTCCAATAGCTCATCGGTGGTGTCGCCCATCGCACTGACAACCACACAAACCTTGTTTCCCTCGTTTGCGCAATCAATTACCCGACGAGCCACGTGCTTGATTTTCTCGGCATCAGAAACACTGGAACCGCCAAATTTTTGGACGATAAGTGGCAATGGACTCCCCTGGTTCAGGACAAAAGCAAAGTCTAGTTCACCCGACGCTTTCCTTCAAAGGCCCTACCGAGTGTTACTTCATCTGCATATTCCAAATCTCCACCAACAGGCAGTCCGCTGGCGAGTTTATAGACTTCCAAATCCATGCCCGCAAGCATTCGAGTTAGGTAGGTGGCGGTGGCCTCGCCTTCCAGGTTTGGGTTGGTGGCAATGATTACTTCTCTGATGTTTGAATCGGAAAGTCTGCTCATCAAAGACTTGATTCTCAGCTGATCCGGCCCAATTCCAGCAATCGGAGAAATAGCTCCGCCCAACACGTGATACCTTCCACGGAATTCTTTGGTCCGCTCAATTGCCTGAACATCTTTGCTTTCTTCAACAACACAAATTGTTGCCTGATCTCGAGCTGGATTGATGCAGAAATTGCAGCGTTCTTCTTCGCTTATGTTTCCGCAGTCCTCGCAAAAGCGGACCTTCGAACGGACATCCCTGAGAATCTCTGCGAGCTTTGATGCTTGGTCTTCTTCTATTTCAAGAAGATGAAAAGCGATTCTTTGGGCTGATTTTGGACCAACTCCTGGGAGCCTGCCAAGTTCGTCAATAAGGTCTTGAATAACGCCGTCGTACAACTATCTAATCCTCTTCCAGTGGTTTGGCTCCCAAAACATCTCTGAGCACACTCTCTCCATGTTTTTCTGCTGCCTCTTCACTTGCTGGCTTGGCGGGTTTTTTATCCTCTATTTCCTCAACGGGTTCAGGCTCTTCTGCCTTAGGCCTAGACTCCGGCTCCGGCTCCGGCTGTTCTGCCTCTGGAGCTTCTGAGGATTCGGAAGGACTTTGGATATCTTGAGACGGGGTTTCCTGCGGAGGTGCCGGAGATTGTTTGACCGGCTCTGAAATTTGCTCAGCAATTCGGGCTTTGTATTTGACCCTGACACCCATTAGTTCAAATATCTGTTGTCTCAAAAGCTCCGCTGCATTGCCGGCTTTTTTGAAATTCTCAACGTCATTATTGGACTGAAACAACAGTGTCAAAACACCGTCTTTATAGTCAACGACTTTTGTTGTGAAGGCCACCGCCCAAGCAGAGCGTGAAGCTTTGGCCAGTCTTTCCAAAACCTCGTCCCAGTTGTTTTTGAAATCTTGTGCTGAGTAAATCGACGGATCCTGCTCTTGGCTGCTGGTTTTCTTCTCAGCTGCTGGAGTTGGTGAGGGGGTAGGTGCTGATTGTTGTTCAACGGGAGCTTTTTCTGGACTTGATTCCGGTTGGGTTTGCTGAGGTGCTGCAACCACTGGTGCTGCTGGAGCAGGTTTTTGGGGATTGTCGTTTACCAAAACCTTCGCACACAACAACTCCAGGTGAAGCCTTGGAGAGGTTGCACCCGAGAATTCCTGCAGAGACTGATTTACGGTTTCTGCAATTTGGGCAAGCTGAGCCTCTCCAAATTTGCTTGCCTGAATGCTGATTCTCTCAAGTTGCTCAGGCGCCATGCCTCGTAATACTCTGTCTGCCTGATCACCTAGGTTCATGGCAATAATCAAATCCCTCAAGCGTTCCAAGAGGTCATCTAAAAATCTTCTGGCATCCTGTCCTGTTTGAATGACACGATCGATTGCGTCAAATGCTTTTGCTCCATCGTTGGATGCAAAAGCGTCAATGATTTCAGACAATAAACTCTCGTGAGTGAAACCCAGCAGTCCAACTGCTCGCTCATATGCAACAAGATTGTTCTCACTCCCTGCGACCAGTTGGTCTAAAAGCGACAGCGTGTCTCTAACTGATCCACCACCGGCTCTGACAACAAGAGGCAAGACGCCCTCTTCAACCTCTACCCCCTCACTTTCCAAAACCTGCTCTAGGTAGGAAAGCATCTCGGCTGTTGCAACGAGTCTGAATGGATAGTGGTGGGTTCTTGAGCGAATGGTGCTGATGACTTTGTCTGGTTCTGTTGTTGCAAAAATAAACTTAACGTGCTCCGGCGGTTCTTCAACGATTTTCAATAGTGCATTGAAACCCTGCGGGGTGACCATGTGAGCCTCGTCCAGAATGAAAATCTTGTAGCGATCTCTGGCCGGGGCAAAAATAGCCCGCTCACGAAGATCTCTTGCATCATCAACACCGTTATGACTTGCGGCATCAATCTCAACAACATCTAGAGAGCCACTGCCACCACGACCAAGCTCCACACAAGACTCACACTCACCACATGGGTTGGCTGTAGGGCCCTGATGGCAATTCAGGCACCTGGCCAAAATCCTTGCTGAGGTTGTTTTTCCGCAGCCTCTTGGGCCACTAAATAGATACGCATGGTTCACTCGATCTGCATTTAGTGCAGCCTTCAGCGGATCAGTCACCTGTGATTGACCAATCAGCTCATCAAAGTTCTGTGGTCGGTAGCGACGATATAAAGCGCTGGACATCAAATTAGCCTAACCATTTGCCTGGCAGATGAATTGTGGACTCCCCGGGTACCCGCCAGAGCTTAGTTACCCTTGCTATCTTTCGATCCTGGGGGAGTTAGCCAAGGTGACGCCACCCGGGAAGCCTCAACACATTCTAATTGGATGCACCGACTAACAGAAAAAATAATCCACATGCGGTCAACCCAAACCCGTTTTCCGTGAGTACAAGCAGTAATGAGCGGTGCTGAGTTTTACCTAAAAGACCAGTTTTCTGGCTGGACATTCCTTGGCGGATTTATTCCAGGGGTTAGCCTCCCAGTAATGATTTTTGCGGCGGTCGCAGTGCTTTGTTCTGAATTGAAAAATTCAACCGAGACATCAACGCCGAAATTGTAAATACCAAAAAATACACAATCTTCACCCACCCCAACAACCTAAAAATTATGGGGAAGTGAAATAACTATCCTAAGTTAGTTAGACTGCTAGCTGCAGCATGAGGAGAATTCGCCTAGTGGCCTATGGCGCACGCTTGGAAAGCGTGTTGGGTTTACGCCCTCAGGGGTTCGAATCCCCTATTCTCCGCAAAAGGTACCATTTGCTCGAAACTATTCGAATTCTTGGCCCTGTTAGCGGACAAGTTCCATTGCCACCTTGTGAGTTCCAGGGTTTCCATCTCCAAGAACTATCGCGTGGCAGCCGGTCTTTAGATTCAACCAGCATTCAGTCATAGCTCCAAGGGTGCCACCATTGTGCCCAACGACACTCTCATTGTTTAGATAGTGCCAACCTAAAGCTACTGATGAGGTTCTGCTGCGATGGCGTATTCTCAATGACTCTTGGAATGCAGGTGCAAGAGAGTGATTTGGGTCTTGTGAGGCAATTAGGAACTTCGACAAATCAGTTGCACTCATTCGCAATCCGCCCATTGCCGCAAATCTGCCAAAGTGCCAAGGGCTAACGGATTGGTGCCCGGAGTGACCCTGTCGCAAGTCATCGTCTTCGAAAGAAGCTGATTCCAAGCCAAGGGGCGAAGTTATCTCATCGATAAGTAGGTCTTCAAATCTTCGTCCTACTACCTGCTCTAATACAAAACCGAGCAAGCCAAATCCATAGTTTGAATAGCGTGGGCGAGCTTGTCCGGGGAATGATTTTAATTTGGTCTTCGGAATAGAATCGACAACCCGTTCTTCATTGAACACTGCGTATGGGTCAGTCATTGCTCCTTTTCCAAAGAGCCTCATGCCTCGCGGAAGACGAGGTAACCCTGACTGATGTGTCGCAAGGTTTTCAAATGTAATTTTTTCAAAATGAGTTGGCAATACAACTTGACTCGGAATGTGCCGGGCTATGGTATCGCTCAACGAGATTAGCTTGGTTTGCGCAAGTTGCGCCAGAAGCACCGAAGTAAACACTTTGGTTATCGAGCCGATTTCCCACCTAATGTCGATCGGACCGATTGTTTCTTTACTCTCGGGAGTAGACAAAATTATTGCCGGGTCAACATGTTTTTTCTTACCCAGGTCTAAGACGGCTTGCTCAATTTTGGTTGAATTCCTGTCCACTGCCTAATTATTTCATGGACGTCAGTGCCCTATCTCGTTCCGTGACAAATGAATTGTGACTTCTGAAATGGCGTAGAGAGATGGCGTAGAAAGTGATTTGGCAGACGCTAACCCCAGTATTTATGCGGGTAAAAGAGGGGTGGTTCGAATCAAGCATTCTCTGCCAGCTTTATGTTTCTCGACCTAACTAGATCTGAAACTATGCCTTCAGGTCAAGGAAGTAACGAGCTACTGGCCATCTTTCGAAACCGTTCGACTCATAGAGCTTTCTCGCGGGAGCGTGGCCTTTATCCTCAACGGTCTCAACCATTAGCATCGCCAGCCCTGAACTTCTGACCCTATGCTTGGAGTGCTCTAGTAGCAACTGTCCGATTCCCTGCCTTTGGTGATCGGGGTCAACCACTAGAACGTAGATCTCACCCATGCTGTCCTCGGGGTGAAGGCGGGTGCAAACCCACCCGATGGGTTTACCTTCTTCGAATGCAACATCGACGTTGCTTGGCTCTTCATCCAAAACTTTGGCAAGGTCTGCAAGCTGCCTTGGCTCCCAGCCGTTTGGGTAAAAACACTCATAGACAAATCCTGGGACTTCTCGTCGGAGAGCTGGAAACACTTGCTTCCAGGCTCTTATGGAGATCTGCAGAAGTTCCTGCCTGTGCTTGGTCTGATAGGAGCCGATTGTGTTCATAATCAAGAGTCTATGAAGTAGTTGGCATCATTCGGCAGGGCTTCGAACCACTGCTTGTTGTTGCTGTGCTCTATCTTCGGATGGGTCAAAAACCTCGCGAAACCAGTCAAATGGCGTAGAAAGTGTTTCTGGTAAGGACGAAGCCAGTATTTATGCGGGCAACAGGGCGATAATGCGAATCAATCATTCTCCGCTCTAGCTAACAATTGCGGGTATGACGGCACCCGAGAACACCTGCCAGGCAAGCACGGTCTTAGCAACCAGGCTCAGGGTGATATAGGTTGCTTCACCGAATAGGTAATTTCTCCACGGTCCAACCTGTTTGTACTGAAACGCCTGGTTGAAAGCAAAGGTGTTGAAGAAAATAAACAATGCCACGATGATTCCGTAAACAAACCCTGGAACCTCGGCATCGCCTGTTCCTCCTGGCTGGATTGTGTAAAGGATGATTACCAGCCACGGAACTATTCCAGTCATGCTCCCGAAAATAAACGGCAAGCCCTGACCACTTCCTGGCTGCTCGTACTTCTCCTGCAAAGCACCAAAGAAAATCATTGATGCGTTCACAGCAAAGATCCCTGCAAGGGCTGCAAAATCACTCACTCCAGTCAGCTGGGCGATCAACCAGATCATCACTGAGGATGAAAGTGAATACTCAACCCAACGGAAATAGTTGCGGTTTTGCATCAGCCCGCCACGGTAACGACCGAAAAACATTGGTGAAGAAATTAGGAAGTGGAAAAAAGCGGATAGCAGCAAAAAGCCGATTACACCCGCACCGATGTTCACCTCAAAAAGCTCAACTCGCTCTGGTGGGATAGGAACGCCGGGAGGACCTTGCGGGTAATCGATTGTGACCGGATAAAGAATCTGCCTGTCGAGCAAGGTCAATACAAAACTCAATCCAGCTGCCTGAATTAGATGCAGAAAACCTGCAACGACGTTATAGCCTCTAAGTCTTGATATTTGTTCTTCTGCGGTTCTGGTCTTTTTGGCCATGCTGGCCTCCTAAATGTCTGCCTTGTCTCAACACTAGACCTCTAATTGGAAATAATGCAGCTATTAATGGAGTGAACTGTCCGCATCCAATACCTGCCAGTTTCTAAATCTCACTGTCAATCCAGCTCTAGTGGGTGAGCAAACCATCGGTCCGCAGGACCAATTCAGCTCTGCCTTGATTGGCGCGACTCTGATTAGCCTTAGCTCACCGACACCTGCACGGATTGTCACGGCATCCTCTGTCCTACTAATACGAACCATCACCCATGAATTCATCCATTCGCTAACCGGCGACACCGACCAGTCTGAAAACTTATTTGTGACAACTGCCCCCACCTGAGGAAAGCCATCCGAGAACTCAACACCTGTTTTTATCCAGTGGTCGTTGTCTGAGAACAAGATCAAGCCGGCCTGATCAAACTGCTGATCGAAATCCAGATAAAACTCCAGCTGCATTGCCTGATTGGGTTTCAATTCGCTAATCAACCCATGACCGGAATCATGGATAAAGCCATAACTGGTTCTGTTCCAGTAATCACTTTCTGGCTTAGCTGTAACCCACAGTTCATTACCAGCTTCAATGGTGTTCTCTGGGGTATTGGTCCAACTGCCTTGGTTCCAATCAAGCTTCATAGAGTCAGCCTAAAAGCATAAATTATTTTTTTCTTTTGAAAATGGATTTCAACTTGGCCACTACTCGCTCAAGAATTTGCATTCCCTGCTGGTTTAGTTCTCTGGCCCATTTGATTTCAAGAGCCAGAATTGAAAGACCGAAGAAGATCAGAAGCAGTCCTGGGGCAGGTGTTGGCAGAATCAGAATGCCTACAATCACAAGCAAGAATCCGACCACCATAATTACAATCCACCTGATTGGGTGGGGCAACTTGGAAAGGAATTGTTCCAGCTTTTTCACTTCTACCTATTTTCGACTCAACTCACTAACAGTAGTGGACTCAACCATTATCTGGATACCGATAGTCCTCAAAGTTCACTGAGGATTTTCTGGGGAATTAAAAACAAATCAGCCGACCCTTTCGGACCGGCTGATTTGTGCAAATTGATTAGCTAACGAACTAATCTAAGTCAAACCTATCTGCATTCATAACCTTGTTCCAGGCCCTTACGAAGTCTTCAACAAATCTTTGCTTGTTGTCATCCTGGGCATAGAACTCAGCGTATGAACGAAGAATTGAGTTGCTTCCAAATACCAAATCAACTCTGGTAGCCGTGAAGTCAACTTTTCCGTTGGTTCGGTCTCGGAGGTTATAAAGACTTCCTCCGGCTGGCTCCCAAACATATTTCATGTCGGTGAGATTTACGAAGAAGTCATTTGATAAAGCACCGACCTTGTCAGTGAACACACCGTGAGCGGTGTCTGCGTAGTTTGTTCCCAATACTCGCATTCCACCAATCAGTGCTGTCATCTCCAAGGCGGTCAGGTTCATAAGCTGCGCTCTATCCAGCAATAGCTCCTCACCTGGAACGTCGTAGTTTTTCTTGATCCAGTTGCGGAACCCATCGTGGATCGGCTCCAGAGGTTCAAATGACTCTGTATCTGTCCAGTCTGCAGTTGCGTCTCCACGACCGGCTGCAAATGGAACATCTGCCTTCATGCCAGCTTTGTCGATGGCCATTTCAAGGCCAACGTTTCCAGCCAAGACAATGGTGTCAGCAATGCTTGCACCAAACTGGCTGGCCAAGGGCTCCAGAACAGCCAAGACCTTGTTTAGCCTCTCTGGTTCATTACCCTCCCAGTCACGCTGCGGAGCTAGGCGGATTCTTGCGCCGTTTGCCCCACCACGAAGATCTGAGTGGCGGAAGGTACGGGCTGAGTCCCAAGCTGTTGAAACAAGTTCAGCAACACTCAGGCCACTCTCACGAATAGCACCCTTCAGACCCTGAACATCAAAGTCACTCTTGCCCGCTGGAACTGGGTCTTGCCAGATGAGGTCCTCTTGAGGAGCTTCGGGTCCGATGTAGCGAACCTTTGGTCCCATGTCACGGTGGGTGAGTTTGAACCAAGCCTTTGCAAACACCTCATCGAAGTAGTCAGGGTTTTCATAGAACTTACGGCTGATTTCACGGTAAATCGGATCTTTGATCATTGCCATGTCAGCATCGGTCATCATCGGTTCTAGCCTGATTGATGGATCTTCAACATCAACTGGCTTGTCTTCTTCCTTGATGTTGATTGGACGGTACTGGATGGCCCCCGCTGGCGACTTTGTTAGCTCCCAGTCGTATTCAAATAGTAGGTAGAAATATCCGTTGTCCCACTTAGTTGGCTCCGTGGTCCACGCTCCTTCAATTCCGGAAGAAACAGTATCGCGACCAATGCCTCTGCCGTGGTGGTTGTTCCATCCAAGTCCCTGCTCGCTGATAGCTGCAGCCTCTGGCTCTGGGCCTAGGTTTTCAGCTCTTCCGTTTCCATGGCTTTTACCAACGGTGTGACCACCGGCAGTCAATGCCACGGTCTCTTCGTCATTCATTGCCATACGAGCGAAGGTAACTCTGATGTGCTCGGCTGTTTTCAGTGGATCCGGATTCCCGTTTACGCCCTCAGGGTTTACATAAATCAAACCCATTTGAACCGCAGCTAGCGGATTCTCCATTGACTCCGCGTTTTCTACATCTTCGTAGCGCTCATCACTTGGCGCCAAGAATTCCTTTTCACTGCCCCAGTAAGTATCTTTCTCCGGGTGCCAAACATCTTCGCGCCCAAATGCGAAACCATAGGTCTTTAGACCCATGTCCTCATAAGCGACCGTTCCTGCAAGAATCATCAGGTCTGCCCAGCTGAGGCGGTTTCCGTACTTTTTCTTTATCGGCCAAAGCAATCTTCTTGCCTTATCCAGATTTACGTTGTCCGGCCATGAATTCAAAGGTGCGAAACGGTGGCTTCCTGAGGCTGCTCCGCCGCGACCATCGGCGATTCTGTAAGTTCCTGCTGAGTGCCATGCCATACGGATCATTAACCCTCCGTAGTGACCCCAGTCAGCGGGCCACCAGGGCTGGCTGTCACGCATGAAGTCTTTGACGTCTTGCTTGACCGCATCAAAGTCAAGTTTCTTGACCTCCTCGCGGTAGTTGAATTCTCTCCCTAGAGGGTCAGTTTTGGTGTCGTGCTGGTGCAA
>CBFHOK010000004.1:8460-99947 GCA_965657575.1 Microbacteriaceae bacterium | reverse complement strand
CGTTCAAGATTTTTTGCATCAACTAGCATCACTGAGCGTGACCCGACCAGCATCCCGCCCTCTGTTAGTAATCTCTGCTGAAGCCAATATTTTTTTGCAGGTGTCTTGAAATCCTCAGCCCAATAAAAATTTCCCTCGATACCAAGTTGTGTAACAAGGCTACGGAAGCGTCTTATATGGCGGTGATCCGGGAGGTTTATCACCACACTTCCGCTCGATGAGAGTGCCGATTGAAGCGTTCTGATTGCCCATTGCGGGTGGGTAGCCCCAGCAACCAGGTGCTGCCTAGCTTCAACAATGTCTGCCAGATGCCCGTCTAAGGCTAGATATCCACCAACGGCGTCTAAGATCCCATCAGCAATCTCTTGTTGGTCCTCCAGAAAATCGGTCTTACGTTTAGGTTGAATAGTCATTGCCATTCGCAATAATTCACCAGGGCTAATCGCCTGCCTCTTGGCGACAGTTTTTATAAAGTCTAGAAATTCGGATGATAGAACTCTCGGGCCAAGTTTTTCTGCGACCTCTGCGTTTGCATAATCACTTTGTTTACTCAGGGCTGTGACAATTGCATTTTTAGGTTTAGCCTGCCTTCCAAATGGAACAGCCACCGGAGTTCCGATCTCCAGCTGCATAGAATCTGGAATTTTGTAATCGAACTCTCTTCCTAATTGAGGCAGAGGAGAGTCAATCATCACCTTGCAAAATGCACTCACAAACCCAACTCTTTGGCTAATTGTGCTGATCTATCGGTTTTCTCCCATGGGAAATCGGCGTCTTCTCTTCCGAAGTGTCCGTATGTCGCTGTCTTTAGATAGATCGGCCGCAGTAGGTCAAGATCTCTAATAATTGCCCCTGGCCTTAGGTCAAATGTGTTTAACACCGCCTTGGTGATTGCCTCATCGGAAACAACTCCGGTTCCAAAGGTGTCGACCATCAGCGACACTGGTTCGCTGACTCCAATTGCATAGGCAACCTGCACCTCTGCTTTTTTGGCGGCTCCTGCTGCAACTATGTTTTTGGCAACCCAGCGCATTGCGTAAGCTGCTGATCTGTCAACCTTTGATGGATCTTTACCGCTGAACGCTCCACCTCCGTGGCGGGAAAAGCCACCATAAGTATCGACAATAATTTTCCTGCCGGTTAATCCAGCATCTCCCTGCGGACCACCGATTACAAACCTGCCACTGGGATTAATAAGAAGCCTTACTCCCTCAATCCCCATCCCGTAGCGAGCAACGACTGGTTTGATTACTTTTGCAATTAGCGCCTCACTGAGTTTGTCGTCACTAACCTGATCGTCATGCTGGGTAGAGATAACAACAGTGTCAAGCCTTACTGGAACACCGTTTTCGTATTCAAGTGTTACCTGCGCTTTTCCATCAGGTCTGAGAAAGTCAACTTCACCGCTTTTTCTTACCTCGGATAAACGTTCGGTTAATCGATGGGCCATGGCAATAGGCATTGGCATCAGTTCCGGGGTCTCATCGGTGGCAAATCCAAACATAACGCCCTGATCTCCAGCGCCCAATTTGGATATTTCGTCGTCGTTGCCGGTTCTTGATTCAAGGCTGTTATCAACACCAGCCGCGATTTCAGGTGATTGATTGCCAATGCTAACGCTCACCCCACAACTCGCCCCATCAAAGCCGACCTTGCTGGAGGTGTAACCAATATCGCTGATTAGCTTTCGAACCAGTTCCGGTATCTCAACGTATCCTTTGGTTCTAACCTCACCCGCTATGTGAACGAGACCGGTTGTAACCAAAGACTCGATTGCCACCCTGGAATCCTTATCTTGGCGGAGCATCTCATCCAGAATGGCATCGGAAATTTGGTCGCATAGTTTGTCTGGGTGACCCTCAGTCACACTTTCAGAGCTAAATAGATATTTTGACATCGCCGTCAGTCTATTTGAGTATTGCCTTTTGGATCACCTGCATGACCTCTCTTGCAACAACATCCTTATTTCCGCTGAACTCTAATTCTTCCTCGGCTATCAAAAATGCATGGGTGATGTCTGAATCGAATGCTTCGGTGGTGTTCGCAAAAAGAAATTCGAGGCCCTTAGATGACCTTTTTGCCCTTGCCTTTTCAAGCCAGTCAGCACTTGAATCGGCAACAGAAAAGCCAAGAACAATCGTCTCCGGATTGTTTTTCTTGAATTCCGCCACTAAATCCTCTGTTGGTTGCAGTGATATTGACTGTGGGGAATCTCTGTCTAGCTTCTTATCGTTAGTCGCAACCTTGAAATCACTTACTGCTGCAGCCATGATCAATAAATCACAGTTACTTTCCGCCATTGCTTTTTGTAAGTCTGCATGACTTGAAACACTCACTGTTTCATAGCCTCTAGTGTCAACAGTTGTATGCGCCTTTATCAGCTTCACTTCGGCACCTAAGTCACGCAGTGCTCTGGCGAATGCCATTCCTTGTTTGCCACTTGAATGATTACCGATGTAGCGAACGCTGTCGATACTCTCTCTGGTCCCACCCATTGTCACAACGGCTCGAATGCCTGCAAGCGGAAGAACACCCATAAAACTATGAACGATGTCTTCTGGTTCGGGAAGTCTTCCAATTCCCGAGTCGTTTCCACTCAATCGCCCGACTGAGGGTTCAATAATTTCAACTCCGCGAGCCTTCAGCTTTTCTAAGTTTTCTTGTGTTGCGGGATTTAGATACATATTCGAATGCATTGCTGGCGCGATTGTGACAGGCGCTGAGGTCGCTAAAACAACATTGGTGAGTAAATCGGTAGCGATCCCATTAGCAAGTCGACCAATAACTGACGCTGTCGCCGGGGCAATTAGTACTCGCTCTGCCCAGTCGGCTAGCTCAATATGCGCACCCTCATCGGTATCTGCATATAGATCAACATTGACTTTGTTTTTACTTAGGTTAGCCAGGGTAGTCTCACCGATGAATCGAAGAGCATTTTCAGTGGCAATCACCCTAACCTGATGGCCCTGCTCTGTTAGCAGTCTGATAATACTTGCGGCCTTGAATGCCGCAACACCGCCGGTGATACCCAGCAGGATACGCAACGTTAGTCCTCGATGGCGATTTTCTGCAGCTTGTCCTGGTGGATTTCGCGCAGAGCTATAGAAAGTGGCTTGTCATCGACTGAGCTATCAATCAGTGGTCCGACGTAGTTAAACAAGCTTCCCTCGTGCAGAGCTGAGTAGTACTCAGAGATTTGACGAGCTCGCTTGGAGGCAAAAATGACTAGCTCATACTTTGAATCAACTTTCGCCAATAGCTCGTCGATGGGTGGGTTTACGATTCCTTGTGCTTCAGTCATTTAATTCTTTCCTTTGAAGTAGATAGTTTAGAACCTCTTGGGTTGTTTTTTCTAGGTCATCGTTTATAAAAACTCGATCAAATTCCTCTTGGGCCGCTAATTCCTCTTTGGCAGTTTCTAACCTGGCCTCCAATTGCTCTTCTGTTTCCGTGCCCCTGCCCCGCAATCTTGACTCCAACTCCTCAAAGCTGGGGGGCGCAATAAAAATCTGAATAGCCTCAGGGGCTGAGTTTCTTATTTGCCTAGCCCCATCAAGGTCAATCTCTAAGATCACAGTTTTGCCCAATGCCAATTGCTTTTGCACTGGTTCCATTGGTGTTCCATAGCGGTGTAGACCAAAAACCCATGCCCACTCCAGCATCTCACCGCGGCTGACTAGTCGGTCAAATTGGTCATCTTCTACAAAGAAATACTCAATACCGTCAGTTTCACTTGGCCTCGGTTTCCTTGTTGTGGCACTGACGCTAAGGATGAAGTCCTCTCGTTTGGAAAGCAGTCCACTGACAATGCTTCCCTTGCCAACTCCAGCGGGCCCAGCAATTACGACAATCATCTGATCTCCAAAGCCGCTCTGTCTATTCTCTGCGCAAATTCCGAGGGTTCACCTTTTAGGACACTGCGACTGACATTGGCAATAACTTTATTGGCAAAGCCACCGAAGATTTCACTTGTCTTGCCAAGACTTGCTCCCTGCTCACCAAAGCCCGGAGCCAGCACAGGATAGTTGGCCTTAATAAGCTCTTGTCTAATTCCATAAAACTCTGTGTCCACTGTTGCCCCAACCACCACTCCCAAACCTTCTGGGTTGTATTCGCTGAGTTCTCGAATTACTTTGAGAGCAGTGCCATCTGATTGAACCTGCCTAGCCTCTGGGTTAGACGTTGCTACCAAAACGAACACCCTTTTTTGATTGCTCAGTGCAAGTTCAAATGTTTGATTCAGAGCTCCCACTCCCAAATAGGGAGAAACTGTAATTGCGTCTGCTAAAAACGGAGCATCGCTTGCAAGCCAAGCTTTTGCATAACCCGCCATGCTGGAGCCAATATCTGAACGCTTCGCATCGGCAATCACATACTTTTCCAACTCGTTGAGTTTCGCTAGAAAATCCTCCAACACGGCAAAGCCTTGAGAACCAAAGCTTTCGAACAGCGATATCTGAGGTTTGATCACCTTCACCGACTCAGGGATTGCATCAAGAAAAATTTTGGTGAACTCCCTAAGGCCGGTCACCGATTCATCTAAACCCCAGTTACTAAGGACTTCGGCATGTGGGTCAGCGCCAACACACAAATACGGACCAGATTCAAATATCACTTAGCTCGCGCCCTGTCGTATTCCTGAAGCGAGGCGACTTCAAACTGGTTGTCCCTTATGAACTCTAGAGACGCTATCGCCGGTGCCAGTTGTGCGGTAGTGGTGAAAATTGCTTTACCGCTAGCAGTTGTTGCAGCGCGAATTTCATAACCGTCTGCCCTTGCTGCACCGCCACTTGGGGTGTTGATCACGATATCAATTTCACCATCGGCAATCATTTCAACAATTGACCGCTCTCCCTCGGCTTTTTCGCTAAATTTAGTAACTTCAATCGCAGGGATTCCCTGTCGACCAAGAATCTTTGCAGTGCCAGAGGTTGCTAAAATCTCAAATCCCATCTGCCACAATCTGCGAACTGGCAAAACTATTTGATGTTTGTCTCTATCGCTTACAGACACAAACACTCGACCCTCTTTGGGAAGTTTGACTCCAGCTGCCACCTGCGATTTAGCAAAGGCGGTAGGGAAATCTTGAGCAATCCCCATAACCTCTCCGGTAGATCGCATTTCTGGTCCCAACAAGCTGTCGACAAACTTGCCATCGGGGGTGGTGAATCTCCTGAAGGGAAGAACTGCCTCTTTGACGCTGATTGGCGAATCAGCAGCATGGCTTCCATCTTTGGCAGGAAGGTGCCCATCCCGTATCAGGTCTTCTATCTTCATTCCGACCATGATCAAGCTCGCTGCCTTAGCCAAAGTAATACCCAGGGCCTTTGAAACAAAAGGAACAGTTCTTGAAGCCCTTGGGTTTGCCTCCAACACAAACAATCCTCCAGCGCTGAGTGCAAATTGGATATTAATAAGTCCTCTTACCCCAATGGCACTTGCAATGCTCTCAGTTGCCTTTCTCACCTCAGCGACAACAGAGTCACTGAGAGTGACCGGTGGAAGTGTGCAGGAAGAGTCCCCGGAGTGGATTCCCGCTTCTTCGATGTGTTCCATAATGCCACCGATGAACAACTGCTCACCGTCGTATAAAGCATCCACATCTATCTCAATTGCATCATCCAAAAAGCGATCCACCAGTAGCGGATGCTCCTTGTCGATTAGAACGTTGTCTTTGTTTCTCTCGAAGTAAGAGGTCATCCCCTGTTCGTCGTAGATAATCTCCATACCTCGACCACCAAGCACAAAAGATGGCCTTACCAACACCGGAAAACCGATCCGCTTGGCAACCTCATAGGCCCCAGCATTATCAAAGGCAATATCGTTATCAGGAGCCTTTAGGTCGGCTTGGCGGAGTATTTCGCTAAATTTGCCGCGCTCTTCGGCAGCGTCTATTTGGTCTGGTGAGGTACCAAGAATTGGAACACCATTAGCGGCAAGACCCTGAGCTAATCCAAGTGCCGTCTGTCCGCCCAGTTGCACGATTGCGCCCATGAATTCCCCCGACTGAGATTCGGCGTGGATAACCTCTAAGACATCTTCAAGAGTCAATGGTTCGAAGTACAAACGGTCACTTGTGTCGTAGTCGGTGGAGACTGTCTCTGGATTGCAGTTGACCATAATCGTCTCGTAGCCGGCATCACTGAGGGTAAAACTGGAGTGAACGCAGCTGTAGTCGAATTCAATTCCCTGACCTATTCGGTTGGGCCCACTTCCGATTATGAGCACTTTCTTACGGTCGCTCGGTGCAACTTCGGTGACCGACTCGTAGCTGGAATAGTGATATGGCGTCAGTGCTGGAAACTCCCCAGCACACGTATCAACCGTCTTATAAACGGGCCTTATGTTGTTGGAATATCTGAAATCTCTGATCTCTTGTTCTGTAAGCGACTTGATTTCCGCAAGTTGCTTATCGCTAAATCCGTGTTTTTTGGATTTTTTGACGCTGTCTTCGGTGATTTCCGAATCGGCAAACAGTTTGGCTTGATCGACTAAGTTTTTGATTTGATGCAAAAACCACCTGTCAATTTTTGTCAGTTCATAGATTGTCTCTATGTCGGCTCCAAGCAGAATCGCCTGCTGCACCTGGTTGATACGAGCCTCTGTTGGGGTTGAAATTTTTGACAAAAGCTGTTGCAGATTTTCATTCCCGGGAACGAAGCTGAATTCGCTTCCCTTTTTTTCCAAAGACCTAAGGGCCTTCTGAAGTGCCTGTCCAAAGGTTCTGCCGATGGCCATCGCCTCACCAACACTTTTCATGGTGGTGGTCAGGGTTGCATCTGCCGCAGGGAATTTCTCAAACGCAAATCGTGGAGCTTTTACAACAACATAATCCAGGGTTGGCTCAAAGCTGGCGGGAGTTACCTTGGTGATGTCATTTTCAATCTCATCAAGGGTATAGCCAATGGCCAATTTGGCAGCAATCTTGGCAATAGGAAATCCAGTTGCCTTGGAGGCTAGTGCTGATGATCTGGAAACCCGTGGGTTCATCTCAATGATTATGACCCTACCCGTCTCAGGATCCACCGCAAACTGAATATTGCAGCCTCCGGTATCGACCCCTACCTCTCTAATCACTGCAATGGATAGATTCCTAAGGTTCTGATACTCACGATCGGTAAGGGTCAAAGCTGGAGCAACCGTGATTGAGTCACCGGTGTGAACACCGACTGGATCGACGTTTTCAATCGAGCAAACAACAACAACGTTGTCGTTTTTGTCCCGCATCATTTCAAGCTCATACTCTTTCCACCCAAGAATTGATTCTTCTAATAGCACCTCGTTGGTCGGGGATGCATCCAATCCACCACCAGCAATTCGATATAGGTCAGCCTCGTTGAAAGCTATTCCGCTTCCAAGACCGCCCATGGTGAAACTTGGCCTAACCACCAGCGGATAACCAAATTCCTCGGCTGTTTCTAGCGCTTCCGGCATGGTGTGGGCTATTGCGCTTCTGGCAACGTCTCCGCCAAGTTTGAGAACCAGGTCCTTGAAGGTCTGGCGGTCTTCACCGGCTCTAATGGCGTCAACATTTGCGCCAATGAGCTCAACGCCGTATTTTTCCAAAATGCCCTGGTCGTGGATTTCCATGGCAGCATTCAGAGCAGTTTGCCCACCAAGAGTTGGCAGAATCGCATCCGGCTTTTCTTTCTGGATGATTTTTTCAATTACTTCCGGGGTTATCGGTTCAACATATGTTGCGTCTGCAAATCCGGGATCGGTCATGATTGTTGCGGGGTTTGAGTTGATCAGGATTACCCTTATCCCCTCTTCCCTCAAAACCCTGCATGCCTGCGTGCCTGAATAGTCGAACTCGGCAGCCTGGCCAATCACGATTGGCCCAGATCCGATAACCAGTACGGAATTGATATCAGTTCTTTTTGGCAAGGTTGTTTCCAATCATCTCTATGAATTCGTCAAACAGGTAGTGGCTGTCGTGCGGGCCGGCGGCAGCCTCGGGGTGGTACTGAACGCTGAACGCATCAATCTCTTCACATTTCAAGCCTTCAACGACCCCATCGTTGAGGCTCCGGTGTCTAACGCTTACTTTGCCGAAACCAGCAGGTGAATCGGCTTGATCCTCCTCTAGTTTCACCGCGAAACCATGATTATGAGCTGTTACTTCAACTCTCCCACTTTCCTTGTTGAAAACTGGCTGGTTGATTCCTCGGTGACCAAATTGGAGCTTGTAGGTCTCAAAGCCCAGAGCTCTTCCAAGCAGTTGGTTTCCGAAGCAAATTCCAAAAAACGGTAGGCCGTCTTTCAGTAGTTCTTGCAATGTCATAACCTGCTGCTCGCTGGCTTCTGGGTCACCTGGCCCATTTGAATAAAACAGAGCGTCGACGTTCTGATTTCGAATGTCCTCAGAGGAAGAATCACTTGGCATAACCACTAGTTCTAAACCGCGCTCACGCAGATGATCCAACGTGGCTTTTTTGACTCCCAGGTCCAAAACAGCAAGTCGGGCAACCTTTTCAGTCAACGGCGCCAGTACGTATGTCTTATCGGTGGTCACCTGCGAGGAAAGAGACAGACCCTTCATTTCGGCGCTGGATTTAATAGCCTTTGTCATTTCCTCAGTTGGTGCGCTCAAGCCCTCTGCTGGAAAGATTCCGCCTCGCATTGCTCCGGCGTCCCTAATTGCGATGGTAAGTGCTCTGGTGTCAACACCTTCGATTGCGACTATGCCATCTTTTTTCAGGTCATCAGCCAGGGTTCGTTCCGAGCGGAAGTTACTTGGAATCGGAGTGTATTCGCGCACCACATAGCCAGCAACCCAGTTCTTGGCCGACTCCATGTCCTTATCGTTCATACCGGTATTGCCGATGTGAGGGGCAGTTTGAACGACGATTTGGCCGGCATAGCTTGGGTCGGTAAGGGTTTCCTGGTAGCCAGTCATGCCGGTTGCAAAGACAACCTCACCAAGGGTTGAGTCAACGGCCCCAAACATTTCTCCTTCAAAGAACTGTCCGTTTTCGAGAACTAAGAATGCTTTCAAGCTGCGACCTCTTTTTCGAACATTTCCCTCTCCTGTTTATTTTGGAACCTCAAATTGGTGACCAGTTCGTGACCGTCGTGCATCCAAATAATGCTGGTTAGCCCTCCGGGCTCGACAGCCCTGTCAATTGTTGCAGTTGACTTGCCAACACCGATTATTGACGTTTTGGGAATCAGAAAATCTGCCTCACCCCTTCTGCAAACCGAGACCCCTTCATCTTTGAAGCCAACGTTGGCTTTGCCTCTCGGGCCCATTCCGTGGGCTAAGAGTCGTTTGAGAGGGTTTTCCATAAAGACAGTTGAGACGTAGAGACAGTCGATCCCCTCGCAACCACTTGGGCTTATGAGGGGTGCTATTTGCGAGGATTCTTTGAGTCTCTTGTTTCTGTAGCCAATTCCAACAAGCACCGCAATCACCAGAACAAGAGAAACCATTACAAAGCCAATAAGTTCCCTAGTCATCCAACCACCTCATAGTTTCTATAGCTAAATTCACCCTTGAAAACGGTATGCGCAACACTTGAACTGAACTCCATGCCAACATACGGGTTATTTGACGACTTCGAATACCTGTTGCCCTCAACGGTAAGTGATTTTTTGGGGTCAACGATTGCTAGGTTAGCTTCCGATCCAACCTCAACTTTTCCATGATTCTCAAGGCCCCCAATTCGAGCGGCAGTGCTGCTCAGCACCTCCACCAGGCGCACCCAGTTGCTCTGACCTGATTCAACCAAGACTTTGTGTGCAACCTGGTAGGCCTGCTCCAACCCGGTCATACCAAATGCAGCCGATTCCCACTCTTTATCTTTCATATCCGAAGCGTGCGGAGCATGATCGGTTCCGATCACATCAATCGTTCCATCAATTAGGCCCTCTATTAGGGCTTCGGTGTCTTCAAGCGTCCTTAGTGGCGGGTTGACTTTATATCTTGTGTCGTAATTCGACGCCATCAGTTCCGTCAGCAGAAGATGATGGGGGGTCACCTCAGCGGTCACCGGAAAGCCTCTTTGTTTCGCCCAGCGTATGAGTTCAACTCCAAGCTTGCTGGTCACGTGGCAAACATGAAGGGGGCATCCGGTTTGCTCGCTCAGCAGCGCATCCCTAAGAATGATTGATTCCTCGGCACTTGAGGGCCAACCTTTCAATCCAGTTATCTTTGAAATCTCACCCTCGTTGATCTGCGATCCAACAGTCAATGTCGGCTCTTGTGCATGCTGGGCAATCACTCCCCCTAGCGCCTTTAGATACTCCATCGCTGTTTTCATTAGTGCCGCATCAGAGACACAGTGTCCATCGTCACTAAAAATCTTCACCTTCGCCTTTGAGTTGACCATACTTCCCAAAGCCGAAAGCTCCTTACCCTCTAAGCCCTTGGTCACTGAACCAATTGGTCTGACCTCAACTAGACCTGCCTTCTGTCCAAGTTCGTAAACTTGGGTGACAACGCCCGCATTATCAGCAACTGGCTGCGTGTTGGCCATGGCAAAAACAGCCGTGTATCCGCCGCTTGCAGCCGCTTTGGAGCCAGTCAAAACCGTCTCGCTAGATTCAAAACCAGGCTCGCGAAGGTGAGTGTGCAAATCCACGAACCCTGGAAGCGCAATCAGTCCCTCCATGTCAACATCCCCAGCACTCGATGCCTTTTCAATGGCTTGGATAACCCCGCCAGAGATTGTCAAATCGACTTTCTCTCCATCGGCCAGTGTCAAGTTAGACAGTCGCACTTCTACCTCCCAATACCTTGGACAAAACTGCCATCCTTACCGCCAAACCATTCTTTACCTGCTTCAACACCATGCTGTTTGAGCTTTCGGCCGCGAAGGAAGATATTTCAAGACCACGGTTCATTGGCCCCGGATGCAAAATCAGCGCTTCTGGAATCGAAGTCACACGAGCTTCGCTCAATCCCCATAGTTTGGAATACTCTTTGTCAGAGGGAATCAATGGTTGATTCATCCGTTCTTTTTGCACCCTTAGCATCATTACTGCATCTGGTTTTGTTTCAAGCGCTTCGTCTAAATTGGCAAATTGTGACCCTGGTGCGAAGCTTCCGGGCCCAGCAAAATCTACTTCTGCACCCAAAGTGACAAGCAAGTCGAGGTTAGACCTGGCAACTCTGCTGTGGACAATATCGCCAACTATCAGCACTCTCTTGCCATCGAGTCCCGCACCAGTTGGCAGTCCAAATCCCTGTCGCATGGTGAGTGCGTCTAACAGCGCCTGAGTTGGGTGCTGGTTGGTTCCATCACCCGCATTTACAACACTTGCCGTTGTCCACTGGTTGTCAGCAAGTGTGTGTGCCGCACCGCTTGCGGGGTGTCTCATTATGAGTGCATCAGCACCAAGTGCCTCAAGGGTTTGGGCTGTGTCCTTTAGGTTTTCACCTTTGCTGATAGCACTTGATTCGGCTGAGAAATTAATAACATCGGCACTGAGTCGTTTAGCGGCAAGCTCGAAACTGATCCTAGTTCGAGTCGAATTCTCAAAAAAAAGCGTGACTACGGTTTTCCCCTGGAGAGTAGGAAACTTTCGAGTGGACTCCTCGTTTAATTTTGAAATCTGTTGTGACTCATCCAGTAGCTCGATGGCCTGCTCGCGATTGAGTTGTTTAGTCGAGAGTAGATGCTTCAATCGATCACCACCGTGTTTTCGCCATCAACATCTTGGATCTTCACGCTGACCTTTTCCGTAAGCGATGTTGGTATATTCTTCCCAACAAAATCAGCCCGGATTGGCAACTGCCTGTGGCCTCTGTCTATCAAGACAGCTAGTTGAACCCCAGCGGGCCTTCCGAAACTTGATAAGGCATCTAAGGCCGCCCGAATCGTCCGACCTGAAAATAAAACGTCATCAACAAGCACTATTTGCTTGTCATCAACACTGCCCGGGATGAAAGTCTCGGCAATTGCTTTAGCGGGGCGCTTATCTAAATCGTCTCTGTAAAGACCGATGTCCAGCTGCCCCAATTGTGAGAAGCCAGGGGAGATTGATTCAAGGTTTTGATGAATGAGATTCGCTATCGAGACTCCCCGGGTCGGAATCCCGAGTAATAAAAAAGGCTCAGAGTTTCTTTCAAGAATCTCATGAGCCATGCGCCTAATTGTTCGCGCAATATCGCTTTCAGACAGAACTGTCTTCACTTTCTCTCCTTCTTCGCCTCACGGGACGAATTTAAAGGTTTGCAACAGCTTATCAAATCACTTCTTTAGATTTGGATACAGAATGAAGAATTCCCGAAATAAATTTGGCCGAATCCTCGGTCGAATACTCCTCTGCCAAATTTTTAGCCTCAGATATCGCAACTGCGTCTGGGATCTCGTCGTTATATAAAATTTCAAAGCAAGCGACACGGAGAATCGATAAATCCAAGTTGGACATTCGATCAAGTCTCCAGCCATCGGAATTTAGTTCAATTTTTGAATCAATCGCGGATTGATGCTCGCTAAAGCCTGTCACCAAAGACCGCGCATAATCGAAAATTTCCGCCTGATTTTGTTTGTCCGCATTTTGGCGCAAAGTCTCTTCCAGAAGATCCTCAGCGTTTCTGTTACGGAGGTTGCCTGCAAACAGAGCATCAACAGCTCGTTTGCGAGCCTTTGTTCTGGCGCTCACCTATTCAGATACCCGACCCAGGTATTCACCTGTTCTTGTGTCAACTTTGACCTTGGTGCCCTGTTCCAAAAACAGAGGCACCTGAATGTTTGCACCTGTCTCAAGTGTTGCTGGCTTTGTGCCTCCGCTTGAACGATCTCCCTGCAAGCCAGGCTCGGTGAAGGTGACCTCCAAGATTACCGATGGTGGCATTTCTATATACAAAGGGTCACCATCATGGGTTGCAACGGTAATCATCTGATTTTCGAGAATGTAATCAGAGGCGTCCCCGACAACCTTTTCAGAGACCGTCACTTGGTCGTAAGTCTTGGTGTCCATAAATACAAAACCTTCGCCGTCGTTGTAGAGATATTGCATTTCCGCTCTGTCCACATTGGCCACGTCAATCTTCACCCCAGCATTAAATGTCTTATCAATCACTTTGCCGTTGACCACGTTTTTGATTTTTGTTCGAACGAACGCCCCACCTTTACCGGGCTTCACGTGCTGGAACTCAACCACCATCCACAGCTGCCCATCCATGGAAATTACGGTTCCGTTTTTTATGTCATTGCTTGTTGCCAATTACTCGCCTCTTCTTGATTTAATCTCTGCAATTGCATGCAGATAAACATTCTTACCAAAACCAGCTATCGTCCCGGTGACCGCAGGAGCGACCACACTGTTTTGCCTGAAACTTTCCCTAGAAGCAGGGTTACTCAGGTGACACTCAATCGCAATCTGCCCCGATGCGGTTAGCGACGCCAACGCATCCCTTAGACCGTAGCTGTAATGGGTAAATGCTCCGGGGTTTATCACCACATCCATCCCGCTGACCTGAGCCCTCTGAATCTCATCAATCAATACCGCTTCAGAGTTTGATTGAACCCATTCAAAATCAGTCTTGGATTCGCTCAGCAGCCATTGATTAATATCTTCCAGCGACTCATGGCCATAGATCTCAGGCTCTCTAACGCCCAACATGTTTAGGTTGGGCCCATTGAGTATCAAAATCTGCATGGGATAAGGCTAGTCAATTATTGACTGATAGGTGGCAAAAAGCTCCTCTTCGGTGAGCGAAGAGGTAATCTCTGGCTTACCGAAGTCTTTCAGTGTTACAAACCTGATAATCCCCCCACGCACCTTTTTGTCTTTTTTAAGAGCATCGAATAGCTGTGGCCAACGGTCACCTCGATAACTAATTGGTAGCCCGAGCGAGGAAAGTATCTGACGGTGCCGGTCAACCTGCTGCTCGCTAAGGTTTCCCTTGGCCAATGAAAGCTCAGCAGCGAACACCATTCCAATTGATATGGCAGCACCGTGTCGCCACTGATACCTTTCAACGTTTTCGATTGCGTGGCCAAGGGTGTGACCGTAGTTCAAAAACTCTCGCTCACCGGATTCTTTGAAATCACTCTCAGTGACTTTGCGCTTGATTGCAATTGACTTGTTTATCAACTCCTCCAGAAGTTCACTTTCGGGGTTGGTAATCGTCTCAAGGTTTTCTTCAATCACATCCAAGATTTCTGGTTGATAAACGAACCCGTATTTGACCACTTCTGCGAAACCAGCGGTGAGATCGTGCTTCGGAAGCGTTTGCAGGGTGTCAATATCGGCAATTACCGCAGATGGAAGGTAAAAGGTTCCCACTAGGTTTTTGCCCTCGGAAGTGTTGAGACCCGTTTTTCCGCCAATAGCTGCATCTACCATTGCCAGAAGCGTCGTTGGAATAGCTATGTAGCG
Organism: Microbacteriaceae bacterium; assembly: GCA_965657575.1. Taxonomy (GTDB): domain Bacteria; phylum Actinomycetota; class Actinomycetes; order Actinomycetales; family Microbacteriaceae; genus CAJXVY01. Next base: position 85,616 of record CBFHOK010000004.1, on the reverse strand, counting down.
AACACCTCTGAGCCAGGTGCTAGCAATAAAACCTGCCATGTCGGTAGTCGCTCCCCCGCCAAGCCCGATAACAGCATCGTTTCTGTTGAAATCGGCCTGCCCCATGATCTGCCAGGCAAAGCTTGCCACCTCAACTCTCTTGCTGTCGTCTCCGTCGGGTATCCCAGCAAGCAATACCTCGAAGTTATAACCATCAAGGTTTTCCTTTAGCTGCTCAGCAGAAGTCGTCAAAGCCTGTGGGTGAACCACCAAAACCTTTTTTACCCCCGGCAGGTGCTTATGCACCTCATCTAGAAGCGCCCTGCCAACTATGACTGGGTAATCATGCATCTTTTCTCCTAAAAATCTCCACACACTTATCTGCGACAGCAGTCAATGGCCGATTGTCTATAGATATCTCATCCGAGCAAGCTTGCTCATAAAGTGGTTTACGCTCGTTGTATATTCTCACCCAGTCCTGGTAACCGTTTTTAAGCAGTGGCCTTTTCTTGGAGCTTAGAAGCCGAGTCCTCATTTGATTTCCCTTTGTGGAAAGGTATACAACCTTCTTCCCCTTGAGAAATTCACGGTTTTCTTCTGTGGTGACAACTCCCCCTCCGGTTGCAATGACGCCCTCAAAGTTTTCTTGGTTAAGTAATGCACGGGTCTCTAAATCACGGAAAAAACTCTCTCCGAACTGCTCGAAAATTTCAGAGATTGGGCCGTGTTCAGAAATTATAAGTTTGTCAGTGTCTCTAAATTCGACACCAAGCTTCTTGGCAATTTTCTTTCCGATGGTGGTTTTTCCAACCCCCATCGGCCCAATCAAAAACAGCTGGGACATTATCGCGCTATTCGAGATCGAAGTGTTTCTGGAATTGAAGCAAGGTAACTATCTAGGTTTCTCTTAGTCTCCGTCAGGCTGTCTCCGCCGAATTTCTCTACCACTGCGTCGGCAATCACAAGCGCAGCCATAGCCTCGGCAATGATTCCAGCAGCAGGTACCGCGCAAACATCACTTCTTTGGTGGTGGGCAGTCGCCTCTTCACCCGTTGCGGTGTCAATCGTCGACAATGCCTTGGGCACCGTGGAGATGGGCTTCATTCCCACCCTGACACGGAGAATCTCGCCGTTAGTCATGCCACCTTCAAGGCCGCCGGCTCGGTCTGTCTTTCGGGACACCTCGCCATCAATCACTTCAATCTCGTCATGGGCCTGAGAGCCTCGACGTTTCGTGGTTTCTAACCCATCGCCGATTTCGACACTTTTCATTGCCTGAATGCTCATCATTGCCTGAGCCAACCTGCCATCAAGTTTCCGGTCCCAGTGGACGTAGGATCCCAATCCAGGCGGCAAACCATACACCAGCACCTCAACTGTGCCCCCAAGAGTGTCGCCATCTTTTTTGGCATTGTCTATTTCCTCAACCATCAACGCAGATGTCGATTCGCTTGCGCAGCGTACGGGGTCAGCATCTAGGGAATCTCGGTCTTTGGGGTGCGGGGTCGCATCTTCAACAAAAACTGTCCCAATACTCGTTGTGTGAGAAATTACTTCAATCCCAAGTGCGCTCAGAAACGATTTGGCGACTGACCCAAGAGCAACCCTGGCAGCAGTTTCTCTAGCACTTGCTCTCTCCAAAACTGGTCTTGATTCGTCGAATCCATACTTTTGCATTCCGGTGAAATCCGCATGTCCCGGTCTGGGCCTTGTCAACGGCTGCGCTCTGGCTCCTGAGAGTTCTGACTGTTCAACAACTTCGGCCGACATAATCTTTTCCCATTTGGGCCATTCAGTATTACCAATTCTGAGGGCTATCGGTCCACCTTGGCTGATTCCGTGCCGAACACCCGCTGAAATGCTCAGCTCATCTTGTTCAAACTTTTGCCTAGATCCACGGCCATAACCAAGTCGACGACGGGCCATCTCATTGACTATTTCAGCCTTATCGATTTCAACACCGGCAGGGAAACCTTCTAAAACGCATATAAGTTCTGGGCCGTGTGATTCGCCGGCAGTTATCCATCTAAGCATTCGCCCATTCTCCCACACGCGACACCAACGCCTCGCGCATCGCATCAGTTAGTTCAACAAAATCTATTTTTTCATCAAGGTGAGCGCTCGCAAAGGCAATATTTTGAACAACAGCTTGATTGAGAAGCATCTCCAGGCCACTGATCAGCTTCGGATGTCTTGCGTTTCTCTCTGAGTTGTAAGCCACGTCAAGCAAATACTCGTGTTTTACGTATTCCAATCTTGATTCGGCTGGGGTGGTGTCTATAACTAAATCGACTTCGTCACTGTGAGCGATATCAATTTGGTGGATACTAGCCCAGCTCTCAATAGCGGCTACCTTTTCACTGTTACGTCCGGCAAAGAAAACTTTCCGATCTCTAACTGCGTAGGCAGCACTTTTTGCTGTTGCACCAGTTCCAATGATCTGCACATTTTCAAAGTCAAGTTTTTCAAGCGATATCTGAATGCCATAAACATCTGAGTTCATTCCGAACACCCTGTCATCGCCCATCAATAAAGTGTTACTGACTCCGGTAGCCAGGGACTCATCATCGTGGGAGTCTGCCAATCGAAAGGCATCGTCCTTGAGCGGCATTGTCAAAGAAAGTCCTGCAAATCCTTCCAGATCATGCTCTTTCAGTTCTGTCTTCTCTATCCGCAGATATTCAGCATCTAGCCCTAGGTATTCGAAACCAGCTCTGTGCAACGTCGGCGAATGTGAATGCGCTATTGGTGAACCCATCACTGCAAATTTCATGAGCAGGTTCCAGGATTTGCTCTGCAGTAGGCCTGAAAATCCAAGACCGCCCGCTCATGCTGGGCAAGTGTTTCAGAAAACACGGTCTCACCGTTTGAGAGGTCAATGGTCACAAAATATAACCAATCCCCCTCAACAGGATTCAAAGCCGCATCTATTGCAAGGCCGCCAGGTGAACCAATTGGCCCTATCGGCAGGCCCCTGTAGTAGTAAGTGTTATAGGGATTGTCTGACGCTCGCTGCTCATCGGTCGTGGTGACAGTCTCGCCACTGGTTCCATAATTCACTGTCGCATCACTTTGCAGAGGCATGTCAATTTCCAAGCGGTTATTGAAAACAGTCGAGACTTTGTAGAAATCAGGCTCCAGTCTCGCCTCCAGTTGAATCATGCTGGCAAGGGTGAGAAGTTCGTGCGCATCGGATCTGGTGTAGTCATGCTTGGCTAGTTCCTCATCCAGCCTGCTGAGTATAATTTGAACAAGCTGGTCTGCATCAACACCCGGATCTAAGCGATAGGTAGCTGGGAAAAGATATCCCTCTGCAGTTTGAGCTGGGTTATCAATCCCCAAAGCCTCAAGGTCACTAAGCGCATCCAGCATCTCTGTTTTCGGTATGTCCAATTGAGACTCAATTTGCTCTAGAGTCTGGGTAATTGTCAGACCCTCTCTTAGTCGGAGCTCTTCGAATACTCGGTTATCCCCAGCTATCAAAATCTCGACTGCTCTAATGCCTGGTATTTGAGAAGGAAAAGTAAATGTTCCAGGGAAAATTGTTGGCTCAAGATCCAACATTGGTTGATAGACGGCTTCAAAGCTCTGCACCACATCGGCTTCAACCAATAATCTTGCAACGTCTTCGCCAGTGGCGCCAGCAGGGATTGTTATTTCAACCTCTGGTCCACCGGGCCCCGGATAGTCATCAACGGTGAATCGATCAAGAATTTGCTGAACTCCGCCCCCAACGAAGTTGACAGCCACCGCACCGGCCCCAACCAAGACCCCAACCGACAGCAGAATTGCTACAACCCCGCCAACACGTCTTTTCTTTGCCGGTCGGCGCCGTGTTTCATCTTCAAAATCCATCGACATCTTTCGCAAGACTGGGGTTAGATAATCCCAACTTTAGTATTTCTGCTGCACTAAGAGAATCAACCTGGGCTTTGGCGTTTTTTCTTCCCTTGGAGCTTATTTGAGCGATGTTTGTTGTCATTCGCTCGTCTATTAGGCGAACAGGTAGATCTGTTTTCATGTTTTTGGCAAACTCGATCGCGTCATCGGTGCTTGCAGTGTGGGCACCTTTCAAATTCAATGGCAGACCAACAAAGATGACCTCAACACGACGCTCATTACATTGCTCCACAATTGCGGCATACGCCTGATCGCGAGACACCGTTTTTAGCGGCAGCACCACGCCTTGGGATTCAAAGGCTAGCCCCACCCTGACCTTTCCGACATCGATGCCTAGTGCTGTCAATTTATGGCCTTATTGAGTTCCGACAGAGCTTGGGGCAATTGACTGACGTCATTTCCTCCACCTTGTGCGAAATCTGCTTTTCCGCCACCGCCACCGCCGAGGATGGTTGCAGCCACCTTTACTAAATCTCCAGCTCTATGCTTCGCTTGCGCTTCTCGGCCAACCGCAGCACTCACAAGAGGTCTGCCTTCAATGTTGGACAGAAGTACCACAACTGATTCGGCACCAAGTGATTCAGCTGCCTTCATTGCAAACTGTCGCAGCTGGTCGGCATTCTCAGCGTCAATGATCTGCACAAGCTTTCCACCCTCAGCCTTAGACACCAATTCCGGCAGTCTGATCATTGCCAATTCATTCTTTGTTTTTTCAAGTTCTTTTTGAGTCTTCTTTAGGGCCTCTTGTTGCTCAAGTATCTTTGAGACGAGCTCATGATCTTGGGACTTGAATGCGTTAGCAAGTGATTTCATCAAGTCTCTTTGGTGAAGTAGCGCTCGCAGAGAGTCCATTCCAACATTGGCTTCAATACGTCTGAGGTTTGAGCCCACGGAAGATTCACCGGTTAGGGACACGTTGCCAATCTGAGAGCTTCTAGCCACGTGTGTTCCACCACAAAGCTCTCGAGACCATGGTCCACCAACTTGGATAACCCTCACCACCTCGTCATAGGTTTCTCCAAACAGCGCAAGTGCTCCAAAGTCTTTCGCCTCTGGCAGTGACATAAAGTGGGCGCTAACAGCAAGATCATTTCTAATAGCAAGGTTAGAAACTTCTTCAATTTCACTCTTTGTTTCAGCACTAAGGGCTTCGCCCCAACTAAAGTCAAGTCGCATGTAGCCAGGTCGGTTATAGCTACCAGACTGCAAAGCGTCGGGTCCTAGAACCTGCCGGATGGCCGCGTGCACAACGTGTGTTGCACTGTGTGCCTGACAGGCGCCCAAGCGCCAATCCTGATCAACCTTTGTGATTACGCTCTTGCCTGGTTCAGGTGCACCGATAATTGCCTTCACTTTGTGAGCAATAAGCCCCCTAGCCGGCTTCTGAACATCTAGAACCTCAAGCTCAAGATTCTCGCCAAGAATCAGACCCGCATCGCTATCTTGACCACCGCTTTCGGCATACAAACTCGTCCGATCCAGGACAATCTCAAAGATGTCTTCAGAAACCTTATTGACTCCAAGTATCTGAGCTTCGGATTGCAACTCCTCGTAGCCAGTGAAAACCGTCTCCCCAAGACTTCTCATATTTGATATGAACTCGTCGTCGTTAGTTGCTGAGCGTTTTGACTTGGCATCAGCTTTCGCACGTTGCTTCTGCTCTGCCATGAGTGCGTCGAACCCTTCACGGTCAACGCTCTTGCCACTCTCCGACGCAACCTCCTCGGTTAGATCAATCGGAAATCCGAAGGTGTCGTGAAGTTTGAATGCGATCTCTGCTCCCAAAACGGAACCGTTCAGTGTTGATAGCTCTTGTTCCAATAATTGCTCACCAGAAACTAGAGTTTTCAGAAATGAAGCTTCTTCATTGGCAGCTAGCTTCTGAACTCTTTCGAAAGTTTCTGCAAGCTCTGGGTAGGCATCAACCATTGCATTTTTACTTGTCTCGAATAGCTCAGCCATGGCTGCCTTATCAACACCCAACAGTTTCAGTGAGCGTACAACCCTTCGGAGCAAACGCCTGAGAATATAACCGCGTCCTTCATTAGCTGGTGTCACTCCGTCACTCATCAACATCAGTGAGCTTCTGACATGGTCGGCGATCACTCGCATCCGAACATCGTGCGATTCGCTTTCACCGTAGGTGATTCCGGAAAGCTTGGCTGCGTGGTCAATGAGCGGACGAACCTGGTCAATTTCATAGATGTTATCCACACCCTGCATTAAAAAGGCAACACGTTCTAGGCCCATACCCGTGTCAATGTTTTTACTGGGAAGCTCACCCAGGATTGGGAAATTATCTTTGCCGCCACCGTTACCGCGCTGATACTGCATAAACACAAGATTCCAGATCTCTATGTAGCGATCCTCGTCGGCTTCCGGACCGCCTTCAACACCGTAGTCGGGCCCCCTGTCGAAATAGATTTCAGAGCAGGGTCCAGCAGGGCCAGCCTGACCGGTTGACCAGTAGTTGTCTTCCATGCCACGTTTTTGGATGCGATTAGCAGGAACATCGGTGTTCTCAAGCCAGAGATCTTCTGATTCTTGATCGTCTTTATAAACGGTCACCCAGAGCTTGTCCTTATCAAGACCGAGTCCACCATCTGCTGTCGGCTTAGTTAGAAACTCCCAGGCATAGATGATCGCTTCCTTTTTGAAGTAATCACCGAAGCTGAAATTTCCGTTCATTTGGAAAAAGGTTCCGTGCCGGGTAGTTTTGCCAACCTCTTCAATATCTAGTGTTCTTACACACTTCTGAACGCTTGTCGCGCGCTTATAAGGAGCAGGTTCAACTCCAGTCATATAAGGAATGAATGGAACCATTCCAGCAACCACGAACATCAAGTTGGGGTCATGACTAATTAGTGGGGCACTTGGAACAACTTCATGGTTCTTAGATTTGAAAAAATCTAACCAGCGCCGCTTGATTTCAGCGGTTTGCATCCCTACTTCTTCGCCTGCTTGCGGATTTCCTGCTCGCGCTCACGGAACCCCTCGGCAACCGCCTCACCAAATTCTTTAGCGGCTTGCTTTCCATCGTCTGCAAGCTGTCTCGCCTGAGGATTGTCACGAAGTTGCTGCAGGGCAAGTGCTCCGAGACCTATTCCAGCTAAAAACCAGCCAAATTTACTCATTTTCCACTCCCTTTAAAGATCCCTTTGCCAAAACCTTTTGTGACACCAATCAGTTTAGCCAATGGGCCACCAAGCCCAGCTGTGAAAACTGCGACAATGCTATTGACGTTCTCTGTTACCTGCTCAACATCCTCAGTTATTGAATCAACGCGTTTCAGCTGCTTGTTCAACTCGACCAACGAAACATTTGCCTCTTGCAACATCGGCTTCAGCTCTTGATTCAAAAGCTTTACGGTAACGGTGGTCTCATCAACGACTTTTGCGAGTTTGATCAGAGGTAATCCGAGGAAGACAACCAGCAACACAAACCCACCTGCAAATAACAGGCCGATTATGTCGCCGATTGCCAATTTTTACCTCGCTGCGTAATACTCAACCACAAGCTGCACGTCACAGGTGATTGGCACCTCTGCACGCTTTGGCCTGCGACCAAGTGTTGCTTGAAGTTTTTCCAGATCAACACTCAAGTATTCGGGCACTGCAGGAAGAACATCAGCGTGGCCGCCAGCTGCTGCTACCTGGAATGGTTCTGTCTTTTCGCTGTCCGGGTGAACGTGAATCATCTGGCCTGGCTTGACGCGGAAGCTTGGGCGATCTACACGCTGTCCATCAACCATGATGTGACGGTGAACAACCAACTGCCTTGATTGAGCAATGGTTCGAGCAAGTCCTGCTCGCAAAACCAAAGCGTCTAGACGCATCTCCAAGAGCTCAACCAAGTTTTCACCGGTTAGACCCTCAGCACGCTTGGCTTCTTTAAAAGTTCTTCTCAGCTGCGCCTCGCGGATACCGTACTGCGCCCTTAGACGCTGCTTCTCGCGTAAACGCACTGCATAGTCACTGTCGCTGCGACGCTTGGTGCGTCCGTGCTGACCTGGACCGTAGGGGCGCTTCTCCATATACTTGGCGGCCTTTGGTGTTAGCGCCAATCCCAATGATCGGGACAATCTGGTCTTTGACCTAGTTCTTGATGTCTTTGACAAAAAATACCTTTCGTTAGCATTCCTTGAGCTCAGCCGCTAGCCCAAACAACCCTGAAATGCTAGCACGCATCGACCTTTATTTACCAGTGTCTTTATTCAAAATCTCTTGCACCCTTGCATGGATCTCGGCAAAAGCCCTCTCCCCGTCAACTTCTGTTGGTTGATAGTAGTGCGGTAGATCATGCCGGCTGTATTCCTGCTTGACTATTTTCGAGGGGTAATCGTGTGGATAGAGATAACCAGCGCCTCTTGGCAGAAGGTATTCGGGTATAGCGGGTGTAAGTCCCCCCTCAACATCGGACATTGCTTGATTTATTGCTAGGTAGGCAGAATTTGATTTGCCACTTAGTGCAAGCATGATGGTCAATTGCGACAGAGGAATTCTGGCCTCCGGCATTCCTATTTGATGAACTATGTTCAAGGTTGAGCTTGCGGCTGCCAGGGCATTTGGATTAGCAAGACCAACGTCTTCGCTTGCAAGTATTGCCAATCTGCGGGCAATGAACATCGGGTCTTCCCCACCTACAAGCATCACCGCGAGGTAGTGAAGGGCGGCGTTTACGTCACTCCCGCGCACGGATTTTATGAATGCCGAAATCGTTTGGTAGTGATTGTCTCCCGCTCGGTCATAATGCAACTGAACCGCAGACTGAACATTTCTGATGGTGTCAGTGGTTATTGGAGAGTCAGATAGTTCAACGATGCTGATAAGTCTTCTTGCATCTCCAGAACTCAGCTGCAACAAAAGCTCCATCGCCTCATTGGATATTTCTTTCGAGGTATGCGAAAGAGCTTGTTTGGCAATTTCAGTAAGCCCATCAGCAGAAAGTGGTTGCAATTTGACTATTAACAGCCTTGATAGCATCGCGGGGTTTAGGGCAAATGAGGGATTCTCAGTGGTTGCTCCGATAAGGCTGATGGTTCCATTTTCGGTTGCCTTCAAAAGTGAATCTTGTTGAGATTTAGAGAATCTATGGATTTCATCCAAAAACAAAACTGTTTGTCTTTGGTACATCTGCCAAGTCTGGATGGCCTTTTTAGAGACCTCCCTTATCTCTTTTACTCCGCTGTCAATGGCGCTAAGTTCAACAAACTCAGCGTCAATTTTTTGGCTGATAAGCCTGGCCAGAGTGGTCTTTCCCGTCCCCGGTGGACCCTGCAAAACAATTGATCTTGGTTTCTTGGACTCAAGCATGGCTTTTATCGGACTTCCCTGTTCGAAAAGGTGAGATTGTCCGATGAAGCTTTCAAGTGTTGCAGGACGTAACTGCTCTGCCAGCGGTTTTTGCATACAGAGAACTCTAAGAGAACTACAATGGTCGGGGCTAGGAGAGAAATTGGCAAAATCGAATCGAGAGCGCGAAATTATTGAGCGCTACCAGGCAAAACAGGAAATTGCGAAGCAAAGAGCAGCGAGAGCGCCGAAGGACAACAGACTATTTAGCGTTGTCGCCATAGCCGCGGTTTTAGTGGCGGGTATTGGACAGGTTGTTTACTTCGGCATTGGGCCTGGCAAAACAATTACTGTTGATGAAGCCGTTGATCAGCTTGTCGATGAACTTGAATCGGAAACAGAGACTGAAAGATCCGCAGAGGCCCCAGATCCCGCAGTTGCCGAAGACAGGGACTGGAGTGGCCAGCTGCTTCTAAATGATGAAGCGTTTGAAATCACAATGTTTGGTGATTTGGCACCACAAGCGGTTGCAAACTTCGTGACTCTGGCTTCTGACGGTTTTTATGAAGGAATCGGCTGTCACAGAGTGGTGACCGAGGGCATCTTTGTTTTGCAGTGTGGAGACCCAAGCGGTGACGGAACAGGCGGACCCGGCTATACCTGGGGGCCAATAGAGAACGCTCCAGAGGATGATCTGTACCCTGCTGGCTCGATAGCGATGGCACGTGCTGGAAATCTTGGCGACAGCATGGGAAGCCAATTTTTCATCGTTTATGAGGACAGTGTTATTCCAAGTGACGTCGCTGGAGGCTACACAATCATGGGTCAAGTTGATAACGGTCTAGAAACAGTTCGGCAATTTGCCTCACTTGGAACCGATGATGGCAGTAATGATGGAACTCCGGCAGAAGAGATAATTATCAATTCTGTTGAACTCAACTAACAAACAGGAGCCTAAAAAGTGTCCATAGAAACCTCGCACGCAAGTGTTGATGAAAACAACAACGTCTATCTGATTGACGGAGGTGAGAAAAAACTCGTAGGTCAGTACCCGAACGTTACCGCCGAAGAAGCACTCGCTTATTTTCAGCGTAAATATGATGATCTAGAAGCCCAGGTGAGAATTCTTGAGCAGCGGGTAAAGACCACCAGTGCAACACCTAGTGCTGTTGAAGAGAACTTGGTTGCTGTTGAAAAAGAGCTTTCCGAACCAAAGTTTGTTGGTGATATCCAAAGTCTCCGTGATCGTGTTGAGCAACTAAAGCCTGCCTTAGAAACCCTGCGAGAAGATCACAAGCAGAAAACCGAAGAGGCAATTGCTAAAGCTTTGGTGGAGAAAGAAAAGATTGCTGCTAAGGCAGAGCAAATTGCGAATCGCGATTCAAGCAAGACGATTTGGAAAAATGCCAGCAAGGAAATGCAGGAGCTGTTTGATAAATGGCAAGCGCTTCAGAAATCGGGACCAAGAGTTCCCAAGAGTCAAGCGGATCCTCTGTGGAAGCGCTTCAGCAAGGCAAGGGCCAAGTTTGAAGCCGAAAAGCGGGTGTTCTTTGCAGAACTAGACAAGCGTGTCAAGGAAGCTAAGAAATTGAAATCTGACATTGTCAAGCAGGCTGAGAGCCTAACCAGCAAAGGAGCGGATGCTGCGGATGAGTTCAAACGCCTGCAGGATCAGTGGAAGAAGTTGGCCCGAATCGGCAAGGGCGAAGATGCTCTCTGGGAGAAGTTCAAAGCTGCTGGTGATGTCATCTTTGAGCAGAAAAAGGTGGAGGATCAGAAGCTTCGCGAAGAAGAGATGGAAAACTACACCAAAAAGGTTGAGTTGGCGAAAAATGCTGAAGGCATATCTCTTGACGACCTAAAGTCAGCGAGAGAACAGTTGGCCAAGATTAATGCCGAATGGGCCAAAATAGGCAGAGTTCCTCGAGACAAGGTTCGCGAACTCGATGGTCGTATGTCGAAAATAGAAGCAGCCATCAAGCAAAAAGAACAAGATGAGTGGAGAAGAACTGATCCGGAATCTCAGCATCGAACTAACTCTTTGATAGACCAGCTTGAGCAGTCAATTGCTGATATTGAGCAACAGATTGCATCGACCACTGACGAAAAAAAGCTGAAGGAACTGCAAAAGAACCTCGAGGCTCGAAAGTCATGGCTGGACGCTGCTAAAAAAGCCGCCGACTAACCTCCCTGGACACGGTAGACGTCATAAACCGCATCAATTCGTCGGATTTGATTGAATATGTGTTCCAGATGAGATGGGTCTGCCATTTCAAAAGAGAAACGATTTACCGCAACACGATCTTTTCTCGTTGTCACAGAGGCACTTAGAATATTGACGTGATTTTCACTCAGCACCCGTGTCACATCGCTGAGTAAGCCTGATCTATCCAATGCGTCGACTTGAATCTGCACAAGATAGATTCCCCGAGTCGAATCAGACCAGCTCACATCAACAATTCGCTCAGGTTGTTGCTCTAGTGATTTTACGTTTTTGCAATCCACCCGGTGAATGCTTACACCCTCTCCCCTGGTGATAAATCCCATAATTTCATCACCAGGAACCGGAGTGCAGCAGCGAGCAATCTTGGTTAGGACATCTGGACTATCTTTGACCAGGACATAGTTATCGCCGCCACGCTTAGAGGATTTCGTGGTGATGATCTGTGCGAGCTCACCAGTGTTTACATCCTCAGCTGCCTGAGTTTTGCTTATTAGCTTCTCGACCACAGTGGCCGCTGATACGTGACCTTCACCAATCCCGCTGAGTAATCCCTCGAGATTTACATACTTTAGATCAGCAACTACCTCCAGAAGTGCATCACTTCCCATCAACTGCTGCAGGGGCAAGGACTGCTTTCGCATGGCCTTTGCCAGTAAATCTCGGCCAACATCAACAGACTGTTCTTTTCTTTCTGCGTTGAAGTGTTGTTTGATCTTTGCCCTGGCTCTTGGAGACCGAACGAAGTTTAACCAATCCTTACTGGGTGCGGCACTTTCACTCTTGGAGGTGAGCACCTCGATGACGTCACCACTGTTCAGTGGCGTATCAAGAGGAACTAGACGCGAATTAACCTTTGCGCCAATGGTTTTGTGGCCAACCTCTGTGTGAACGGCATAGGCGAAATCGATAGGAGTTGCATCCGATGGAAGCCCAATTACACGACCCTTTGGCGTGAATACATAAACCTCTTTGGCTCCGATTTCGTATCGGAGACTGTCAAGGAATTCGCCAGGGTCCTCTGTTTCGCTCTCCCAGTCACTAATTCGTTTCAGCCAGGCAAGGCTGTCATCCTGAGCCTGCTCGCCCTTGGCTGCTGCCTTGTATTTCCAGTGGGCTGCGACACCAAACTCAGCTCTTTGGTGCATATCATGAGTTCGTATCTGAACCTCAACAGCCCTTCCTGCTGGACCAATCAGGGTGGTATGCAGAGATTGATAGAGATTGAACTTGGGCATTGCTATGTAATCCTTGAAGCGACCTGGCACAGGAGAATGCTGAGCGTGCAGGGCTCCAAGTGCTGCGTAGCAGTCTTTGACACTTGAAACCAGAATCCTGATTCCCACTAAGTCATAGATATCGTCAAACTCACGCCCACGTAAAACCATCTTTTGATAAATCGAGTAATACTGCTTGGGCCTACCTTCAACCTTGGCTTTGATCTTGTTTTGCCTTAGCTCTGATTCAATGTCTCTGATCACCTTGTCGGTGTATTCACTTCGCTTTGGCGTCCTTTGCTTGACGAGGTTGACGATCTCTTCATACACCTTTGGATACAAAACGCTGAAGCTCAGGTCTTCCAATTCCCACTTAATCGTGTTAATTCCCAGTCGGTGTGCCAGTGGAGCGTATATCTCCAAGGTCTCTTGAGCTTTTTTCTTCGCTGATTCGATTGGAACAAAGCCCCATGTTCTGGCGTTGTGCAACCTATCGGCCAGTTTGATGACCAGAACTCGAATATCTTTGCTCATTGCAATGATCATTTTTCGTATGGTTTCAGCCTGTGCCTTGTCCCCAAGCTTTACCTTGTCCAACTTGGTTACGCCGTCAACTAGAAGCGCAACCTCCTCACCAAATTCGGCCCTCAGTTGCTCGATGCTGTAATCAGTGTCTTCCACTGTGTCATGCAGCAACGCTGCCGCGATAGTTGACGGCCCAGTTCCCAAATCTGCAAGTATCTTTGCAACCGCCACCGGATGGGTGATGTATGGCTCACCAGACTTGCGTAGCTGGCCCTCATGGGCTTTCTCAGCGCGTTTGAAGGCTCTCTCTATCAGTTGACTATCCGAACGCGGATGGTTCACCCTGACGGTTCTAATGACCTCATTCAGGTCTCTGTTGTAATACGGGCTTTCTCTGGTGAAAATCCTGGGCAAGCGAGAGCGCAGTGTTGGAATACTATCGGTCATTCCGCATCACCTCCCGTGAGCAGAATTCTACGCCCGGTTTGCCAAAACTTTGTCAGCAGCTTCCTTGTACTTCTTCTCGTTTTCCCGCAGGTGGGCATAAACAGGAGCGGCGATAAACACCGAAGAGTAGGTTCCCACTATTGTTCCAACAAACAGTGCAAGCGCTATATCTGTCAACGTTCCGGCTCCTAAAAGCAAAGAACCGATAAACAAAATTCCAGCCACCGGCAATACGGCTACAACACTTGTGTTGATTGATCTAACAAGAGTTTGGTTCACTGCAAGGTTCACTTGCTCAGAAAACGTTACATTTTCACTGAACTCAACGTTTTCGGTATTTTCACGAACCTTGTCAAACACAACAACGGTGTCGTAAAGGCTATAACTGAGGATTGTTAGGAAACCAATAATTGCAGCGGGGCTTACCTCAATTCCCAATCCCCCGTAAATACCAACAGTGATGATCAAATCGTGAGCCAGCGCAGCTAGCGCGGCAACTGACATTTTCCAGGAACGGAAGTAAAACGCCATCAACAGCGATACCAGTATCAGAAACACGACTAGGCCCTGTATAGCCTGGCTAGTCACATCAGCACCCCAGTTTGGCCCGATGAAACTGCTGGCAACCTCGCCACCTTCAACACCGTAGGCATCAGCCAAAGCAAGTCTCAGCTCTTCTGATTCCAGGTCCGCCAATTGTTCAGTTTGAACTCTGATTGAGTCGGTGCCAACAGTTGTAACAACACTGTCCGCACCTGGAAATAGATCGTCAACAACCTCAGTGGCAACTGCTTCACCTTGGGAGCTGACGCCGTCAATTCTGAATTCACTGCCTCCGGTGAATTCGATACCGAAGCTGAATCCGCCACGCAGAATCGGAGCAAGAATCGCAAGCAGAACGACAACTACACCAATTGCGTACCAGGTCTTTCTGCGACCAACAAAGTTGATTGAGCGCTTTCCTGAATACAGGTCATTACCGAAATCCCTAAAACTTGCCATTAGGACTCCCCTCGCTCTCTAATCTCTTGCGCTTTGCGCTCTGCAATCGTCTGGCGCTTCACTGCCTCTTTGCCAACTTTTTCTGCTTTGCCCTTGGCCAAAGACTCAGAAGTTCTAAATTGACCACGGCCAACGTAGCTAGCTGCGACCTTGTTGACTTCGAACCCAGACCAACGTCCACCACTTCTAAAGAACTTGGTCCTTGCCAACAACTGCACCATTGGGTGAGTAAACAGCAGAACAATTATTAGGTCAATTAGGGTAACCAATCCAAGAGTGAAGGCAAATCCACGAACGCTTGATGCGGTCAACCAGAACAGCACTACTGCCGCAGTTAGGGTTACCGCATCGCTGACCAGAATGGTTCTGAACGCTCGCTTCCAACCAGCCTCAACGGCGTTCTCCAGTGACCTTCCATCTCGAATCTCATCCCTGATTCTTTCGAAATAGACGATGAAGCTGTCTGAGGTAATACCGATTGCGACAATTAGACCTGCAACACCTGCGAGGCTGAGGCGATATCCCTGTCGCCAGGCGAGGTAGAGAATCACCAAATAGACCAGTATTCCGGCTACTACCAAAGAACCTAGTGTCACTATGGCAAGACCTCGATACTGGAAGGTCATGTAAACGACAACAAGTATCAAACCAATAAGACCCGCGATCAAACCACTGTTTAGTGATTCGGTACCTAGAGTCGCCGAAATGTTCTCTTGACTCTGGACTTCAAAGCCAATTGGCAGTGCACCGTATTTGAGCTGATCGGCCAGTGACTGCGAGGACTCTTGTGTGAAGCTTCCCGTTATCTGTGCTTCACCGTTAGGAATTACGTCATTCACTCTTGGGGCTGTAATGATGAATCCGTCTAGGGTGATTGCAAACTGGTTTCTGGGTTCGTTTAGGTTGAACAACCTTGAAGTCACCTGGCTGAAATTCTCGGTTCCTTCTCCGTCAAATTCAAGGTTTACAGCCCACTCGTTTGTAGAGGCCCCGGTTGATGTGGTAACCGTTCCACTAGTTGCATCGGTAATATTTGCGCCCTCAACCTCAACTGGTCCAAGGATGTATTTCTGAGTAAGGGATGTGTCACAGGTAACAAGTGGAAGGTTTGGATCATCGACCTGTCCGGGCTCCCTGAAATCTGTAGAGCAATCCAAGTTGTCAAATTCATTCTGAAGCGCCGGGGTAATCCAGTTGGGATCGCTTGCATTCTCAGGCTCAACACTTGGTTGATCAGGTAGCTGCTGACCATCCTCGTCAACACCGCCCACCTCTTCGGTTGGAACGCTTGCGCTTGTTCTCAAAACTGGCCTGAATTCCAGTTTCGCACTAGCCCTGATTAGCTGAAGCGTGTTCGGGTCAGGGACACCTGGGATACTAACCACGATGTTCTGATTTCCCTGGGTGGCTACCTGTGCTTCAGCAACACCGCTGGCGTCGATACGTTGACGAATGATTGAGACCGCTTGCTGAAGTTGCTCCTCAGTAGCTCGGTCACCCTCAGCGACGGAAGGAGACAGGATGATTTGAGTACCACCCTCTAAATCCAATGCTAGTTTCGGGGTCAATCCAGTGTTCTCTTGATTTGTTAGGTTTGCCCAACCCATGAGCCCTGACAGGCCAAGGATAATTACTAGCAACCAAACTAAGCGCCTTCCGGCTGAACGCCGGATGTTATTTTCAGCCAAACCTATGCCTCTTCGTTGTTCTTATCGCTACTGGCCTCAACTGAGCGCACAGCTTGCTTGATAACGGTCAATGTGACCTTTGGAGCGGTTTCTATAGTTACCCTGTCTTCAGCCAAGTCTGTAATTTTTCCAAAGATTCCTGAGTGCAATAAAACCTCGTCGCCAACCCTCAAAGAATTGACAAGCTCTTCAGCCTGCTTACGGCGCTTGCGATTGTTAGTGAACATAAAAAGAATCAGCACACCAAGGGCAAGCACCAAGATAATGTCTGGTGTAATCAAAACAACCTCACAACTCGGTAACCCTGAAATTATAGGGGGTTAGTCGAATAAACTGCTGGATTCTGACGGGATTCCCATTGTCGACAGACCAGAATTGGTGATCATTCGCCCCTTAGGGGTTCTTTCAATAAGCCCCAAGCGAATCAGATACGGCTCAACAACCATCTCTACAGTCTCAGCTTCCTCGCCCAGTCTGGTGGCCAAAGTACCAAGGCCCAAAGGTCTTTTTTGGTTTTCGGCGAGTGCAGATAAATATTGCCTATCCAATCGATCTAGCCCAGTTGAATCGATTTCGTAAATCTCCAAGGCTTCAGCGGTTGTCTTGGCGTCGATGTTTTCAACATTCTCCACCTGGGCGTAATCACGAATTCGACGCAACAGTCTGTTCGCTACCCTTGGGGTTCCCCTCGAGGACTGGGCTATCAATTCAAGACTTGGTCGGTCTGGGTTCACCTTCAGAACCTTAGCTGTGCGCAATAAGACATCTACCAACTCTTCGCGTTCGTAGAACTCCATGGTGGCGGTGAAGCCGAAGCGATCACGGAGAGGGTTTGGCAGCATGCCCGCGCGGGTTGTGGCGCCCACAAGTGTGAATCTTTCTAGGTCGAGCGGCACACTGGTTGCCCCTGGCCCCTTGCCAACCATTACATCCACCCTGAAATCCTCCATTGCCAGATAAAGCATTTCCTCGGCAGTACGACTAACGCGATGTATTTCGTCGATAAACAAAATCTCACCATATTCAAGTGAGGATAAAATTGCCGCGAGGTCGCCGGCGTGCTGAATGGTCGGACCGCTGGTCACCCTTATCGCCCGGCCAGTTTCTTTAGCAACGATCATTGCGAGGGTTGTTTTTCCGAGTCCGGGAGGCCCGCTAAAAAGAAGATGATCGGGAACCCTTCCCTGTTGCTCAGCTGCCTGCAATAAAACTTGAAGTTGCTTCTTCACCTTGCCCTGACCCACAAACTCATCCAGCGAAGATGGGCGCAACTTGCCTTCCAGAATTGAATCATCGGCATGTGCGAAAGGTTCGGTTTCTCTCTCCATAATTACTTTTTACTGCCTCCGAGATATTTCAAGGCCGCTTTAAGGACTTCTTGTTGAGAACTACCTGATTTCGATACATTATTCAGCGCCTCTATCGCTTCTCGCTCTTTCCACCCCAGGTTGATAAGAGCATCAACGAGGGTTGAATCCGCAACCTGCTTTGGCGCTTCAAATTTTCCACCCAAAGACAAAATCATCAGTTTGGCTGTTTTCGCACCCACGCCAGTCACTGACTGAAGTGCGCGTTCATCTCCCCCAGCTATTGCTGCCGTAGCGGCCTCATAGCCGAGTTCTTCGATGATTGTCATTGCAAGCTTCGGCCCTATGCCGTTTACATCGCAAAGAGAATCGAACAGTTCGCGATCCCTAAGGGTTTCGAAACCGTATAGTGAAAATTCATCCTCCCGAACCACTGTTCTTATGAAAACCGAAATTTCATCGTTCACGGAAGGAAGAAACCTGCTATTCACGAAGACTTGATAGCCAACCCCAGAGACGTCGATGATTAGCTCTCTGCCGTGTTTTGCTAAGACCTTGCCGCTAAGGTGACCAATCATTGGATTAGGTTACTTGCCAGAGCGCTTTATCGCCTCACTCCACGCCCGTTGAGCTGCAGTTGGTCCGGATGATTCGATTGAAGGGTTGGCTATCGCGGTTAGTGCAACTGCAGCTGCGTCTGCGCTATCTGCTGTGTCGAATGCGGTTTCGGAATCAAGCAACTTGCTTGTCATTTTGGTAACGCCTTCTTTGGACGCGCGTCCATCACCAGTTACAGCTGCCTTTACCTGAGTGGGGGTGAAAAACCGAATTGGCAAGTTGAACTCCCTTGCAAAATACAAAACCACACCACTTATCTGAGCAACCCCCATCACACTTTTCAGATTGGCCTGAGCGAAAACTCTTTCCAAAGCAATTTCGGTCGGCTCCTCGGATTGGATAATTTCCCTAATCCGCTGACCGATTATATGAATGCGCTTATCAAGCTCCTCAGTGGAATCAGTTCTGATTGTCTCCGTGAAAACAAGTGACGACTTATTGATCACTTTTCCACTAACAACCGCGATTCCGCATCTTGTTAGGCCTGGATCAACGCCGAGAATTTTTCTCAACTGGCCTCAAGTTGTTCCAGTACCTCGGAGGGTATCTCCATATTTGTAAATACCGACTGCACGTCATCCAAATCTTCAAGAGCATCCACAAGCTTTATAGCCTTTGTTGCGGTTTCTTTATCGCAAGTTACCTTCATGCTTGATACGAACTCAACATCTGCGCTTTCATAATCAAGACCTGCAGCTTGGAGTGCTGTCCTAACCTTGACCATGTCCTGAGGTTCGGTGGTGATAATCAATTGAGTGTCGTTGGATTCAATCTCTTCGATGCCCTCATCTAGGGCTGCTTCCATTGCTTCTTCTTCGCTTATACCGTCGAGGAGAATTACGCCCTTTCTTGCAAACTGGTAGCTAACGCTTCCGGGGTCCGCCATAGATCCTCCGGAACGGCTCATCGCGAGCCTTACCTCTGCAGCTGCACGGTTTTTATTGTCGGTTAGACACTCGATCAAGACGGCTACACCCCCGGCGGCGTAGCCTTCATACATGATTGTGGTGTATTCAACACCTGCCCCATCAATCCCGGCACCACGCTTTATTGCACGGTCAATGTTGTCTGCTGGCAGTGAGTTCTTCTTGGCCTTCTGGACTGCATCGTAAAGAGTTGGGTTTCCATCTAAATCTGGACCTCCGAGCCTGCTGGCAACCTCAATGTTTTTGATTAACTTTGCAAAAAGCTTTGCTCGCTTCGCATCGTTAGCTGCTTTTTTGTGTTTTGTGGTTGCCCACTTGGAGTGACCTGACATAGACGCTTATTTTAGTGGGCTTTTATAAGTTCAATAAGTTTTTGGTGAAGCATTGTGGAATCCGTAAGCTCTGGATGATAACTAGCACCAATAACGCTTCCCTCAATCACTGCCACTGTTTCATCCCCCACCCAGCCAATGGGTCGAGTATTGCCGTAGTCGCTTATCTTGGGGGCACGAATGAAAGCGGCCTTTTCCTCTGACCCGTTTTCATAGCGAACGTTTGCCTCGCCACTTGCCAATTGAGACCCGTATGCATTTCTTTCAACCGAGCAGGAAAGCGCCTGGAAATACCCCTTTGCACCATCGACCTCTTTTGAAAGAAGGATCAGTCCTGCACAAGTACCTAGAGTTGGCAAACCATTAGCAATGAGCTTCGTGAGTGAGCTCTGCAGTTCAAAAATGGTCAATAACTTACTAATGGTTGTGGACTCGCCACCTGGAATAATCAACCCGTCAATCCCTACCAGGTCTTTCTCTGCTTTCACAGGCTTGGCGTCAACGCCGATTGAGTTCAAAAGCCTGAGGTGTTCAATTACTCCACCCTGCAGGGCAAGAACACCTACTGTTACCAACCGCGTTCGGCCAGTCTGTGGGGTGCAGGAAGATCATTGACGTTGATACCCACCATTGCTTCACCAAGATTTCTACTTGCATCGGCTATCGCCACTGGGTCATTGAAGTGTGTGGTTGCCTTCACAATGGCCCTGGCTCTTTGCTCTGGGTTTCCCGATTTAAAGATACCCGACCCCACAAACACGCCATCCGCACCCAACTGCATCATCATCGCAGCATCGGCTGGTGTTGCGACTCCACCAGCTGTAAACAAAACGACCGGAAGCTTGCCGGATTCGGCAACCTCTTTCACCAAGGCATAAGGTGCTTGAAGCTCTTTGGCTGACACATACAGCTCTTCAGGGGATTTTGAGCTGAGATTTCGGATTTCTCCCAGGATGGTGCGAATGTGCTTGGTGGCCTCGCTGACATCACCAGTACCCGCCTCACCTTTGCTGCGAATCATTGCTGCACCCTCGGTAATTCGCCTGAGCGCTTCTCCCAAATTGGTCGCACCGCACACAAATGGGACATCGAAACCGAGCTTGTCTATGTGGTTGACATAATCAGCTGGAGATAGAACTTCAGACTCGTCGATGTAGTCAACTTCTAGGGCCTGCAAAATCTGAGCTTCCACGAAATGACCGATTCTGGCTTTTGCCATCACCGGAATAGATACGGCCGCTTTGATCTCATCAATAAGTTGTGGGTCGCTCATACGTGCCACGCCACCCTCTGCTCGAATATCAGCAGGAACTCTTTCAAGCGCCATAACAGCAACAGCACCCGCATCCTCAGCGATTTTTGCCTGCTCGGCGGTGACCACGTCCATGATCACTCCACCCTTGAGCATCTCTGCTAATCCACGCTTTACAAGTGGGGTGCCTGTTTCAAAATTACTCATGTCTACATCCTAGGAATTCGTCACTGCTTGGGATAAATATGTTACGACTAATGAATCAACCCTGATGGTCTTTGAATTCATCCCATCGTTGTTGAAGCTCTTCCCGTACATCGCCTATCAGTCTAGGTAATGCTTTAGTCTGGCCGATGATTGGGAAAAAATTCGCGTCGTTGCGCCACCTGGGAACTATATGTTGATGAAGGTGACCGGCTATACCAGCTCCGGCAATCTCACCCTGGTTCAAACCAATGTTAAATCCATGAGTTCCACTAACACCTCGAAGGACTCTCATCGCCTCCTGAGTCAGCTGCGTAATTTCATCGCTTTCCTCTTTGGTTGCCAAATCTAAAGTCGAATAGTGACGGTAGGGGCAAACCAAAATGTGTCCTGCGTTATATGGGAAAAGATTCATCAACACAAAACCAGTTTTTCCACGACGAACAATCAATCCGTCTTCATCGGACTTATCCGGGGCTAGACAGAAAGGGCAGTCAGAATCCTTGGGTTGCTGGCCATTTTGGATATAAACAAGTCTGTGAGGAGTCCAGAGACGTTCAAAACCGTCCCACTTTTCCCCTAAGCCTTGGCTTGACTCGGCTTCCAACTAAACCTGCTCCCTGCTTTCAACCACTCTGGTTATTTCTTCAACTGCAGAGTCCAACTCAATTCCGTTTCTTTGTGTTCCATCCCTAAACCTGAAACTGACAGCTCCTGCCTGCTCATCAGTTTCGCCAGCGATGACCATGTATGGAATCTTTGCCAAAGTGTGGTTACGAATCTTTTTCTGCATCCGCTCATCGGTGAGATCAACCTCAACTCTGATTCCTTTGGACCGCAAGGTATGTGCGAAGGACTGCAGATATGGAACCTGTGCTTCGGTGATGGGCACGCAAACCACCTGGACTGGCGCAAGCCAGGGTGGAAAGTGTCCGGCGTAGTGTTCTGTTAGCACTCCGAAAAATCTTTCAATCGAGCCGAATAATGCCCGGTGAAGCATTATCGGGCGATGTTTTTCCCCATCATTCCCGACATACTCAAGTTCAAATCTTTCGGGAAGATTGAAATCAAGCTGTATTGTGCTCATCTGCCAGGTTCTGCCTATCGCGTCCCTAGCCTGAACCGAAATCTTTGGACCATAGAATGCAGCCCCGCCAGGATCTGGAACCAGTTCTAACCCAGTGGATTCGGCCACTCGCCTTAGGGTATCGGTGGCGGTTTCCCAGGCTTGTGGATCACCGACGAATTTATCGCCATCATCTCGAGTGCTCAGTTCGAGGTAGAAATCATCCAACCCATAATCTCTGAGCAGATCCAGAACAAACTTCAATACATTTTCAATCTCGGTCTCAAGATCGTCCTTGGTGACAAACAAGTGGGCATCATCCTGGGTCATCCCTCTAACCCTGGTCAACCCGTGAACCACACCGCTTTTCTCGTAGCGGTAAACACTTCCAAACTCAAACATTCTGAGCGGAAGCTCTCGGTAGCTGCGAGACCTAGACTTATATATCAGGATATGGAAAGGGCAGTTCATAGGCTTTAGGTAGTAGTTCTGACCCTGTTTTTTCAGCTCACCATCTTCACCATATTCAGCGTCAATCTGCATTGGCGGGAACATGCCGTCTGAATACCACTGCAGATGACCACTGATTTCAAAAAGGTTTTGCTTGCTGATGTGAGGTGAGTAGACGAATTCGTAGCCAGCTTCCAAGTGCTTTTTGCGACTGTAGTCCTCCATCACCTGGCGGATGATTCCCCCCTTGGGATGAAATACGGCAAGACCAGAGCCAATTTCCGTTGGAAAGCTAAATAGATCTAATTCTTGCCCAAGTTTTCTATGATCACGCCTGGCAGCCTCTTCAAGTTTTTGTTTGTAGTTATCCAGCGACTCAGCATCTGGCCAAGCTGTCCCGTAAACACGCTGCAGGGAATGAGAGTCTTGGTTTCCAAGCCAGTAGGCAGCACTTACCCTGGTCAGGGCAAAACCCTTATCGGCAATCCTTGTGTTTGGAACATGCGGGCCCCGACAGAGGTCCTGCCATTTAAGCTCTCCGGTTCTCGGGTCAATGTTTTGATAAATCGTTAGTTCACCGGCGTCAACCTCAATGTTGCCCTCATCTAGCGATTCGTTACGTTTGTCCAGAAGCTCAAGTTTTAATGGCTCCTCCGCCATTTCTTCTCGGGCTTGTTTCTCGTCGACAACGACGCGAGTGAAACGTTGATTTGCTTTTACTATTTCTTTCATTCGCTTTTGAATTTTCTGAAGGTCGTCTTCAGTGAGCGGAGTGTCGATTAAGAAGTCATAGTAGAAACCGTCTTCAATCGGCGGGCCAATACCGAGCTTGGCCTCGAATAGATCTTGAACTGCTTGAGCTGTGATGTGCGCTACAGAGTGTCTTAAAATCTGCAAGCCCTCTGAGCTGTCAATTCTGATTGCCCCTACTTCGTCACCATCGGAAATCGTCCTGGCCAAATCTGCCTGTTCGCCGTTTAGGAACATGGCAATTACTTCCCGCTCCGGATAAACATCAAATCCAGTAGCTTGCTCGGCCAGCTCGGTTATTGCGCCATCAACAGTTACTCTCACTCGGCAAAGTCTAGCTGTTGGTTAGGCCTGGCTAAGTTGAATGAATGAGTTTCTAGAGCATTATTGATGATTGTGAATAAAGAATTGGACAAAAGACTCAACTGGCTCAGGGCCGCAGTGCTCGGTGCCAACGATGGCATTGTTAGCGTTGCCGGTGTGCTGATGGGGGTTGTTGGTGCCGGCGTTGGAGCAACAGAAGTACTAATCGCCGGTGTCGCAGCAACCGTAGCAGGTGCGTTTTCAATGGGTGGTGGTGAATACGTAAGCGTCTCTGCACAAAAAGACACCGAAATCAGTCACGGTCGAACTGGAGCCGATATCACGGCAAATCCATTGCAGGCCGCCGTGAGTTCATTCCTAGCCTTCACCGCCGGAGCAGTGCTACCGATGCTCTCAGTCATTATTTTTCCATCCAACCTACAGGTGGCGGCAATTCTCATTGGCGTAACTGTGTCTCTTACCATTACCGGAGTTCTCGCTGCCAGGGCCGGTAATTCGAGCCCGCTAAAGGGAGCAGCAAGGATTGTTGCGGTGAGTGTGATCACTATGGCCGTCAGTTACCTAATTGGCCTAGCCTTCGGCGTAGCAGTCCTATAACGGGTAGTCTTAACTGGTGATTGATCAGACACCCCGATATGACTACGTGCTAATTGGCGCAGGAATTATGTCTGCGACATATGGGGTTTATCTGAAGCTTTTGAACCCTGAGCTGAAGATAGCGATTGTTGAAAGACTGGATTCACCAGCCAAAGAGTCAAGCGACGTTTGGAACAATGCAGGGACAGGGCATGCGGCTCTTTGTGAACTCAACTACATGCCGGACAGCAACGACGGATCCTTGCCTAGTGCCGATAAGGCTGTTTCTATTAACGAACAGTTTGTAATCAGTCGTCAGCTTTGGTCCTACATGGTCAAAAATGGAATTCTTGAAGACCCAAAAACATTCATCAACTCCGTTCCGCACATGACCTTTGTCAGAGGTGTGAAAGATGTTGACTACCTCAGGCGAAGGCATCGAGCACTGAAAAACCAACCACTATTTGAAGGAATGGAATACACCGAAGATTTCGCCAAAATCAAGGAGTGGACTCCACTACTTATCGAGGGACGCAAAGACGAGGTAGTGGCTGCAACAAAGATTGATAGCGGAACTGATGTTGATTACGGCGAAATGACCCGTCAAATGATTCACTGGCTGGAAGACAACGGTGTTGAGTTGATATCAAACACAGACGTGATCAGATTGAGAAAGCTTGTTGACAACGGCTGGGAACTAAAGACCATGAATAGCGACTTCCGCTATCTGGCGGCGGACAAGGTTTTCGTTGGAGCTGGCGGGTATGCCCTAAAGCTATTGCAGTCGTCGGGAATCAAAGAGGCAAAGGGTTATGGAACGTTTCCGGTCAGTGGTCATTTCCTAAGAACTGATAATCCAGAGGTTGTAAAAAAGCACTGGGCAAAGGTTTATTCTCAGGCAGCAGTTGGTGCACCACCGATGAGTGTTCCACATTTGGACACCAGAGTAGTCAATGGAACACCCTCGTTGTTGTTTGGACCGTTTGCAGGTTTCAATCCTAAGTTTTTGAAAAACGGTTCAATGTTGGATTTACCATTTAGCGTGAGACTTGCGAATCTCCTGCCCTATCTTTCGGTTGCAGTAACAAACCTGGGTCTTTTGAAATATCTGATATCAGAGATTCTCAAAAGCAAGAAAAAGAAGTTCGCTGGCCTGCAGGAGTTTGTGCCAGACGCTGAGGAGCAGGATTGGACCCTTTATGAAGCAGGCCAGAGAGCTCAGGTCATAGCACCCAAGGGTAAGTTTGGCAGCTTGCAGTTTGGAACCCAGGTGATTAGCTCTGATGATCGAACGATTAGTGGCCTGTTGGGCGCTAGTCCCGGTGCGAGCGTTTCCGCCAAGGTTATGTTAGATGTACTTCAAGAACTCGAGCCTGAATTGGTTAGTAGGAAAACGGCCGTAATACGGAAGATGATTCCAACTTTTCAAAAGCCAATCAATTCAGATGAGGCACTTTCAAAAAAGATACTTGCGGACACCGCGAAAACGCTCAAACTAACCAAGTAGTTGGTGGGCGATACTGGGTTCGAACCAGTGACCTCTTCCGTGTCAGGGAAGCGCGCTACCACTGCGCCAATCGCCCATTGTTACTGCTACGAGGTGAAGACGGGATTCGAACCCGTGTAGACGGCTTTGCAGGCCGCTGCCTCGCCTCTCGGCCACTCCACCGTTAGACCAAGAGCGAAACTCTCAATCAGAGCGGATGACGAGATTCGAACTCGCGACCCTCACCTTGGCAAGGTGATGCGCTACCGCTGCGCCACATCCGCATGCACTCAAAAGAGCGCCCGCTAATTATGCCACAAAATGAATTTGTGTTGTTGTTATTGCCTCCAGAAACACTAAAAGGGCGGAGAAGCTCCGCCCTTTTAGCTGTTATGGCATTATTTCTGTTCTGCAGGTGCCTCGCCGAAGCTGTAGGCAGCCTCACCGTGAACAACTACGTCAACTCCAGCAATCTCATCTTCCGATGTGATTCTGAAGCCCATGGTCTTCTCAATGGCTAGAGCCAGGATCAATGCAACCACGAAGCTGTATGCCAGCACACCAAAGGCTGCGATTGCCTGAACGGCTAGCTGTCCAAAGTCTCCACCGGTGAACAATCCGGTGTCAATTGCGAAGAATCCGAGGTAGAGGGTTCCGACCATTCCGGCAACAAGGTGGATACCAACTACGTCTAGAGAGTCGTCATAACCAAGCTTGAACTTCAACTCGATTGCGTAAGCACTGATTGCACCAGCGATTACACCAAGCAGAAGAGCAAAACCAGGAGTTACGTTTGCACATGCAGGAGTAATAGCAACCAAACCAGAGACTGCACCACTGGCAGCACCTACGCTAGTTGCCTTACCCTCTTTGAACTTCTCAACAACCATCCAACCTAGGATTGCGGCGGCGGTTGCCCCAAGAGTGTTTACAGTGATCAACCCAGCGTTGGCCATGTCGTTGAAGAACTCAGCTCCAACGTTGAATCCAAACCAGCCGAACCAAAGTAGAGCGGCACCGAGCAGTACCAGAGGCACTGAGTGTGGCTGCATGATTCCCTTTGAGAATCCAAATCGCTTACCCAAAACAATTGACAAAGCAAGTGCGGCAGCACCAGCGTTGATGTGAACAGCGGTACCACCTGCGTAGTCAATCACCTCTGGAAGACCTAGAGCTGAACCCAGCTCCATGATCCATCCGCCACCCCACACCCATGCGGCGACAGGGAAGTAAACAAGTGTTGACCAAATTCCGGCAAATACCATCCATGCACCGAACTTGGCACGGTCAGCAATTGCTCCAGAGATCAGCGCAACGGTAATGATTGCGAAGGTCGCACCAAATGCTGCACCAATCAGACCCTCATTATCCAGGCCTTCCAAACCGAAGTAAGCAAATGGGTTACCACTGAAGTCATAAGGATTCTCCACGGCAGACATGCTGTATCCGTAAAGCACCCACAGGACTCCAATTAGTGCAAGGGACCCAAAGCTCATCATCATCATGCTGACAACGCTCTTGGCCTTAACAAGTCCTCCGTAGAAGAATGCAAGACCGGGGGTCATCAATAGAACAAGTGCAGTCGCGGTGACTGCCCAACTTAGTTCACCAGTATCCATAAGAATTTCCTTTCCAAGAATATTTCTCGTGGCTTAAGAGTCGTCCCTCGGTGTTACAACCATTCGCTTGGATTGTTTCAGAAATGTTAAAAGTTCCTGCTTAACCTAGTTGCCTGTGAAACGTGATTGGCAGGTTACACAGCGCGCGGTGTTAAGCGGCTTCGCCGTGTTTATTTCTCAGGAAACGGTCTTGAACTAAGAGCGGAGGCTCTAGAAACGCATCGAAGGTACTTCTTTTTGTAACCACCGGCAATCATGTCCTCAGTAAATACATCGGTCAGCGGAACGGCTCCACTGGCTCTGATTGGCACCTGTTGCTCATAGGCTCTATCGATAAAGCTCACCAGTCTTAGGGCATCCACCTGACTTACTAGCTTGGAGACATTGTTGAAAATAATGCCTTTTGAATTCTTTAGAAGATATCGAAATTTGGTGGGGTGAAGGGTTGAAAGGTGTTTTAGAAATTCGGTGAATTCGTCAACGGTGATGCCTTCAGAGACCATCTCCATAAGTTCATCTTCAGAAAATACCTCACTGTGAGATTCGATGTCTCTGTGCCTGTAGTCCTGACCATCGACACTTACAATCTTGAACCTCTCCCCTAGGCCTTGGATCTCTCTTTTGAAGTCAGCAGCGGCAAACCTGCCCTCACCCAATGCATTTGGAGGTGTGTTGCTAGTAGCAGCAAATCTGACACCAGCGTTTGACAACTCCTTCAACAGGCGGGACATGATCATTGTGTCGCCCGGGTCGTCCAACTCAAACTCATCAATACAAATAAGGTCGTACGAAGACAGTCTCTTGGCCATCTCTGCAAACCCGAGATAACCGGTTATTGCGGTCATGTCTAAAAATGCGCCGAAGAGTTTCTTGCCAGGGTGTTGGTGGTAGATACTTGCCAGTAAGTGAGTCTTTCCAACTCCAAATCCACCGTCTAAATAGATACCGGGAACTAATTCTTTTCTAGCAAAGAGTTTCCTCTTGGTACCCAGAAACTCTTTGCAGGCGTCTACAGCTTGCGATTGAGATGGAAATTCTTTATCTGGAACGTAGGTGGAAAAACGTGCTTTTTCAAATTCAGGAGGTGGCACTAAATCTGCCAACAGCGTATCTGCGGAAACAGATGGAGATATTTCAACCAGGGAACGCCCTGGATGGGAGAATTGTTGCATTAGTTACCTTCGAACTTTCAAAAGTCTAGCGACTTAGGATGGAACAGAAATGAATTTAGACAACGACAACAAGATTCAAGGCTATGCGCATCCAGAGGCGATTGTTTCCACAGACTGGGTTTCCAACAACCTGGACAACCCGAATTTGCGACTAGTCGAAAGCAATGAAGATATCCTGCTTTACGACACAGGGCACATCCGCACGGCAATCAAGCTTGACTGGCACACAGAACTTAATCACCCGCTGAGGCGCGATTATTTGGAACCTCAGCAATTCGCTGATTTGATGCAATCAAAAGGCATTGATCGAGAAAACACTGTGGTTATCTATGGAGATAGGTCCAATTGGTGGGCCACTTATGCTTTTTGGGTATTTAAACTGTTTGGACACGAGGATGTTCGGATCATGGATGGCGGAAGGAACAAATGGATATCAGAGGAAAGGGATCTCACCAGAGATCTCCCATCTGTGAAGCCATCTTCCTACCCGGTGGTCCCAAGGCAAGACACTAAAATTCGTGCGT
Source organism: Microbacteriaceae bacterium (assembly GCA_965657575.1). Lineage (GTDB taxonomy): Bacteria > Actinomycetota > Actinomycetes > Actinomycetales > Microbacteriaceae > CAJXVY01. The sequence continues at coordinate 56,740 of CBFHOK010000004.1, read as the reverse complement.
TCAGAGATGAGGTGCTTGCAAATCTTGGAAAGCCCCTGATTGACGTAAGAAGCAACCCCGAGTACACCGGCGAGCGCCTGCACATGGCAGATTTTCCTAACGAAGGCGCAACCGTTGGTGGACACATACCAACAGCAGTAAACATTCCATGGTCATCTGCAGCCAATGAGGATGAGAGTTTTAGGTCGAGAGAAGAACTAGAGAAACTTTATTTCGAGAACACCTCCTTTGACCCATCAGATGATTTCATTGCATACTGCCGCATCGGAGAACGAAGCAGCCACACCTGGTTTGTTCTTAGTTACCTGTTGGGTGTGAAAAACGTAAGAAACTACGACGGTAGCTGGACAGAGTGGGGCAACCTCGTTGGAGTACCAGTGGTCAAGGGAGATCAACCTGGAGAGGCAGCTTGAGTAAACAAGAAGTCATTGACAACTTCACTTTGATTCCCGAATCAGAGAGATTGAACATGCTGCTGGAGTATTCCGAGGCTTTGCCAGAACCTCCAACAGAGCATGCAGGCTTCGATTTCGAGCGGGTTGAGGAATGCCAATCCCCGGTATACCTAGCAGTTGAGCTAGACCAAAACAACGTCGTGCTCCATTTTGACGCTCCCCGAGAGGCTCCGACCACACGCGGATTTGCATCTGTTTTACACTCGGCACTCAACGGCAAAACCGTCCAAGAAGTTTTGGGTTTTGATGAGAATTTTCCGGACCAACTCGGAATTGCTCATCTGATCTCACCGTTGCGAATGCGCGGAATCAGGGGAATGATTGCAAGAATTAAACGTCTCACCAGGGAGCTTGGAAATAACTGACCTAGAAAAGCTGCTCTCAATACTTGAACCCAGAGTTTTATCCTTGGTTCACGAAGAACAATTTGGATTCTCAAGAGAGGGAAACTCGTCCTCGCTTGGAGGCGAGCACGATAGAGAACTCCTGGTTGCTCTCAGAGATCGCTCTGAAATCATCGTGACTAGTGGCAAGACTGCAGAGTTAGAAAAATACAAACAACCAAGCAAGCCGCTGGTGCTACTCACCACCAGACCCGATGCCGCATCTTGGCTTCAGGCAGATAGGTTCCAACTAAGTGACTCTCGTTTCACAGACATGCTTGCAAACAGAAAAATACTTTATGAGACGGGGCTCAGCATCTCGAGAGAGCTTTTCGGGCTTTGTCTAATCGATCAGATTGTGATTCACCATGATCGGATTGAGTTTGATTCGAAGGTGTTGGACATTCCCAACCTTATAAAGCTCCAGACAACCACCTATTACGGTAGGTACATTTCAATATTTGGGCGTGGCAGTTAGTTATCCATTTGGCCTAAAACTAGCCTGACTGAGTGAAACTAGATCTTGCTAAAGAATTGTCTGAGGACTTCCTAAACCGTATTTCTGGCATTAGCGAGGTGCAAGAAAGAGCTGAGATTCTTCTTGAGCAAATAGCCGCTCCTAAGGGCATCGCCGAGGAAGCAATTGCGATATCCGCCACCGTAGTTCATGCAGATCACTCTGATGCTGACCGAGGAGTCGGGAGATTAGTTATTTGCAAAGACAGCAACTACCCGGAGGGTTGGAATAGTCAGTTTCGAATTATTCTCTATGCGAAATCACCGGTAGAAATCGACATGGGTAAGGATCCACTGGTTGATGAACTTCCCTGGAACTGGCTAATGGACTCATTGGCGGCCAGCGGTTCGGAATTTCACAGCGAAGCAGGAACCACCACAAGGATTCTTTCCACCGGTCACGGAAGCCTAACTTCTCAACCTCAGCACGCGGAGATAGAAATCAGGGCCAGCTGGGCGCCCGAAGGTGATGATTTCAGCACTCATGTCCAAGCCTTTCAAGAGCTACTTGCTCTGATTAGTGGCCTCCCGCCAGTTGATAATAAGGTTGTCCACATTTGAATAGTTTTCTACTGGTTGATGGTGACAGCCTGATTTCAACGGTAACCCAAGAATTGGATCAGGCGGAAGTAATTGGCATTGACGCTGAGCGAGCAAGCGGATTCAAGTATGGTCAAGATGCATACCTTGTTCAGCTAATTGCCAACAGCACCGCATTCCTAGTCGACCCCACGGGTTTGTCAGAACAAGCTGTTCAGCAACTCGCTGCCACGCTGAATAGCAAGGAGTGGATTCTACATAGCGCCACTCAGGATCTGCCGTGCCTGAATGCATTAGGGCTATATCCAAAGTCAATATTCGACACTGAACTAGCATCCAAGCTTGCTGGCTTTGAAAAATTTGGTTTGGCATCACTGGTAAGCGAGATATTGGGCTTTGAACTGAAAAAAGAGCACTCAGCAGCTGATTGGTCGACTAGACCGCTGAGCAATGAAATGCTCGAATACGCAGCCCAAGATGTTTACCATCTCCATCAGCTTCGAGACATTCTTCTAGGAAAGATAACGGAACTCGACAGGCTTGATATGGCAGCCCAAGAATTTGAGCATTTGCTTCGGTTTAAACCCAAAGAGCAGGGTCCCAATCCCTGGCGCCGAACAACTGGAATTCATAACCTAACCAAACCCATTCAACTTGCAAGGCTCAGAGAGATGTGGTGGGCAAGAGATAAATTCGCCTCAGAAAACGATATTGCGCCAGGAAGGGTTGTGAGCGACAGGTCTTTAGCTCACGCAGCCTCCCAGGAATACAAATCGATTCCAGAAATGAGAAAAGACAAGGCATTTCACGGGAGATTACTGCCCAAGATTTACACAGAGTTATTTGAGGCATACAAATCTGCGGAGAGCACCGAAATGCCGCCGCTTAGGGAAAAGTCAACCGACCCGATTCCGCATCACAAGAATTGGCAAAAGCTGAAGCCTGAGGTTGATGCCAGATACAAAAAACTCAAGGAAAGACTTGCTATTACAAGCGCAGAACTCTCAATGCCGGTCGAGAACCTTATGTCACCAGCCTTGATAAGGGCGGCTCTTTGGAAAGAGTTACCTGCCGATCAGCTGGAAGAGTTCTTCAGATCAAATCAAGCTCGGGAATGGCAATCAAGTCTCATACTCCCGCTTATCGCTGATCTGCTGTGATGAGTCCTCTAGCGGCCTGGCTTTTGGAACCTTTGCACCCAGCACCTGCGCAGTTATATCTCGAGCAATAGCCTTTGGAGTCAGTCCCACTCTCTCCATGATTTCGTCTCTTGAGGCATGTTCCAAAAATTCATCAGGCAGGCCAATTTCCTGAAGTCCAGTTTCGATATCGGCAGCTCTCATTTGCTGGCGAATTCTGGTACCAACTCCCCCAACTCGAATCCCGTCTTCAATGGTCACAACCAGTCGATGCTCTTTGGACTCCTCGACGATACTTTGCTTGACCGGTATTACCCAACGTGGGTCAATGACTGTCGAGCCAATTCCCTGTGCTGCCAGCATGTTGTGAACCTCCATTGCCAATGGGACCATCGCCCCTACCGCGACAATGAGAACATCCTTTGAAGCAGACCGCGCAAGAATGTCCACTCCATCCTGCGTTCTATCCAGGCTTGGAATCTCCTCTACTGCGTTCCCTTTAGGAAATCTAATGACAGTGGGCCCGTCATCGATAGCAACTGCCTCTCGTAGCTGTTCTCTCAGGCTTGATGCATCCCTAGGTGCAGCAATGGCTATGTTTGGAACAACCTGCAATAGCGCCAAGTCCCACATTCCATGATGGCTTGCACCGTCTGGTCCTGTCACGCCACTTCGATCAAGCACGAAGGTGACCCCTGCTTTGTGCAGAGCAACATCCATTAGTAATTGATCGAAGGCTCTGTTTACAAAGGTGGAGTAGATTGCAACTACCGGATGAAGTCCCCCGTATGCCATGCCTGCAGCACTGGTCGTTGCATGCTGTTCGGCTATCCCGACATCAAAAACTCGCTCTGGAAAACGCTCCGCAAACTTGTCAAGTCCGACTGGAATTTTCATAGCAGCTGTTATGCCAACGACGTTTTGATTCTCTGCCGCTATTTCGGCCACTTCATCTCTAAACACTGATGTCCAACTGGCACCATTGCTCTTCTTTACGGGAAGACCTGTCTCCGGGTTAATTTGACCGACTGCGTGGAATTGGTCCGCTTCGTCTAAGACAGCTGGGTCGTAACCCTTACCCTTCTGAGTGATGGCGTGCACGATTACCGGAGCGTTGTAGTGCTTCGCCTGCTTTAGAGCGGTCTCCATGGCATCGAGATCATGGCCATCGATTGGCCCGATGTACTTTATGTCAAGATTGGGAAAAATTCCTTTTGGAGCAAAAGTATTTATCCAACCCTTACCAGCTCCCTCAGCAGCAGAAAAAACTAACTTCCCAAAGAGACCCAGTCTGGAAAAGCTTCTTCTTGAAAATCTATGGAGGCGTTTGTACCATTTCTCGGTCCGAATGCTATTGAGGTGCTTGGCAAAACCACCGATCGTGGGAGCGTAGCTTCGACCGTTGTCATTTACTACGATTACAAGCGAGCGATCGTTGTCATCACTGATGTTATTTAGCGCCTCCCAAGCCATGCCCCCAGTCAGGGCCCCATCGCCTATTACGGCAACAACATGTTTATCGTGCTCACCTTTCGCGGCCTGCGCGCGAGAAATACCGTCAGCCCAACTGATGGCGGTTGAGGCGTGAGAGTTCTCGACGATGTCATGAACACTTTCAGAACGCTGGGGATATCCAGCTACGCCATCCTTTTCGCGAAGGTTTTTCAGGTCAGCTCGACCGGTCAGCATTTTATGCACGTAGCTTTGGTGGCCAGTGTCGAAAATGATGCTATCTTTCGGCGAGTCAAATACCCTGTGCAAGGCAATTGTAGTTTCAACAACACCAAGATTTGGGCCCAAGTGACCACCCGAAGCACTAACCAACTCAATGAGTTGAGCTCTTATCTCCTCGGCAAGTTCGACTAGCTCAGCTTTATCAAGGCTCTTCAAATCAGCTGGCGATTTGATTCCATCAAGCAACATGAGAATTCAAACAAACCAGTTCGGCTTGCTATTTCCTAAGCAACCAAACTTCTGAGAACATATTGCAAAATGCCGCCATTTCTGAAGTAATCCGCCTCACCGGGGGTATCAATTCGGACTTTTGCTTCGAACTCAACGGCATCTGTTTTGTTTGAATGTGCACTCGGTGTAGCCACAACCTTTACCGTCTTTGGAGTCACCCCATCATTTAGCTTTTCGATACCAGTGACATCAAACACCTCAGTGCCATCAAGTCCGAGTGACTCAGCAGTCTCACCCTCTGGGAACTGAAGTGGTAACACACCCATCCCGATTAGGTTGCTTCGGTGAATGCGCTCAAAGCTTTCAGCTATAACCACCTTTACGCCAAGCAGGCTTGTCCCCTTTGCTGCCCAGTCTCTAGACGAGCCTGAACCGTACTCTTTTCCTGCAAGGATCACCAGTGGAGTTCCCTGTGCCTTGTAATTCTCGCTCGCATCGAAGATGAAGCTTTGCTCGCCGGCCTCTGATGTGAAATCACGTGTGTAACCACCTTCGACATCATTCAGTAACTGATTGCGTAGACGGATATTGGCAAAGGTTCCTCGAATCATTACCTCGTGGTTTCCTCGACGTGAACCGTAACTATTGAAATCAACCCTGGATACGCCTTTATCGGTCAGATATTTTCCAGCAGGGCTGTCAAGCTTGATTGTGCCAGCAGGAGAGATGTGGTCTGTAGTCACACTGTCTCCAAGCTTTGCAAGCACTCTAGCTCCAGTCACATCACTAACCTTCTCAGGCTGCATGCTCATGCCTTCAAAATAAGGAGGCTTTTTTACATATGTTGAGTTGTCATCCCAGGTGAAGGTGTCTCCCTCTGGAGTTGGCAAAGATCTCCAACGCTCGTCGCCGTCGAAAACAGAAGCGTATTCATGCGTGAACATGTCACTACTGATTGAGCTATCGATGGTTTGCTGAACCTCGTCTGGTGTTGGCCAGATATCTCTCAAGTAGATCTCATTGCCCTCGCCGTCAGTACCCAGAGCATCGTTCTCAAAATCGAAGTCCATTGTTCCAGCCAATGCGTAAGCAATGACTAGCGGCGGAGACGCAAGGTAATTCATTTTCACATCGGGATTGATTCGACCCTCGAAGTTTCTGTTACCACTCAAAACACTCGTAACCGCCAAGTCATTCTCTTGAATGGCTTCACTGATTGCAGGGTCCAGCGGACCACTGTTTCCAATGCAGGTCGTGCAGCCATAGCCAACTAACTGAAAGCCCAACTGGTCCAGATAGTTCGTGAGCCCGCTCTTGTTGTAGTAGTCGGTAACCACCTTGCTACCAGGAGCAAGTGAGGTCTTGACCCAAGGCTTTGAGGTTAGGCCCTTTTCGACCGCCTTTTTTGCAAGCAAACCAGCTGCCATCATTACCGATGGGTTCGAGGTGTTGGTGCAGGAGGTGATGCTGGCAATTGAAACGTAGCCGTTATCGACTGCAAATTCTTTGCCCTTGACTAGTGCCGGATTTGAGGCCATTGCAGAGTAGTTGGTGAGGTCCTTTTCAAAACTCTGCTTCGCCTTATCAAGCTCAATTCTGTCTTGAGGACGCTTGGGGCCAGCGATTGACGGAACAACGGTTGACAGATCCAATTCAAGATATTCGCTGTATTCAGCTTCCGTTGTTGGATCGTGCCACAGTCCCTGCGCCTTCGTGTACTGCTCAACTAGCGCTACCTGTTCAGCATCTCTGCCTGTCAATCTCAGGTAATCAAGTGTCACCTCATCGATTGGGAAGATAGCAACGGTTGAGCCAAACTCCGGTGACATGTTTCCGATAGTGGCTCGGTTTGCGAGTGGCACACTTGCCACACCCTCACCATAGAACTCAACGAACTTGCCCACAACACCGTGCTTGCGAAGCATCTCGGTGATTGTAAGCACAACATCTGTTGCAGTAGCTCCAACGGGAATGTTTCCAGTCAACTTAAAGCCAACGACTCGAGGAATCAGCATTGAAACAGGCTGACCAAGCATGGCAGCCTCTGCTTCGATACCACCTACGCCCCAGCCCAAAACACCAAGACCATTGACCATGGTGGTGTGTGAATCAGTACCAACACAGCTGTCTGGATAGGCAGTTAACTCACCGTTTACTTCCCGTGCCATCACGGTTCTGGCCAAATACTCAATATTCACCTGGTGGACAATTCCAGTCCCTGGCGGAACCACTTTGAAATCTTGGAATGCACCCTGGCCCCATCTTAGGAACTGGTACCTCTCACCGTTTCGCTGGTATTCATACTCAACGTTGCGCTCAGCGGCATCGGCTGTTCCAGAAACGTCAATCACCACGGAGTGATCGATAACCATCTCGGCAGGTGCTAGAGGATTAATCTTTTGCGGGTCCCCGCCAAGCTCGGCAACCGCTTCACGCATTGTTGCAAGATCGACTACACACGGAACACCCGTGAAGTCCTGCATAATCACCCTGGCAGGTGTGAACTGGATTTCCTCGCTGGGTTCAGCCTTGGCGTCCCAGTTGGCCAGTTTTTGGATGTGCTCCTTGGTGATGTTCTTGCCGTCTTCTGTTCGTAGAAGGTTTTCTAGCAAGATACTTAGGCTGTACGGAAGCTTTTTGACGCTTGCCTTCGTGATATCAAAGTAGCTGTACTCTTTGCCGCCAACATTTAGTTTTTGTTTCGCATCGAAACTGTTAGCCATGACACTCCTTATTGTTTCCCTGAAGACAAATCTACCGCTTTTGTAAAAACACCGCTTTGAGTATTAGCCAACTCGCAACCAATAACAAAGCGTAGAGTGGCGCACCCATGACCAACCGCGCAGTGGCCAAAGCCTCGACGGCTCCGGCGAAGTAAAGTGGTAGCTGAACGGCAAGCCTCAGACTGAAAAAACCTACCCACAAAGCAGTTACCAAATAAAACCGATACTTCAGCGATGGCCTGCTCTTCCAATCTTTGTTTCCCGTCAAAAGCGCAACCGCTACACCCAATAATGGTTGCCTAATCAAAATACTGATCAGCAGCACAGAGGCGTAGGCGGCGTTTGTATAAAAACCAATTAGGAAATAATCCTGTGTTTGTCCCCCTTCTCTCAGAGCCAAAAAAGCTGCGATAGCAACACCTGCTCCGCCAACAACAACTTGCGTGAGCATTCCACGTGTGAAGAGTCTTATTAGCAAAAAAACAACTGAAGCACTCGCAGCGGCAATAACTGCCGCCAAACCATCGGAGGTAAAACTAAAAACTGAAATGAACAAGATAGTTGGCAGGACGGCTTCGACTATGCCCAGTCTTCCGCCCATGGAAGCAAGCAAGGAAGATGGTGAAAAACTAATCTCCTGCCCGTCATCATCGAGGCCTAATCGACCTGCCACCTGCTTACGGATGTTGTCGTCACTCACTCTGTTCACCCTGATTTTGTGGCAACCTCAGCGGTAGGAGTTCATTTGGAGGCAGCGGTGTATTTCCTCTATCGACAACGCATGATCTGAAAATCTCAATAAGTCTCTGATACTGCTCAGGGTCTGTTGCGGCTTTTCCGTAAATAACTCCCCTGAGCATCCACCTCGGACCATCCACACCAAAAAACACACTACTCCTGAGTGTCTTTTTTCCATCGTTCTCGACTGTCACCTGGGCCCTAATTTCGTCACCCAAAAGACCTTGTCTGACCTCAGCTGAGCCGCCCTGATTGGCAACTGATTTTTGGATAGGCTCGAGAGCCTCGCTCCAAATACCTCTTGATTTGGGTGCTGCGAACGCTTGTAGCTGCAAAGTTGATTCTGGAAGCAAGATAGTAATTGCGATGACCTTCTTGCTCTTTTCGTCAAGCTCTGCTCTTAGCTTGAACTCGCGACTTGGTGAGACTCTGATAGCCCCGAAGTCAATGTAGGGCTTGAGTTGACCCACCTCTGAAACATCAAAGGGTCCGAATTCAGATCTTTTTAGATCGTTCAATTTCTATTTCCTTCCAGAAGATCCAAAGCCGCTATCGCCGCGTTCGGTTAGAGGTAATTCGCTCACCTGCACGAACTCAGCCTTTTCATACCTCTGAATTACCAGTTGGGCGATTCTCTCCCCACGTTGGTACGTGAATTCATCATTACTCGTGTTGAGCAGTATTACCTGAATCTCGCCACGGTAACCCGAATCAATAGTGCCTGGTGTATTCAAAACTGTTATCCCGTGTTTTGCTGCCAAACCGCTTCGCGGATGGACCAAGCCAACATAGCCGTCTGGTAATGCAATATTGATGCCGGTTGGGACCATTACTCTCTCCCCGGCGGCAATTGAGCCGCTTTCGCTGGCGCGCAGATCAGCCCCCGCATCGCCCGGCTTAGCGTATGAGGGGAGTAAATCACTGTCTCCTGTAATCAGGACCTGTAAAGAATTTTCCACGGTTAGAGCGTAATCTATAACCGATGACCATTTATACCGAGAAGCTCAATCCCCCGATTGGAATGACTCTTTCTACATTGCTTTTGATACCGGGTTTCGGCCTGATGCTCGGACCATTTGACTGGTATCTTGCCTTTGCAATTGGCGCTTTTGTGACAATTGCCGTAAATGTTCTGCTGTTTAATCTCTCGCCAAGCATCGTTGTAAACGACAAAGAACTCATTCTGGGGAAAGCTGTCATTCCGCTCAATGCCCTTGAGAACCCTGTGGCCCTGTCAGGTGACGATGCTTTTCGAGCCAGAGGTCCCGAACTGTCTCCGGATATCTATTTTCAAATTAGGGGTGGAATAGATGGGGTTGTCGTCTTAGAAAATGTTGACCCAGAAGATCCATATAAAAAGCTTCTAATGAGCACTCGGAATCCAGAGGAGCTAGCTGGAGCACTACTCAGCGCAATCAAGGCAAACTGAACCCTGGCGTGTTTTCTTTCCTAACTGCGATGGTGGCTTCAGTAAGAAGCACTCCATGCAGGTGAATTCGTTCTCCTGCTTGGGCATGACTACAACATCGAGCTCTTCATTCACCACGTCCGGAGCACTGTATGGCTCTAGCTCTGCATCATCACTGTCGCTGATTCCGCTGGGTTTATCGGGCATCCGCTCTTTGATGACCTCGATACTCTCAGTATCGTCCTCGCCTTTTCTCTGCGCATCGTAGTCAGTTGCCACGAAACACCTCTCTTGTCTGCTTCAGGGCGAAACTATGCCCGATTAAGTTCTCTAAATCAAGTTCGCCACGGCAAATTCACAGGTGAAGTTCAGGGAATATCTAAAATCACGCACCGAAATGATGACCAAATCCGCAAAGTGGTGAGAAGGTAAGGTCAGGAGGAGCCATGAAAGAGATTCGTTTTTCCCACCGAGATGGAGACTATCTGATTCTTCAGAATGAAGATGGGGAGCAGCTTCGGGTGGAGCTTGATTCAACCATTCGTCAAGCAATCAGATCGCAAACAGATTCAGCTTCCAGTTTTTCACCCGGTGAGGTCCAGAAATTGATTCGTTCGGGCATGACCATTCAGGAAGTAAGTCATCAACTGGGCGTCGAAGAAGATGCCATCGAGCCATTCGCAGCTCCCGTAATTGCAGAGTTGAATTACATCAAAACCTCAGCCCTTTCTGTACTGGTAGTTGCTCAAGACTTTGACGAGACGGTGTCGTTTGAAACCCTGCTGCAGAAAAAAATGCCTGGCGCAGATTTCAGAATTATGAAAAGTGACGGTCACTGGGTGATAACAGCTGAAGACACTTCAACCTCCGCTAGTTTTGGTTTTGACCCTAAAAATAATTGGTTGAGGCCTCTGAACGAGATTGCCAAGGAATTACTTGAGGATCAGACTGCGACCACCACGCTAACCGTGATTGAGACCAGTGAGCCACCCGCCGAGACTGAGCCCTCAGACGCCAGCAGTGTTGCCACTGATTTATTAGAAGAACTTCAAAGAAGAAGGGCTCTCAAAGACCAATCCCCAGCTGAGCCCAAGCCAGAATCAAACTCCAAGCGCCCTTCATTGCCTAGCTGGGATGAAATTGTGTTTGGTGCTGGTGAGTCAAAAAACGACAGCGAGGAAGACTAGAGCCCTATCCGCATAAGTGGAACCTCTATTTCCCTGTCGTCAAAAGTTCCGTGGTGGCCGATCATTTTATAAGCTCGTTCGGTGTTGAAATCCTTGTGCAGAATGACGTGATTTTCGTGAGCAACGAGAATGATGTCAGGGAGTCTGTATCTAAATTCTGTTTGCACCTCTCCCCCGAACCAACCCGCTTCCTCAATATCTCTCAGTTCATACACACTCAGTGGCTGCCCTTCCAGCACCTCTTCTAAATTAGCTTTTGAAAGACTGGTGTGGAGGTAGCTGCAACGAGTGTCACCAGCGATTGCTTCGATATGGCTAGCTGAAACAAATCTATCCAGGTGAATCTGCAATTCAGGACTTGTATTGATCATGCCGTGGTCACTTGTCAAAACAACTGGAAGTGCTTTTTGAGCTAAGTAGCGAACACCGGAATCTACCTGCTCAAGGTGTTTCAACCATGATGCGGAGCCCCAACCCTCTTTGTGCCCTGTCTTGTCCAGCTCTGGGATGTACAAATAGACGACCTGTCCAGGATTTTGAGCAATGCGGCTCGCTGCCCGAAAACGTTCAGACAGCTCGTCAACTCCGTGAAAATCAGCACCAGTCAAAGTAACTTTTGAAAAACCAGACTCCTCATATTCCGACCTTGAAACAACGCTGAACTTGCACTGCCTATCGCCACCGTCTGAGATATTTATCCCACCTGCAAACTCCGAAATATCAATCTTTTCTAGATCGGTGAGCAGATTCGTGACTCCTTGATTGTGTTTCAATCGGTAACCAAGAAAACCGTGCTCAGCCGGTGTCAATCCAGTAGCGAAGCTTTTTATATTCACGCTCGTGGTTGCTGGAAAGCCAGACTTAATTGGTTTGGAATTTCGCCAAATGTTAGGCGCGTGTCCAGACACCTGCTCGAGTTGTCGATAGCCGAGACCATCAACCAGGATAACTATCACCGAAGTGACTGAATTAAATCCGAGAGGATTGGCTTTTCCCCTGACAGCCAGCTGGCAACTATTCAAAACATGTCGAGTCTTACCCAATGACTTTGGTGCTTTAGGTATAGTTTGGCTCATCCTCACTATCTTGCCACAAGGGATTAATGACAGATTCAGAACGAATTACCGATATCGACGTCACTGCAGAGATGCAGCAGTCGTTTCTCGAGTATTCATACTCGGTTATCTACGCCAGGGCGCTTCCCGACGTTAGGGATGGGCTCAAGCCGGTTCAAAGAAGAATCGTCCATCAGATGCGTGAGATGGGATTGCTACCAAGCAAGGGACACGTGAAGTGTTCCAGAGTCGTTGGTGATGTGATGGGAAAACTACACCCTCACGGCGATCAAGCAATTTATGATGCCATGGTGCGGCTTGCTCAACCTTTTAGCATGAGACTGCCACTGGTTGACGGACACGGAAACTTTGGGTCATTAGATGACGGCCCCGCCGCTGCCAGATACACCGAGGCCAGAATGAGCAGGGCATCACTTTCATTGACGGATGAAATCGATGAAGAAACCGTCGATTTCGTACCAAATTACGATTCCCAGCTCACTGAACCAAGCGTTTTACCAGCCGCTTTTCCAAATTTGCTGGTGAACGGAGCCAGCGGAATTGCGGTCGGTATGGCTACCTCTATGCCCCCACACAACCTGGCAGAGGCGACCAGGGCCGCCATCAAGCTTCTCAAAGGCGAAAGGTCACTGAAAAAGCTGATGCAGGTAATTCCTGGTCCGGATTTCCCCGGTGGCGGAATTATCACCTCAACCGAGGGAATCGAAGATGCATACGCAACTGGCAGGGGATCCTTCAAAGTTCGCGCCAGAGTAAGCATCGAAACCGTCTCAGCTCGCAAACTCGGCATTGTTGTCACAGAACTCCCCTATCAGGTAGGCACCGAAAGGGTCATTGAGAAAATCAAAGATGCGGTGGGCGCCAAAAAACTCACCGGCATCAGTGATGTTCAGGATTACACCGATCGAAAACACGGTCTGAGACTTGTGATTGAGATCAAAAACGGATTCGACCCGCAAGAGGTCCTGGAAGGTCTCTATAAATACACTCCACTGGAGGAATCTTTCAGCATAAACAACATTGCACTGGTCAATGGAAGACCAAAAACAATGGGCTTGATAGAGCTAATACAAAACTTTGTTGAGTTTCGTCAGGAGGTCACCAGACGGAGGACTGAACACAGGCTGAAAAAAGCGCAGGCCAGACTCCACCTGGTTGAAGGGCTTGAAATTGCTGTCTTGAATATCGATGAGGTGATTGAGGTCATACGATCGTCAGAGACGGTTCAAGAGGCCAACCAGCGTTTGTGTAGCGTTTTTGACCTGACGGAAACCCAGTCAGAACACATTCTTGAACTAAGGCTTCGCAGGCTGACAAGGTTCAGTGTTATCGAGCTTCAAAACGAACGAGAGCAGTTGGTTGAGCAAATATCCAGCTATGAAGCGATTCTCTCAAGCGAAGATAGCCTCAATAACCTAATTATCGAGGAGCTTGAGGCCGTCAGTAAGAACTTGGCCACCCCTAGAAGAACGCAGATTCGAAGTTCTTTGGATAACAGTAAGGACTTGGTTGTAAGTGTTAGCTGCGACCAAAAGCTTTCCAGGATGCCACTCCAAGAGAGTCAAGCGAAGGGCTGCCCGACGAAAGCTATCGAGGGCGATGTTTTGGCCATAACCAATCGAGGTGTCGCAATACGGATCAACGCCAGCGACGTACCACCTATCGAATCTGCAGAACAGTTGAATCTGGTGCCGACATTAGGGCAGTTTCTGGAATTGGGTGAAGATCGAGTTGTAAGTGTTGTTGGTATTTCTCCGGAACAGGTAATCGCCGTCGGAACCAAATCTGGAATCGTCAAGCGAATAAGTGCCACTCCCGACAAGGACAGCTTCAGCCTAATAACGCTTAGTGATGGGGATGAGGTTGTTGCAGTAGCGAATTCAGACGAATTCCTCTACTTCGTCACAGGGCAAGGTCAGGCTTTGAAATTCGACTCGGCCTCTGTTAGACCTCAAGGCCTTTCTGCAGCCGGAATGCAAGGCATCAAGCTTTCTGAGGATGACTATGTGATTGGTTTTGGATCCTGCAACGATTCAAATTCGCTAATCACGGCATCAGAAACAGGGGACGGACTAGCCGGCGCCGAATTTGGGAGGGGTAAGGCAACGTCTTTCGCCGAGATTCCCAAAAAGGGTCGCGCAACCCAGGGTGTCAGGGTTCAACGGTTCGCCAAGGGTGACAATCGGTTGTACTTTGCATCTGCTACTGAGGGATTAGAAGTATGTTCAGGTGAATCTCGCGAAACCCTTGACCTGTCTAAGAGAGACATCGCCGGCCAGAGCTTGAACGCAAGGGCCATTGGAGCTCACTAAGCGTCGATATTTTGTCTTTCGAAGCTGTCAGCCGAGGAAATAATAAAGTCCCTTCTTGGGGCAACCTCACTACCCATTAGCAGTTCAAAAACCTGGTCTGACATCTCTGCGTCTTTCGCCGTTATTCTTCTCAACGAGCGCATCTCTGGATTCATGGTTGTTTCCGCCAATTGATCAGCGTCCATTTCGCCCAAACCCTTATAGCGCTGAATGGGCTGCTGATATCTCAAGCCTTTTGACTCCAGTTGAGACAACAATCTATCGAGTTGTTGTTGGGAATATGTATAAACGGTCTCGTTAGCTTTAGTACCTGGATGAACAATCACCACCCTGTGCAGTGGTGGAACCGCTGCATAAACGCGACCTGCTTCAACCAGTGGTCTCATGTACCTAAAAAACAGAGTAAGAAGCAATGTTCTGATGTGCGCGCCATCAACATCCGCATCGCTCATCAAAATAATTTTTTCGTACCTCACACTGCTCAGATCAAAACTGCGGCCACTCCCCCCGCCGATTACCTGAGTAATTGATGCGCACTCAGCATTGGAGAGCATGTCGGCGATTGAGCTTTTCTGAACGTTCAAGATTTTTCCTCTAATCGGCAACAGCGCCTGAAACTCACTATCGCGCGCCAATTTAGCGGTTCCAAGTGCGGAGTCACCCTCAACTATGAACAGTTCGCTGCCAGCACCCTCGCTAGATCTGCAATCAACAAGCTTTGCTGGAAGCGATGAACTCTCTAGGGCGTTTTTACGTCGCTGGTTTTCCTTGATTTGGCGAGCGCTTACTCGCGCTTTACCTTCGTTGACGATTTTTTCGGCAATAGCGACTAGGGCGGCCTTGTCCTCACGTTTTTTTGATGCGATGAGTTCCTTGAACCAACTAACAGCCGCATTCGAAACGATTTGTTTTATGGCGGGGGTCCCAAGAACCTCCTTGGTTTGACCCTCAAATTGGGGTTCACTCATACTCACTGTGACAATCGCACTGAGTCCAGCCAGCACATCATCCTTTTCTAATTTGAGTGTTCCAAGTTTGAATTTGCGTGCATTGCTCTCAATGTAGGATTTGACCGCTTTTACCAGTCCTTGCTCGAATCCTGATAAATGCGTTCCGCCCTTGGGGGTTGAGATTATGTTTACGAAACTCTTTACGGTTGTTTCATAACCGGCACCCCAGCGGAGCGAGACCCTGACCCTGCATTCTCGCTCCAGTTCAGTTGATTTCATCGATCCAGTCTTTTCATCCAAAACTGGAACAGTCTCCCTATAGGCACCATTGCTATCGACGAAATATGTAGGTGTGATTGCTGAGTCAGGTGCAATGAAGTCTACAAAGTCAATAAGCCCACCCTCGTAGAAAAACTCCTCCGGGTCATCTTGTTTCCAATTGAGGGTCAATCTGAGACCGGGGACTAAAAATGCAGTCTGTCGAAGTCTTGATATCAGAGTATCTTTATCAAACTCGGTGCTGGTGAAAATCTGGGGATCGGGCCAGAAAGTGACTTCCGTTCCAGTTTCCTTTTTTGGTACTTTTTTACCCTTGGAGAGCTCACTTGCATTTACAAAAGGGTCAAATTTGGAATCAGGTTTTGATCCTTGAAAAACTCCCGGCTCACCCCTGTGAAAAGTCATCTCCCACGTGTATCCCTCACGCCTTACCTTGGCGTCAAGTCTTTCACTCAGGGCGTTGACAACACTCGCCCCAACACCGTGCAAACCTCCACTTGCGGCATAGCTTCCTCCGCCAAACTTGCCACCAGCATGAAGTTTGGTGAAAATCAGCTCAACGCCACTCAGTCCCGTTTTGCGCTCATTATCTATTGGAATCCCTCGGCCATCGTCCACAACGGTTGCCGAACCATCTTCATTGACCAGTACTTGAATTGACGAGCAGTGCCCGCCAAGAGCCTCATCTACGCTGTTGTCGATGATCTCCCAAAGGCAGTGCATGAGTCCTCTGGAGTCAGTAGACCCTATATACATGCCCGGTCTTTTTCTAACGGCTTCTAGGCCTTCGAGAACACTGAGATGTCTTGCGGAGTAGTCGGTCACTCCAATAACTTATCTTCAAACATTGAAGCCACCGCTCTGACACTTCGCCTGTGGCGAAACTAACCGTTTTTGGTCCTATCCCCCCGCTTTATTCACGTACCCTTGAACCATGTCAGAAACCACTACGTTATCCCCCACAGACAGGTGTGATATTTGCGGAGCTCAGGCTTTTGTAATTGTCAAGTTGGAATCAGGAGAGCTTTTGTTCTGCGGCCACCACGGCAAAGTTAACAAAGATAAGCTCGAGCCAATCATGGTCGAGTGGCAAGACAAAACTGACCTAATCTCTCGCTAGCTTCTCGTAGTGGAGAGCCAAGTCATCTCTACCTGTTGTTTGAATGCCGAAGCAATGGTTTTCAAACCAGGGGTTGACCACGCAAACTGGCCCCAGCAAAGCACATTGGATCAATCGCCCCTGGCCAATTTGATGCTCGGTTACAAGATAATCAAGGTCATAGGGGCCATTTATAAACCCATAGATTTTTTGTCCTAAAAATTCTGTCTCAACAAACTCACTCTTATGAGAGCCCAAGGTTGTTTTGACATTAAGAAATTTCGCGAAAATCCTTGCCGAATTGCCAATGGCTAAAACCGTCACCCCATCTTTTACTGCATCCAACAACCAATGGTTCTCAAGCCTTTTTTCAAGCATCCCTGATCCTCGCTCAGAAACGTCACCAATAACAACCCCGGAAATGCCAGCAATTGGCTTGTCTGCGATATCTTCTGCCTCAATGCCTTTGGATTGAAGCCAGTCCTTATAACCCAAATCCCCCTGCTGATTGCATATCTCAGGATATAGAAAACCAATCATGGGCCCAGCTCCAAGCTTCGTTTCATCCGCCTAAATGTATCGGCCGTGACAATCAACACGCGTTCACCTTTTGTTGGCGGTTCACCTGATAAAAACACTGTCAGTGCTTCCTCGAAATCCGTCACCAATTTACCAACCTCAACGCCACAACTCCGAAGACGATATTTCATTGGTACTGCATGATGACCGGTGAGGATATCCACCTTCGAAAGCTTTGAAAAGTCAACCCCCCACAACCACGACGGATCTTTCACGTCAGTGCCGATTGCCATAAATAATTGCTCCGACTCGATAGCCTTCAGTAGGTTGAGGCGGAAGCTCTCTCGATTTTGAACAAGGAGAATCCTAGATGGAACACCGCTAATGGTCTCCACGGTGTCTCTCCCATAAACTCCCTTCAGATTCTTTGCGGTTTCAGAAAGTTTGGTCGTATCCAGTTTCGTAACCAACTCGGTTGCAGCAGCGACCGCAGCAGCAAAATTGAGAGTCATATGCAATCCGTTATCGGGCAACTCAAGTTGAAGCTCCTGCTCACCGGTAGTCAGTCTTAGCGGATGGTTTGCTTCAATCTGGTAGTCCAGTTTTTCAATCATTTTTTCATCCGATACTGCGTAACGTGGAGCTGCTTCGAGATTGGCGAGTTCGGCTGTAAAACCAAAAAACTTTGCACCATGTTTGCCCAGTTCAGCCAATGTCGGGTCGTTTCCGTTAGCTAAAACTTTCTTGCTTTCCAATGCAAGCGTTCTAAGCGCATCAAATACGTGACTGGAGTCTCCGAACCGATCAAGCTGCTCATCCATAACATTTGTGATGACACTCAACCTGGGCTTGAGTGGCGCGCCTATTTTAGCTGCGTAAGCCTCATCCATTTCAATCACCGCAATATCCGCCCTTGGAAGAGAAAGGCCCCTTGCACCTTGCAACACAGCACTGAATAAACCTTGTTTTATGTTTGCTGTTGATGGGTTTGAAAAAACCTTCATACCCTGAGCCTCAAGTATTTGCACTAGAAACTTTGTGGTACTTGATTTACCACTACTGCCACTTACAACAACTAAACCAAGGGGGAATTGGGATATGGCTATTTCAAATAGTTTTGGTTGAATTTTGGAAGCTATTGTTCCCGGAACCGCTGATCCCCCGCCGTGACGAAAGACTCTGATTAATTTCCGAACCGCCCGGCCGGTGGCCAAAGCGATTAGTGTTCTCATGACTGGTCCAGGTAGTCCCTAAGTAGTTGAGACCTTGAGGGGTGACGGAGTTTCGACATGGTCTTCGATTCAATCTGGCGAATTCGCTCGCGAGTTACGCCGAACTTTTCGCCAATTTGGTCAAGTGTCATCTGAACACCATCTCCAAGACCGAATCTGGACCTGATGACCCCAGCCTCTCTCGGGTGAAGGCTATCAAGCACTCTCTCGAGCTCTCTTTGCAACATTGTGTAGCCGACAGCATCGGCTGGAACAACTGCTTCGGTATCTTCAATCAGGTCACCGAATTCACTGTCTCCATCTTCACCAAGTGGGGTTGATAGAGATATTGGCTCGCGTCCGTATTTCTGAACCTCAACAACTTTTTCAGGCGTCATGTCTAACTCAGCTGCGAGTTCCTCTGGGGTTGGCTCGCGGCCTAGGTCTTGAAGAAGCTGACGTTGAACTCTGGCAAGTTTGTTAATGACCTCGACCATGTGCACGGGAATTCGGATTGTCCTGGCCTGGTCAGCCATAGCTCTGGTAATCGCCTGCCTGATCCACCAGGTTGCGTAGGTTGAGAATTTATAACCCTTGGTGTAGTCAAATTTTTCAACAGCTCTGATAAGACCAAGGTTTCCCTCTTGGATCAAATCCAAAAACTGCATTCCACGGCCGGTGTAGCGCTTTGCAAGGCTTACAACCAATCGCAGGTTTGCCTCCAACAAGTGGGCTTTGGCTCGTTGGCCATCTTTCATAACCCAACGCAAATCGCTTCGCATCTCAGGGCTCAGCTTCTTCTCGGTTTTCAACTTCTCTTCTGCAAATAGACCGGCTTCAATGCGCTTGGCTAGCTCTACCTCGAGCTCGGCATTCAAAAGCGCGACTTTACCAATTTGCTTTAGGTAATCCTTTACCGGGTCTGCGGTAGCACCTGAGATGGTTGCTGTTGCGGAGGGGATGTCATCCTCGTCCGAGTCGCTAATAACTAAAATTTCGCTGGTTTCGTCTGATACCTCATCGGCCAGATTTACCGCATCTGTGGCCTCTGCCACGATGTTCTGAACATCATCAAGAGTCTCTTCTTTTTCCTGGGTAGCCTTAGATTTTGGCTGTGCCTTTTTGGCAGCAACCTTGCTTGACTTAGAGGCCTTTACAGCGATGATTCGCTCCTTCCCAGGGCAGAAGATAATCCCATGTCAAGTTCACTTGCATGGGCAAGTCACCAGTATGACAGACTTCTGTCTATTTTTCACTAGGCACAGTAAAACAAATTATGTATTTCAGCTATTCCTCGTTCAGAAGCACTTGAGTTTTGGCATTTTCTCTCAAAAACATAATCAGCCCAAACATCAGAATGAGGCCCTGTCCAATAATGGCGATTCTGAATCCTTCGATTGCAAACCTTGACTCACTGATCCCGCTAACCAGCGCAAAATCAAGTCCCAGCCCAACCACGAAGATAATAATCAAGCCAGCCAGGAAGCCTCCGGTGTTGATAAAACCGTTCGCTGCCCCTCGCTTGTTTTCATCAATGAGTTGAGATGAGTACTCAAAGGCCAAAAACGACACTGGTCCACCGGGAGTAATGGCCAAAAGGAAAACAACCAGCAGCCAAATCGGTATGGGTGCGGGATAAACCAGCACTGCGGTCCAAGCGAGAAAAATCACCAGCATCTGTGTAATTACTATTCGTCTTCTGTAAGTTGGATGCCTTGCACTCAGTGGCCCAATGATTCCTCCCGCCACTATCCCCCACAGCACCATAAACGTCAGTGCGGCACTGGCGGTCCAAGTTGAGAAACCCTGGGCTTCAACCATGAACGGAACTCCCCATAAAAGGCCAAAAGTTACAGGAGTTGGCTGTGCGGTGAAGTGAACCCAAAAACTCATCTTGGTTCCAGATCTAGAGACAGTTTCTTTCAATTCGTGGACCGCTTTGCTCCAGCTAACAGCAGCCTTTTTCTGTTGTTTGTCTCGGATGACGAGCCAAGAAAGTGCTGCGATGAGAAAGCTAAGTGAGGCAAGCGCCAAAAAGGCGCTGGTCCATCCACTGATTCCAAGCAAATAGACAAAAGGAATCGCGCTGGCAATCTGCCCAAGCTGACCCAGATTGCCAACATACTGCTGCAGTATCGCACTCCGTCTGGGTTCAAACCAGGTGTGAACCAACCTCAGAACACTTATAAATGTGAAAGCATCGCCAAGACCCAAAACACCACGGCCGATCACGGCGACCGCCAAAACAGGCGCTATTGCAACCAGTAACTGACCCAGAGCCATCAGCAATGCACCAATTGCGATTAGCCTTCTAGAACCATAGCGGTCCAGCAACAACCCAACCGGAACCTGCATGCTGGCGTAAACAACGAGCTGAAAAACAGCCAGGTAGCTCAATTGAACAGCGGTAGTGTCAAATCTTTCACTAGCTTCAATTCCAGCAACTCCAAGACTGGTTCTTTGAGTGACGCTAACCAAATAGGCAATGGCAGCAAAGATCAGAACTCTCCAGGCGAGTCTGTTATTCATCTTCTTTGTCTTCGCCCCTGCGCATCTGCATTAGGTAACCTTCTAGTTCTTGGGCTATCTGATCCGCAGACGGCATCTCTGGAGACTTTTTAGCGATTGGTGCCCGCATTGGGCCCATAGAGCTGTTCTTATAACCAGCTTCTAGATTGGAGATCATTTTCTGAAGCTCGTCGTTTTCCTGAACTTGCTTTTCTAGTTTTGCAAGGAATTTCTTGCCGCTTTCCCTCAGCGCATCACTGGGCAGCACCAATCCAGTTGCGCGACTAACCAGCTCTACTGCCTTCAGTGCAACTTGTGGCATTTCACTGTCGCCCAGATAGTGCGGAACCAGCATTACAAATCCCGCTACCGCAATCCCGTAACCAGACATTTTGTATTCCAATAGATGAAGTACATTGCCCGGAACCTCGGTTTGAGGTTTCCACTCGCTGTATTCATCAATCAGGTCATGCCTGTTCCCGCTGACGGTGACACCGATATCTCTGGTGTGAGGAATCGGGAAAGGAATCGCATGCATCCATGTGAGGCTACTGACCTCCAACTCTCTTGAAATATCCACCACCGCTTCACTGAACGCATTCCAACTGAAATCAGGCTCGTAGCCATCCAAAAGCAAAAACTCTTTGCCGGCCTCATCTTGAAACAGATAAATAGCCAAAGTTGCTGGCTCGTAGCTTGTGATGTGGTCTTTCTCGAAAAACATTCTCGGTCTTCTTGAACGGTAATCAAGAAGGCGATCGTTACTAAAAGTCAGCAGAAGTTCATTATCCAAATTGGAAAAAAAGTGATCGGAAAGCTGGGTGATGCAACTTCCGGAATCGTTGAAGCCAGTGAGGGTTGCAACCAGTGGAAGCCCTGACTTGACGGATGATGGATCCGCAATCCAGCTATAAACCTCTGACTCTGACACAGCTAAATCCTACTCGGCATAAAATAAACGGATGATATCTCTGACAACCGAAACACCCTCCGTAAACATCCCTAGCGTGAGCTTTTACCCAAGTAATCCTGACCAGAACCTGGCAAAAGCAGCTGAGATGGCGAATTTCAAGAATAAGTTTGGCGAGGTGTTATTCACCGAGAGCATATTTTTGGGCACTGGGGACAAAAACATAGACTCCAACCACTCAAGAAAACTCGGCGGCAAACTGGCCCGAGCTGTCTCGCATTTGAAAGGTGTAGAACTAAAGCTTGAGCTGGAACATCCTCAGTCCTTTTTTGAGGGGCTTCTGCTTGGGGGATTTGATCAGAGACTCTATGGATCCAAGGAGAAAAGCAGTACAGAAGTGGTTATCGACGCTTCTCTAAAAGATGCCATGAAGGCCTCGATGACGATTGCAGAGGCAGTAAATAGCACTCGCGAGATAATCAACACACCTGGAAATCACATGTATCCAGAAATCGTTGCGAACCTGGCAAGCCAACTAACAGATCTTGAGGTTGAGATTTGGGATGAGCAAAAGTTAGTTGAGGAGCGTTGTGGTGGAATCCTCTCTGTGGGCCAGGGTAGTGCTCGACCACCCAGGTTGGTGAAGATCCACAAAAAAGGTAACGGAAAGAAAGTAGCACTGGTCGGCAAGGGCATAACCTTCGACACCGGTGGATTGAGTTTGAAGCCAGCCGAGGGCATGGTCGGCATGAAATACGACATGGCGGGGGCAGCCACAGTTATGGGAGTCATGCAGATACTCAGCCAACTGGAAACCAGCACGGATGTGACAGCTTATCTATGCCTGGCTGAGAACATGCCCAGCGGCAATGCAACTCGCCCTGGTGATGTAATCACCATTCGAAACGGTAAGACCGTCGAGGTGCTAAACACAGATGCCGAGGGCAGACTGGTTTTGGCTGATGGATTGTCTCTTGCGAGTGAGCAAGAGCCAGATTTGATAGTGGACGTAGCGACATTGACCGGTGCAGCGGTGATCGCGCTTGGTAATAGATACGTTGGTGCAATGGGTGACTCGCAAGCCATAGAAAGCGTGCTCGCTTCGGCAAACTCTGCTGGTGAACAGGTGTGGCACATGCCCCTTCCGGAAGAGTTGGCTGAATTGCTTGAGAGCGACATTGCTGACCTGATGAACGTAAAAATTGGTAACCGCGCTGGTGGGATGCTGATAGCGGGACAGTTTTTGGCGTCCTTTATAGGTGAGCGAGAGGGAAGCAAAATACCTTGGGTTCACCTGGACATTGCCGGAGCTGCCAACAACGCAGCAGCCGCCTACGACCACAACCCAAAGGGTGCGACTGGGGTGATGGTGAGAACTTTGGTTCAGCTGATTATGGATATTGATAATCAGGAGTAAGCTGGAACAAAATAAACAAACTCAATCTGGAGAATCGTTGGCAGAACACAATTTTGACCTAGTAATCCTTGGTGGTGGATCCGGAGGATACTCCGCAGCCCTAAGAGCAGCCCAGCTGGGCATGAATGTAGCTTTAGTTGAAAAAGACAAACTCGGTGGCACATGTTTGCACCGTGGATGCATTCCAACGAAAGCTCTTTTGCATGCAGCTGAAGTCGCTGATGTGACACGCGAGAGCGAGAACTTTGGAGTTCACGCTGAATTCCAGGGTATCGACATGACTGCCGTGAACAACTACCGGGATTCCATCGTAGATCGCTTATACAAAGGCCTCAGCGGATTGATCAAGGCCAAAAAAGTGACCATGGTTGAGGGTGAGGGAAGACTTACCGGACCCAAGTCTGTAACAGTTGGTGCAGAGGTTTACACCGGCAAAAACGTTATCTTGGCAACTGGCAGCGTTTCTAAGTCTCTTCCCGGCCTGGAAATCGGTGGACGAGTAATTACCAGTGACCAGGCTTTGCAGATGGACTGGATTCCAAACAAGGTTGCCGTCTTGGGTGGCGGTGTCATTGGAGTTGAATTCGCGAGTGTTTGGAGAAGCTTTGGTAGCGAGGTAGTCATCATTGAAGGACTGGATCGACTAGTTCCAAACGAAGACCCCTCCATGAGCAAGCAGCTAGAAAAGGCTTATAAAAAGCGTGGGATTGACCTCAAGCTTGGAGCAAGGTTCTCCGGTGTCACGCAGTCTGACGCAGGTGTTGATATTTCACTCGAGAGTGGTGAAAGCATTCAGGCTGACATCATGCTGGTTGCGGTCGGTAGAGCACCTAACGCCACTGGATTTGGCTACGAAGAGCAGGGTGTCAACATGGAGCGCGGTTGGGTGACAACCAATGAGCGACTGATGACCAGCGTTGACGGTGTTTACGCGGTTGGTGACATTGTGCCAGGACTGCAGCTGGCCCACAGAGGTTTCCAGCAGGGAATCTTTGTCGCAGAGGAAATTGCGGGTCTGAGGCCTCAGGTAATCGACGAAATGGGTATTCCCCGGGTTACCTACTGTGAACCAGAGATTGGTTCGGTTGGATTGACCGAGGAGCAAGCCAAGGAGAAATTTGGAGCTGAATCAATCTCCACCTACGAATACAACCTTGCCGGTAACGGTAAGAGTCAGATTCTCGGCACAGCTGGAGTGATCAAGCTCATTCGACAAGTAAATGGACCAGTAGTTGGTTTCCACATGATTGGCTCCAGAGCTGGAGAGCAGATCGGCGAGGCGCAACTTATCGTCAACTGGGAAGCACACCCCGAAGATGTTGCTCCTCTGGTGCACGCCCACCCGACCATGAATGAATCATTAGGTGAAGCGCACCTGGCGCTCGCCGGAAAACCACTTCACGCCCACGCATAGGAGACATTGATGAGCGAAGTACAACTGCCAGCATTAGGTGAGTCAGTCACCGAGGGAACGATCACTCGTTGGCTAAAAAATGTAGGCGACACCGTTGCGGTTGACGAACCACTGGTCGAAGTTAGCACCGACAAGGTTGACACGGAGATTCCGTCCCCAGTCGCAGGCGTGCTGCAAGAAATCAGGGCTCAGGAAGACGAGACAGTTGAGGTTGGCGCCGTTTTGGCAATCATTGGCGAGGGTTCGGTTGCGGATTCAACGCCTGCTGCTCCAGCTGAACAGCCAGCCGCGGCACCGGCCGAAGAGGCACCTGCAGCTGAAGCAATTCCTGAACCTGCTCCAGCTGTGGCAGCGCCAGCAGAACCTGCAGCTCCTGTGGCGCCTCCCGCACCCGTGGCTACACCTGCGCCGGTCGCTGAAGCTCCCGCTCCTCCAGCACCCCCCGCTTCCCCACAAGCCCCGGTCGCTGCTGCTGAATCTTCCGCTTCGGAATCAGATCCAAGCTACGTAACACCGATTGTCAGAAAGCTAGCGAAGGACAACGGAGTTGACCTTTCCAGAGTCACTGGAACAGGAATTGGTGGACGAATCCGCAAAGAAGATGTTGAAGCTCTAATCAAATCTTCCGCTTCGGTAACTTCGCCAACATCGACACCTGCAGCAAACTCTGCGCCTGCGGAAGTTGAGATCAGTCCACTACGAGGAACAACCGAGCAGATGTCTCGACTGCGCAAGGTCTTGGCGTCAAAAGCCGTAGAGTCCATGCAGAGTTCAGCTCAGCTAACCAGTGTTGTCGAAGTTGATGTCACAAAAATTGCCGAGCTGAGAAAAAGTATTCAGCCTGATTTCATTGCCAAGACCGGTGTGAAACTGTCCTTCATGCCGTTTTTCAACCTGGCAGCCGCTGAGGCACTCAAGGCTCACCCAAAGATAAATTCAACCATTGAGGGTGAATCCATCGTCTATCACCCAACTGAGAATATTTCATTCGCAGTGGACACTGACCGTGGTCTTTTGACACCTGTAATCAGAAACGCATCTGAATTATCAATTGCCGAGACTGCAAAGCAGATTTCCAACCTTGCTGAGCGAACACGAAACAACCAGCTAACCCCTGATGAGCTCTCTGGTGGGACATTCACACTCACCAACACAGGTTCAAGAGGAGCTTTGTTTGACACTCCAGTTGTATTCATGCCGCAGAGTGCAATTCTGGGAACAGGGATCGTCACCAAGCGTCCAGTGGTGATGCAATCCGCAGATGGTTCGGATGTGATTGCAATCAGAAGCATGGTCTATCTTGCCCTGAGCTACGACCACCGAAACATCGATGGAGCAGACGCGGCAAGGTACTTGACGGCTGTCAAACAAAGGCTTGAGGCGGGCGAGTTCGAGGCGCAGCTAGGAATCTAGCCAACCCTCTGCTGGGTTGTAAAACTGTTTCGGGAAGGTGTCCACTTTGGGTAACTTCTCAAAATATATGCGACCTTTCACACTCATCCTCGGGATGGCGTTTGTTAGCTGAATATAGGTTGTCCAAGCTGGATAAATTGGGTAATAACGTCTTTTCAGCTCGAGACATAGTCCTCGGGTAAGAAAGTGCAGTTTCATAACGGCAGGTTAGATTAGGTTCGGAGCGAAATTGAAGACCAATATCAAGATTGTTGATAAGGGTGGGAAATAGCTAATGCCTGCTTTTTTGAACCTCTTGGATCGAGGCCCGATCTCTTACCTGGAGGGGCTGGATGTTCAATACGAAATTCATCCTAAAGTTGCCTCCCATGAGATTGACGATACGGTAATTCTGCTTCAGCACTCCCCTGTTTTCACCGCTGGCAAGAGGAGCGAAGAACATGAGTTGCCCAACGACGGAACCGAGGTAATTCAAACCAACCGCGGAGGTAAAATTACCTGGCACGGACCAGGGCAGCTTATTGGTTACCCAATAATGAAACTTCCGCAACCCATTGACGTCGTTGGATATGTCAGATGGCTAGAGTCTCTGCTGATTCAAACTATTGCCGAATTCGGCATTGACGGAAAAACAGTAGAAGGCAGAAGTGGTGTTTGGGTTGAAGGCGAGTCAGGCGATGAAAAAATTGCCGCAATTGGTATTCGTGTGAGCGAAAAGGTAACAATGCATGGCTTTGCTCTAAACGTGAGTAACTCGCTTGACCCCTATGAAAAATTTATCCCCTGCGGAATAGAGGATGCTGGGGTGACAACAATGACTAAAGTCCTAGGCACGGAAGTCGAATTAACAGATGTTGCCGAAAGTGTGATGAGATTGATGGGAAAGATAGGTGAATATGAACCAGCAAGGTGAGAGAAAGCTTCTTCGCTTAGAAGTAAAGAACTCCCAAACCCCCATTGAAAGAAAGCCGGAGTGGATCAAAACCACTGCCAAGATGGGCCCAGAATACAAGGCGATGCACAACCTGGTTCAGGATAAAAATCTGCACACTGTTTGCCAAGAGGCTGGCTGCCCAAACATCTTTGAATGCTGGGAAGACCGCGAGGCAACATTTTTGATTGGTGGCTCGCAATGCACTAGACGCTGTGATTTCTGCCAAATTGACACCGGAAAGCCGGCAGCCTTTGACGCGGATGAACCAAGGCGCGTTGCCATCAGTGTGAAAGAGATGGAATTGCGTTACGCCACTGTCACCGGTGTTGCCAGAGACGATTTGCCTGACGAGGGTGCGTGGCTGTACGCACAAACGATTCGGCAAATTCATAAGAAATCCCCCGGCACAGGTGTTGAAATCTTGGTTCCAGATTTCACTGGAAAAGAAATGCTCCTGCAAAGAATCTTCGATGCTGAGCCCGAGGTATTTGCTCACAACGTGGAAACCGTTCCAAGGATTTTCAAGAGAATTCGTCCCGCCTTCAACTATCAGCGATCAATGGATGTCATCTCGATGGCAAAAGACGCGGGCATGATTACCAAATCAAATCTAATTCTCGGGATGGGAGAAACCAGAGAAGAGATTAGCGAGGCACTGAGAGACCTGAACAACGCCGGTTGTGACATCATCACAATTACACAGTATTTGCGTCCATCCCCCAGGCACTTGCCCGTTGACAGGTGGGTTAAGCCTCAAGAATTTGTTGAACTAAAAGATGAAGCCTTGGAAATCGGCTATCACGGCGTGATGAGTGGGCCACTTGTTCGTTCCAGTTATCGCGCCGGAAGGCTCTGGGCGCAAACTATGCAGAGACTTGGAAGAGAGATTCCATCGGACCTGCAACACCTTGCCGATAAGGCCAACGAGGGATTCGCGCAAGCGGTTTAGTAAACTGACCCAATGGCAAAAAAAGATAAGCAACCAGGAAGACTGAAACAACTTTGGCGCGCCTATAAGGTAACCGCAAAGGCAGACCCCTCATCAGTATGGATCGCACTTGGTGTTGGTCTCCTTGCTGGTGTTGGAGTGTTTAGCATTGGCTTGTTTTCATCCCAGGGAAACCCGTGGCTGATAGGTCTGTGGGTAGTCAGCTCTACGCTGACTGCTGTCTTGCTTGCCATGGTAATCATGTCTCGGAAGGCCGAACAGGCTGCATTTGCCCAGATAGAAGGTCAATCGGGAGCAGTGGGTGCTGTCATTCAATCATCACTGAGGGGCAGCTGGACAGGAGCGGCTCAACCAGTTCAAGTGAACGCGAGAACTAGAGATGCTGTATACCGAGTGATTGGGAAAACCGGCGTCAATCTCGTTGGCGAAGGCGACCCATCTAAGCTCAAGAAACTTTTTGATGACGAGACACGAAAGATTCATCGAGCGGTGCCAAATGTTCACATCAAGCGCATCCTAGTAGGAACAAACAGTGACCAGGTGAGACTTCACAAGATGATGAAGGCAGTGAAATCAGGCAAAAAAGAACTTTCAAGAGGTGAAATTCGTATTGTTGCCAAGCGATTAGAGGCACTTGGTAACACAATGCCTATTCCAAAGGGTATAGACCCAATGAATTTCCGCCCATCAAGAAAAATGTAGTTTTTACATAGCTGAAACATTAACCCGCTACCTTTGTCCTAAACAGCAGTGCTGACTTGAAAGGATAAGTATGTTTAGCAGCGCCTCTGAAGTAATGAAATACATCCAAGAAGAGGATGTCAAATTCGTCGATGTTAGGTTCAGCGACCTGCCCGGCGTGCAGCAACACTTCAACCTTCCCGCCAAAGCGGTAGACGAAGACTTCTTCGTAAACGGACAGCTCTTTGATGGTTCATCAATCCGCGGTTTCGCAGACATCCACGAGTCAGACATGCAGCTGATCCCAGATGTTACGACTGCGTATCTAGATCCATTCAGAATTGAAAAAACTCTGATCATCACCTTCGATATCTACAACCCACGTAACGGTGAGATTTACACCCGCGACCCTCGCCAGATTGCAAAGAAGGCTGAAGCGTACCTGGCAACCACCGGTATTGCAGACACCGCATTCTTTGCACCGGAGGCAGAGTTCTTCATTTTCGACTCAGTTCGTCACACAGTTCAGCCACACATCAGCTACTACGAGGTTGACAGCATTGAGGGCCCATGGAACTCAGCAAAGAACGAAGAGGGTGGAAACTTAGGTCACAAGACCCCTCACAAGGCTGGATACTTCCCGGTTTCCCCTGTTGACCACCTAGCCGACATCCGTGATGCGATTGTTTTGGAACTTGAAGAAGCAGGCCTGCACGTTGAGCGAAGCCACCACGAGGTAGGAACAGCTGGTCAGTCTGAAATCAACTACAGGTTCGACACCCTGGTAAAAGCAGCCGATGATCTCTTGAAGTTCAAGTACATCGTCAAAAACGTTGCAAGCCAGTATGGAAAGACAGCAACTTTCATGCCGAAGCCAATGTATAACGACAACGGATCTGGAATGCACGTTCACCAGTCACTTTGGAAAAACGGCGAGCCACTTTTCTATGATGAGAGTGGATACGGTGGGCTAAGCGACATTGCCCGCTGGTACATCGGTGGAATCCTGCGTCACGCACCATCACTACTTGCCTTCACAAACCCAAGTGCGAACAGCTATCACCGTCTGGTGAAGGGCTTCGAGGCACCAGTAAACCTTGTTTACTCAGCCGGAAACCGTTCAGCCGCGATTCGTATCCCGCTAACCGGAACAAACCCGAAGGCAAAGCGTATCGAATTCCGTGCACCCGATAGCTCAGGTTCTCCATACTTGGCATTCGCCGCTATGTTGATGGCTGGAATCGATGGAATCAAAAACCGCATTGAGCCACACGAGCCAGTAGACAAGGATCTATACGAGCTACCTCCAGAGGAAGCAAAGAACATCCCACAGGTTCCAACCAGCCTTGACAGAGTCTTAGAGGCTCTTGAGGATGACCACGAGTACCTCACAGAAGGTGGCGTGTTCTCCAAGGAGCTAATTGAGACTTGGATTGAGTACAAGCGAGTGAATGAAATTCAGGAGCTTGCAGCCCGACCTCACCCATATGAGTTCGAGCTTTACTACGGAGTCTAAACAAATCACAAAAAACCGCCTCTTCGGAGGCGGTTTTTTTATGAGAAGAACAATCTCTCAAACACTGCTCTTGCCTTTCGGCTGGAAGAAAGATAGGCCTGCTCTAAATCAGCACCCGATTCAATTTCTGGGAGGTGGATCAACTGTCGAACGGATTCCAGAACTCTGTGGTCACTGGGCAGAGTGTCGTTTCTTTTTGAGGTTGCTAAGACGATTCCAGAACGAATAGCGCTCGCCATGTTCCAGGAGTTTTGCAAAATATTTGAGTCTTCATTCGAAATTAGTCCGACCTTGCTCATCTCGGAAAGTGCTGTGAGAGTAAACGGAGTTTGAATGCTCTCGTATTCGTTTCCAAACCTCAGCTGATACAGCTGCACCAACCATTCGACATCACTTATCGATCCCCGGCCAAGCTTGAGGTGTCTAGCTGGATCCGCACCCATTGGCAGCCTTTCAGATTCCACTCGGGCCTTGATCCTTCTGATTTCCCTTATCTCCGAATCAGATATCTGCTTCGGGTAGCGGAATACATCTGCCATCTGTGAAAACTGCTGTGTAAGACTGTCCGAGCCAAAAATCGGCCTTGAGCGCAAGAGTGCTTGGGCTTCCCAGATTTCTCCCCATTTCTCGTAATAGGCCTTGTAGCTTTTCATAGACCTAACAATCGGTCCCTTTTTGCCTTCTGGGCGCAAATCCAAGTCAAGCTCAAATTCCAAGACGGCATCTTTAGTTGCCACTCGAATGGCATTCACTGCTCGCTCGGCGTCTCGCGCCTGAGACTCATCCCCCAAATAGACGAATACAACGTCGGCATCACTTCCAAAACCCAGCTCCCTGCCGCCAAACCTGCCCATAGCAATGATGCCCAAATCTAGATTAAAATCGGCCAGGACTTCTCGAGCGATGTTTTCTAGGTAAATCTCATAAATATCACTGAGTCCGTTCTGTTGCTCAGTAAGTGTCGAATCACCAAAAATACTCCCCATTGCCAAACGCAAAGACTCTTTTCGCCTCAGTCTGTGTATTCCTCTGAGGCGTTTGTCTTTGTCATCATGGCGATCAAAAACTGCATCCGCCTCTATTTGAATGCCGTTTTTGCTTCTTGGTTTTCTTTGATTTGGTTCCGCTAACCAAGCGGTGGCTTGCGGGTTTCTCTCAAGCAAAGAGCTAGCTAGTTGGCTGTAGCTAAGTAGGTTGCATAGATTCTCAGCAGCTCCGGATGAGTCGCGAAGCATCCCTAAAAACCAGTGGGAATCTCCCAGGTCCTCGCTGAGCCGCCTAAAAGCAATTAGCGCCTTATCTGGGTTATCGCCCTCTGAGAGCCATCTGAGCATCACTGGAAGCAATTGCCTTTGGATGCTTGCCCTTCTCGATACGCCTCTCGTTAGAGCCTGGATGTGTCCAAGAGCAGCCTTCGGATCAGAGAAGCCAAGGGCGACTAACCGATTTTGAGTATCTGATTCCTGAAGTAAGAAGTCATCAGCATCAAGCTCGGCTACCGAGTTCAAAAGTGGTCTGAAGAAAACACTCTCATGCATCTCCCTGACAGTCCTTTTGCTCTCCGCCAGTGTTCTGCTAAATTCCTGAGGATCCCTGCTGGGATCCATTGCCCTTGCTAATTCGCGTTGGTTTGACGAATCTGGGAGCAGATGAGTTCTCTTAAGTGATCGCAGTTGTAAACGGTGCTCGACTGATCTCAAGAATCGATAGTTGGAACTAAAGGATTGAGCATCACGTCGACCCAAGTAGCTGGCCTCTGTTAGAGACTCTATCGCCCTAAGCGTGTTTCTTTCCCGAACTGATTCATCCACTCGACCATGTACCAATTGCAAAAGCTGAACCGTGAATTCCACATCTCTCAGACCACCGTGGCCCAGTTTGATATTTGTCTCCAGGTGATCCTTTGGGAGATTGTCCAAAACCCGTTTGCGCATTCTTCTAAGTTCATCGACAACTCTTGAACTATCAATCGAATCCCAAGCAAGTGAACCTATAGATTGCTCGTAACTCTCTCCAACCTCTTTATTCCCCGCCACGTGTCTCGCCTTGATTAGGGCTTGAAATTCCCAGTTCTTTGCCCATTTTTGGTAGTAGCTAAGGTGAGACTTTATTCGTCTGACCATGGCACCATCTTTGCCTTCGGGCCTCAGGTTTGGGTCCACTTCCCAAAGCGCAGGTTCGGCAGAGGTTGAGTCAATGACGCGCATCAATCGGTTTGCGATTTTTGTGGCTATCTGCATTTGTGAATCATCAAGTTCATCGCTTGCAGCGAACACAACATCGACATCACTCACATAGTTCAACTCTCTGCCACCGGTCTTGCCCATGGCAATTACAGACAGCGGGAAGTCATATGACTGACCTTGTTCATCACAAGCGATCTCAAACGCTCGTTGTAAAGTAGCGGATGCTAGGTCTGCAAGCATTGCAGAAACACGGTCGAAAACGTCTGTGGGTTCGAAAGAAACGTCGAAGGCAATAATGGTCAGAAGATGATGTCGGTAAATCCTTCTAAGCTCATCTTGATCATTGGCCTTTGATAAGCCCGCCGTCATTACATCCAGAGTCAGCTCATAAGTCTTTTGAGTGTAAACATCAAGATACTCAGGCATCCGTCGAAGTATCTCTTGGACTCCCTCACTTATCCCGGTTGATTTGAAATATGCGGTAGCTGATGATTCAGAGCTCAGTATCCGCTTTAGGATCTTTGGCTCTAGTTCAGCCATCTCAACACTGAACCTCAGAGAAGAGTCAGGATCTGAACTCAGAGACAGGTAGTGAGTCGAGGGATAGGCACTATCTCCAATTCGCTCTACTAATTTGTTTAGGTTTTCAAGCGCAATTGAAAGATCCTTAAAGCCCAAGCGAGCTAAATCGGATAGCGATGCCTGTCTTTCGGTCATTTACAAATTCAGAAGATTTTGCCTGAGCTCAAATGGTGTTACCTGCGCTCTGTAATCAGCCCATTCGCGCTTTTTGTTTCGCAAAACAAAGTCGAACACACTCTCGCCAAGAACTTCGGCGGCCAATTCGCTCTCTTCAAGTCTTGCTATTGCCTGGTTTAGAGATTGTGGGAGGCCTTCAATTCCCAAAGCCTTGCGTTCGTTCTCACTCAGGGTCCAAACGTCATCCAAGGTTTCATCTGGAAGGTCATACTGATTCTCTATGCCTTTCAGACCGGCACCCAGAATCAATGCATAGGCAAGGTATGGGTTTGCGGCGCTGTCGATTGCTCTGTATTCCAAACGAGTGGACTGGCTCTTTCCTGGCTTGTGCAGTGGAACCCTCAACAGTGCTGATCGGTTGTTGTGTCCCCACGCGACGTGGCTCGGTGCTTCTCCCCCGGCCCAGAGACGCTTATATGAATTTACAAACTGATTGGTAACGGCCGTAATTTCGGGAGCGTGTTTGAGAACTCCCGCCATAAACCTTCTAGCCGTTTTTGAGAGCTGATATTGTGCGCCTGCATCAAAGAAGGCGTTCTGATCGCCTTCGAACAGAGACATATGGGTGTGCATTCCGCTTCCAGGCTGCTCATTAAAAGGCTTCGGCATAAATGTCGCATAAACGCCCTGCTCGATAGCGACCTCTTTGATTACAGCTCTGAAGGTCATGATGTTGTCAGCCATAGTCAGTGCATCTGCGTAGCGTAGGTCAATCTCGTTCTGTCCAGCACCACCTTCGTGGTGACTAAACTCAACTGAGATACCCATGTTTTCTAGCATGGTCACTGCCGACCTTCTGAAGTCGTGGGCCGTTCCACCTGGGACATTGTCGAAGTATCCTGCGTTATCAACAGGCACTGGGAAACCATCTGCCCCCAGTTCTGAAGATTTCAAAAGATAAAATTCAATCTCTGGATGGATGTAGAAATTGAAGCCCATGTCCCGAGCTTTATCCATTGCCCTTCTGAGAACATTCCTGGGATCACTGCTTGCGGGTGTTCCATCGGGGTTAGCTATATCGCAAAACATCCTTGCGGTTGAGTCAACTGATCCCCGCCATGGAAGAATCTGGAAAGTGGTGGG
This sequence comes from Microbacteriaceae bacterium, assembly GCA_965657575.1. Lineage (GTDB taxonomy): Bacteria > Actinomycetota > Actinomycetes > Actinomycetales > Microbacteriaceae > CAJXVY01. The sequence goes on along the minus strand of CBFHOK010000004.1, from coordinate 22,530 downwards.
GTCTGGGACGGCAAGCATGTCAGCTTCGCTGTTTCGACTTAAGCCCTCAATACTGGAGCCATCGAAACCAATACCCTCCTCAAACGCACCTTCTATTTCGGCTGGAGCAACAGCCACAGATTTCAAGGAACCTGCAACATCAGTAAACCAAAGTCTGATGAATTTAACACCGCGCTCTTCGATGGTTCTTAATACAAATTCTTGCTGCTTCTCCATTGCGCCTCCTAAGCAGTTACTAGGCTAATGTATGTGCAGAACATACGCATTGCCATCGGCCAAATAAACCCAAGAGTTGGGGAGATTGAATTCAATCTGACCAAGGTTTTGTCAGCCTGCCAGGAAGCCACCAGCCAAGACGCTGATGTCGTGCTGTTTGGCGAACTGGCACTCAGTGGATATCCAATCGGCGACCTCGCCCTTAGGAGTGACTTTCTGCGCGCAAGCGAAGAGGCTGTCACTGAATTGGTTGAGAAATCCACAGCTTTCCCAAACTTGCACATAGTGATTGGTTATCCACGTTTTGCAAAACAGCACATCAACGATTGGGCAATTGCTCACAACTCAGCGGCCATAATCAAAAATGGCGAGCTATTGGGCATCTATGACAAACGCCACCTGCCTAACTACACGGTCTTTGACGAATGGCGAAACTTTGCACCAGGTGAGCACAGTTTTCACTTCAATATCGGCAACACCCGGCTAGCGGTATTGATTTGTGAAGATATGTGGCGCCCACAAGGACCAGTTGAGAACCTGAAGGGCAACGCTGACATATGCCTGGTACTCAACGGCTCACCATTCGAACAAAGAAAAAATGAACTTCGCAGAGAGATTGCAAGTGGTGTTTCGAAAAATCAAGGAGTTGGAATTGTCTATTCAAATCTCGTTGGTGGGCAAGATGACCTCGTATTCGATGGCGACAGCTTCTTATTGAGCCCCGATGGAGTTGAGCTTGGTCGACTGGGGTTATTCAAAGAGGAAACAAAGGTTCTGAGCCTAATCTCAGATGCGGACCTTTTGCCCCTTCCAGATCAGAACGCCAGGACATGGGATGCCTTAGTTATGGGACTAAAGGATTACATTGAGAAGAACAACATACCGGGGATTGTCCTGGGTCTCAGCGGTGGAATTGATTCGGCGGTCTGTGCCGCACTGGCTGTTGACGCTATCGGTTCGCAGAAAGTCAAGGGCATTGCGATGCCTAGTGTTTACAGTTCCGATTCCTCGATGCTGGATGCTGTGGAGCTTGCCAAAAACCTCGGCATTGAATTGGAAGTTCAGGAAATCAAGTCTTTGCATGCGGAATTCAAAAGCCAACTCAAGCTCAGTGATCTGGCCGACGAAAACATCCAGTCAAGAATCAGAGCATTGATATTAATGGCGGACAGCAACAACTCTGGTCGACTTCTTCTTTCCACTGGAAACAAATCCGAAATCGCAGTTGGCTACTCAACGATTTATGGTGACAGTGCCGGTGGCTTTGCACCTCTCAAAGACGTATACAAAACTGAGGTCTATGAACTTGCTAATTTCAGAAACACGCTCACACCAGTAATACCTGCAAGTTCTATAACCAAAGCTCCTACCGCAGAACTCAGGGAAGATCAGCATGACCAACAGTCATTGCCTGACTATGGGGTTTTGGACTCCATGCTGAGGGTGCTAATTGAGAATCACGGATCGATTCAGGATTTGATTGACCTCGGCTACTCTCAAACCCTTGCCAAAGATGTTGCTAGCAAGCTCAAAAATGCCGAGTGGAAACGTGCCCAAGGGGCGATTGGGCCAAGAATCTCCAAGGTCAGTTTTGGCAGAGGAAGACGCTTACCGATTGCGAACGGATATCTATGAAAATCAGGACCGAGACTATCAAGTCACTGAAAAGCAAAAGACCAATTACGTGCTTGACAAGCTACGACTCTATGACCGCGCGTATTTTCGATGAGGCTGGCATTGATCTAATCTTGGTCGGCGACTCAGCCGCCAACACTGTTCTAGGAAAGCCAACAACTCTTCCAATCACCCTCCAAGAAATGATTAGCTTTGGTGGAGCTGTCAGTGCCTCGGCAAAGAATGCTCTGGTGGTTATTGACATGCCTTTCGGCAGCTACGAAGTCTCACCGGAGCAAGCATTGGAAAACTCAATTGAGGTCATGAAGCAAACCGGTGCGGATGCGGTCAAACTTGAGGGCGGGACAAACAGAGTTGAGTCAATTCGACTACTAGTAGAAAATGGCATTCCTGTTATGGGCCATCTTGGCTTCACGCCGCAATCTGTCAATCAAATGGGTGGATTTAAGGTGCAAGGAAGAGGGGCTGAATCCGAGCTAATCAAAAAGCAGGCCCTGGAGCTTCAAGATGCTGGAGTGTTTTCAATTGTTCTTGAGATGGTCCCAGGCGAACTCGCTAAAGATATAACCGATTCAATTACCGTTCCGACCATTGGAATTGGTGCTGGAAATCAGACTGATGGACAAATACTTGTTTGGCAGGATTTTGCTGGTCTTAGCGAGCGGGTACCAAAGTTTGTCAAGACTTACACCAATATGAGAGGCACCTTAGAAAAGGCAACCGCTGATTACATAGCTGACGTTCAATCTCGCTCTTTCCCATCAGCAGAAAACTCATTTGACTGATCTTCCTCAATAAGCTTTTTTCCTTTTTCGCTGATGTCTCGCTCGGCATTCAATGCCTCGCCTTCAGTCTCATAAGGACCTAAACGATAAAGAGACAAGGACTTTCTTCCGAACTCAACTTGCTTGGTTTTTGTGTTGAACCAGTACTTTTTCGCCATGTTGGGAGTCTATATTCGATTCCTGGTTCTAAGCTGGACAGCATGCCTAGAACAGCTCAGGGACATCTGGTTCCAGGAAAAATATCGCCAAAGCTCGAGGTACCAAAATCAATACCGAGGCCTGAGTATGTGGGTAAGGCGTCTCCTTCAAAAAACACACTCGGAGACAAATATGCTCTCGATGAAATCAAAAAAATAAGGCACGCCTCAAAGATTGCCGCGCAAGCACTTGAAACAGTTTGTGAGGCGATCAAGCCTGGAGTGACAACGGATCAGCTGGACAAGATAGGTCATGAGTTCCTGCTCAAGCACAACGCCTATCCGTCAACGCTTGGGTATAGAGGTTTCCCTAAATCTCTCTGCACCTCATTGAACGAAGTTATTTGTCACGGAATCCCTGATGACACAATTGTCGAAGAGGGTGACATTGTCAATATCGACATAACCGCCTACATCGATGGCTTCCACGGGGATAACAACAAAACAGTTACCGTCGGGCAGGTTGACCCAAAGGTACAGGAATTGGTGGAAAGAACTGAACAAGCCTTACACAGGGGCATAAAGGCTTCAATGCCTGGCCGTGAGGTAAACATCATTGGTCGTGCAATTGAAACCTATGCAAAAAGATTTGGATATGGTGTGGTCAAAGAATTCACAGGCCACGGCGTTGGCAGAGCGTTTCATACAGGCCTGATAATCCCTCACTACGATACCGACCAGTACAAAGAGTTGATCGAGCCAGGAATGGTTTTCACAATCGAGCCGATGCTGACTCTGGGTAGTGCCAATTGGGATATGTGGGAAGACGACTGGACGGTAACAACTGAGGATAAGAGTTTTACCGCCCAATTTGAACACACTATCTTGATCACCGAATCTGGACCAGAGATACTCACGGTGCCCCAATGAGTGTTGCAGTTGGAATTGATATTGGTGGAACGGGCATAAAGGGTGCCTCGGTTGATACCCAGACCGGCGAACTCACAACGGAGCGGATAAAGCTGGAAACTCCAAAGGGTGGTAAGCCAGATGATATTGCCGATGTTGTCAAAGAGGTTTACCAGCAGCTGAATTCCTCTGGCCCAATTGGTATTTGCCTTCCTGCGGTTGTGAAAAACGGAATCAGTAAGTCAGCTGCAAATATCTCCAACGAATGGATTGACTATCATGCGCAGGAAAAATTCCAATCACATCTTGGAGCGGAGGTCGTTGTCATCAACGATGCAGACGCAGCCGGGTTGGCTGAGGTTCGTTTCGGCGCTGGAAGAAATAAACCGGGCCTGACAATTATGACCACTCTCGGCACTGGGATTGGAAGTGCGGTGTTCATAGATGGCAAGTTGGTTCCCAACACAGAGCTTGGACATATCGAGATAGGCGGCAAAGACTACGAGAAGGTGGCCTCCTACAGAGCTAAGGAGCGCTACCAACTCTCTTACGATCGTTGGGCGAAGAGACTTCAGCGGTACTACGAAGAGTTGGAGAAGCTATTTAGTCCAGACCTATTCATAGTCGGCGGTGGTGTCAGTAAAAATCACGAGCTGTTTCTACACAAAATCGAAATAGCCACAGAAATTGTTCCAGCTCACTTCAGAAATAGCTCTGGAATCATAGGCGCCGCCGAACAGGCGTTTGAAAAACTTTGAAAGAGGTTGGCCGATACGCCGGGTTCTGTCCCCTAAGGTGACGGCCATCTATCTCCGACCATCGTTACCAATGGCCTCTAGCGGTCTACCCGAAGACTTGAGCGAGCAGCCCTTAAACGCCTTCTGCATGACCTTGCTCCCGGTGAGGTTTACCTAGCTGAACGAGTTACCTCGCCCACTGGTGGTCTCTTACACCACCGTTTCACCCTTACCCTTTCGGGCGGTTTACTTTCTGTTGCACTAGCTCGCGGGTTACCCCGGGTGGGCGTTACCCACCACCGTGCTCTGCGGAGCCCGGACGTTCCTCGACATTGTCGCGACCGTCTGGCCAACCTCTTTCAAATAAAGCCTATTTGATTGGCAAATGAGCGCAAGAGTTAAGTGTGATTAGTTCATACTGCTCACTCCCCCAAACCCTAAACGCACTAACGCTGGCTGGAGCAAAGCTTGTTGACCATAAATACCTCTGGTCCCCGCCTACTATCTGATACGTCAGCGCTCTGGTAGGCATCATGTGGGAAACGATAATTACAGTCCTATTGGCGTAATTCTCCCTAACCTCTTTCACAAACTCTGATGTTCTCGCAATTAGGTCTTCAATGCTTTCGCCACCTGGTGGTCGAAAACTTAGAGAACCTCGCCAAGATGAGAGTGTTTCGGGATCCTTGCTGAATAGCTCACTATTACTCAGACCATTCCATTCGCCGAAGAAGATTTCCCTTATTCGTTCATCAGTGACAGTTTCGGCATTCAACTTCCTGGCTATCGCTTCAGCAGTTTGTCTGGTTCTTAGCATGGTGGATGAAACCACTATTGGGTCCTTCATCGCCAAGCCCCATGAACTCGGCGGGTATTCCAATAGATCAGCGGTTGCGTCTGCTTCTCTGAGCCCTAGGTCACTGAGCTCCGGATCGGCTCCATCGCCACCTGCGACCAGCCCCTTTTCGGTGTGAGCACTGTGTCCGTGGCGAACAAATATCAACTCGGTTCCGGGTGCGGACACCCTTGGTGCTCTGATGCTGGCTGGCTGATCAGGAATCACTTTTGCAACCGGGCTATCCAATGCTTGGTTTGCTAGTTGATCTGCCCTGCTGTTCTCTTCTCTCGGAATCCAACGAAACTCAACATCCAACTTGCTAGCAATCTTGCTAGCTTCCGCCACCAGAGGCATCAGGTCTTTGGACTTTACCTTCCAGTTGCCATTAAGTTGCTCAACCACCAACTTGCTATCCAATTCGACAACGTATTTAGCATCAGTGTCATGTTGCATGGCTAGCTTCAGCCCAGCAATAACTCCTGAGTACTCGGCAAAATTATTAGTGGCGACCCCAAGATGGGCGCTGGCAGTGGCAATCTCCCTATCACCTTCAAGCAGCACAGCTCCAAAGCTAGCTTCACCTGGATTCCCACGACTAGCACCGTCAGCGCGAATTATCAGACTCATCGGATCAATATCGCCTGGCACTCTGGACAGTTCACAAGTTCATCGGCAGGCTTGGCCCTGATCGCTGCCAGTTCGGTTGCATTAAGGTTCAGATGGCATGCCGAACAGGCACCAGACTGCAGCATTCCAACCGGAACACCGCGCTTAGCCTTACGTTGATACTCCTCCGATACAGCTTCAGGAAGACTGCCGAGTAGTTCTGACCGGGTTTCTTCCAATTGCGCCAATTGAGCCTTTGCCTCGCTCAATTCAGCTGAGTGACTGGTCTCAACCTCAGCCAGTTTTTCTCTTAAAGATTGCTTTTTTTCAGTCAACTGATCAATTACCGCCGTGATGGACTCCTGCTGTTCCATTTTTTCCAACAGTTCGGTCTCTAGATTGCTCTTGCGGCTTTCCAAGGTGGCCATTTCATGCTGCAGACCACTCAGCTCGCTGGCATTACTTGAATTCTCAATCAGCATCCTGTCTCTTTCGATGCGTTTTTCAACAAGCTCTAGGTCTTCCGTAATGCGCTTTGCTTCCAGCTCAGAATCTTCGTATTCAGCTCTTGAAGAGCTCAGCTTCTCACTGATTGCCAAGAATTCACTGTTTACGTCCTCCGCTGGGTCAGAGGAAGAAAGCTTTGTGAATTGGCCTTTGACCTTACCAAGCTCCATCTCTAGCTTTGCAAGTTCAATCAGCTGTTCCCTGTCCGATTCACTTAGGTTCATCTAATTACTCCGTCCCAAGGATCAGTATTTATTTCACTGACAATCGCTTCTAAACCTATATCGGTGATTTGCATAGCGAGTCCCTCAAGCCAGACTGACTCAGCGGCGAAGTGAGAAATATCAATCAGAGCTTTTGGTCCGCCGAGGCTCACCTGTTCCTTGAAATCTAATGCTGAATGGTGTTTCACATCGCTGGTGATGAATACGTCAGCAGATACTTGATCCACAAAGCTCATCCCAGAACCTGCCACCAGCGCAACTCTCTCAATCTGCATTTCAAGATCTCCGATGAATGAGACACCCCTTGCGGTTGAGGGAATCTCTTCAATTATTTTTTGCGTCAAATCCCTAAGACTTTGCTTCCTAACTCTGCCGACTCGGCCATGACCGACCGAATTGCCATCGATGGCATGAGTTTCTGTCATCCCAAGCTTCTTAGCCAGACTGTCACTGACGCCACCGGAGACTATGTCTGCGTTTGTGTGAGCTGCAAACAAAGTCAGATTGTTTCTGATTGCCTTGGCAAGCAACTGCCCCTTGAATAGATCTTCGCGCAAGCTATCAACTCCGCCAAGCAAAAGCGGATGATGAGCAACGACCAAGCTGCAATCATTTTTTATTGCCTCGTCCAAGACGTCGTTGGTGATATCTACGGCTAATAAGACCCTTGAGTGCTCGGCGGACAAATCACCGGTGATGAGCCCCGGGTTATCCCAATCCTCAGCTTCGCTTTCTGGCCATGTCTTATTGGCCCAGGAAAGAAACTCAGCTGTCTTCATTGGACCTAGCTCTCCTGATACCAGCAAGTGTCACAACCCCAGCTAACGACAACGCTGCCAGGTAACCGAGACCGGCTCCCTGCAGATCCTGATACCCGCTAAATCCTAAATCCAAAAGCCCAAATGGGTTCTCAATTAGCCAGCCTGCAACTAGTCCAAGTGTCGATGAAAGGATAATCAACCATGGATAGTTCATTTCTTTGAGAATAAATCGGATCACCAGAGCGGAACCGATAAGTGAGGCAAGCAAGACCAAACCGATGACCGCTAGACCCTGAACCGCTTCATTGGTTAAATACTCCCCCGCTATCAACCCAGCTGAAACCAGAATCAGCGACGAGAGCTTTAGATAAATGTTGGACTTATTCAAAATACCCAACAGTGAAACAAAAATACTTACCCCGGCGGCGACCAGCAGACCGGTTTGGGTCCATTCTGATTTACCAAGCTCGGATGAACTCAGAACACCAAAAGCCAGTAAACCTGGTAGCAACACAAACAAAACGCTGTGCAGAACGGCAGCTCTATTCTTGCGCGATACAAACTCACCAACCGCCCATGACGGTCTCTCGTGATCGGATGCAAAATTTGGTTGGGCAACCAACGAAAGAGATACAACCAAAACCAATCCAACCGCCAGTCCGAGTAGAAACTCTTGATACCGCCAGTCTCCGAGAGAGGTGTCGTTAGAAGAGATATCTGAAAGCATGACCACAACAGAGCCAATGCCAACAAGAGCAAGTAATCGCAAAAGACCAAATCTCAACATCGGCTGCCAGGCCAGAACCGCAGCAAGCGCAACGGCAAAAATCACCGTCAGAGAGACCTCATCGAGAAGGTATTCAAAGATTCGTGCGGGTTGGACGTCGAGGTTGCTAAAAAACGAATTATCCCTGAATAAATTGCTAGCGGAGACCAGTAATAGTGACACTGAGACCAAAACTGCCAGTTGCCAATAAAGCGAAAATCTCCCAAGACTTTGAGAAACCAGACTTATAAAACCTGTTTTTTGGAATCCGTGCAGTGCGAACAGTCCGAAGCCCAGTAAAACACCAGCTAGAGCACCCAAGTTTGACCATTGGCTGCCATCAAAGTAGGCGCTGCCAATCATTACCAAACTTGAGAATATGGCAGTTGCGAGCGAGACCCCCAGCACAAATTTGCTCGATAAGTGCTGACGAATCCTTCTTGGACGGGACAAAACGCCCTCTACAACCGCTTGCTGGAAAGAGCCTGCTGGCGGGACGATTGAAGAAACGGTCGTTATGGCAGTTCGGTATTCAACCTCGACCTGATCCTCTTGGATGGATATTTGAACTTCTTCTTCAAAACTATCGACAACTGTTTCCTCGATGGCCTCTGAATCAACAATTTCCGTCTCAGCAGTTTTACCCTCCGATACTGCAGATTCAACAGTGGTCTGCTCAGATTCCTGGTCCTGTGACACCTCGGTCTCTTGAGCCGGTGCTGGCTGAGCGTCACTATCTTGCTCTTGATCAGCTTGAGGGCTTTGGATTTGTTCTTCACCTTGTTCGAATTCTTCCGCGTTAGCCTGATCGTCTGTAGCAGTCGATTCCGGAGAATTTACAACCGGATCTAGCTCTGCCTCTGGCTCTACCAAAACCTCACCGGTGACCTTTTCAATTGCACGCAGTGCCTCAACGGAACCATCAACAAGAAGCGACTCACGCCATTCTTGGAAATTTTTCTCATCCTGAGAGCGCAGAGCTTCCTGCTCTTGCAAGATATTCATTGCTTTTTCAATACCAGACTCATCGGCTGATAGACCAGAAATGAGCTCGCTCAACTCTGCTTCATCCATCGCCTTTTTGGCTGGAGGTTCGAAGGAGTAGTTGGTCATACTCGCTCTCTTTTGCAATGCGTGGGCCCTACCGGGCTCGAACCGATGACATCCACGGTGTAAACGTGGCGCTCTACCAACTGAGCTAAAGGCCCACGGGCGATACTACCAACAAAATGCCCAAACTATGAAACTAGTTCCAAAGCTTTTTTGTAATCCGCTAATGGGCGCATCTCTCCAGGGCTTGTCACAAACTTGGCAACGACCACTCCCTCGCTGTCCAAAACATAGGTCGCCCGAGTTCCATGACCTTTTTCTTCAAGCCATGCTTCGTAGAGTTTCGTAACCTCACCATGGGGCTTGAAGTCAGCTAACAGATCAAACTGGTAGTTCTTCGCCTCGCTGAAAGCAGCCTGAGTGAATTTACTGTCAACGCTGATACCAAAAAGACGAGCGTTTGAATCCTGAAAAATATCGAACTCGTCTCGCAGTTCACAAAGCTCGTCGGTGCAGGTTGGCGAGAAGCTTAGTGGGTAGAAAGCCAGGACAACCGGTGTCCCTTTGAGGCTTGAGAGTTCGATTTCCTCTCCGTGTTGGTTCGGCAAGGTGAAATTTGGTGCTTTGTCTCCGATTTGAATGCTCATTTGAAAAACCTTTCCTTGTAATTGGCAGTCTAGGTTCAGTTGCGGGTAGTCTTTGTTCAAAATTACTCCACAAGAGATTGAAAGCCGAGGGGCTATGTCGTTCAACAACCAGGACGCCTTTGCTGTTCCACATCCAGACAAAGATCCAAATGAAACTTCAGAGTGGCTGGAGTCACTTGATTCACTGAGTGACAATAAAGGCCGAGGCAGAGCACGAGAAATCATGCAGCACCTGCTCAGGCGCTCACACGAACTTCAACTAAACGTTCCACTGGTTCCGACCACGGACTACATCAACACCATCTCCCCCGAAGACGAACCCGAATTCCCAGGTGATGAGCAAATCGAGAGAACCTACCGCGCTTGGATGCGCTGGAACTCTGCGGTTTTGGTTCACAGAGCCCAACGACCAGAGATTGCCGTTGGTGGACACATTTCAACGTTCGCCTCATCTGCCTCTCTATACGAAGTCGGCTTCAACCACTTCTTCCGCGGTCAAGATCACCCATCGGGCGGAGACCAAATTTTTGTTCAGGGTCACGCCTCCCCCGGGCCTTACGCTAGAGCGTTTCTAGAGGGAAGGCTGAGTGCTGACCGACTTGATGGATTCCGTCAAGAGAAATCTCACCTTGCCGGCGGGCTTCCCTCCTATCCGCACCCAAGGCTTCTGCCAGACTTTTGGCAATTTCCAACAGTGTCGATGGGTCTGGGACCAATCAATGCCATCTATCAAGCCCAGTTCAATCGATACTTGGAAAACCGAGGATTCAAAGACCCCTCAGACCAACAGGTTTGGGCCTTTTTGGGTGATGGAGAAATGGATGAGGTCGAGTCACGTGGAGCCTTGCAAATTGCTGCCAACGAGGGTCTTGACAACCTCAACTTCGTAATTAACGCCAACCTACAAAGACTTGATGGACCAGTTCGTGGAAATGGAAAGATCATCCAGGAGCTAGAGAGCTTCTTCAGAGGGGCTGGCTGGAATGTAATCAAAGTTATTTGGGGACGTGAGTGGGACAAGCTTCTGGATAAGGATCATGACGGTGCACTAGTGGACCTTATGAATAAAACCCCAGATGGTGATTACCAAACCTATAAAGCGGAAAGCGGTGGATTCATCAGGGAAAACTTCTTTGGAAGAGACCACCGAACCCGTGCCCTTGTTGAAGACCTATCGGATGATCAGATTTGGGGTCTGAAACGTGGTGGGCATGATTATAAGAAGATTTATGCTGCTTATAAAGCTGCTACCGAACACAAGGGTCAACCAACTGTCATCATCGTCAAAACGGTGAAGGGCTACGGTCTCGGAAAGAGTTTTGAGGCGCGAAACGCAACCCACCAGATGAAGAAACTGTCCCTGGAGAATCTCAAGGACTTTAGAGACGAAATGCGCATTCCAATCAGTGATGCGCAGTTAGAGGCAGACCCCTATCTGCCCCCGTACTACAACCCCGGTAGTGACAGCGAAGAAATCCAGTACATGCTTGAGCGTAGGAAGCAGCTAGGTGGCTTCTTACCCGAGAGAAGAAGCAAATACGTTCACTTTGAACTGCCAGAGGACAAGGCCTACGAAACACCTCGAAAAGGGAGTGGTAACCAAGAGGTTGCCACCACCATGGCCTTCGTTCGAATGCTCAAGGATCTACTAAAGGCCAACGGCACAGGACAAAGAATTGTCCCGATCATTCCCGACGAGGCTAGAACATTTGGGATGGACGCGTTTTTTCCCACCGCCAAGATATACAACCCTTTTGGACAGAAGTACCTATCGGTAGATCGCGAGCTATTGCTCTCCTATAAGGAATCTGAAAGTGGTCAGATTCTCCACCCTGGAATCAACGAAGCGGGCTCAGTTGCCGCATTCACAGCAGCCGGAACCAGCTATTCAACTCACGGTCAACCGATGATTCCTATCTATGTCTTTTACTCCATGTTTGGATTCCAAAGAACTGCAGACGCCCTGTGGGCAGCCGGTGACCAGATGGCGAGAGGCTTCCTGATTGGGGCAACAGCTGGAAGAACCACTCTGACCGGTGAGGGTCTGCAGCACGCAGATGGTCATTCTTTAGTTCTGGCTAGCACCAATCCAGCTGTTGTTGCCTACGACCCCGCCTACGGATACGAGATTTCACACATTGTGAAATCTGGAATTGAACGGATGTATGGCGGTGAGCACGATGATCCCAACGTCATGTATTACCTCACGGTTTATAACGAGCCAATGCTTCAACCCGCTCAGCCAGAGGAGGTTGACATTGAAGGAATCATCCGTGGTTTGCACAAAATCAGTACCGGTGGTGAGGGCATAAAAACACAGCTGCTAGCCAGTGGTGTCAGCGTCCCCTGGGCACTAGAAGCGCAGCAAATTCTTCAAACCTATGGAGTCAGTGCTGATGTCTGGTCTGTGACAAGCTGGGGAGAGTTACGCAAAGACGGTCTGCAAACAGACGAGCACAACTTCTTAAATCCCGATGAGCCAGCAAAAACTGCATACGTTTCTCAAAAACTGGAACATGCTGAGGGGCCCTTTGTTGGAGTTAGTGACTTTATGCATGCGGTCCCAGACATGATCAGGCAGTGGATACCGGGTGATTACGCAACCTTGGGAGCCGAAGGCTTCGGCTTCAGTGATACTCGTCCAGCAGCAAGGCGCTACTTCAAGATTGACGGACCTTCCATTGCGGCTAGAGCGCTGCTAGAGCTTGAAAAGCAGGGCAAGGTTCAAAAGGGAATGGCGCTTGAATTGATGAATGAATTCAAACTTGACGATGTTCGAGCTGGGACAAGTGGAAGTGCTGGTGGCGACGCCTAACCCCAGGTTCAGACCCGAGGCGCTAACCGCGTCAATTGAAAAGCGCCTTGAGGAGCACCTTGATTGGTTCAAGGAGATGCCCGAGACCAGGAAACAGTCGGTAATGACGGTTGTCAAAAACGGTCTCAATTATTTCAAATTACTTCTTGAAAATCAGGCAGATTCAACGCTTCTTGCCTCACAAGCTTTCGAATCAGCACCGAAGGAGCTTCTAAGGTCAGTGTCACTACAAGAGACCCTGCAAGTAACGAGAGAAATTGCCGCCGAGTTGCAAATGACCCTCGGCGATGATTACCAGCAGCTTATTGATGCTTTCGCCAAGGAGACTAGCTTTGCCGCGGCTGACATTTACGCTCGCGCGAGTCGGTCAAGGACCATTTGGGATGACCGCCTAGAAGCACTGATTATTGATGCGGTTATAGCTGGTGAAAGTGATGCCGAGGTTGCAAGCCGGGCAAGTGCACTCGGCTGGCGAGGCGATGGTGCAATAGCTGTGATGGTTGGGGAGATTCAGGGTGAAGTAGATTTCGACCAATACCGAAAATTGGCAAGAGTGAAATCTGCTGACGTTTTGATCGGTAGACAGGGAAACAACCTAATTCTGATAACTGGATTCCGATCCTCAGAAAACGCAACTGGGGAAAACCTCTTCGATCTTGCTGGGGATTTCGCAACAGTGGCAAAGCCAGGCCCGATTGTCATGGGTCCGAGGGTTGAAAGCATAAATCTTGCAAGGAGGAGTGCCAGGGCTGCCTTTGGTGCAATGAAGGTACTTAGAGGTCAAAACCTTGGACGACGGGCGGTTCGAAGTAGGGAGTATCTGGCAGAGAGGGCTGTTATTGGAGAAGTGGAGGCGCAAAGAGCGCTTATCCGAGAGGTTTATCAAACACTTCAGAATGACAATCCTCAACTGCTAGAAACACTGCAGGTTTTCTTCGAAACCAATGGATCTATTGAAAGAACCGCCGAAGAACTCTTCGTTCACGCAAACACCGTCCGCTACAGGCTTGCCGCCATCCACAAACAGCTCGGTCTTGACCCACTAAGTTCTAGAGGTCAGTTCACTCTGAGAATTGCACTTTCGCTCGGCAGGGTTCAAACACAGGTGGCCCAACAAGGTCTAACCTGATGGGCATGAAATATCTGATATTCCCGGGACAAGGCAGTCAGAAGCCCGGATTTCTTGAGCCGTGGCTTGTAAACGATGTCTTCAGAAGGCAAATCGAATCCCATTCACTGATAACAGGTTTGGATTTAGTTCACCTTGGAACAAAAGCCTCACAAGAGGAAATCTCGCAGACATCGGTAACTCAACCACTGATTGTCTCGGCAAGCATTGCAAGTGTCAGAACAGTTTTCGGAGATGATGGCATTAGTAGATTTGATGCAATGGCTGGCCACAGCGTTGGAGAGTTTGCGGCTGCTGCAATTGCCGGG
>CBFHOK010000004.1:2239-8364 GCA_965657575.1 Microbacteriaceae bacterium | reverse complement strand
CCGGAACAAATTGACCTGGTGATCGTTTCAACGATTTCGTTTCCTTACGCAACCCCCTCTGCAGCAACGCTTATTGCGGGAGAGCTAGGGATTCCGAACGCGGCCGCCTATGACATAAGTGCAGCTTGCGCCGGATATTGCTATGGCATCGCACAAGCGGATTCAATGATTCGATCAGGCCTGAGTGAATATGCACTCGTAATTGGAGCTGAGAGGCTTTCAGACTTCATTGATCCAACAGATAGAACAATTAGCTTTTTGCTCGGAGACGGCGCAGGAGCGGCCATCGTCGGCCCAAGTGACACCCCCGGCATTAGTCAAAGTGTTTGGGGCAGTGATGGCACCAAGTGGGACAAGGTTGGAATGACCGGCTCAATCCTCGAATTCAAAGAAGGTGGCCCTTGGCCGACTTTGGTGCAGGAGGGCAGGACTGTGTTTAGGTGGGCAGTTTGGGAAATGGTAAAAGCCGCCAAAGAAGCTCTGGATGTTGCAGGAATCACTGTAAATGACCTATCTGCCCTAGTTACCCATCAGGCCAACATGCGGATTATTGACGAGTTTGCCAAGCAACTTGAACTTCCTGATTCGGTTGTAATTGCAAGGGACATAGAGACCACCGGAAACACATCGGCAGCCTCAATTCCACTTGCCATGCACCGCCTGTTAGAGGAAAAGCGAATCGAATCTGGTGGATTTGCTTTGCAAATTGGTTTTGGCGCTGGGCTTGCCTATGCGGCTCAAGTAGTAGTGCTCCCCTAAAATAAATCGAACAACTCAAAGGAGAAAAAAATGGCTCACACCGAAGCTGAGGTACTAGCAGGTCTAGCAGAACTGGTAAATGAAGAAACTGGCATTGCAGCCGATCTGGTTCAGCCAGAGAAGTCATTCACCGACGACCTCGACATCGACTCAATTTCGATGATGACAATCGTTGTAAATGCCGAGGACAAGTTTGACGTAAAGATCCCAGACGAGGAAGTCACCAACCTTGTAACAGTGAAGGACGCAGTTGACTTCATCGTTGGAGCCCAGGGCTAACTTGCGAAGAGTAGTAGTCACGGGAATCGGTGCTACCACCCCCCTTGGTGGTACCGCCGAGGAAAGCTGGAATGCCCTGCTCAGAGGCGAGAGTGGCGTTGCCAGCCTCAATCAAGATTGGGTTTCCAAATACGAACTTCCCGTGACCTTTGCTGGCTCCGCAAAAGTGCCTGCCTCTGAGGTTCTTACTCCTCAAGAGGCAAAGAGATTAGATCCTTCTAGCCAGTTTGCTCTCATAAGTGCACGTGAAGCATTCTCAGACGCAGGTCAACCAGAGTTTGACCCGCTTCGACTCAGTGTTGATTTCGCAACTGGCATCGGAGGGGTTTGGACTCTGCTGGATGCCTTCGAGACACTCAAGGAACGCGGACCTAGAAGAGTTATGCCGATGACTGTTCCAATGCTGATGCCAAATGGGCCGGCGGCGGCTGTCGGTATGCATTTTGGCGCAAAGGCTGGTGTTCACACAGCGGTCAGTGCCTGTGCAAGTGGAAATGAATCAATTGCTAACGCATTCCACAGGGTCAAATCAGGTGCCTCCGACATCGCTATCGCTGGTGGAGCAGAGGCTGCTATTCACCCGCTGCCGATAGCCTCTTTTGCTGCCATGCAGGCGCTCAGTAAGCGAAATGACGATCCAGCCCGCGCATCAAGACCTTACGACACTGACAGAGATGGTTTTGTAATGGGTGAAGGTGCTGCCGCGTTGGTGCTAGAAGACTATGACAGCGCTGTTGCTCGAGGAGCAAAGATCTATGGGGAAATTGTCGGAGCTAGTGTTACAAGTGACGCCTATCACATCACTGCCCCTGACCCCGAAGGGGACGGTGCTGCCAGAGCTATGCTTGCTGCACTGGCAGAAGCTGAAGCATCAACCAGTGATGTCCAGCACGTCAATGCCCACGCAACCTCTACTCCCGTAGGAGACATAGCTGAATACACTGCTCTAAAACGCGTATTTGGCAATCACACCGAAAATCTCATTGTTAGTGCAACTAAAGCCTCTACCGGTCACCTTCTGGGTGGAGCCGGAGCGATAGAAGCCGTGTTCACCCTGATGGCCCTGAAATCATCAACCGCCCCAGGAACAATCAACCTTGATAACCAAGATTCCAATATTCCTCTGAATGTTCCAAAAACAGCAGCTAGCTTGGACAAAGGAAAGATTGCCATAAGCAACAGCTTCGGCTTCGGTGGTCACAACGCGGTACTGGCCTTTCGCTAACCAACTCTAGGAATCAGAGAGACACTCTCTGTGTCAATTTTCAATTGATCTAGTCGGTCTTGATGACTGAAACCCATCAGCTCTCGATAGAGGCTGGCGTGCTTGGCTGGCTGCTCACTGAGTGCCTTGGCAAAGTTTTCTAGTTCATTTTCGGGAACCAAGACTCGCCCAATTTCATCGATTATTTGCCGCTTCATCCCGAGTCCGGGCACGCACATTATCCGCTCCCCCGAACTCGATGAGCCCAAGGTCTCAATTTCGAAGTGAATATCCCTCAGTTTGAATAACCTACTGGCCAAGCTTGAAACATCTGAAACCTGATCAATGACGACAGTTGCCTGGAACTGTCCCTGCAGCAATGGCTGTACTTTCCACTGGTTTTTAGGTACTAAATCAGAGAGTTTTGAAAGGTGCTTGGCAGGCACGCCAAGCAGGCGCAGTTCAACTGCCATACTCACCTCCTCAGGTACGTCTTCCCCTACGTCCTAATGAGGTGTTTTCACTCTAACCCGAAGGTGTTCGCCCGGTCAAAGGCTTTTTCTTTGAGATTCCTGAGTAACGAGCTCATCAATATCCGATAGTTTGCGCATGCCGTATACAGCGCGAGAGATCCTGGGGTTGGCAATGAGCCTCTCCTGATGGGCGTGAATAAAGTACCAGTAGCCCGCATTCACCGGACACGCATCTTCACCAACGCGTTTCTTGGGGTCAAATCGACAGGAACCGCAGTAGTTTGTCATTTTGTTTATGTATGCTCCACCAGCCGCATAGGGCTTAGTGGACATCATCCCGCCGTCAGCGTAAAGACTCATGCCGATGCTGTTCGCTGGCATCACCCAAGGAGTTCCATCTACGAAATTGTCAACTAGCCAGTCATTTACCTGTTTTGGATTGTAACCACGTTGCATGGCTATATTTCCCAAGATCATTAATCTGGGGATGTGATGCACCCAGCCACGCTTTGAAATATCGCCAATGGTCGAACTCAGACAGTTTGAGTCGATCTGCTGTTCATCCAGCTCCAGCCAGCTGCTGGGGATTGATTCCTCTGCAGCTAGCTCATTCTTTTCCACATAATCTTCACCGAAGTGCCAGTAAAGATGCCACACATAGTCTCTCCAGCCAATCACCTGTCGGATAAAACCTTCGACACTGGCTAACCTTACTTTGCCCTCTCGGTAGGCAGTCTCTGCAGCCTGGGCGACTTCTAACGGGTCCAGAAGGCCCATGTTCATTGGAGCACTCAGGAGGCTGTGACTCATCGCCCAGTCACCGCTGAGCACAGCATCTTCATAGGGTCCAAACAAATCCAGTCTGTTGTTTACAAAATAATCAAGAGCGTCTAAAGCTTCAGTCCTGCTTGCTGGAAAAAGTCTTGGCCCATCAACACCTGCAAACTCAACCCCAGCCAGCTGAAGACGGTCTAGATCACCCCTAACCTCGTCATCGATTTCGTCTTCCTTTGGGTACCAGGGCGCACTAACCCCCAAAGATGACTGCTTGGGTGGAGGGAGACGATTGTCCAGGTCGAAATTCCACTGTCCACCTTCTGGCTCACCATTAGCCATTAGCAAACCGGTTCTCGCCCTTTGTTTTCTGTAAAAATCTTCCAAAACTAATCTCTTGCCCGATTTACCCTCGACATACTCCGCAAATTCACCTTCACTGGCGACAAAACCCCTGCTCGGGAGAATTTCAATACCAAGTGACCCAACTAGCCTTCGTTGGTTGTAGCTGGTTGGGTTTACTACACTTTTCGCGCTTCCAGAAACCTCACGGTATGAATCCAAACTGACAAGCTCAACGTCAGAATCCAGTGCGCGGTGTCTGATCGCGGAGAGGATCAAGTGGGCTTTTTGACGGTGATACTTGCGCTTGGAAAACTGCTTCAACACCTCTGGGAGCAGGAGTTTTTCATCCTCTTGGAAGTGAGGACCCAATTGGTCGGCAAATAGTAACTGCAGGAGAATCAACCTTTCTGGCTATAGCATTAGAACCAATATGAGCAAGCTTTACTTCCGCCACGGTGCGATGAATTCAGGTAAGTCAACTGCCCTTTTGCAGGCTGCCCACAACTACGAAGAGCGCAACCAACACGTGCTCCTTGCAAAACCGGCAATTGACAAGAAAGGCGACAGAAACATCGTCAGCAGGTTGGGTGTAACCAGGGAGGTTGATCTACTGTTAACCCCCGATATGGACCTAAGGGTTAGCTTCTGGGAGGTTGCCAAGCAACGTGAATCAATTGGCCAATCAATAGCCTGCCTACTTGTTGATGAATCCCAGTTTCTAACCGAGCAGCAGGTAGATCAGTCGCTAGAGCTTTCTGTGTTGGATGACATTCCAGTTCTTGCATATGGCATCAGAACAGATTTCCAAACAAAAAGTTTTCCGGGGAGCAGAAGGCTTCTTGAAATCGCCCACAGCCTTGAGGAGCTGAAAACCATTTGTAGGTGTGGCAGAAAAGCAATGTTTAACGGCAGATTATTTGATGGTCACTTCGTCTTTGATGGAGAGCAGGTTGCAATTGATGGCGTGGAGGTAACTTATGAGTCTTTATGTGCCGATTGTTACTTTCAAGAAAAAGCTAAAGCCTAAATCCAAGTAGTGTTTTTCTTGGAGGAAAAATTGAGCACTGATTTCTTAGAAAGACTGAAGCAAGACCAGCCGCTAGTTTTAGCAGGAGGATACCTATTCGAAGTCGAAAGACGAGGATACTTAACTGCTGGTGAATTCGTTCCCAAGGTAGCTCTTGACCACCCTGAGGTTCTCAAACAGGTCGCTACCGATTTCATAAGGGCCGGAAGCGATATTGCTTTAGCGTTTACCTACAACGGTCACCGTGAAAAGATGCGCATCATCGGTGAAGAACACCTGCTGGAACCACTAAATCGTGAGGCACTAAGAATTGCCAAAGAGGTTGCTAAAGAACAAACAAAAGCTCTGGGAAGAAAAATTTTCGTTGCTGGCAACATTTCAAACTCCAACATCTTTGACCCCGAGGATTCATCAAGCAAAGATCGTGTTCGAGCGATGTATAGAGAGATGGTCACTTGGGCCAAAGAAGAGGGTGCCGATCTAATTGTTGCTGAGACGATGTATTACTACGAGGAAGCAAAGATCGCCCTTGAGGAGATTCAGGCTGTGGGGCTTCCGTCGATAGTGAATGTTGCGGTATTTGCCTCCGGAGAGCTAAGAGATGGGGTTTCACCCCAGGACGCCTGCAAGATGCTTGCCGAGGCAGGTGCCGATGTTGTTGGCACCAACTGTTTCCAAGGCCCAAACACCATCAGGCCAATACTCGAAGAGATCTCTAAATCGGTAGGTGATCACCCGATATGCGGAATGCCTGGAACATACAGAACCACCGATGAGCACACTACGTTTTTCAATTTGCCTGACCGGGGAAACACGGCAAAGCTTCCAAATGAGAGAACTTTCCCAGATGCCTTAGAAAGCCAAAACTCGAATAGGTATGAAACTGCCGAGTTTGCGGAGTTTGCCGCAAACCTTGGTGCCAAGGTTATTGGTCTTTGTTGCGGTGCGAGTGTAATTCACCACCGAGAGCTAAGTGAGAGAATTGGCAAGCAAACCTATTTGAGCAAATACAGCCCGGATATCAGCAAGCACTTCATGTATGGGAACGACAGCTCACTGCCTAAACACATCACTGGATACGGTGTTAACGCCTAACGAAGCAGGCTTTCCAACAGTGGGGCGTGCGGGACTTGAACCCGCGACCGACGGATATGAGTCCTAGTTACTCGCCACGGAGGCCGACGCACTCTCGATAAGCGCTGCGACGAGCGGGTTCGCGTCAGTGCGCCAAAAGCCGGCCAACTCCGTTTGAATCGACTGCCTA
>CBFHOK010000004.1:0-2143 GCA_965657575.1 Microbacteriaceae bacterium | reverse complement strand
GCACTCTCGATAAGCGCTGCGACGAGCGGGTTCGCGTCAGTGCGCCAAAAGCCGGCCAACTCCGTTTGAATCGACTGCCTAAGACGCAAAAGTTGGACCCGAGACGGCAAATGAGATCTCGCCGAGTCCTCCGGCACCAAGGCAACGCCAAGACCTGCAGACACAAGTGCGAGTTGGCTACTGATGCTCCGAGCAGTGTGTTGTGTTTCAGGGGAAAATCCCGCGGCTCGACAGCACGCTACAACCTGATCGTGGTAATCAGGAGAGATGTCCCTCGTCAGCCAAATCCAAGGCAGCTCTGCCGCATCCGCGAGGTCGATCAGCTCGTTGTCTGCCAACGCCCACCCCTCGGGAACAGCCAGTGCGAAAACTTCCCGCACCAGCACTCGTCGCTGAAAATTGGCGGGCGTGGATAGCAGTCGCACCAGTGCAACGTCGAGTTCACGTCTTTGCACTGCTTGAAGGGCAGCGTGACTGTCAATCTCCTCAACCCGAACGTGCACCCCAGGGTGCTGTGCTCGAAACTGCTCCAATGCCCGAGGCAGGGGGTGCATCACGGCGCTCGAAACAGCGCCTACTCGAAGCTCGCCGATTAGGCCTGAAGCGGCGTCTTGAGCTCCTCGATCGGCCAAAAGCGAGGCATTAACCAAATTACGACACCGATCTAAGTAGGCGGAACCAGCTGCCGTGAGACGCACTTCTCGTGTGGTGCGGTGGAAGAGTGTCACACCCAAACGGCGCTCGATGGCGCGTATGGCCTGCGAGAGCGGAGGTTGAGACATGCTTAGTCGCTCTGCGGCACGACGAAAATTGAGTTCTTCCGCGACTGCGATGAAATATCGGGCTTCCCGCACCTCGGTCATTTAGTCGCTCCAGCTATTACTCTAGGACTGATTCAGACCTTCAGCTTACTACTCGAAGCCACCAGAATGAAAGAGTGGAAACGCATACTCTCGTCCAACGATTGAACTGGCTCGATTCAACTGTTGTCAGTGATGCGCTTGACGGATTAGGACTGCCACCCGGGATTGGTGATCTAAAACCACAATGGGGAACTCCAAAACTTGTAGGAATAGCGCGGACAATCGAACTTGAACCCGATACTGGCGGACCCCCCGGTCCACATCTAGCAACACAAACAATCTCAGCGGGGAATCAGAATGATGTCATTGTCATCGCAAATCAAGGGCGTACAGATGTGTCGTCCTGGGGCGGAATACTGTCACTCGGCGCTTCCATTCGCGGACTTGCGGGGGTAGTGACGGACGGTGTCTGTCGCGATGTGTCGGAGGCAGAGGCCTACCGTTTCCCAGTTTATGCTCGAGGCGCGATACCCCGCACGGCGCGGGCACGGCTTCGCGAGAAGAGCACTGGCGGCTTAGTAACAATCGCCGGCTTGCCCGTCAATGACGGAGACCTCGTCCTAGCCGACTCATCAGGCTTTGTCGTCATTCCAAGAGACGTCGCCGAGGAAGTCTTGGATCGCGCAGAAGCCATCATGCAACGCGAATCAGAAATTGTCAGCGAAGTTCTCAGCGGTCGTTCGCTACCCGAGACTATGCACGATGCCCGCCTAGCTGGCCACCAAAGCAGCGAAACATCAAACACTGCATCAACACTCTCCGTAGTCGAGCGGTTGAGGTTGTTGCCTACCGCAGCAATTTCAGACGCACTCGACCGTCTCGAGTTAGCTGGATCGATTCAAGGGCTCGCAGGAATTCAGGAAAATCTGTCTGCTTGCGGACCAGCATTTACAGTGAAATACGAGACAGTGGACGAGGCAGGAGGCACAGTTGGGGACTTCCTCGATGACGTGCCAGCTGGTGCTGTGGTGTTTATCGACAATGACGGCCGCACCGACTGCACTGTGTGGGGTGGCATCATGACTCGGCTAGCCGCCGCAAGTGGCATAGCGGCCACAGTTATACACGGAGTGTGTCGAGACACTGAGCATGCCGCTGTCCTCCGCTACCCGATCTGGAGTGCTGGACGCTTTATGCGAACAGGTAAGGATCGTGTTCGAGTGAAAGCGGTTCAGCAACCCCTCACTATAGACAGCGTCTGCATTCGTCCTGGCGATATAGTGCGAGCTGACGTGGACGGTGTTGTCGTTGTTCCTGTCGACAGAGCCGAAGAAGTTGCC
>CBFHOK010000003.1:0-105740 GCA_965657575.1 Microbacteriaceae bacterium | reverse complement strand
GACATGCTGGCAACAGCACTCAGAAACCTGATTGAAAACGCGATTGTTTACTCCGACTCTGGCTCGCAGGTTGGTGTTGGCATCAAAAGAGTTGGCAATACAGCGGAGATAAGTGTTGCCGATAGTGGCAGGGGAATATCCGAGGAAGAGCAGGAGCGGATATTCGAGAGGTTTTATCGAGTTGACCCATCCAGGTCACGAGAGACCGGCGGAACAGGTCTGGGCCTGAGCATTGTCAAACATGCCGCTCAGAACCACAACGGTGAGGTGAAACTATTCAGTCGCTTGGGGGTTGGCTCAACCTTCACATTGCGGATTCCAGCAATCGATAAAGAGATCGGAGTGGAGTGATGACCAAGATTTTGGTTGTTGAAGACGAGGCAAACCTGAGAGAACCGCTGGTTTATCTTTTGCAAAAGGAAGGCTACGACGTTGTCGAAGCAGAGGATGGAAACGCAGCCCTCACCGTCTTTGACGAGCATGGGCCTGATTTGATTCTGTTGGATCTGATGTTGCCAGGGCTTAGCGGAAATGAGGTCTGCCGAGAGATCAGGAACACCTCAAATGTTCCAATCATCATGCTCACCGCCAAAGACACCGAGATTGACAAAGTTGTCGGGCTTGAAATAGGTGCTGATGACTATGTCACCAAGCCCTACTCAACCCGTGAGCTGCTAGCTCGCATGAAAGCAGTTCTTCGCCGCCAGGTTGGACCGCAAGAGCAGCCTGGGGGCATTTTGAAAGCCGGCAGTGTTGAGATGGATGTCGAAAAACACATCGTCAGGGTGCACGGCGAAAAAGTTCAGATGCCGCTGAAGGAATTTGAACTACTGGAACTCCTGATGGAAAACGTAAACCGAGTTCTCACTCGCGGTCAGATCATTGACCGAGTCTGGGGGAGCAATTACTACGGTGACACAAAAACCCTGGACGTTCACGTCAAAAGAATTCGCTCAAAGATTGAAGATGACCCGTCAAGGCCAAGGCACCTAATGACAGTTCGTGGGCTTGGCTATAAATTCGAGGCTTAGCCCAGAAGGTCAATCATCTGTTGATATTCCTCGAGAGCTCCATCCAAAACTGGAACGAATAGCTCTCTTGGGGTTCCGTTATCCACCTGGATATAAATTGGATACAACTGCCCGGCGATGACCTCGTCCGGAAGCTCAACTAGTTTTGGAGCAAAGCCGTTATAGCCCATGTCGGTTTTTCCGCCAGCTGGGACCTCAACTGATGTTTCGGTGCGATTATCGCCGTTGATTATCTGCACGGTGACGTCAACATCTTCGTTGCCGCTGTTTACAAAACTTCCAATCAGCGCAGCTTCGTTTTCAAGCTCTAGCAGCATGAAGTTTCTGGCCTTCAGGTCATCGATATCGGTTTGGAACCCGTCTGATGGGGCGTAGGGGTCCAATGATCTAACTGGCTGCATGAACTGGCAACCAGTGGTGATTGTTACAACTAGTGTCGAGACGGCAAGGGCAGACAGAACTCGGCGCAAAATATCCTCCAGTGAAATTACTGCCTACAGTCTAGCCCAGAAGGGCTTGACGCACTGTGGTAGACTGCTACTTTGGAGTTGAGAGAAAAATATGCGTTTTGAAGTCGGCGAGACAGTAGTTTATCCCCACCACGGCGCGGCCAAAATCACCAAGATTGCGAAGAAAACCGTGCGTGGTGAAACCAAAGAGTATTTGACCCTGATGGTTACCCAGTCAGAACTTGAAATTCAGGTTCCCAAGGAAAACGTTGAGAAAGTTGGCGTCAGAGACGTCATCGACAAAAAGGGTGTCAAAGAGGTCTTTGATGTATTGCAGGCCGAGTTTGTTGAGGAACCCACCAACTGGTCAAGAAGGTATAAGGCAAACCTTGAAAAACTTGCCAGCGGAGACGTGGTGAAGGTCAGCGAGGTCGTTAGAGACCTTTGGAGAAGAGACCAGGATCGTGGACTTTCAGCCGGTGAGAAGAGAATGCTAGCCAAGGCGAGACAGATTTTGATTTCCGAGTTGGCACTTGCAAGAAAAACCGATGAGGAAAAGGCTGGCGCAGAGCTGGACAAAGTTCTCGCGGGCTAATCATGAGCCCTGCCATAATCGTCGTGGCCGCAGGTCGCGGAGAAAGACTGGGTCGAGGAATCCCCAAAGCGCTTGTTTCCATTGACGGAAAAACCATCCTTGAGCACTGCTTAGACAATCTTCCAACAGGGTATGAACTAATAGTTGTTGGACCAGAAAGCCATCTTGAACAATTCAAAGAGCTGATACCGGAAAATGCCAGGCTGGTTGCAGGTGGAGCGAGTCGCCAGCAGAGTGCTTTGAATGGTTTGCAAGCCACCAACGCCGAGAAGGTTTTGATTCACGATGCGGCAAGGTGTTTTGCGCCAATTGAGGTATTTGAAAGAGTCATGGAAGCCTTGAATGAATTTGACGCAGTGGTGCCAGGGCTAAAAGTTACTGACACCATCAAAAAAGTTGATGTCAAGACGGTTATCGAAACCATAGATCGCGAGCAATTGATTAGTGTTCAAACACCGCAGGGGTTTGATAGACAAAAACTTCTCTCAAGCTTTAGTGATCTAGAAGTCACCGACGAGGCAATGCTGATGGAGCACGCTGGATTCAAAGTTGGATACGTAACAGGAGATATTCGCTCCAAAAAGATAACCACCGAGGATGACCTGCTGGCAGATGTTTACGTTGGCACCGGTGTCGACAGTCACATGTTCAGTGATTCTGGAACACTGATGCTTGGAACCATGGCGATTGAGGGTTACCCAAAGCTTGAGGGCCACAGCGATGGCGATGCGCTTTCGCATGCGATTGTTGATGCCATGCTGGCAGCAGCCAGGCTCGGGGACATTGGATCTGTATTTGGAATTGATGAGCCTAAGTTTGCTGGAGCCAGCGGTGAGTTATTCATAACCGAGACAATGCAATTACTGGACAAAGCAGGTTTCAAAGTTGTCAATATCTCTTGCCAGCTGGTTGCTGATAAGCCAAAGATTTCACCGATTAGAAAAGACCTGCAGTTGAGACTTGGTGAGCTTATTGGAGCACCGGTGAGCATCCTCGCCACCACAACCGACGGTCTTGGTTTTTTGAAAGACGCTCGTGGCGTGGGGGCGGTTGCAACTGCCTCATTGAAAAAAGCTAGATAGGCTAGCGGCGTGCAGCTATATGACTCTAAAGCCCATGAACTGAGGGACCTTAAACCAATCAAACCTGGTCAGGTTTCTGTTTATGTTTGCGGTCCGACGGTTCAGTCCGAGCCTCACATCGGACATTTGAGAAGCGCACTGGTCTATGACCTGCTCTCTCGCTGGCTTCAACACAAGGGCTTGAAGGTGACGCTTATCAGAAATGTCACCGATATCGATGACAAGGTTTTAGAAAAACACACGGAAGCACTTAGCTGGTGGGAGTTGGCTTATAAAAACGAACTGGAGTTTCAAAGACAGTTCGATGTCCTCGGAATTCAGAGACCCAGCAATGAACCAAGAGCCACCGGTCACATCCCAGAGATATTGCAACTTATCCAAAGATTGATAGATAAAGGTTTCGCCTACCGCTCAGCAAACGGTGATGTTTATTTCGACACATCAGCTTGGGAAGCCTATGGCGAGCTGACAAATCAGAAGCCAGAGGATATGGAGGGCGAGGAATCAACCGAGTTCAAAAAATCCTCAACCGATTTTGCTCTTTGGAAAGCCAAAAAAGACTCTGAGCCGGAATCAGCATTCTGGCCAAGTGAATTCGGCGAGGGTCGTCCCGGTTGGCATATCGAATGCTCGGCAATGGCGGAGAAATACCTGGGCAGCAATTTTGATATCCACGGCGGGGGATTAGATCTTCGCTTCCCACACCATGAAAACGAGTTGGCACAATCCAAAGCTGCCGGTAGTGAGTTTGCAAACCTTTGGATGCATAACGGACTGGTCACCGTTGAGGGTGCAAAGATGAGTAAGTCTGCGGGGAACAGTGTTTTTGGGGCGGATTTACTCAATTCTCACCCTGCAGAGGTTCTTCGTTACTACCTACTAAGCGCTCACTACCGCTCTGTGTTGGATTACCAGCCAAGCTCATTGGATGAAGCAGCCAGTGCTCTGGAGCGAATAGAGGGCTTTACTCAAAGAGCGACTCGCAAGCTTGCTGAAAGCCAGTATTCAGTTGAGTCCGTAATACCTGAAGAATTTGATATCGCGATGGAGGATGATCTAAACCTGCCAGCTGCTCTTGCAGTTTTGCACGAGCGAGTTAGGGATGGAAACCTAGCCCTTGATGAGCAGCGCCTGCGGGATGCAGCAGCATCTCTCGGTGAGGTTGTGGCAATGCTGCAAGTTTTAGGCATTGAGTTTGAAGCAGATGGCACTGGGGCAGAGATGCTGGCTTTGGCATCTCTGATTGAGCAGCAAATAGCTTTGCGGGCTGAAGCCCGAGAGAATAAGGATTTTGATCTTGCAGATCAAATAAGAGAAAAGCTTTTAGGAATTGGCGTAACCCTTAGTGACGACGCTGATGGAACAACATGGAGCATCGATGGCTAAGAAAAAACCAACTGTTGGAACCGGTGGGCACGGCAGAAAACGCCTGTCTGGAAAAGGCCCAACCCCGAAAGCTGAAGATAGGCCGAATCACAAAGCCTATAAAGCCAAGCAGAGACCACAGCAGCGCAGAACCAGACCCACGCCAACAAACGACATTGTTAGCGGTAAAAACAGCGTTCTAGAGTCCCTCAGGGCAAAGATTCCAGCGAAGGCGCTGATGATTGCCAACCAACTGGAGATGGATGATCGGATGAAGGAGATCATCTCCATCGCCAATGCTCGATCACTGCCAATCACTGAACTTACAAAACCAGAGCTATCAAGATTGGCAGGAGTGGACAGCGTTCACCAGGGGGTGATTTTGCAAGTCCCTCCCTATGTCTATTCAAACCCGCATGATCTCTTAGTTGGCAAGCGACCACTGGTGATTGCTTGTGATGGAATCACTGACCCAAGAAACCTGGGCGCAATCATTCGCTCCGCTGCTGCTTTCGGAGCCAGTGGTGTATTGATTCCCTCTAGAAGAAGCGTTGGCATGACGCCTGCCGCTTGGAAAACCTCTGCTGGAGCGGCGGCCAGAATCCCAGTGGCAATGGCGCCGAATTTGAACGCCTCATTGAAGGAATACCAAAAGCAGGGATTGTTTGTTGTTGGTCTTGACGGCGATGGAGATATCTCCTTGCCCGAACTGGAACTTGCTGATCAACCACTGGTTGTAGTTGTTGGAGCGGAGGGCAAGGGGATTAGTCAGCTGGTAAGAAAAACCTGCGATCAGGTTGTCAGCATTCCAATCAGTTCAAGTGTTGAGTCACTGAATGCCTCAGTTGCAGCTTCACTTGCACTGTACGAGATTGCTAAGCGGCGTTAGACCAGATCTCTCCAGTCACCTTCTTCTTCATCTACCCTTACCTCTCCAGACGGGATTGGCTCGGGCAGGGTGATCATTTCAGTAGTTGTTCCAAGGTAGGCGGATTCATCTCTGCGGTTGACCAAAATCTCATCCGTATAGCTCTGAACAGCTTCTAGTAATCCAATGTCGCGCTGAAGTTCCTGCGATTTCTGCCATTGGTGTTCCAATACCTCATGGAATAACTCAGCGTTTTCCAACTTGGTTCTAAGTTCCCGCGGAACGGCGTTTACAACCGGCTCAAACACCTCACTGAGCCATCTGTGAGCGAGCATTTCCTCATCAGCTTCAGTGTCCGCTCGGAGTGAGAATTCATCGATTTGGTTTAGAAGCCTTCTTGCCTGGTTTTCTTCAACATCGAGTCCCGTTAGCCTGATAAGCCTTCGCTGGTGGTGACCTGCATCAACAACCTTTGGTTGAATCTTTATCTCCGCTCCACCCGGAGCACTTTCCATGCGCATCTCTTCAATGTCAAAACCAAGTTCATTCAGCCTTCTGACTCGCTGTTCGATTTTATAGCGCTCATCACCACTGAACTGTTGAACCTCAGTCAGCTCTTTCCATAGCGAGTGGTATTTCTCAACAATTCTTTGCGAGATTTCCACCGGGTCAACATCCTGAGCCTTACCACTTGCAACCAGGTCCATAAGCTCTCCAGCGATGTTCACTCTTGCGATTTCTAAGTCATTCTCTCGCTGACCGTTGCTGAGCCTGGATTCATATAACTGCCCCGTCTCGGCATCAACCAGGTAGGCTGCGAAGGCTCCGGCGTCACGACGAAATAGGGTATTTGATAGTGAAACATCTCCCCAGAAAAAACCGACCAGGTGAAGCCTGACAAGCAACAGCGCTAACGCATCAACCAGTCTTTTTGCGGTTTGATCTTTGATTCCCTGTGACCACATAGCCCTGTAGGGCAATGAATACTTCAAGTGTCTGGTGATAAGCACTGCTGGCAGGTCATCACCTGATTCGGTTTTGCGTCCAGAGACAATAGCGAATGGTTCTACGCATGGGATTTCAAGTTTTTCTAAATCTCTGAGCATTTCATACTCACGCTTTGCCAAATCAAACAGGGTTTCTTTGATTGCAATTACGTGGTCATCCAGTTTCACAAACCGAACCGTATGCCTTGAAATTCCTTTGGGCAGAGCTGCGATTTTCTCCTCTGGCCAGTCCTCCAAAGCTAACTGCCACGGCAAATCCAGCAGTGCTGGTTCGGCCGTGGCAGATAGGAATTTAAGGTTGGTCATCGACTAGTTAAGTCGCTCACCGCTCTCGGTGTCGAAGATGTGAACCTCTTCGGCAGTCGAGCGCAGGTGGATGTTATCTCCAGCCATTGGGTGGTCGTGGGGATCGGTGCGAATAATTAGGTTTACATCCGCTCCATCAACCTGGGCGCGTCCGTAGAGGTAGCCATCGCTTCCAAGCTCTTCTACCAAATCAATGGTTGCAGGCAATCCGTGCTCGCTGACCTCAAACTTCTCAGGCCTGATTCCAACGGTTACCTTCGGACCACTTGCCTTATCGGTGACCTCTTTGCCAACTGGCAATACAACATCACCAAACTGCACTCCGCCATCAACGATTGGAAGCTGCATCAGGTTCATCGCAGGTGAACCGATAAATCCTGCAACGAATACGTTTGCTGGACGGTCGTAGAGCTCTCTTGGAGAGGCAACCTGCTGCAACAGTCCATCTTTCAAAACAGCAACCCTGTCACCCATGGTCATAGCCTCGACCTGGTCGTGGGTTACATAAACTGTTGTTACTCCAAGGCGCTTCTGAAGGGATGCAATCTGAGTTCTGGTCTGAACACGAAGCTTTGCATCAAGGTTTGATAGCGGTTCATCCATCAGGAATACCTGTGGTTTACGAACGATGGCTCGACCCATGGCAACCCTCTGACGCTGTCCTCCAGAAAGAGCCTTTGGTTTGCGAGCTAGGTAATCTTCAAGGTCCAGAAGCTTTGCTGCTTCTAGCACGCGCTCTGCGCGCTCTTCTTTCGGAACCCCTGCAATCTTGAGGGCAAATCCCATGTTCTCAGCCACGGTCATGTGTGGGTATAGGGCGTAGTTTTGGAAGACCATTGCAATGTCGCGATCTTTTGGTGCCACATCGGTGACATCTCTGTCGCCAATATAAATCGCACCGTCGTTTACTTCTTCCAATCCTGCAAGCATTCTCAAGCTTGTTGACTTACCGCAACCAGATGGACCAACAAGTACTAGAAATTCACCGTCTTTGATGTCCAGTTCTAGCTGATCTACTGCGGGTTTGGCTCCACCTGGGTACATCCTGGTGGCTTTATCGAATTTGACCGAAGCCATTTTTATCTCCTTCACCGGCAGGTACGTGCCGGACGATCCGTTGTGAAAGCACTCAACATCTTTATTGAGCTAAAAAAGTATCTCACAAGCCACGTAGACTATTAGGGTTTTCTCAGAAACTAGAAAGATAATTCCCTACATGAACGAAAAGCTCAGTCGCTCAGAGCAGCGAGAAATTGCAAGACAAAAAGCCCGTGAAATCCGTGAGCAGCAGCAGAAGAAAGAAAAGCGCAACAAGCTGATCCTGCAGTTGTCGGTTGTGACGGTGCTGCTTGGAACAGTGGGTGTTGTGGTTGCCTTTATCTTTGGTTCGCAAGGCTCAAACGTTGCTAGGCCAGATGTTGATGAGAAACCAGCAAACATGGAATATGACAACGGTATTCGTCTGGGTGAGGGTTTGCTACCAATTGCCGCGGGCGAGCAGGAAGACGTTCCAAACATTCAGATCTGGGTTGATTATCAGTGCCCTGTTTGCCAAGCGTTTGATGTTCCAAACAACCAGCAGATTCGTTCATGGGTTGACACCGGTGTTGCAACCGTTGAGTATCACCCGATCAGCTTCCTAGACCGTTCAAGTGTTGATAACTATTCATCCAGAGCCGCAAACTTCGCTGCCTGCACCGCCAACTACAGCCCTGAGAGCTACTTTGAAGTGAACTCAATTTTGATGGAGCGTCAGCCAGGAGAGGGTAGTGGCAACTTGGATAACAATGACCTTTTGGGCATTGCCGAGGAGGCAGGGGTCAATGTTGACGAAGAATTTACAGCCTGTGTTGAGTCCAAAGCATTTGCTGATTGGATCCAGGAGACTACAAACTCTGTATTAACCACCCCAAGGCCAGATAGTGGTGTTCAGATCTCTGGAACCCCATCGGTGATTGTCAATGGTGAGGAATACACCTGGGCAACTGGTGAGGAATTGGTAAATCCAGCAAGATTTGCCTCTTTTGTTCAGTCAACAATGGCGGAATAACCGCTAGACTTTCAAAGGTTTGCCGGCATGGCGCAACTGGTAGCGCATCCGACTTGTAATCGGAAGGTTAGGGGTTCAAGTCCCCTTGCCGGCTCTGAGTTAGTTCAAAGCCGTATGGATTCCAACACCTGCAATCGCAACTCCTCCGGCTGCTCTGACAGCTGCAATTCTGGATTCTGAGTTGACTAGCCAATCTCTGGCACTTCCCGCAGCAAAGGCATAGACCAAGTCACTCAAGGTTCCTATGACCAAAAAGATTGCGCCTAAAAGGAGCATCTGGATTGGGACGTTGCCAAATTCAGGGTTTATAAACTGCGGCATTGTTGCCACAAAAAACACAATTGTCTTGGCGTTTGTAATGCCAACCACAAAGCTGTCTGAAAGGACCTTTCTGGTCTTGACTGTTCCATCCAGCGATAGATCAATTGGTTGCTTGCGAGTAATGATTGCTCGAATTCCCAAATAAACCAAGAATCCAGCACCAACAAATTTCATGATGTTGAAAGCAATGGCGCTTGAGGCAACCAGCGCACCAAGACCAAAAGCAACTGCCAGGATCTGCAATGTCACACCAGCTGCGTGACCAAAGACAGTCATCACGGCACCCTTACGGCCGATGGTCATCGCTCGAGCGATAACAAAGGTGACTCCTGGTCCGGGAAGGATGATGATTACAATCGAGACCAAAAGCCAACCGATTAGGTTTTCAATTGTTGGCACAGAGAGATGTTAGCTTGCTTTGAAATTAAGACTCACGCTATTGATGCAAAATCTTTCACCGGTTGGGGTTTGAGGGGCGTCGTCAAAAACGTGTCCTAGATGACCACCGCACTTAGCGCAGCGAACCTCGGTTCTAAGCATTCCGTGACTGCGATCTTCAATCAATTCAACTTTTTCGGTATTTTTTGGCTCATAAAAACTTGGCCAACCTGACTTGGAATCAAATTTAGTGTTTGAATCAAATAGCTCTTCACCGCAACCGCGGCAGGTGAATACTCCTTGGCGGTGTTCATCCAGCAATTCGCCTGTGAATGGCCTTTCTGTACCCGCAAGTCTTAGCACCTGATATTCGATTTCGTTTAGTTCATTTCGCCACTGCTCGTCTGTTTTATAGACGGGATAATCCATAATTTCCCCCTAATGGGTTGATAACAACTAGTAGACAGAATCATTTAGTTAAACAATTTGTTTCATTCTGCTACTAGACTCTCTGAAAGTCGAGTTCGGCGGCATTGCTTCCGTTTCGTCTCACCCAGAGTGGGTGAAAAAGTAAGGAAGAGGTAGTTATGGCCACCGGAGTAGTTAAGTGGTTCAATTCAGAAAAAGGCTTTGGTTTCATTGCCCAGGATGGTGGCGCTGACGTGTTTGTTCACTACAGTGCGATCAATTCAAACGGATTCAAAAATCTAGAAGAAAATCAGCGTGTTGAGTTTGAGCTAACAGATGGCCCTAAGGGTCCTCAGGCTCAAGAAGTCAGCATTATTGAATAAGTTTTCTTAAACAAAAATCTCGTTAGCTTGCACTCTGAGACTTAGAGTGCTAAAAATTAGTTAGCACTCTTGTTATGGGAGTGCTAACTAATTCAGTTTAAGAGCAACGGGAGATAAGCCAAAATGGCAAAAATTATTCACTTTGATGAAGAGGCACGTCGCGGTTTAGAGCGCGGTCTCAATCAATTGGCAGACACCGTAAAGGTGACCCTTGGCCCAAGAGGTCGAAACGTCGTGTTGGAAAAGAAGTGGGGAGCCCCCACAATCACCAACGACGGTGTTTCCATCGCCAAGGAAATCGACCTAGAAGACCCACTGGAGAAAATCGGTGCGGAACTGGTCAAAGAGGTAGCCAAGAAAACCGACGATGTCGCGGGTGACGGAACCACCACCGCAACCGTTTTAGCCCAGGCGCTAGTGCGCGAGGGTTTGCGTAACGTTGCAGCCGGTGCAGATCCAATGAGCCTTCGCAGGGGTATTGAAAAAGCCGCTGAAGAGGTCACCAAGAAACTTATCGATATGGCAATTCCTGTCGAGACTCGTGAGCAGATTGCTTCAACCGCAGCTATCAGTGCTGCCGATAAAGAAATCGGTGAGATCATCGCCGAGGCCATCGACAAGGTCGGCAAAGAGGGTGTGGTTACCGTTGAGGAATCAAACACCTTTGGAACCCACCTGGAGCTAACAGAGGGTATGCGCTTTGACAAGGGCTACATCTCCGCCTACATGGTCACCGACCCAGAGCGCCAGGAAGCAATTCTGGAAGATGCCTATGTATTGATTGTTAATGGCAAGGTCACCAACATGAAAGACCTACTACCAGTAGTTGACAAGGTAATGCAGTCAGGCAAGCCAATGTTGATCATTGCCGAGGATGTTGAGGGCGAAGCTCTTGCAACTTTGGTTGTAAACAAGATTCGTGGAATTTTCAAATCAGTTGCCGTCAAGGCTCCTGGATTTGGAGATCGCCGCAAGGCAATGCTGCAGGACATGGCAATTTTGACCGGTGGACAGGTTATCGCCGAAGAGGTTGGACTCAAACTTGAGAACACCACTTTGGAAATGCTTGGACGCGCACGCAAGGTGGTTATCACCAAAGACGAGACCACCATTGTTGAGGGTGCTGGTGACGCTGACCAGATCGCTGGTCGCGTTGAGCAGATTCGGCGCGAGATTGAAGCCACTGACAGTGACTACGACCGCGAGAAGCTGCAGGAGCGTCTAGCCAAGTTAGCCGGTGGTGTTGCTGTTATCCGTGCGGGTGCTGCAACCGAGGTTGAGCTCAAAGAGCGTAAGCACCGCATCGAGGATGCTGTTAGAAACGCCAAAGCTGCAGTCGAGGAGGGCATTGTTGCCGGTGGTGGTGTTGCACTACTACAAGCTGGCAAGAAAGCCTTTGCGGGCCTGAAGCTAGATGGCGATGAGTCAACTGGTGCAAAGATTGTTGAATTGGCAATCTCAGCTCCACTAAAGCAGATTGCACTCAACGCAGGTCTAGAGCCAGGTGTTGTTGCCGAGAAGGTAGCAGGGCTAGCAGATGGTCACGGATTGAATGCTGCAACAGGGGAGTATGAAGACATGCTTGCTGGCGGAATCAGCGACCCGGTGAAGGTAACCAGGTCAGCACTGCAGAATGCTGCAAGCATTGCAGGACTGTTCCTGACAACCGAAGCTGTTGTCGTCGAGAAGCCAGAACCAGCTCAGCCTGCCGCTGGCGGTCACGGTGGCGAGGACATGGGCTTCTAAGAAGTCTCAAAAAAACAGGGTGGTCAGGCGACCACCCTGTTTTTTTATAAGAACAATCTTTGGTTGGCCTGTTCTATCTCGGAGTATTGCTGGGCTGCGTAGGCAAGGGCAGATCCGAGTTCAGCAAGCTGCGCATCCACTGAGTCCGAAGTTGTTCGCCAGCGAACCACCAGCTCCTGAAAGCTGGTGGAGGCCTGACCCTGCCAGGAATCCTGCAGGGCAATTAGTTGGGTATGCAGGGTGTCTACTTCTGATTTCAATCTTCCGATGGTCGCCTGAATGGTTCCATTGGCAGCCATCACTCTTTCGCTATCAACTGAGAATTGGGGCATAGCTCAAATCATGACTGATTGAGCACATATATTTTTGGGATTTGAGTTAGCTGTTAGTAACTGGGGGTTTCTGGGTTAGGGGGATAAAGATTTCAAAGGTTGCTCCGCCACCCTCGGTTTCGGTGATCTCGATCCTGCCCTCATGGGCATCAATGATTGATTTCACAATTGCCAGCCCCAAGCCACTTCCACCGGTTTCGTTATTTCTGGAATTGTCGACTCTGTAGAAACGATCAAAGACCTTTTCCCTGAACTGCTCGGGGATACCTTCACCATGGTCAATGACTTTGATTAGCAATCCATCTTCGGTTTCTCCCAGCGATACCGATACTGGTTTTTCTTCAGGGCTGAACCTGGCTGCGTTGGCTAGCAGGTTTGTGAAAACTTGTTTGATCTGGTTTGAATCAACCTCTGCTCTGAGTTGCTTTGATTCAGGTAGGTCAGCACCTGCTAGGTCACAGATCTCAAAGTCGTTATCCAAATTTGCAGCCTGTGCGTCTTGGACAGCCGATCTGGCAATTGCTAAAACATCGGATTCTGTCTTCTCTAGTTCTTTGAGTTCGTCCAGTCGGGTCAGTGTCAGCAGGTTATCCACCAGTCCGCTCATGCGCTTGGCTTCAGATTCAATTCTCTCCATCGCTTCTGAAACGTCCGCCTTTTTCTTCATCGCTCCCATGCGATAAAGCTCTGCATATCCCTGAACACTTGCTAGCGGGGTTCTTAGTTCATGACTTGCATCAGACAAAAACCTTCGCATTTGATCCAAAGTCTTACCCCTGGCAATAAAAGCGGTTTCGATTCCATCAAGCATCGAGTTCAGGGATTTATTGAGCTTTCCAATCTCGGTGTTTTCGGGTTTTTCGATAAGTCTTTTTTCAAAATTTCCCTGCTCGATGTCTTTTGCTGTTCGCTCAACTTCTCTCAGTGGTCTTAGAGCAGAGGAAATCGTCAACCAAATAGAGAATCCAGCAAGTACCAGGATCACCAGTCCGACTCGACCACCAATAGCCGAATACTCGGCTATCAGCCGTCTGTTTTCATTCACCGGAAGCGCTATCACCACTGAGCCCTGAAAACGCGTCAGTGGCTCTGCTATGACTCTGTACTCGAGGTCTCTGGATTCTGTCTCCACCTCAACATCAAAAGGAATCCCTTGGGTTGATCTAACAAATGCTAAATCCAGGCCGGAGACGTTTGGAACCACCCTTGCTTCACTGCCGCTGGCCACCAAGCCAAGGGCCAGGTTCCCATCTCTGTCAACGAAGGCGATGTAATATCCGCTAGGCAGGGAGGGGAGGTTTACTAACCCCGATTCCATCCGAAACTCCAGAGATGCTGGGTTTTCGTTTTTGAGCTGGGAGACAGTTGCAGACAACAAAGTGTCGGTGTTCGACTGCAGATAAGTTCTTAGAAGAGCAACCGTTGAGATTGAGGATCCGGCAAGCAATAGCGCGATTAGCGCCACCGCCAAGGCGGTGAGCTTACTTCTTAGTGATACTCGATCTAATAGATTGCCAATTCGCAACTAGTTATCTGCCTTTATCATGTAGCCGACTCCGCGCTTGGTGGTAATCAATGGCTTACTGCTCACGGGGTCTAGTTTCTTTCTGAGGTAGGAGACGTAGCTTTCCACAATTCCCATCTCTCCATTGAAGTCATATTCCCACACATGATCCAGTATCTGTGCTTTTGTCAGCACTCTGTTGGCATTAACAGCCAAGTATCTGAGCAACTGATATTCGGTGGGGGAAAGATCAACGCTAGTTCCGTTGACAATCACCTCGTGAGCATCCTCGTTGATTTCAAGCTCACCAACTTTGATTACAGATGCATGCATTTCTTGCGCTGAAGAGCGGCGAAGAATTGCCTGCAGCCTTGCCAGGATTTCATCCAGGCTAAATGGCTTGGTGACGTAGTCATCACCACCAACAGTCAAGCCAGTTATCTTATCTTGGGTTTCATCTCTGGCAGTCAGGAACAACACGGGGGTGTTCACATCCATGGATCTAAGCTTTTTGGTGATGCTAAAACCGTTCATATCTGGAAGCATCACATCTAAAACGATGATGTCTGGTTGCCAGGTTACTGCTGATTCAACCGCTTGTTTGCCGTTGATCGCGGTCTGGACTTCGTATCCTGCGAATTTCAGGCTGGCAGAGAGTAAATCTCTGATGTTTGGCTCGTCATCGACAACTAATACTTTGATATCACTCATGTTGAGAATAATCTCACCATCAGCTGGGATATTCCTGAGAGTCTGCTGGGTTTACTAAATCTGATCCGCATCGATTATTTGATAGCCATAGCCTTGCTCCGCTAAAAACCGCTGACGGTTTTGAGCAAAGTCCTGTTCCACCGTGTCACGAGAGATAAGCGTATAAAAATGCGCCGATCTTCCATCAGCCTTGGGCCTCATAACCCTCCCAAGTCTTTGCGCCTCTTCCTGCCTTGAACCAAAAGAACCACTGACCTGAATGGCAACACTTGCCTCTGGCAGGTCAACCGAGAAATTGGCAACTCGGCTGACTACCAGTGCAGGGATTTCCCCTTCGCGGAATGCTTTATAAAGTCGCTCGCGCTCATCCACCGGGGTTTCGCCAGTTAGCTTGGGGATGTTGAGTTTTTTAGAAAACTCTTCTATTTGCTCAAGATACTGCCCAATGATTAGTGCTGGTTCGCCGGGGTGTTTTTCTAAGATCTTTTTTGCCAGTGAGATTTTTTCCTCAGTCGTGGAGGCAATTCGGAAGCGTTCCTCCTGTTGTGCAATCGCATACTCCATCCGCTTTTCATCAGTTAGCGGGATTCTGATCTCATAACAGTTGGCTGGGGCTATATAGCCTTCCGCTTCGATGTCTTTCCATAATGCATCGAATCTTTTTGGCCCAATCAAGCTGAAAACATCACCCTCTCGACCGTCTTCTCTGACCAAGGTGGCGGTGAGTCCCAGACGCCTTTTTGCTTGCAGTTCAGCGGTCATTTTGAATATCGGTGCAGGGAGCAGATGCACCTCGTCATAGACAATCAGCCCCCAGTCGCGGGCGTTTAGCAATTCCAGGTGACGATACTGACCACCTCGTTTGGTGGTGAGTATCTGATAGGTGGCGATTGTTACTTCCGCTAAGTCTTTGCTCGCTCCAGAGTATTCAGCTATTTGTTCTTCGGTGAGTGTGGTGCGGTTTATAAGCTCTTGCTTCCACTGCCTTGCAGAGACTGAGTTGGTCACCAGAATCAAGGTATTGGTTTTTATCTCTGCCATGGCCGCCGCACCTACCAAGGTCTTACCAGCCCCACAGGGCAACACCACAACCCCACTACCAAGCTCACTGAACCTATCCACCGCTAACTGCTGGTAGTCCCTCAGTGACCAATCCTTGGTGTCAAGATCAATCTCCATTGGCTCACCCTCGGCATATCCCGCCAAGTCTTCAGCCGGCCAGCCAATTTTCAATAACTCCTGTTTGACGGCCCCTCTTGCCCATTCGGCCAAGACAAACCCGCCAACAATCGGCTCGAGGATCAGCTCCTTGATTTTTCGCTGTCTGCCAACCTCTGCTAGCACCGCTTTGTCATCACTGAGAAGCAAGAGACGATTCTCATCATCTCGAGTAATTCTTAGCTTTCCGTAGCGAGACATAAGGTCTGAGATGTCTTTGGTCACCGTTGGGGGTATTGGGTATTTGGAGTATTTTTCCAATACGTCAATTACAAACTGACTGTCGTGACCGGCAGCCCTGGCATTCCATAAACCTAGTTTAGTTATGCGGTAGGTGTGGATGTGTTCGGGTGCTCTCTCAAGCTCGGCGAAAATAGATAGGTCGTGCCTAGCATCGGTTGCCAGTGGGTGATCGATTTCTAATAGTGCGGTTTTATCGCTTTGAACTATTAGCGGACCACTCATTGAGCCTCTCCCATCCTTACCGAAACAATCTTGGATACCGGCAGCGTTCTCTCGGTATCGGCATTCATGTCCTTGCCTCGCAATCGCCCTGCAGACAGCGAGGTAGGCAATAACTCGAATGTCACTTCGCTTCCATCTCGAGTTTTAACAACAACCTCCACGGTAACTTTATTTTTTAGCGAAAGCTCCAGCTGTCGATTGATTCCCAGCTCCTGCTCAGAGACATCACCGGGGGTCGAGAGTCGAAGCTTTTCAATTTGCTGCATCAGATCGGTTGACTGAGCAGGGGTCTTGGCAGGAGTTTTTCTTGGGGAGATGACTTTTGACTGCTCGTCAATTCTGATTATTGGATAACCACAGCTACGAATGTTGAAATACAACAAATCACTGTCGTGTTTGCTAAGCATCTGGTTTTCAGTGATGGGGACGAAGTGAAAAGCTCGGAGTTCGGATTGGTTTTTGATCTGAGCCAGCATTGCCGGTTCCCGGGTTTCAATGATTGAACCTTTTGCAGAGCTGGTGATAGTTACCGAACCAAATTTGTCAGAGGCGTCTTTCAATAAATACTCAACCGGTTGCGGGATATTGGTTGTTGAAAGTCTTTCCAGTGTTGTTTTGATGTCATTAGCACTCAACCCACACTCCATCCCGTGAACAACACTGTTGAGTGTCAATCGGAAATTGCTGGCAAGCGAAATGCTCTCTGGTTCAGCAAAGAGCCTTATTTGCCTGTCGGTTGAATAGTCAATAGGACCGGGGGCAATCATGGTCAGGTCATTTTGGATAATGAGCTGATTCACAGGCTTCGGTAAATGCGAGGCGATTTCTCTAGCGCAGGCCTTAGGGCCCTCGTTGAAAAGAATTTGAACAAGCTCTGTTGCAAACCCATCAACTGCAAGTGCTAGCAGATTGGCATAAGCGTTTAGTGGATGGCTTCCCCTGAACAGCGGATAATGGTTGGTGATTGCTGTTGATATCTTTTCACCGGCTGCTAACTCAATTGGAAGAAGATCATCTAGGGAGATGATCTGTTCTAAAAACCAAGTGAGTTTCTTTTCAGCTTCTAGCTCTTGCCAACGCTCGCTGTTTTCGGTGAGTTGCCAGCGACCATCAATTGGTTGAATCAGTTTGGCAACTGAAGCAAGATCAAATGCGTTGGAAACCTCTAATGGATCCCAACCAAGCATTCTTGCTATCCACTTCGCGTCACTGACAGCAACTCCCTTGGCGGTTGCCCTGATTGGGTGGCTGTCAACCTGGACCAGTATTTCGGTGATTGCCAGCAGGGTGTAGTGGGCATTGATGGCCGCTTTGTCTGCATCACTTGCAGTTGTTTTTATGGAATCAATCGGGTTCGGTATTTCAAGTTCTTCAAAAATGGCTTTGACCGAGTCAAATAGTTTGCCTTCAGTTCCAAGCAATAAATACTCAATCAATTCGTGGTCTGTTGTGTTTTTGACCGATACGAGCTGTTCTCTGGAAAGGGATTGAATAACAGGTTCAATCTTTTTTTTATTCAAAACGTGTTTTGCAAGATCAAAAAAGTCATTTACTCTCTGCAGGCTGATTCTTCTGGCTCTAACCAGGGAAGCTAATTCTGGGTCAGTTTTTTGCTGCAGCAGGTTAGCGAGTGTTAGCTGCTCAGTCACGATTTTCTTTTGTTCTTCTAATGAAGCTGATGATTATCATCACCAGAATCATCATGAATCCAACTGGCAGGCCAATCAATGGTAGCTGGGCAAGTATTACTGGACGTTCATCAACGCCACCAAGTTCCATCATCAAAGTTGTAATCATTGCTAAAAGAGAGACAGCGGTCACTCCAATGGCACCGTATGCCAAAAAGTTTTCAAGTCGAGAGGTGTTAAATGAGGCCATCGTTAAAGAATACTTCCTGAAATCAACCCCGTTGGCAGGTTAAACTATTCGGCGACTCAAGAAAGAGAAAATATGCCAACAGGTCGAGTGAAGTTTTTTGATGATGAGAAGGGTTTCGGCTTCATCGCAAGCGATGAGGGAAACGAAGTCTTTTTGCATGCGAGTGCACTACCGGAGGGCACAAACTCTGTTCGCCCAGGCTCCAGGGTTGAGTTTTCAATCGTGGATGGAAGAAGGGGTGTGCAGGCTCTCAGCGTTCGCATCCTAGAAGTTCCGAAAATAACCAATGCCAACCGCAAGCCCGCGGAGGACATGGCAGTAATAGTTGAAGACATCATTGGGTTTTTAGATCAGCTTGGCAGTGATTTCAAAAGAGGTCGCTACCCAGAGAATAATCACGGTAAGAAAGTTGCAACGCTTCTTCGCAAGGTTGCAGACGAGCTAGACGTTGACTGATATCGAATTAGCAACCGAAGCTCTCAATGAAGTTTTAGACGAGGGCAGTTTCGGGGAGCTGTTATCCACTGAGGACATACCAAAAGGTGTTGAACTCAAGTTCAAGTGTTTGATGCCTGGCTATACCGATTGGCACTGGCAGGTCACACTGTCCAAAGTCACAGTGAAAAGTGCTGCAACGGTTAGCGAGATAAACCTGCTGGCAGGCGATGAGTCGCTGGTGTCCCCTCCATGGGTTCCCTGGGCCGAGCGTTTGGCGGAGTATCGAAAAGCTCGAAAAGAGCAGCGTGAAGCGATGCTCAAATCAGGTGATGGCGAAGCTGGTGACAGCGAACCGGGCGATGACTCATGGGTTGATGTTGATGAGAACAAAATGGATGAACCGGTTGAAATTGACCTGCCAGATTTAGAGCTTGCGGATCCTGACGTAAAGGAATCCGAAAATTCCAAGACCGACACCGCCGAGAGCGGTGTAAAGCCACCAGCCAAAACCACCAGAGCTAAGCGAGTCAAAAAAACTCAGGATGACAATAAGAACGAAAATCCAGACCAGGGTGCCAAGGAGTAGTACCCCCTGAGGGTTGGTCTTTACCGGCTCGGGATCAGGCTTGCGCTTGTGATGGGGGACAAAAACCCTAGCCATTAGAGTCTCTCAATCACGTAATCCAGGCATTCAATCAATGCGGTCACCTCAGCTGGGTCGGTGTTTACAAAAGTTGCCACCCGCAGCTGGTTTCTGC
This sequence comes from Microbacteriaceae bacterium, assembly GCA_965657575.1. Lineage (GTDB taxonomy): Bacteria > Actinomycetota > Actinomycetes > Actinomycetales > Microbacteriaceae > CAJXVY01. The sequence continues at coordinate 86,447 of CBFHOK010000003.1, read as the reverse complement.
CAAGTTTTCTATAGGGTTCGATATCAACAATTCCGTTTTCACGCATAATCTTGGCAATCAGTGATGCATCGACAGAGTCATCGAAGTCGATTGTGACAACCACCTGTGAACGGTGATCGGGGTTTGTGACAAAAGCAGATGCAAATGATTTGCTCTCTGCCCACGAATACAACATGTCAGAACTCTGCTTGGTTCGATTACTTGCCCAGCTCAGGCCACCGTTTTCATTCATCCAATCAAGCTGCTCCGCTAAAAGATAAAGCGTCGCCACCGCTGGGGTGTTCAAAGTCTGATTTAGCCTTGAATTATCAAGTGCGGTTTTCAAATCCAAAAACGCTGGGATGTAACGAGTTCCAGCAATGGATTCAATTCTTTCAATGGCAGCGGGGGAGACGGCTGCAAACCAGATTCCGCCATCGCTACCAAGGTTTTTCTGAGCGGCAAAATAGTAGGCATCAGTTTGCTTGATATCAAAATCAACCCCACCGGCAGCACTGGTCGCATCAGTTAGCATCAGTCCTTCGCCAACACGGTGAACAGGGGTGATTACTCCTGTTGAAGTTTCATTATGAGGGTAGACGTAGAGATCAAATTCGTCACTGGGTTCGAATTCTCCCCTCGACCCAGGTTCGGCATTGATAACTTTTGGTTTTTGTAGCCAAGGTGTTTCAAGTGCTTTGGCAAACTTTCCGCCGAACTCACCATGAACTAAAGCCTGCGCTTTTTTCTCTGCAAGTGAGAAAGCTGCTGCATCCCAAAAAGCCGTTGATCCACCGTTACCGAGCATGATTTCATATCCGTTTGGCAATCTGAAAAGATCACTCAGTCCCTCTTGAACTCTTTTCACCGTGTTTTTCACAGGAGCCTGACGGTGGCTGGTGCCCATGATCTTGCTTCCCTCGGAGTAGAGGGATTCAATCTGCGCTTTTCGAAGCTTTGCTGGTCCCGCACCAAATCTTCCATCGACTGGTTTTAGGTTTTCGGGAATGGTTATCTCAGGCATAGTCCAAAGTCTAGTTCTTCCAACTATTGTTGAGGTGTGAGTGAGCTAATTGACACCACCGAGATGTATTTGAAGTCCATCCTCGAATTGGAAGAGGAGGGGCTTCTGCCAATGCGTGCTCGGATCGGTGAACGCTTGGGGCAAAGTGGTCCAACAGTTTCGCAGACCGTTGCCCGCATGGAACGGGACGGTTTGGTCACCCTCAGTGATGATAAAGCCCTTGTCTTTACTGACTACGGCCGGGAAAGAGCGGTCGGTGTTATGAGAAAGCACCGATTGGCTGAGCGATTGCTGGTGGATGTAATTGGTCTTGATTGGCAGGATGCTCACGATGAAGCTTGTCGTTGGGAGCATGTGATGAGCGAAGAGGTTGAGCGAAAGATTGCTGCCTTGGTTTCAACACTGGATGTTTCTCCCTATGGCTTGGCAATACCTGGATTGGCAGAGTTGGGTTTGCAGGCAAATGAAATCGCTTTGGGCAAACCTGCCAGTGAGCTAGCCGATGGTGATTACACGCTTACCCAAATAGGCGAACCACTGCAGGTTGATAAAGAGCTTCTAGTGCAGCTGGACCAGCTTCGATTGATACCGGGTGCGCAGGTGAGGTTGGAAGATCAGGGAGTGGATAAGTTCCTAATCTCTCAACAAGAGGATGAAGGTTTACTTGTTGAATCTGACATTTCAAGGCATATTTTTCTTACCCCGAGGGTTTAGACTCTTTGGAATAACAATTAGACTTTTACGAGCTTTTTGTTGAGAGGACTTTTTTGACAAAGCCAACCACACGCAGGCAGGCCCGCGAGGCCGCCCGAAAGAAAAATAGAGAGCTTAGGCCGTTTACCAAAATGCTGACCATGATGGCAGCCACCGGTTTGATGGCCACATTTGCTCTTCCTTCTTTTGGTTACAACCCTGCGTACACCGCTCGCACAGGTCTGACCAATGCAGAGCAGGCAGACAGTCAGTCTCAACTTCTATCCGTTCAGGCTGAAGCGGGTGTAAGTTTCGAGCGCGGAACCTTCAGTGAAACTGAAAACGTTGTCAACGAAGTCAGAACCACCAGTTCCTACACAGGGCCTAGGTATACCGACTACCTAGCATCACCAAGATTTGATCAGCTGACCAGTGCGAACGTGATGCGGGCAGCAGCTGAACTGGTAGGAACACCTTATGTTTTGGGTGGCCAGACCCCAGCTGGAATTGACTGCTCTGGTTATGTGATGTTTGTCTACGCGCAGTTCGGCATTGAAATGCCACACAGTGTTTATCAGCAGTCAAGGCTTCCATTCGCTGAAAAGATTGATTTCGAAGATGCAGTTCCCGGAGACATCGTTGTTTTCAATGACTACTCACATAACGGAATTTATGCGGGTAATGGAAACTTCTACCACGCACCTCAACCGGGTGACAAGGTAAAACTGGCACCGATCTTCACCGACCGCTTTCATATCTTGAGATTCGGTCCCATAAATGAAGAAAATCAGTAACTTTTAATTTGGCGTTTCTTTACCAAAATCAGCCCCTTCCTGCTTAACCTGTTTACAGAACTAAAACGGTTTGAAAGGGGTGTGACTATGTACCGAGACTTGCCTGCCAGGCATGTTAGCTGGCTGCATCAACACCACCACCAGATACCGGAGGGTAGCTAAATAGCGTCGTCATGTCTGACGGCGCTTTTTTTATACCCGGGGTTCGTGAAACAAACTCGGCAAGCCATGTCGAGTGAGATGAAAGGGATGTGAATGAGAACTTTGGTTCTGAATGCGGGCTACGAGCCACTGGCAGTTGTTTCGTTCAAGCGAGCGCTGGTGCTTGTTTTGAATGAGAAGGCGACTGTATTAGCTGGTGCCAACGAGAAGGTGAGAAGTGCCAGTGTTGAATTTGAAATGCCCAGTGTGATTTTGCTCTCTAGGTATGTTCGCATTCCTAACCACCGCAGAATTCCGGTTTCCAGAAGAGGTGTTCTGAGAAGAGACGGACACCGCTGCGCATATTGCAAGCGAAGCGCATCAACCATTGATCACGTGATTCCTAAATCCAAAGGCGGTGGGGACTCATGGGAGAACCTGGTGGCATGTTGTTTGAAGTGCAACAACAAAAAAGGTGACCGAACTTTGAATGAAATCGGCTGGCAGTTGGATTTCACCCCGAAGATGCCAGTGGGTCTTGCATGGACCGTTCGTGGCGCTGATAAGCAGCAGCCTGAGTGGCAGGACTATTTGGAGATGCAAAGAGCCGCTTAGAGCTAAACTGGGCCCAACCTCAGGAGCTCTCGTGACCCAACATCGCGACAATTTAGTTGATGCAATCCGAGGCTTTGCGCTTCTCGGGATTGTCTTGGTAAATGTTCACTATTTTGCCGTCAGTTCGGCTGACGGTTGGTTTGCTGCGAACGTTAGGGAGTTTGAAAACCAGTTGGGTGGATTTCTAACCTCCAGTTTCTTTTTGGCGAAGTTCTACCTACTGTTTTCATTTCTTTTTGGATACAGCTCCACCTATGTCGTGAGAGGAACTCCTGAGAACAAGCGCCGTTGGCTAAAACGATCTGGGTGGTTGATTTTCTTTGGGCTCCTACACGCAGTGTTTTTGTTCCAAGGGGACATTCTGTTTGTCTACGGCGTCTTGGGTTTGGCCTTGTGGTTGTTTATGTTCCGTAAAGACTCAACAATTCGCGGCTGGGCAATAGCTCTTTACGTCATCACGGCTGTGGGAATGTTTTTTGTCACGGTCGCTGCATTTTTGGCTGACATGTTTGAGCCTCTGTCCAAACAAGATTTCCTCACCTCCAGCCAATTGGATCGGCTCATGCTCGGCGGCAGCTTTCTGGATCAAGCTCTGGCTAGGTTTGAACTTTGGGTGACGATCCTTCCCGGAATCTTTATTCTGCAGGGACCACTGGTGTTTGTTGCCTTCTTGATAGGCCTGATGGCTGGTCGCAAATCAACGCTCTCTTCCGAAAACTTCACTCACTCAACAGCCAACAAACTTATCGGCTTCGGACTTGGTATTGGAATTCCGGTGCAGCTTTTTGCGGCGGCAGCAATGGTGTGGACATTCACCAATGAGATTTTGTCATTTGGGATATTCATGGTCTCGCTGGCAGTTATCTTTTTGACCGGCGGATTGGTGAGTGCTGGGATTATCGGTCTTATTGGAAAGCTTATTTTGAGTGGTAAAAAGCTTGAAATCCTGTCTAGCTCTGGAAAAAACTCGCTAAGTATTTATCTGGGCCAGTCGGTTATCATGCTGGTTGTGTTCTCGGGTTGGGGCTTTGGCTTATTTGGTCAGACAAGTTTGCTTGTCAACCTCTTGATTGGCTTTCTGATTTGGTTATTGCTGAGTTTGTTGGCAGTAGTCAACATTCGTGCAGGTAGAAGAGGACCAATGGAGGTTGTTTTGACCAAGCTCAGCTCAACGAAAAAAGCAAAGCCGGTTTAGATATCGCCACCGAGGTTCCCAGCAAGTTTGCTGTGGAGTTTTTCACTGGCCTGGTTCATGCCCTTGAGATAAACCTCTTTGCCCAAGGCTTCGTATTTGGTGACGATGGTGTCAAGAGCAGCCACCGTAGAGGCATCCCAGATGTGTGAACCGGAGACATCGATGATCACGTTTGCTGGGTCATCAGTGTATTCAAAAAGTGTTGTTAGGTCATTACTACTTGCAAAAAACAGTTCACCCTCGACTGTGTAGTAAACAGCTTCAATGTCATCCGCTCCACCAACGGTTCTGGTGACATTTGCGAAGTGTGCAACGCGTCTAGCAAAGGCAACCATTGCCACCACAACACCGACGATTACACCAATTGCAAGGTTGTGAGTCCAGACAACGACAGCCGTTGTTGCAAGCATCACAAAAGTCTCACTCTTTGGCATGCGCTTCAGGGTTGGGATTGCAACAGAGTGGAAATTGAATGTTGCGACACTGACCATGATCATTACTGCAACCAGTGCTGCCATTGGGATTTGCGAAACGATATCACCAAGTGTCACCACCAGAATCAGCAAGAAGACTCCTGCCAAGAAAGTTGAGATGCGTGTTCTAGCACCACTGGCTTTGACGTTAATCATGGTCTGACCAATCATGGCGCAACCGCCCATGCCACCAAAGAAACCACTGATTACGTTTCCAACCCCCTGAGCCAATGATTCACGGGTTTTGTGAGAGTGGGTATCGGTTATCTCGTCAACCAGTTTGGCTGTCATCAGTGACTCAAGCAGGCCAACGAGTGCCATCGCAAGAGCAAATGGAGCGATTATGTTGAATGTTTCGAGTGTGAGCGGCACATTTGGTGTTAGCAGTTCAGGAAGCGATTTTGGAAGCTCTCCCTCATCGCCAACTGTTGGCACATTGATTCCTGTGATTACAACCGCACCCATAACCAAAACAATTGCAACCAATGGCGCTGGTATTACCTTGGTCAACCTTGGGAGCAAAACCATCACAAGTAGTCCAAGCGCTACCAGTGGATAAACAGCCCAGGGGACATCAATCAGATGCGGTAGTTGAGCCATGAAAATCAAAATCGCCAGTGAGTTTACAAACCCAATCATCACGCTTCTAGGGATAAACCTCATGAGTTTCGCAGCCCCTGCAAAGGCAAGCACTAGCTGGAAAACACCTGCCAGAATCACCGTTGCCAGGAAGTATTCGATTCCATAGTCTCTGGCAACGGGGGCGATGATGATGGCTGTTGCCGCAGTTGCAGCAGAGATCATCGCAGGCCTTCCTCCAAGAATGGAGGTGGTGATGGCCATTATGAAACTTGAGAACAGTCCAACCCTTGGGTCAACGCCCGCAAGCACTGAAAAGGCAATTGCCTCAGGAATCAGAGCGATTGCAACTACTAAACCAGCAAGTGATTCCCTGAGAAGCAACCTTGGGTTTGTCAGCGCCTCGCGAACTGTTGGGCGCGGACGATAGCGGGGGTCGGTGGACACAAAAAACGAACGTAGTTTGATTAAAAACAAAAAGTGGCTCCAAGCCTTTTTTGGGATCTAGGCTCGACAACGAGCTTGATTAGGCTTTTAGCCTAGCGGTTAGCGGGGAGTTGTATGGAATGTTGGTGGCCCCGAGAAGAATCGAACTTCCGACACACGGTTTAGGAAACCGTTGCTCTATCCACTGAGCTACGAGGCCGCAGGCCCTAGATTACCTCGTCTACATCTGTGAGTGCGAATCGTTCTAGAAAGACTCTATTCTCCTTCATCTAAAGCTAGGCAAGCCTCAGCGACTGTTGGGGAGGTAATGGCTAGGATGCCGATGTGAGTGAAATCTATCGGCAGTGGCAGCATTGGCAGGAGGAGTTTGCTGAGCTGGGTGGGAGAAATCCACTAACCAGTCTCGAGCTGTCCTCTTTTTCTCATGTTGACCTGACACGTGCTCATCCATCAGGACTTGCGCAGCTAGTAGCCGCCAGAACCACCAGGATTTCAAACCTGATCAGAGATGGTGTCACGCAAGGCAGGTCAAATTCGGCTATACGCAGGATCAAGGACAAAACGGACCTCTTGCTAAGAGATTTTGGTTTGGATTCCTGCTTTTTGGCAGCCGGGGTTGCACGGTTTGCTGACCAGGAGAAAAACTTTCCATTGCTTTTATGGCCGGTAGTTATTGGTGAAAAAAGTGATGACTATCAAATAACCGTGGCCGAGGAGCCAATTCTGAATCCTGAGCTGATGGGCTACTTGCAAACAATCGGCATTGTTCCATCAAAGCTTGAGCTTCTCAGGCTTGCACGCAAACAGGGCGATTTGTTGCCGGTTAGATTTTTAGATCGCTTTAGTGAGATTTTGAGTGAGACACCGGCGGAGATTGACAGGTCGCTGGTGATTGGTAATTTCACACCCCAACTGAGTGAGCTTCGGCTTTCCAAAACCTATGTTGAAACAGATTTGTTGAAGCGATTGGTTAGTTCGGAAAAAACAGCCAATAACCCTGAATTGCCGGTATTAGTAATGCCAGCGGATCAGACCCAGCAGGCCATTGCATCTTCAATCTCTTCTGGTAACGACGTGGTTGTTGAGACTCTCCCCGGGTGCGGTTATACGCAGTTGGTTGTTAATTCTTTAGCAACTCTGGTCGCCAAGGAAAAAAGAGTTTTGGTTCTTGCGTCCAGAAGGCAAACTTTGGATGAGTTAACAGAGAGACTCGCTAAAGCAAACCTGCAGGGGTTGATGGTTAGAGCTCATAACAGCTGGCTTGACATAGTCAGTTCGATATCTCGATTTGAAAAGGCGGAGAAGGTTGACTATGAAGCAATTGAGCAAAAGCTAAACAATTCCGAGCAAAGCCTGCAGGAGTATTTCCATCTTTTGAATCAAGCTCACCCTGAACTCGGAGTTTCACTGATCGACTGCATTGATCAACTCAGTGACCTCAGCGCTAAGGAAAACCCACCAACAAACTCAGCTCGCTTTCCAGAGCACCTGCTGGTTCAGCTCAAGGATTCAGAGTCAGCGAAAGAATTGTTGAAAACAGCTAGTAAGGCAGGGTCATTCAGCTTCGGAATCGAGGACACTCCCTGGTTCGGGGCGGCATTCGAATCCCAACAAGAAATCGATGATGCTTTGAAGGCAGTCAGTGAGCTCCTTGATGGTGATTTGCAAATGGCTCGGGAACAGCTTGAAGAGTATTTTTCAAACCTGAGTCTCAAAAAGGCAGAAACAGTCGAGCATTGGTCAGTTCAGGTAAAGCTGCTAGTTGGCATCCGGGAGACACTGGATAAATTCTCCCCAGAGATTTATGACCGGCCCCTTGCGGATTTGATAACCGCCACCTCCAGTCGAAAAGACCGCAAGGAAATGAGTGGTGCTCAAAGAAGAAGATTCAAGAAGCTAGCAAAGGATTACCTGAGACCATCGGCTCAAGTGGGCAATCTGCATAACGCCTTGGTGGAGGCTCAAAAGCAGCGAGAGCTTTGGTATGAACTGGCAGACACCAAAGCGCCGCCAACGGTTCCCACCGGTTTAGCGGGTGTTCAAAATGTATTTGAGAGAGTTGCTGATCGAATAACGCTTATTCAAAAACACCTGAATCCAGATCCAGACTTTGAACTGCTCAGCAGACTGCAGTTTGACTCTTTGCAGCAAAAACTTGTCGAACTAGGAGAAAAAACCGAGATTCTGGATGGCTACTTAGAGCGCAAAGAAATCTCACATCAGCTGGATTCGGCGGGACTGACTCAACTAGCCGAGCAGCTAACCGACATCAAGCCCGATAAACAGCGATTGCAGAATGAGTTCCAGCTCAGTTGGTGGCAGTCTGCCTTTGAGGCGGTTGTTGAGCAAAATCAGCAAATACTTTCTTACGATGCCTCGCGCATAGCTGAATTAGAGGCTGAGTATGAGCAGGCGAATCAGGAACTGATTGAAGCCGGGTCTAAAAAAATTACCCAACAGCAAGCACTCATCTGGAAAACAGCTCTAGAAAATACCGAACAGGCTGAGAAGTTGAAACAACTTCTCAGGCTGCGTGAATCCTCCTTGAAAACTCTGGCCGCCCAAGCTGAATCGGTCTGGCCGGCAATCAGTAAAGTGGTCGGACTGTCACCACTTGAGTTGAATTCCAGATTGCTTGATAGCGAAGAGTTTGATGTTTGCATGGTGTTGGATGCTGCCAGCACTGGTGTCAGTGAAGTAATTCCAAGTGTTGTCAGAGCGAAGCAGCTGGTGGTGTTTGGTGACCCAGCAATTGCCTCAGCGATGGATTTCACAACCATCGCCCTATCAACTCAGACTGATTCTCGATCACGAGAAAGCTTCTATTCATTCGCAGCTAACGCTTTTGGCTCAACCGCCATCACCCGTAGCTATCGACCAGATGGCCAAGTAATGGGTGAGTACCTAAATAAGAACTTCTATCAAGACCGCCTGCAGCTGTCACTGACTGCAAACCAAGTATTAGAAAAACCTAACTTTGAGTTTGTTCACGTCAGTGAGGACAATCGAGCCAGCTCAACAATTGAGGGAGCCACCGAATCGGCAGATGGCGAACTAAGAAGTGTCATTCAAAAAATCATCTCCCACGCTCGAAACAGTCCCGAAATGTCACTGACTGTTGTTAGTGCCTCAAAGGTCCATGCTGAACGTATCTCGCAGGCAGTTCGAAAAGAGGCAAAGACCAGTCCCGAGTTGGATGAGTTTTTAGAACACCACGGTAGAGAGAGTCTCGTCATAAGTTCTCTCTCGGAGCTTGGGCACAGAGTCAGTGATCGAGTGATTTTCTCCTTTGGTTTCGCACTCACTCCCGAGGGAAGAGTGAAACTGAGCTTCGGTGATCTGAGTGGCGAGGCTTCAGCAATCAATCTTGCTAATTTGATTGCCACCGCCCGTAGGCAGCTAACCGTCATCAGCTGTATTTCTGCAGAGGACCTTCCTGCGAATAGTAAATCCCAAGATATTTTGCAGCTCAAAGATTTGCTTGGACATAAACCTGCAGAGATCAGTTTCAATTCAACTGAGGATCCGCTTCTGAGCGACTTAGCAACAAGGCTTAGAAAACGTGGAGTCAGGGTCCTAGAAAACCCGGGTCCGGGAATCAGCATGCTGGCGGTTTATAGAAACAAGGTTGCCTTGATTGATGCCGACTGGGAAATCATGAACCGAGACTGGAGGCTGTATTTGCGGGGTGCCAGAAAAGTTTGGTCGCAGTACGGTTTTGAATACAGGCGAGTGCATGTCTTCGAACTATTTAGTGAACCGGACAACGTGGCATTGCGCTTAGCTGATTCGCTAGGTGCTATCAGCCCAGCTTTTGAGCCCGCCACAGAGTCCTCGTTTGATAGCAACGATCAGGATTTGCTTGAAAACAAACCCCCACACTGGGGCTAGAAAACTCGAAGTCCCTTTTCGGTAATTACCCCGTGAACTTTTTTGTCATGTCCTGCCATTGGAATTTCTTCAACAAACTCAGATTCAAAAACCAGGGGGAAGATTCTGCCTGTGTAGTTCGCCAAAGCCCGATCGTAGTAGCCACCGCCTTTGCCAAGCCTGACTCCTGTTTTTGAAACCGCTAGTGCAGGAGCGAGCACTAACTCAATCTCTGAAATAGGTATGGTCTTGCCAACCGGGGACATAATCCCAAAGCGCGAGGGGATGAGTTTGTCAGGCATAGTCCATTTCAAATTCAGGCCGGTAATTGCAGGCAGCACCAATCTCCCAGATTGTTTTAGGAAGTCATTGATTTTTGTTGTGGCAGGCTCGGTTTCAGTGGACCAGTAGCTAGCAACTGGCCCATCGGTTGATTCCAACAGTTCCAATGCGAAAAGTGAGAAATCTGCAGGCTTAGGTTCAGCAAGCCTTTTTGCCAATAACTGTTTTCGAATTGCCTGTTTTTCGTCATCGAAAGCAGACATGCTACTAATCTTGCCAGCATGGAGGCGATGTTCAAACTGGTTCACGAAGATGTTTCAGTGCGCCCATTGAAACTCAGAGACTGGCGCGAATTGGAGAACATTCTGAAATCTCAAAGAAGATGGCTTGAGCCCTGGGAAGCAACTGTGCCTGGAGGGTCAAAGCAATTGGATGTGAAAGGGATGGTCAGAAGCCTTCTGCGGCAGCATCGAGACGGGAGTGCGATTGCTGCAATCATTGAATACAAGGGCAAGATGGTGGGGCAGGTGAATGTGGCCAATATTCTCTACGGTTCGGTCTCATCTGGATCCATTGGTTACTGGATAAGCGAGAAATATGCTGGCAAGGGAATCACCCCCACCGCAGTTGCGCTAGTCGTTGATTACATGTTCATCCGTATGGGGCTGCATCGTGCGGAGATAGCAATCCGACCAGAAAACAAGGCCAGTCTGCGGATCGTTGAAAAGCTGGGTTTTCGTCATGAGGGAACAAAGCATCGATATATCCACATCGATGGTGACTGGCGAGACCATGAGATATTCGGACTCACCCGCGAAGAGGCTCGAGGCGGGGTTTTGGCCCGCTATTCGAGATAGGCAACACTCCGAGCGATATCACTGGCCTAGCTAACCTTCAGCCATAACTTTATGGTATGGAATTCCCTGCTGGTATTAGTGGCATAGCGCTGATGGTGATAGCCATTTTGTGGCTGGTGTTTTTTATCCCCAGTTGGTCAACATCCAGAGAGTTTGTTGAATTAGAAAAAAGAATGCCAAAGATGGTCGAGCGAAACACCGTTCCCAGTTCACTGGCTACCCAAATAACTAAATTGCAGAGAACGCGAGTAGTGACTGCTGTTTTATTCGCGGTGTTTTTACTAGCGGCGGTATTCAGCTTTGTTTCAGTAGCCAGCTCACTTGCTTGGGTTTTTGCAGGTCTTATCAGCTCAGCAATTAGCTTTGGATCTATTGGTCTTTCAAAAAAGGCCAAAAATGAAATTGAAGTAATTCTTGAGGGGCTTTTGAAAAGAACTCAGTCAAAAAAGACAGTCAGTCAAAAACCTTCCGGCTGGACCCCAAACCCCTTGCCAAAACCGCTGGTTGAAGACCCTGAGCCAATCAGTGTTCAAAAACCATCCAGGGAAAACGTAATCCAGCTTCCAAAGAAGCAGTCATCCATTGATGAGATTATGAAAAGACGTCGGGTCAGCTAGCTTTTCCAGCAACGTAGTTTGACGCAGACACCAAATCCGGGTGATTGAACTCAAATCCCGAATCCAGTAATTTATCGGCGGTCATCTTTTTGCTTCCCAGAAGTAATTCCTCAGCGGCTTCGCCAAGTAAAAGCTTCATCGCCCAACCCGGGACTCGTAACCATGATGGTCTGTTGAAGGCTTTTGCAACGGCTTCAATCAACTGTGATGTTGTTGCTGGTTGCGGAGCGGCAAGGTTATAAGCGCCTGAAGCATTTTTGTTTTCAATCAGGTGAATGATTGCCCTTGCCTCATCGACAACGGTTATCCAGGCCTGCCACTGCTTCCCAGTTCCAAATGGACCACCGATAAAGGCCTTGATAAGTGGAATCAATCTGCCCAGTGCTCCGCTGGTGCGACTCATGACCAACGTGGTTCTTATTAAGACCACACGGTTGTTGGCTTTTTTAGCTTCCTGCTCCCACTCGTAGGCAAGGTCGGATAAAAACCCCTCACCCTTGCCACTTTCCTCTGTCAGAAGCTCATCACCACGATCGCCATAGATTCCTTCGGCGGATCCAGAAACCAAAACCTCTGGCGGGTTTTTTGAGGCATTGATGGCATCGACGATTGTCTTGGTCGTATCAAGTCTTGATTGAATCAGAACTTCTTTGTATTTTTTGGTCCAGGGAAGCCTGCCGGTCGGTGCTCCCGCCAAATTGACAACCGCATCAACCTGATCCATGATGCCCTCTTGAATAAAGCCCTTATCTGGATAAAACTCAACTTCGTTTTCTTTGACCGGTTTTCTTCTGACAAGACTCAGTGGTGTGTGACCAGTGTTTTCTAGCTGCTTTCTAAGCTCTGTTCCAACCAGTCCGCTCGCTCCAGATATCAATACCTTCATAATCACTCCTTGGGGTTATTCAAGTCTTGATCTTCTGAATCACTTCCCGGTTCTTTGATAACTGCTATCGGGCCAGTCTCTGGAGCGGTTATCTCACTCGGTGCTGGCAGGTAGCGGATTGCCACCAGGGCTGCCATCAGGGTCCCAAAGCCAAAGAAAACACTTACAGCAAATGCAGCTACTGGCCCGATGATGTCAACTGCAATTCCAGCCAGAGCACTTCCTATGCTGATTCCAACCAATTGCCCGGTTGTTTGCCATCCATAGGCCTCGGCAATTTCGTTCGGTTTAGTCCCGCCAGAAATTGTTAGCGCCATGATTCCGAGTGTTGGTGCAACTCCGATTCCAGCAATGAACAGCGACAGACCTACCCAATAGGGGTTTTCAGGAAAGACCAGCACCAGTGAAAAGCCAACTAACACCAGTCCGATTAGCAAACTCAGCGAGTATTTTGAATTTGCCCGGCCACCAATGAAGACGCCACCAATAACGCTTCCAATAGAGAAAACGGCAATTAGCAAACCCGCAATTGCCTCATCAAACATGGCAACTGCTCCGACCTCCAATCCTGCAAAGGATCCGATAAAGAGCAGACCCATGAAGGTCATGATCGAAACAATTCGGTTTTTCAAGACCTTGCCGTAGGCATCAGTGGTTCTTGGAATCTTTGTTTCACCAACCTCTTTATTCCAAATAAACCAGATGGAGCCAGTGGTTTGAATGGTTGCAATGGTGATGAGGATCGGCAAGTTTCCAAACTGGGCTGCAATCAGGGTAATTACCACCGGTCCGACCACCCAGATGATCTCTTGGGCAGTTGCATCGAGACTGTATAGACGGCCAAGTAATTTTTTTGGAGTAAGTCTTGGATAAATGGTTCTGGCAGCAGTTTGAATAGGTGGTTGAGTCAGTCCAATTAGTAGTCCAAGGATTACCAGCCATGCAGGCTCTGGCGGAACAAAGGCCATACCAATTACAGCAAATACGTTGAGCAAACTGGTGACGCCGAGAATGCCACGGATGCCAAAGATTGCCATCCATCGAGATAGCGCCGGCTGGGCAACGCTGATTCCCAAGGTGGCGGCACCCACCGTGATACCCGCAATAGCGTAGGAGTCGGTTATTCGCTCAACATAGATTATGAGCCCGAGGCTTAGCATGCCTCCGGGGAGCCTCGCATAAAGCTGCGAGAGGACGATTCTGAGAACACCTGGAACTTTGAGTAGAGCGCTGAAGCCTTTCAATCAAACCTCGTGACACTAGCGGGGGACCTAAGCTTGGATTTATGCTTTTCGTCACTGCAACCCCAATAGGCAATCTTAGCGATGCCTCGGACAGACTAAAAACCACTCTCAGTGAAGCCGATCTGATTGCTGCTGAAGACACCAGAAAACTCAAGCAATTAGCAAGTGGGCTGGGGGTAAAACTAAAAGCAAAAGTTATCTCTTTGAACGACACCAACGAGCGAGAGCAAGTTCAATGGGTGAGCGAGCAGGCAAAGACCAAAAATGTGGTGCTGGTGAGTGACGCTGGCATGCCAACTATCTCTGACCCCGGCTATAACCTCGTGAAGCTCTGTCACGAGCAAGGGGTGGAAGTCATTAGCATCGCAGGCCCCAGCGCTGTTTTATCTGCCTTGTCGGTCAGTGGCCTAGCTACCGACAGATTTTGTTTTGAAGGTTTCATTCCTAAAAAAGCCAGCGAGAAGAGAGAGTTTTTTGAGTCCTTGGCTGCAGAGATGCGCACCATGGTGTTTTTTGAAACAGCCCCGAGGATGGTTGATTCTTTGAATGTTGCAATTGAGGTTTTTGGGGACAGGCAAGCAAGCGTTTCCAGAGAGCTCACGAAAATGTTTGAACAGACAATTACTGGAACACTGAGTGAAATAGCTGAGGTGATTGCTGAAAACCCGCGTGGTGAAATGGTCTTGGTCATCTCTGGAAACAGTTCTAAAGAACTTGATTATGAGTTTTTGGTGGGCAAGGTATTACAGCTTGTGAATTCTGGGATGGGCCTAAAACAGGCGGCAAATGAGGTCAGCGAGAATTTTGGCGGGTCAAAGCGGGAGCTTTATCAACGGGCACTGGCCGAGAGGTAAGATTGGGCACGTGTCTGAAAAAACCTTTTATGCAACCACGCCGATTTTTTATGTAAACGATGCTCCACACATCGGTCACGCCTACACAGAGGTAGCTGCCGATGTGTTGACCAGGTGGCACCGTCAGCGTGGTGAGGATGCGTATCTTCTAACCGGTACAGACGAGCACGGTGAAAAAGTTCTGAGAACAGCCATTGCCAATCAGACCCAAGCTCAGGACTGGACTGATAATTTGGTAAATGGTTCTTGGTTGCCGCTTCTGGAAACCATTGACATAAATAACCAAGACTTTATTCGAACCACCGAACCCAGGCACAAAGTTGCCGTGCAGAAGTTCTTACAAAAACTCTTCGACGATGGATTTATTTACCAGGGGAGCTATCAGGGCAATTACTGCGTTGGTTGCGAGGAATACAAAGCAGACAGTGATTTAGTCGATGGCGAGGGAGAATATCTTGGCAGCAAGGTTTGTGCCATTCACTCAAAGCCAGTAGAGACACTGAATGAGACGAATTACTTCTTTAAACTGAGCGAGTTTGAAAAGCCGCTTTTGGAGCTTTATAAATCACAGCCTGATTTCGTTCAGCCGGAGAGTGCTAAAAATGAGGTGGTTTCCTTTGTCTCACGCGGTTTAGAAGATCTGTCTATTTCTCGCTCGAAAGAGAAATTTGACTGGGGAGTTGATATCCCCTGGGATGACTCACACGTTACCTATGTCTGGTTCGATGCGTTGCTGAACTACATAACCGCTTTGGGATACGGCGACGACGAGAGCCTTCTCAATCGTTACTGGCCAGCTGATGTTCAGGTGGTGGGAAAAGACATCTTGAGATTCCACGCTGTTATTTGGCCAGCGATGCTAATGGCTGCCGGATTGGAACCACCCAGACAGGTGTTTGGACACGGATGGTTGCTCGTAGGTGGCGAAAAGATGTCAAAATCTAAGCTCACCGGCATTGCCCCGGAGCAGATAACCGATGTTTTTGGATCTGACGCCTTCCGCTATTACTTCATGCGGGCAATCTCTTTTGGATCAGACGGTTCATTTAGTTGGGAAGATTTATCCGCTCGCTATCAGGCGGAGCTAGCAAATGGTTTTGGAAACCTTGCCAGCAGGGTGGTGAGCATGGTTGAGAAATATTTTGATTCAACTTTGCCTGAAGCGGTTGAATACACCGAACCTGAAAAGCAACTGATTGCAATCGCTCAGGCGGCTGCACTAAATGCCGACAGGGCGATGGATCGGGGTGCGATTCACGAGGCAATTGCTGCCAGCTGGACAGTGGTTGATGAGCTGAATAACTACATCACCCAGCAAGAGCCTTGGAAGGTTGCCAAGGATGAAGCTCAGCGTGAGCGACTAGCAACGATTTTGTATTCATCGGCTGAGGGCCTAAGAATTCTTTCTGTGCTGCTTGCACCAATCATGCCAAAAGCAACCGCCAAGTTATTTGCGGCGATTTGGCCTGATAAAAATCTTTCAGAGCAAACAATCACCGATGCTGCCCAGTGGGGAGGGTTGCCCGCAGGTGTGAAGTTTGAAAAGCTTGAGAGCCTGTTTCCAAGGATTGAGCAGGAATGACCGATCCGATAAGAACTCGGAAGCAGTCAAAACCCAGGGAGTATCCAGAGATCCCAGAGGCGCTGGTTATCGGCACCTATGACAATCACACCCATCTGGAAATCGCTGACAGTGATAATCCACTAACCGTTGACCAGCAAATTGAGCGCATGAGGCTATCAGGCATGCTGGGGGCTGTTCAGGTGGGAGTGACACTGGAAAGCTCAAAGTGGTCAGCCGAGGCTGCAGCGAACCATCCTGAACTGCTAGCAGCGGTAGCGCTGCATCCCAACGAGGCTCCACTGTATGAAACCAAGCCAGTGCTGGAGCAAGCCGTATCTGAGATTGCAGAGCTTGCTACTCAAGAACGGGTCAGAGCAATTGGTGAGACCGGACTGGATTATTTCAGAACCGAGGGAGAGCAGGAGCTAGAACTCCAACAGCAGAGTTTCGAATGGCACATAGAGATTGCAAAGCAAAACAATATTGCCCTGCAGATTCATGATCGCGATGCTCACAGCAAAGTTGTTAAGACACTTCTTCGAGTGGGAGCTCCAGAGCGAACTGTTTTTCACTGCTACTCAGGGGATCGAGAGCTAGCTGAGATATGCAATGAAAATGGCTGGTATATGTCATTTGCGGGCAATGTCACCTTCAAGAAAAACACCCATCTGCAAGAGTCTTTTTTGGTTGCCGACAGCTCTCTGAGACTAATTGAAACAGACGCTCCGTTTTTAGCCCCAGAACCCATCAGGGGAAGACCAAATGCTCCCTATCTTGTCCCTCACACCCTCCGATACCTATCTGAACTTGCTGAAATTTCACCTGAACAATTGGCATCTGAGTTGAATTCGAACACATTGAGTGTTTATGGATCATGGGGTGAATAGTTGAGCCTTTTGGGTGCATCTGAGGTTCGGGAGCTAGCGAGCGAGCTGGATATCAGACCTACGAAGAAACTCGGTCAGAATTTCGTCATTGACCCAAACACGATTCGAAAAATAATCAGCAAGGCAAACCTTCAGGGCAGCGAAAAGGTTGTTGAAATTGGTCCCGGGCTTGGTTCGCTAACGCTTGGGATACTAGAAGAGGTTGATTCAGTGGTTGCCGTTGAGATTGACTCAAGGCTTGCTAAAAGACTTCCAGAGACTATTGAAAAACACGCACCAGGAAAAAGCCTGCAGGTAATCAACGCAGATGCTTTGAAAATCACTGAACTTCCAGATTGTCAGGTCTTGATTGCAAACCTCCCATACAACATTTCAGTTCCAGTCCTGCTGCATTTTTTGGAAAGCTTTCCAAGCATTCAAAAAGGGCTGGTGCTAGTTCAGTCAGAGGTTGCCAGGAGGCTGGTTGCCAAAGCTAATGATGGGCTTTATGGGATACCGAGTTTGAAACTTCGCTGGTGGGCGGAGGCAAGGCTGGCCGGAGGTGTCTCAAGACAGATTTTCTGGCCGGTGCCCAATGTTGACAGTGAGCTGGTTTATTTTGAAAAGGTGAATACCGAGGGTAACAGAGACCGCACCTTCGAACTGATTGATAAATCTTTTGCAACTCGGAGAAAAACCCTTGTGGCATCTTTGAAATCCAGTTTTAGCTATCCGGTTTCACAGGCCTTGGAAAAAGTTGGCATCAGACCAGATGCCAGACCCGAGCAGCTGGGCCTGAGTGATTTTATAAATCTCGCTAGGCTGGAAAAATGATTTCTGCCAGTGCTCCGGGGAAGCTGAATCTCTTCTTCTCTGTCGGAAGAGTCAGAGATGATGGTTACCACGATGTTTACAGCATCTATCAAGCACTGGGAATTAGAGACACCGTAAAAGTTGCCACTTCGGATCAAAACCGCATTTCCATCACCGGCACACTGAGTGACCATCAACTTAGTTCGGTACCACTCGATCAAAGCAATATCTGTTTCTTAGCGGCCAGAGAGTTCTTCCAATACAACGAAATAAGCTCAACACCACTTGAAATCCAGATTGATAAACACATCCCAGTAGCTGCAGGGCTGGCCGGAGGAAGCGCTGATGCTGCGGCAACACTTATTGCTCTGCAAGAGTTGTTTCAAACCGAATCTGATCTTTTTGCGATTGGTTCAAAAATCGGTGCCGATGTTCCATTTGCCTTACTTGGTGGCACTGCAATTGGTTCCGGAAACGGTGTCGAATTGGAACCGATGGATGCAACCGAGGTTGAATACCTAATTGCTTATCCCAATAAGGGAATCTCAACCAAAGAGTCCTTTTCGCTTTTGGATGGCATTCGCGATCAACAAGAGATTCAGCTAAGGCTGCCGGCTGGTGATTTCTATCAAGATCTAAGAGTTGGCGATAAACCATCGCAGCTTGGTCAGAATGACTTGACTGAGCCTGCATTGGAACTGGTTCCTGAGCTCCAGCAATTATTGGACCTGGGTGGTTCGGTTAGCGGGAGTGGCCCGAGTGTTTATTTTTGGGAGCCGGATGCAACGCTAATCAGCTCTTTGCAGGAAAGTGAATTTAGCTGGGTGGTCACCTCAGGAAATCAACCGGGTGCGAGGCTTAATCGATGAGCCACCTGATTGGTGCTGAAAATATATCTCTTGACTACCCAACAAAGACACTTTTTGAAAACCTGACTGTTGGCATTGCCGCAGGGGACCGAATCGGAATCGTTGGTCGAAATGGTGACGGGAAATCAACGCTTATGTCAATCCTGGCCGGCAAGCTAACAGCTGATAGCGGCCAAGTGACGGTTCGGGGCAGCACCCGGATCGGTTTCATGGATCAGCGGGATGATATCTATCTTGAATCAACCGTGAAAGATACGGTAATTGGTGAGATGGCTGAGTATGAGTGGGCCAGTGATCCAAAAATCCGCGATGTGATTGACGGGCTTATTTCCGATATTGATTTTGAATCCAGCATGAACACTCTCTCTGGTGGTCAACGTCGAAGAGTTAATCTTGCCAAGTTGCTGATTGGCGACTGGGATGTGGTGATGCTGGATGAGCCAACCAACCATTTGGATCTGGATGCGGTGTATTGGCTGAGTGAGCACCTGAAAACCCGTTGGCCCAAATCACAGGGTGGGTTGCTGGTTGTTACTCACGACCGTTGGTTTTTAGACGAGGTGTGCAATCAGACCTGGGAGGTTCACCCAGGTGGTTTAGATAGCTTTGAAGGTGGTTACGCGGCCTACATCCTACAAAGAGCAGAGCGAGACAGGCAGGCCGCTGCAGCGGAGTCCAGAAGACAGAATCTTTTGCGAAAAGAACTTGCTTGGCTAAGACGAGGAGCACCTGCAAGGACTACCAAACCGAAATTTCGAATTGATGCGGCTAATGAGCTGATTGAAAACGAGCCTCCACCCAGAGATCAGCTGGAGCTCAAAAAGTTGGCAACCACTCGATTGGGTAAGGATGTCATTGAAATCGAGAAGATGAGCTTTGATGAGATCTTCAAAGATATTGATTTGATTTTGGGGGCGGGGGATCGAATTGGGCTTTTAGGTGCCAATGGAAGTGGTAAGACAACACTCACAAAACTGATTACCTCAGCACTTAGCCCAAGTGGCGGTCGGGTAAAGCTTGGGAAGACTGTCAACCTGGCTGTTCTGAGTCAAAACCTTGAAGAACTTGATGAGTTGGCTGATGAGCGGATTTATTCAATAATCTCAAGAGAGAAATCAACCTTTTCGGTTGGTAAAAAAGAATTCTCCCCGGGTCAATTACTAGAACAGCTCGGTTTTTCTCAACAACAGTTGCAGGCGCCGGTTGGAGATCTATCAGGTGGCCAGAAAAGACGACTGCAATTGATGAGACTTTTGTTTCGGGAACCGAATGTGTTGATCTTGGATGAACCAACAAATGATTTAGACACTGACATGCTGGCTGCCATGGAAGACCTTTTGGACTCTTGGCCGGGGACTTTGATTGTCATTAGCCACGATAGGTATCTGTTAGAACGAGTCACAGATAATCAGTATGCGATTTTAGGGGACGGCAGCTTGCGTCACTTGCCAGGTGGAGTGGATCAATATCTGCAACTCAGAAAACCCAAAACCGAAGCAAAGCAAAAGCAAGAGGTTCAAACCAGGGGCCTGACTGGGGCAGAGAAAAGAAATTTAGAAAAAGAGCAGGCTAAGTATTCTCGTCAAATCGAAAAGCTAACCACTGAGATTGAAAGTCATAAGTCAGGGATGGCTGAGCTTCAGGTGGATGATTATCTGCAGCTTGCAGAGATGGGAAAGCAACTGGTTGAGCTTGAAAATAGGCTCTCGGAGATTGAGGATCAGTGGTTGATTGTCTCCGAAAAGCTCGCAGAGTGAAAAAATGAGTGGATTTTCTGGCAAACTGTTCGCGGGAGATATCCCGTTCCGCTCTAGTGTAATGGCAGCACGGCGCTCTTTGGAGGCGTTAGGTCTAGGTTCGAATCCTAGGGGCGGAGCGCGGGACTATGAGGAGTGCTATGAATAAGCATCTAGCTGTTGTAGTGCTCGCTGCTGGAGCCGGCACTCGCATGAAATCCTCCACCGCAAAAGTTCTTCACCCACTCGCAGGGCTAAGTCTCATTGAACACGTTTTGGCAACCGCCAGAGCTTTAGATCCAGCGAGCCTAATTACAGTTTTGAAACACCAGCAGGCAGAAATCGAACAGGCGTTGAACGGTGTTTCCTCTGATGTTGAGTTCGTCACCCAATCTGACACCCCGGGCACCGGTGCTGCTGTTGAATCGGCCATCGAGCAATTAGCCGATTTCAAAGGTGCGGTGGTAGTCCTCAGCGGTGATGTTCCACTAATGGATGTTCAAACACTGAATCAGCTGCTTGATAGCCATCTTGAATCCAACAGCCAGGTTTCACTGCTAACCGCAAGACTTGATGACCCAAGCGGCTACGGGCGAGTAATTGAAAACTCAGGCAAGGTGTCAATTGTTGAACACCGAGACTGCAGCGATGAGCAGTTGCAGATCAAAAACGTAAACGCAGGGGTTTATGTTTTTGATTCTGAGTTTTTGAGAAATTCACTGGTTGGTTTAGGTACCCATAATTCTCAGTCGGAGAAGTATTTGACAGATGTTGTTTCAATGGCGGAGCGGGTAAAAACTTTGCAGGTAAGCGATAACTGGTTGGTTGCCGGTATCAATGACAGAGTGCAGCTATCTGAAGTAGCCAGAGAGCTTAACAACAGAATCGTCAAAGCTTGGCAGCTCAGTGGAGTCAATGTTATTGATCCGCAGTCGACTTGGATTGATGTCACTGTGCAACTTGGTCAAGATGTCGTTATCGAGCCAAATGTGCAGCTCCGAGGAGTGAGCTCTATCGGAGCACACTCGGTTGTTGGTGCAAGTTCTGTCATAACTGATGCCGTTGTTGGCTCTGGCGTGAAAATCAAAAGCTCCGACATTACTTCATCTGTCATCGACGACGGTGCAACGGTTGGCCCTTTTGCGTATCTGCGGGCTGGAACAAAGTTGGCTCAGGATTCTAAGATTGGCGCTTTTGTTGAAACCAAGAATGCTCAAATTGGCGAGGGTTCCAAGGTCCCTCACCTAACCTATGTTGGCGATGCCGTTATTGGTAAGGGAAGCAATATTGGTGCCGGGACAATTTTTGCAAACTATGACGGATTGAATAAGCATCAGACTGCTGTTGGTGATCATGTGAAGACGGGTGCGGGCAATGTTTTTGTTGCACCTGTGACTATAAATTCTGGAAGTTACACCGCAGCTGGTAGCGTGATACGCAAAGACGTGAAATCTGGGGACCTAGCTATGAATCACTCGCCACAAAGAGCAATTGCTGGCTGGGTGTTAGCAAACAGACCCGATTCACTCTCAGCCAAAGAAGCCAAGGGAAAGTAGCAGTTATGGGCCTCGTAAAATCAAACTCCAAGCAAATGATTCTTGCAACAGGCAGGGCCCACCCAGAACTGGCAGAGGAAGTAGCAAGGCTACTGGGAACAGAGATTGTTCCGATGCAGAACTATGACTTTGCAAACGGCGAAACTTTTGTTCGTTTTGAGCAGTCGGTTCGTGGTGTTGATGCATTTGTTATTCAGGCTCACCCGAACCCAATCAACCACTGGGTAATGGAGCAGTTATTGATGGTGGATGCCCTCAAGCGAGCAAGTGCTAAGCGAATTACAGTGGTGGCACCGTTTTTCCCATATGCCCGTCAGGATAAAAAACACAAGGGTCGTGAACCTATTTCAGCAAGGTTGATGACTGATTTGTATCACAAGGCAGGGGCAAATCGACTAATGAGTGTTGATCTGCACTCACCGCAGATTCAAGGTTTCTTTGAAGGCCCGGTTGATCACCTGTGGGCGTTGCCACTGATGGCAGACTATGTTGCCGAGCAGTATGGAACTGAGAACCTAACGGTAGTTTCACCTGACTCCGGACGGGTGAGGGTTGCAGATATTTGGGCTGACAGACTTAGCTCTCCGTTGGCAATCATTCACAAGCGTCGTGATCCTGATAAGCCAAACCAGGTGCAGGTTCACGAGCTGGTTGGAGATGTTGAGGGAAGAGACTGCCTGCTGGTTGATGACATGATTGACACCGGTGGGACAATCCTTTCAGCAGCACACGCTTTGAAAGAAAACGGTGCGAAGAGGGTTTTGGTTGCCGCCACTCACGCTGTGTTTAGCGATCCTGCGGTGGAGAGACTCAGCAGCGGGGCATTTGATGAGGTGATTGTCACTGACACTTTGCCGATACCCCAGGAAAAACGATTCGAGCAGCTAACGGTATTGTCGATTGCACCGCTAATTGCCAAGGCGATCTATGCGGTATTTGATGATGACAGTGTTAACTCACTGTTTCCTGGCCACGCCTAGTCTGAGCTGGTGAAAAACAAACTGCGCCTTTATGAGGCGGTGTCTATTGGCATTGCCGCCATGCTGGGTGCTGGTGTTTTTGTGGTGTTTTCCCCAGCTGCCGCTCTCGCCGGATACTTGCTCCCGCTGGCCGTATTTCTTGCAGGTGTCGTGGCATTTTTGAACGCCTGGTCGGTTTCAAAACTTGCAGCAGAGGTTTCTAGACCCGGTGGGGCCTATAGCTACGCGCAGGTTTATTTGACTCAAAACTGGGCTTTCTTGGCGGGTATTAGTTTTCTAATTGGCAAGATTGCTTCATCTGCTGCCATAGCTTTGGCGGTCGCCGGCTATCTTTTCCCAGATCAGCGGGTTCTGGTTGCGGTAGTCAGCGTAATTACCATGGCCACAATCAACATTCTGGGTGTCAACAGAACGGCCTTTGGGTCATTGGTTTTGGGTGGCATAACGATGCTGTTTTTGATCTTTGCGATTATTGCAGCACTTGTCTCAGGACCGTCAGAGAGCATTTCGGCAGCTCCAGAACTGCAGGGCTTTGGTGTTCTGACAGCTGCAGCACTGGTGTTTTTTGCCTTTGCGGGATATGCCAGGGTGGCGACCCTCGGTGATGAGCTGATTGATTCAAAAAAGAACACCGCCAAAGCTGTCGGCATTTCTTTTTCGATTGTCTTTGCAATTTATATATCGCTGTCATTTTTGATGCCAGCTGTTTTGGGTAACAGTCTTGTTTTCTCAATTGCGCCGATGATTGAATTTTTGAATACAGCAATACCGGGGTTCCCCTCGGGAATTGTGGTGATTGTTGCTGGTATTGCCTCCCTTGGCTCCTTATTGGCTTTACTTGCCGGCATGAGTAGGACTGCCTCTGTAATGGGGGAGGATTCGGAATTGCCAAAGCTGTTTGCACTAAGGGGAGGACCTGGAAACGCACCCTGGTTCGCAGAGATAGTCATCAGCTTGGTGGTAATTGTGTTGGTTTTGAGTGGCAGTCTGGTCTGGGCGGTTGGCCTGAGTTCGTTTTCAATTCTTATTTATTACTCGGTAGCGAACTTAGCTGCCTTCAGGCAGCCAGAAATCAAAGGCAGCATGAAAACACTTCCACTCGCAGGGCTAATGTTTTGTCTAACAATTGGGTTCGCCGTGCCGCTAGATTCACTGGTTATCGGAGTCTTGCTGCTTGCGGTTGTAATGCTGACCAGAATTGGTCTTTCCAGGATTAGCAAAATCGGATAGTATCTGTAGCGAACAACGGCGAGGGATTAATATCCGTTATCGACGGGGTGGTTGGTAAGGCCAATCCTCACGCCTGAGTTGATAGCCAACCAACGAAGGAAAAAATAATGAGTGATCACAAGTTTGACGCTGAAATCAGAAACGACTTTGGAAAAGGTGCTGCCCGCAAGCTTCGCGCTGCCGGAAAGACACCAGCTGTAATTTATGGACACGGTAATGCAACCCGTCATATCTCTTTGCCATCAAGACAGACCATGCTTGCACTAAGAACCAAAAACGCAATTTTGGAGCTAAAGATTGAGGGCAAGACCGAGTTGGTGTTGGTAAAAAGTGCTCAGAAGGAGCCTGTGAAGCAGGAGATCGAGCACGTCGACCTAATCGAGGTCAAGAAGGGCGAGAAGGTTCACGTTGAGGTTCCTGTTCACATCATTGGTGAGCCAATGGGTGGAACAGTCATCGATGTTGTTCACTCAACCGTTGCCATGGAGGCAGAGGCCACCAACATCCCAGAGTATGTTGAGCTTCACATCAGCAAGGAAAACCCAGCAGGTCACCACTACACCGTGGCCGATCTGGACACTCCTTCGAACGTAACCCTAGAGCTAGCAGCCGATGAAAACGTGGCTGTTGTCACCGAGACTCGTGCTGCAGCTGTTGAGGAAACAACTACAGAGGCAGCTTCGGAGAGCGATAGTGCTGCTGAAGAGACTTCAGAAGACGAGTAATTCATGGCTGGTCGTGGGGTTGGGAAACCCCGGGACCAAATATGAAAACAACCGACATAACATCGGTCAATTGGTGTTGGATGAATTGGCCGGTGAGAAGTTCAAATCTCACCGGACCAATTCCAGCATCGTTTCAAAAACCATTGCTGGCCAAAAGGTGGTCTTGGCAAAGCCTTCGAGCTTTATGAATCGCTCCGGAGGCCCTGTTAGTTCACTGTTGAAATACTTCGATTTGACCACTGAAAACCTGTTGGTGATTCACGATGAGCTGGATTTGGATTACGGGGTGCTGAAGCTAAAAACCGGTGGTGGGCATGCGGGCCACAACGGTCTTAGGGACATAATCAGTGCCACAAACCCCGATTTTCACAGACTCCGATTTGGGATTGGCAGACCTCCTGGACAAATGCCAACCGCGGAATATGTTTTGAAAGATTTCTCGACAACAGAGAAAAAAGACTTGCAGTTGAATATCTCACTGGCTGCAGATGCGGTTGAATCGGTGATTGCTGATGGCATTCAGGCGACAATGCAAAAACTGCACTCGCCGAAAGAGTAAGATTCTGGGGTGAGCTTGAAGCCCCTAGGAGAAAAAATCTCAGAGGGTTACCCCTACTCAAAATTCGAAGCCTCGGTCAAACACAACTCTTCTTCGGTGATCGCATCAATTGGATCACACCCATTTCTGGTAGCTGATATGCCAAGGCTGGCCGGAACCAAAAGTCCGTTTGTCGTAATTACGGCAACCGGTCGTGAGGCTGAGGAGCTAATAAGTTTTTTGGCGGAGTATGACAGCGATTATGAGCTGATTGAATTTCCAAGTTGGGAAACACTTCCGCATGAGCGACTATCGCCCTCCTCTGAAACAGTGGGCAAGCGACTAAAGGCAATATCAAGACTTATTGAACTAAAGAAAGCTCCCGCTAAGCACCCGGTGTTTGTAATCATGAGCGTTAGGGCTGCGTTGCAACCGGTGCATGCTCAATTGGCAGAGCACCCTGCCTTAGAAATCAAATCCAGCCACGAATACTCCTTGGCTGAGCTACCACTAAAACTCATTGAGCTGGGCTACGAACGGGTTGACATGGTTAGCCAACGTGGAGAGTTTGCAATTAGGGGTGGAATCGTTGATGTCTTTCCAGTTACAAGTGATCACCCACTGAGACTTGAGTTCTTCGGAGACGAGGTTGAAGAGATCAGGGAGTTCTCGGTGGCCGATCAGCGCTCCACGCCAACCAAGCTGGATAGCTTCATGCTCTATCCGGCAAGAGAGCTGCTAATCACCCCAGAGGTTGCCTCTAGAGCAAGAGAGATGGCGGCAGAGTTTCCAAACCTGGGGGAGATGTTAGAAAAAATCGCCAATGCCATCCCAGTTGCCGGCATGGAGTCACTGGCACCTGTATTGACAACTGCGATGGTGCCGGTATTCGAATTCATTCCCGATAGCTCCGAGCACATAATCCTGTCTCGTGAGCGAATAAGAACCCGCGCGGAGGATTTGAAAAAGACCAACGAAGAGTTTTTGCACGCCGCCTGGGATGCTGCCATAAGTGGTGCTCAGGCCCCAATTGATCTTAGTTCGGGTGGGTTTTATGGCTGGCAGGAATTTTTAGAAAAGCTTTCCAAAACCAATCACCCAATTAGGTTTTTTGAAGTCTTTGGAGATCAGCAGGGGGCTGATATCGAGGTCTATGACCTGCCAAGTTTTTCTGGTCTGGATGATGATCTGAATTCATGGATAGATGATCTAAAAACCCAAGGGTATTCGGTTATTTTTACCGCAACTGGCCATGGAACCGCTGAGCGAATAGCGGAACTCAGCGGAGCTGCGTTTGTTGAAAATCTCTCAAATGTGCCCGGCTCTTTTGTCATTCAGGCAAACTTACAAAAAGGACTGGTTGCACCAGCTAGCAAGTTAGCGATCATCACCGATCGAGAATACCTGGGCAGAAATTCAACCTACATAGCCCCAAGCAAGAGAAAACTTGCCTCTAGACGTGGCCCCCAAGTTGACCCGCTGGAGCTAAAAACAGGGGACTACGTGGTTCACGTGGTTCACGGTGTTGGACAGTTCAAAGAATTAGTCCAGCGGAAGGTTGGCAGGGGAGGAAAGCTCAGCCGAGAGTATTTGTTGATCGAATATGCCCCACCTAAGAAAGGCTACCCAGCTGACACGCTGTTTGTTCCGGTGGATCAGCTAGATCTAGTGACTAGGTATGTCGGCGGAGAAGCGCCGGTGCTGTCAAAAATGGGTGGCAGTGACTGGGCGAAGGCGAAAGGCAATGCCAGAAAAGCAGTCAGACAGATTGCAATCGATTTAGTAAAGCTTTATGCAGAGAGATCAAAGGCTGAAGGTTACGCCTTCGGCCCCGATACCCCCTGGCAACATGAGCTGGAAGAGGCTTTTCCCTATGTTGAAACCAGCGACCAGCTGAAAACCATCGAAGAGGTCAAGCGGGATATGGAAAGCCCAAGGCCGATGGACAGATTGCTTGCGGGAGATGTTGGTTTTGGTAAAACCGAGGTTGCGCTCAGGGCTGCCTTCAAAGCAATCCAAGATGGTAAACAGGTTGCAATTCTTTGCCCAACGACACTGCTTGTTAGGCAGCACATGGAAACCTTCAGAGACCGCTTCAAGGGGTTTCCTGTAAACATTGAGGCGTTATCAAGGTTTCAGTCTTCAAGCGATGTCAAACAAACCTTAGCTGGATTGCAAACCGGGGCAGTTGACCTGGTGATCGGAACGCATCGTTTGCTGGGTGATGGCATCAAGTTTAGAAACCTGGGCCTGATAATCATTGACGAGGAGCAGCGCTTCGGGGTAGAACACAAAGAGAAGCTGAAGAGCCTCAGGGCAAACGTTGATGTTTTGTCGATGAGTGCGACACCGATTCCAAGGACATTGGAAATGGCGGTTACTGGCATCCGCGAGATGAGCACCCTTGCCACCCCTCCAGAGCAGCGACAGCCAATTTTGACCTATGTTGGAGGATACTCAGAACAGCAATTGGCAGCGGCGGTTAGACGAGAATTGATTCGCGAGGGCCAGGTCTTCTATGTCCACAACAGAGTTAGCTCAATTGACGCAGTTGCCAATGAAATTGCAAGGCTTGTTCCAGAAGCAAGAGTGGGCGTTGCTCACGGAAAATTACCAGAAGCTCAACTGGAGCAGGTGGTGGTGGATTTCTGGGAGCGAAAATTTGATGTCCTAGTCTCCACCACGATCATCGAAACCGGTATTGACATACCAAATGCAAATACCTTGATTGTGGATCGAGCTGAGAACTACGGACTCAGCCAGCTGCATCAAATCAGAGGCCGGGTTGGCAGGTCCCGGGAGCGAGCTTATGCATATTTTTTCTATGACCCATCAAAACCACTGACAGAAACCGCACATGACCGCTTAGCAACCATCGCCACCAATAACGAGCTGGGGAGTGGTTTCCAGGTGGCGATGAAAGATCTAGAAATCCGTGGAGCGGGAAACCTGCTGGGGGGTGAACAAAGTGGTCACATCGCAGGGGTTGGTTTTGATCTCTACCTGCGAATGATTGGCGAGGCGGTTGATGAGTTCAAGGGCAAAAAGATTGAAACCCCAGCGGAGCTAAATCTGGAAATTCCAGTTAGTGCCCATATCCCAAACAGCTATCTGGACAGTGATCGATTGAGATTAGAGGCCTATCACAAACTCAGTGCTGCGGGTGGTTCTGAGTCAACCCCTGAGCGTTTGAGTGAAATATTGGAGGAGCTGGAAGACCGCTATGGCAAAGCGCCTGCTGAACTGCAAACACTTTTCAGGGTCACTGAGCTAAGACAGATTGCTAACCGCTTGGGCCTGAAAGATCTGAACATGCTTGGCGATAAGTTGCGGATGCAGCCGATTGAACTTACTGATGCGCAGCTGGTGGGGCTTTCTCATAATCACACAGGTGTTAGGTACTTGCAGTCAGCAAAGATGTTGACACTGGATAAGCCAGTCTCACTGGCAACTGATAATGAGGTGATTGACTGGGTGAAGAAGTTTTTGGAGGACTTGCAATGAATGAGTTGGAAAAACTGATTGATACCGCCCACCTGCTGCGTGCTCCTGGCGGATGTCCATGGGATGCCGAACAAACTCACAGATCACTTATCCAGTATTTACTCGAAGAGACCCATGAACTGATTGAGGCTATTGAGGCAGGCTCTAGGGATGAGGTCATCGAAGAATTGGGTGATGTTTTATATCAGGTGGTTTTTCACTCAGACATTGCAGCAACTGGATCATTGGGTGAACCATTCGATATTCAGGACGTTGCCAAAAAAATGACAGAGAAAATGATCTCTCGCCACCCGCATGTTTTTGGAGACCAAGAACAGCAGGATAAATACGCCGCTACCACCGGTGATGACGTCATGCAGAACTGGGATGAACACAAAAAGCGTGAAAAGCCTGAGCGAACGAGTGTCTTGGATGGAGTTCCGCAGTCAATGCCGGCTTTGGCTCTGGCCAGCAAGGTGATGAGTAAGGCTGAAAAGGCAGGGATATTGGAAAAAGGTGACGAGCCAGCAATTCCAATGGAAACCGAAGAGGATCTTGGAAAGTTGCTTTTGGCAATTGTCAGCTCTGCCAGAACCGCGGGTTTGGATGCTGAGCGAGCGCTTAGAGAAGCAACCAGAGAATTGCAGGTTGAAATCAGACAGGCTGAGATCGATGATCAGCTGGATGCAGGTGTTATCGGTAAGGTCACCGATGATTGAGCGCAGTTTTATGGGAAACTAACAAAATGGCCAAACAGATTTCATCCCCCAGGGGAATGCGTGATTTTCTCCCTCAGGAGAAGCTCAGACGCGAAAAGGTTCTGTCGGAGATTCTGGATGTTTATAACTCAAGGGGGTTTCAATCGATTGAGACCCCAGCGATGGAGAATCTCGAAAGACTGCTCAGCGGTCAGGGTGGGGATAATGAAAAACTTGCCTTTCAGGTTTTGAAGCGTGGTGAAGAACTAGAACGGGCAATTGAATCAGGCAAAGACCTCGCTGATTTGGGATTGCGATATGACCTAACGGTTCCTTTGACCAGGTTTTATGCAACCAACCAAGCACAGCTTCCAAAGGTTTTCAAAGCCTTGCAAACAGGCCCTGTTTTCAGAGCGGAAAGGCCTCAAAAGGGTCGATATCGACAGTTCAATCAGTGTGATATCGACATCTTGGGCGATGCGTCCACCGATGCAGAACTCGAATTACTCTCGGCATCACTAGAAGCTTTAGACCGCCTTGGGCTTAGCGATGCAGTTATCAGACTCAATCACCGAGGCTATCTAAACCGAGTCATGAATGAGCTAGGTGTCAGTGACCCAGCCGGGGTTTTGATAACCGTTGACAAATTAGACAAGATTGCAATCACAGGCGTCAGGAAAGAGCTTGCGGAGAAATACGATGAAGCATTAGCTACTCGGGTGACTGACTGGCTCAGCGATGAATCAGCGGTCCCTGCAGAGCTATCAGAGTTTGATCTTTCAAACCCGAGAATCAAATTTGATAAGACTTTGGTCAGGGGTATGGGTTATTACACCGGAGCAGTGTTTGAAATTGAGCACCCTGGAAGTGGTCAGTCAATTGGTGGTGGCGGTAGATATGACGGAAT
This sequence comes from Microbacteriaceae bacterium, assembly GCA_965657575.1. GTDB lineage: Bacteria > Actinomycetota > Actinomycetes > Actinomycetales > Microbacteriaceae > CAJXVY01. Next base: position 55,932 of record CBFHOK010000003.1, on the reverse strand, counting down.
GGTCGGTCGCTGGCTAGGCAGAGACGTTCCTGCGGTCGGTATCTCACTTGGATTTGAAAGAGTTGTTGAGCTTGTTAGCAAAAACTTTGAATCAAAGCCGTCGCTGGTACTGATATATGACGATATCGAGAGCGCTTTGAAGATGCAGTCAGAAGCTATTGAGGCAGGTTACGTGGTTCGGATTGAGCGTCGAGTTAAGAACATGAAGGCCTTATTGGAGAGCATGTCAGAGCAGGGATTTGGTAACTTTGCAGTGATTGAAGCTGCACAAACATTCAAAACCCTCGAGATTAAGCCTCTTGGTTAGATGCTATTGCTATGCTTTGAAGCGCTATGTAGCCCCACGTCCTTTCCCCGCAATAAGGAGTTAGTTTGTCCCTGATCGAAGCCATTGGCGCAAGAGAAATACTAGACAGTAGAGGAAACCCAACCATTGAGGTTGAGATTGCTCTGGATGATGGAAGTTTTGGAAGGGCGGCAGTTCCCTCAGGAGCTTCAACCGGAGCCTTCGAGGCTCACGAGTCCCGTGATGGTGGAGATCGCTACCTGGGCAAGGGTGTCACCAAAGCTGTTGAGGCAGTTGATGAGCTTGATGAGCGTTTAGTTGATTTTGATGCAGTTGACCAGCGCTTGGTTGACTCAGCAATGATTGAAATTGATGGCACCGAGAACAAATCACGCTTGGGTGCAAATGCAATCCTTGGTGTTTCACTCGCTACCGCAAGAGCCGCCGCTGAAAGTTGCGATTTGCCACTTTATAAATACCTGGGCGGACCAAATGCGCACGTATTGCCAGTTCCATTGATGAACATCATCAATGGTGGAGCGCATGCTGATACCGGTGTCGATATCCAAGAATTCATGATTGCTCCAGTAGGGGCAGAGTCTTTCCGCCACGCATTGCAGATGGGTGCTGAGGTCTATCACAACCTGAAAAAACTTCTGAACTCAAAAGGTCTTTCAACAGGCCTTGGTGATGAGGGTGGTTTTGCGCCGGAGCTAGAAAACAACCGAGCAGCCCTGGATATCATCCTGGAGGCGATTACCGCTAGTGGTTATAAGCCAGGCGAAGATGTTGCACTCGCACTGGATGTTGCCTCAACCGAGTTTTATGAAAACGGAAAATACAACTTTGAAGGCAAGGCAAGGACCGCCTCAGAGATGGCCGAGTATTACGCTTCCTTGGCTAATGATTACCCATTGGTCTCTATTGAAGACCCGCTAGCCGAGGAAGACTGGGCTGGTTGGACTGAGCTGACCGCTGCCCTTGGCGAGAAAGTTCAGCTGGTGGGTGATGATTTATACGTGACAAATCCGAAGAGGCTGCAAACAGGAATTGACCAAAAAGCTGGAAACAGCATCTTGGTGAAGGTAAACCAGATTGGAACCCTGACTGAAACTTTGGATGCGGTTGAGCTTGCTCACCGTCACGGTATGAGCTCAATCATCTCTCACCGCAGTGGTGAGACTGAGGACACCTTCATTGCTGATCTTGCAGTTGCTACCAATTCAGGACAGATCAAAACAGGTGCTCCCGCGCGAAGCGAGCGAGTTGCGAAATACAATCGTCTACTTCGTATTGAAGAGGAATTGGCTGATGCTGCAGTTTATGCGGGAAAGAGTGCTTTTCCTCGCGGCTAGTCAAAAGCTAAATCTGGGCTTCCAGATTTAGAATTCGAATTTATATGCCAGAGCAAAAAGTTCCAGTCAAAGTAAACGAAACCTCCTGGTGGTTTCAAAATCTCCACCTGAGTGGTTCGATTGCGCTTTTTTTGCTGGTGGTGACTTTTGGCGTGATTACCCTCGCCCCCGATATCCAGTTGCTTCTAAGACAGCGAGCTGAGATTGCTGAAGTCGAGCAGTCAATTGAGTTATCAAAGCAGGCACTGGAGGACATGCAGTCAGAGCGTGATCGCTGGCAAGACCCCGCTTATATTCGCTCGCAGGCCAGAGAGAGACTTTATTACGTGCTGCCTGGCGAGGTTAGCTATCTGGTTATGGATGCCGAAGGAATTGATTTCAGCAGTGAGAGTGGGACATTGGGGCAGCTGTTGGCCGAGCAGCGTGAGAGCGACGTTATTAGTCAAGGGGTGATTGCCGCTGAAAAAGATTGGGTGCAGTCAAGTCTTGAGTCAATCTTCAGGGCAGCGCTGGATGTTCCGGAGGAAGAGCAAAATCAGATCAGTTTGCGAGAGATTGAATGATAAGCGTTGAGGATCTGCTGATTGTCTCTGAGCAGTTGGGAAGACCCGCGAGATCAATGCTTGAGGTGAGTGCTAGGTGTGTTTGTGGCAATCCGGTGGTGGTCAAAACAAAACCAAGGTTGGAGGATGGCACTCCTTTCCCAACGCTTTATTACCTCACCCACCCGTTGGCAACCGCAAGTATGTCAAGACTTGAAAGCGTTGGGTTGATGGCTCAGTGGGCAGACCTTTTGGAAGATGAGGAAATGGCCTCTAGCTATGCAAAAGCCCATGAGAGTTATCTTTCGCAACGAGAAGAGATTGAAGTTGTGGATGAACTGAAAGATATCTCTGCCGGAGGAATGCCAGCGAGAGTCAAATGCCTGCATGCATTGGCGGCTCATTCGCTAGCAGTTGGACCCGGTGTCAACCCAATAGGAGACCTGGCAGTAGAAAACAGTGAGTGGAAGATTGAAAAATGTCAGTGTGATATCCCAAAAGGCAATCCAATCCGCTAATCTATAGGCTTGTAGCCGAAGAGGTCTGCCCCAAGCACCAAAACCTAACGAAACGAAAACATGGCTGAAAAAACACTTGAGAACAAAACTCCTCGCATTTTGATTATCGGAGGTGGCTACGCAGGTTTTTACGCTGCGAAGTGGTTGGAGAAGATGACCCGCAAGGGCGAGATTGATGTCACCATGATCGATCCACTTCCATATATGACATACCAGCCCTTTTTGCCAGAGGTGGCAGCCGGTTCGATCGAGCCTCGTCACACAGTTGTCTCTCATAGAAGGCACCTCAAAAAGACCAAGCTAATCACAGGCAGGGTTACAAAGATTAGCCACAAGACCAAGAAGGCAACCGTCAGCGTTGATGGAGCAAAGCCTTACACGGTCGAATACGACCATGTTGTGGTAACTGCCGGTGCTATTTCCAGAACCTTCCCAATCCCAGGTGTTGCAAACGTGGCGATTGGAATGAAAAACGTTGAGGAGGCCGTTGAGGTCCGCAACAAGATGTTTGCAAACTTTGACCGCGCGGCTGCGCTGCAAGCAGGTCCCGAGCGCGACAGGTTGCTGACTTTTGTTGTCGTTGGAGGTGGCTTTGCAGGAATTGAAACAGTTGCAGAATTGCGATCAGCAGCCACCTACCTTCTTCGTTATTACCCAGAGATTGCATGGGAAGACGTCCAGTTCCACCTGGTTGAGGCGATGGGTCGAGTAATGCCAGAGGTAAGCGAAAAGCGTGGAGAGTGGGTTATTGACTGGCTAACAAAGGCCGGTGTCACCGTTCACCTAAACACCCAGTTGTTGGGTTGCGAAAAGGGTGTCGTCAGACTCTCAAGCGAAGAGGAATTTGAAAGCGACATTGTTATTTGGACTGCTGGTGTTGCAGCCTCGCCGGTTGCAAAGTTCAGTGATTTACCAATTGACGAGCGTGGAAGAGTTATTGCCGATGCGACCCTGCAGGTGACCGACGACCAGGGTCATGTTTTTGAAGGTGCGTGGACAGCAGGAGATGTCTCCAGAGTTCCAGACTTGAGTGGTGGTGGAGTCGGTGGATTCTGCGTTCCAAACGCTCAGCACGCCGTTAGACAAGGCAAGAAGGTTGCAAAAAACCTCACCGCAGTTGTTCGAGGAGACGGTCCAACGCAGTATAAGTGGGCCACTTTAGGTGCGGTTGCGGGACTTGGAATTGGCCAGGGCGTTTTGCAGGTTGGAAGATTCTCATTGGCCGGACCACTGGCTTGGCTTGCTCACCGCGGTTATCACGGATTGGCAATGCCAATGCTTGAGCGCAAGATCAGGGTTATCTCGGGCTGGGTATGGAACTTCTTATTGCGTCGCGATGTAGTATCTCTGGAAGCGGTTAGAGCTCCTAGAGAATTCTTTGCCTCCAACGCAGCAAAGGCTGGAAAGAAGTAACAACTGCGCCCCCGTAGCCCAATGGCAGAGGCAGGCGACTTAAAATCGCTCCAGTATGGGTTCGAGTCCCATCGGGGGCACTGTTTGAATTCATCTAGCAGGCTCCAGTTTTCTTTTAGACGAATAATCGCCGGCTTACAGTTTGCTGAACTATGTGCGGTTTTCCCTTGTAGGTCACTAGCATGGAAGAGAAACAAGGAGCCTCATGGAATTACTACCCCTAATACTTATCGGTGTTGTTGTCGTTTTAGTCATTTATTCAATCGTCACCTACAACTCGCTGGTCACACTCAGAACAAGAGTTGATGAGGCGTGGAGTGATATCACCGTTCAGCTCAAGAGACGTGCCGATTTGATTCCAAACCTAATCGAGACCGTAAAGGGTTACGCCGCTCACGAAAAAGAGGTCTTCGAAAACGTAACTCAGGCCAGAGCTGCAACCGTCAGCCCACAAGCACTAGAGCACCCCGAGCAGGCCGGTCAGGCAGAAGGCATGCTGCAGGGAGCGCTGAAGAGCCTTTTTGCTGTTAGCGAGGCGTATCCGCAGTTGGTTGCCAATCAAAACTTTTTAGAACTGCAGAGAGAGCTAACAGACACCGAAGATAAAATCATGGCCTCCAGAAGGTTCTACAACGGCGGTGTCAGCGAATATAACATTCGTATTCAGCAGTTCCCTTCAAACTTGATTGCTGGAACATTCAAGTTTGACGAGAGAGAGTTTTTTGAGGTTGAGGATCCAGCTGCGATTCAAGAGCCTCCCAGCGTCAGTTTCTAGGTAGGTTGAATGTATTCGGCAATTGCTGCGAATAAGCGCAACACTTTTTTCATAATTGCGGGGTTCGTGCTGCTACTTGGCGGCATATCACTTTGGTGGGGCTACACAACAAATAATGGCTCCAGCGCGATATTTATTCTGTTGTTTGTAATTGGCTACGCGGTTTTTCAGTATTTTATGGCCGGCAAGCTAGCAATTGCCATGAGTGGCGCTAAAGAGATTCAGAAGCAAGACAATCCGAGGCTTTATCGAATGGTTGAAAACCTTGCAATAACCGAAGGTCTTCCAATGCCGAAGGTTTACATCATCAACGATCCCGCTCCCAATGCCTTTGCAACGGGTCGCGATCCCAAGCACGGCATCGTTGCTGCAACCACCGGGCTATTGGAGCTGATGGATGATAACGAGCTTGAAGGGGTAATGGCTCACGAGATTGGGCACATCAAAAACCAGGACATTAGGGTTTCAACGATTGTCTTTGGTTTGATCGCAGCAGTTGGAATCTTGGCCGACATGGCTCTCAGGATGGCTTTTTATTCTTCCCTAACTCGCTCAAGGAATTCTGGCCAGTTTGGCCTTATCTTGGTGGCGGTTGGAATCGTCGGTTGGATTATTGCGGCATTGATTGGCCCGATTGTTTCAGCTGCAGTTTCCAGGCAGAGAGAGTATTTAGCGGATGCAACTGCCGCTGAAATTACCCGCTACCCAGATGGCTTGGCCGGTGCTTTGAAAAAGCTTGGCGAGTATGGAAAGCCGATGAAGAAGGTAAACAGCTCGATGGCTCATATGTATATAAACGATCCAATCAAGCCAGGCATGGTGGAGAGGCTTTTCTCAACCCACCCGCCAATACCGAAGCGAATTGAAAGACTTGGCAAGATTGGCACAGGTTTCTAACCAACACTAGACTTCAGTGGTCATGAAGAAAGGTGTTCCGGTGCTAAACCCCTCATTGGATGATTTTGAAAAAGCTAGAGAAGTAATTTCACAAATTGCCATTGAAACCCCGATTATTCGTAACAGTTTTCTGAGCGATCTAACCGGTCAAGAGGTTTATCTAAAGTGTGAGAACATGCAGCGCACCGGTGCCTATAAGGTCCGCGGAGCACTAAACAGACTCAGTAAGCTCACCGAGCCTGAGAGACAGCGTGGAGTGGTTGCAGCCAGTGCTGGAAACCACGCGCAAGGTGTCGCCCTAGCAGCCAAAAGACTCGGTATCAAAGCGACTATCTTTATGCCAATAGGTGCATCCATTCCTAAACATGAGGCAACGCTGAACTATGGGGCTGATGTTGTTCTGACCGGAAACATCTTTGATGAAACCCTGGCAGCGGCTTTGAGGTTCACCCAAGAATCAAAGGCCGTATTCATCCCGCCGTTTGATGACATTGACATCATCACCGGTCAGGGAACAGTTGCCATGGAGATTGCCGAGCAGTATCCAGAATTTGAAAACGTTATTGCCTGTGTTGGTGGTGGAGGGTTGATTGCTGGTGTTGCGTCAGCGACCAAGCAGATTGCTTCGAAGCAGGGCCGAAACATAAATGTTTACGGGGTTCAGGCAGAAATGGCTGCCGCCTACCCTGAAAGCCTCAAGCAGGGCAAGCCGGTTGAGGTGAAGGTCAGGCCAACCATTGCTGATGGAATTGCTGTTGCAAAACCGGGTGAGATTCCTTTTGAGATCATTCAGGAAAATGTTGACGAGATTGTCACTGTCACCGAGGATGAAATCGCTCAGGCGATGGTGATGCTCTTAGAGCGCGCTAAGCAGGTTGTTGAACCCGGAGGAGCAGTCGGTGTTGCTGCATTGATGGCGGGCAAGATAAAGCCAACCGGACCAACTGTTGTAACACTCAGTGGTGGAAATATTGATCCCTTGTTGTTGCAGAGAGTAATCAGGCATGGACTCGCTGCCTCTGATCGCTACACAAACGTCTCTGTGATGCTTCCGGATAGGCCAGGACAGCTGGTTAGAACTGCGGAGGCAGTTGCCGATGCTGGAGCAAACGTAGTTGAGGTTTTACACACCCGTCACGGTAATGGTTTGCAAATCAGTGAAGTTGAATTAAACCTAAGTGTTGAAACAAGAAACCGCGAACACCGAGACAGTCTGATTGAGTCATTGAAGAAAGCTGGGCTGAACCCAAGCTTGCATGAAGACTAAAGTTTTAGGTTTTCAACCCCTGTAATCTTTACTGTGATTTTCTTGCCGGTAGGGGAGTCGTATTCGACTTCATCACCGATTTTCTTACCCATCACAGCAGTTCCGATTGGACTTCCGGTGCTATATACATCGAGTTCACTGCCGGTTCCTTCCAAAATCTCGCTGGAGCCAAGAAGGAATTTTGTGGCGTTTCCGTTCAGTTCACATGAGACAACAACACCCTGCTCAACAACTCCGTGAGACTTGGGAGCTTCGCCGACCTCAGCGGTTGAAAGCATTTCTTCCAGGCGATTGATTCTTGCCTCAATCCGGCCCTGCTCCTCTTTGGCTGCCTGGTAACCACCGTTTTCACTGAGGTCACCCTCTTCGCGGGCCTCTTGAATCTTTTTAGCAATCTCAGAGCGCTTGTTTGTTATTAGGTCGGCCAACTCATCCTTGAGTCGGTCATAGGCCTCTTGAGATAGCCAAGTTGTTTCTGGCTTATTCATGGCACTCCTTCGGGTAATAAAAAAACTCGCTTAGCGAGCAAAGAAATAGTTTATCGGATTTCGCAGCCGTGGACTAGAGCGGTTACCGCCTCTTCGGTGGTGTTGATAGTTGTGGTTATTCGGACCGAGGACTGCTCGGTTGGGACCTGGATCTCCCTCCAGCCAACAATTGCATAGCTTTGATTCAATGCCTGAACATTACAAAAAACCTGCTCACCTGAGTTTTTTACGACATCAAAGGTGACTTCTGTATGCCATTGGTCTTTTACAGAAAACCCAACGTCTGTGAAAGAAAGTCTTTCTTGGCTAAAGGCTACCCAGGCGGCAAAGCCGACAATGGCAATCAGGCCGGTAATAGCCAAAACCCAGATGGTTTTTTTGTTATCGCTTACCTGCCCGTAACGGGATTTAACTAATTCAGAGTTGGTCACGGTATAAAACTACCAATTAGATGAAATACTAAAGCTATGGATTTGCTGATTATTACCTCTCAGGGCATTGATGCCGCCGAAGCTTTCAACTCACCGGGACTGATTGGTTTCTTGGCAACCTTCGGTGTTGCCTCTTTGGCAACGCTTTTGTTTTTTGACATGAACCGCAGAATTAGAAAATCAAAATACCGTTCTGAGATTCGAACTCGTCTGGCGGAAGAAGAGTTGGATGGCTTTGAACCAAACAAAAAACCAGACAGGCCTGAGCCTCCGGCTCCGCCAACTAGAAGTTAGTTTCCAATAGAACCTGGTACTGGGTCCACCACAACGAGCAGTGCTCCGACCCACTGGCAAATAAAGGCAACAACTGTCAATGCGTGAAAGATTTCGTGAAAGCCAAAGTGATTCGGAATTGGATTGGGTCTTTTCATTCCATAAATCACCGCTCCGACTGTGTAGGCGACACCACCGATGGCAATCAGTGTCATCATCACCCAGTTGGCAGCCCATAGGTCTGCGATATAAATAACCGCAGCCCAGCCCATCAGCACATAAATCGGTACGTATAGCCACCTGGGTGCCGAAACCCAAACAAGCCTGAAACCAATCCCAACCACCGCAATTGACCAAACAAGGCCCAATAGAAACCAACCCTTATCGCTTGGGAGTGCGGCAACGGTTAGTGGCGTGTAGGTGCCGGCAATGAGTAAAAAGATATTGGCGTGATCGATACGCTTGAGGATTCTTTTCGTTGTGTAGTTCCAACGAAACCGGTGGTACAAAGCCGAACCACCAAATAGCAGGAATGACCCGAGCAAATAAACCCCAGATGACACCTTTGTCTGCCAACCATCACTGAATACGATTAGCAGGATTCCTGCTGCCACCACAAACGGCAAAACACCGGTGTGAATCCAACCTCGCCAACTTGGTCTGAAATCATCCTCGTGAACGCTTCCTTTTAGTTCACCGAGGGGGACGTGTAAGGGGTCAGGGGAAGAGTTGTTCTTTGTCTGCCCCGAATTGTCCATGGTAAACACCCTAACCCACAGGGGGAGTAACCTAGGAATGTGCTCAACATTGTCTATCGCTGGTATGAATCCTCGCTGGAGCGAAGCCTAAAAGGAAAAGACCTGCCCAAACATGTGGGTGTCTTGGTCGATGGCAACAGACGTTGGGCAAACCTGCAGGGAGAGGCAAGTGATTTTGGTCACTCCGCAGGTGCTAGAAAAATTATTGATTTTCTGGGCTGGTGCAGCGATGTTGGAATCCAGCACACAACCTTGTATTTATTGAGCACGGACAACCTCAAGGGCAGAGATAAAAAAGAGCTTGAGGATCTGATTGAGATCATCACCAGTCTGAGCGAGCAATTGGCAGAGCTCGGCAGATGGGATCTGAAGATTGCCGGCGACTACGAGGCTCTGCCGAAAGAGCATGCAGAGAGACTGAAAGTCGTAGAGCGAAAAACTGACGACATCGCACCCTTTCAGGTCAACTTGGCTGTCGCCTACGGTGGCAGGAACGAGATAGCGCAGGCGGTCAAAAAGATTTTGCTGGATAACTCCTCCACCGGAGCAACACCAGAGGAGATTGCCGAGCTATTGACACCAGAGACCATTGCCGAAAATCTATATACCTCCGGCCAACCCGATCCAGATTTGCTGATCAGAACAAGCGGTGAGCAGAGACTGAGTGGTTTCATGCTCTGGCAGAGTGCTAATAGCGAGTTCTATTTCACAGAGGCGCTATGGCCAGATTTTAGAAAAGTTGATTTTTTGAGAGCCCTTCGTGACTATCAAAACCGTCACCGCAGGTTTGGTTCATAAACAGTTTGTAAACGATTTATATCTCCGCGTGTCTTAGTCAGCAAACCTTCAATGTCGGGTTTAGTGTCAAACCAATCAAGTGCGAAGGAGCTAAATTGCCCAAAAGCCCAGAATCCGCAAAGGCTACTGCCAACAAGACCAAGCGTGCGGAGGGGGTGAGTGCTGAGACCAAAGTAAGAACTTTCATCCTTGATACTTCAGTTCTACTCAGTGATCCGAGGGCATTATTTAGATTCGCCGAACATGAGGTGGTCATTCCAATTGTTGTTATTAATGAGCTTGAGAAAAAGCGGCACGATCTGGAAATCGGTTTCTTTGCAAGGAAAGCTCTTCGATACCTAGATGAACTTCGTGAAAAGCACGAGAGATTAGATTTCCCAATGAGCATTGGTGAAAACGGTGTTTTGAGGGTGGAGCTAAACCACATAGACCAAAGTGTCTTGCCAGCAGGGTTTCAGCTCGGGGATAACGATACAAGAATTTTGGCGGTTGCCGCCAACCTGAAAAATGAAGGTTTTGATGTCACTGTTGTGAGCAAAGACCTTCCAATGCGTGTCAAGGCCAGTGCACTTGGCATGAAAGCAGAGGAATACCTTGCAGAGCAGGCAAGTGCCGAGGAATGGTCGGGAATAGAGGAGCTAGACCTCAGTGGTGACGATATGGCTTCACTGTATGGAGAAGAAGAGGTGAAGCACCCGCTAGTTGCAGAGCTTCCTGTGAACACCGGTTTGATTATCCACTCCGAGCGAGGAAGCGCCTTGGGACGGGTGACCAGCAGCAAGGCAATCAAGCTTGTCAGGGGAGACCGCGAGGTTTTTGGCGTCCATGGAAGAAGTGCTGAGCAAAGACTTGCCATTGACACTTTGTTGGATCCAGAAATCGGCATTGTTTCCCTTGGTGGACGGGCTGGAACAGGAAAGAGTGCTCTGGCCCTGTGTGCCGGGTTGGAAACGGTTTTAGAAAGAAGACAACACAAAAAGATTATGGTATTCAGGCCTCTATATGCCGTTGGTGGCCAGGATCTTGGATACCTGCCTGGAACAGAGGGGGAGAAGATGAACCCTTGGGCGCAGGCCGTTCACGACACCCTTGGTGCATTGGTTTCGAAGGAAGTAATCGATGAGGTTGTCGACCGCGGGATATTAGAAGTTCTGCCACTGACGCACATCCGCGGTCGTTCCTTGCATGACACCTTTGTAATTGTTGACGAGGCGCAATCTTTGGAGCGAAATGTCTTATTGACGATGCTTAGCCGAATTGGTCAAAACTCGAAGGTGGTGCTAACCCACGATGTTGCCCAGCGCGATAACCTGCGAGTTGGAAGACATGATGGTGTTGCATCGGTTGTGGAGACGCTTAAGGGTCAAGAGATATTCAGTCACATCACTCTGACCCGCTCTGAAAGATCTCAGATAGCTGCGTTGGTAACAGAGCTGTTGGATTACTAACTGGGGATAACTCAAAGCATCTTTTTTGGATTGACCCTATTTTGATGGGGTGAATCTAGAACTTCTAATCCTTGCCATCCCTTTTGGTTACTTGATTGCAGTCTCACCACTGCTAGCAATCATTGATATTCGTTCACATCGACTGCCCAATGCCTTTACTGTCCCAGGCATCACCATATCGCTAATTGCGGTAATTTCCGCTGCAACAATTTCGGGCAAGTGGTTAGAGCTTGTTATCTCCATCGGGGTTTCAGTCTTGATATTGATTATCGGCTTTCCTTTAGCAAAGGCAGACCTATTGGGGATGGGGGATATAAAGCTATTGATTGCCTTTTCTCTGCCTCTTTCCTATATCTCTCCGCTGGCATTGCTTTTTGGGGTTTTGTTGAGCTTGTTTATTGCCAATGCCGTAGTTCTACCAAGGTTGCTTCTCAAGAAAATGAACACTCGGGGAGCAATTGCGATGGGACCCTATTTGCTACTGGGGCTAATAGGGGTATTTGGATACCAGCTATGGGAGATTAGCCCTGCGGGGGTCTGGTCATAGGCAGCACATCCAGAAGCTCATCCAGTTGCGCCTCAGTGATTTCACCAGCCTCAACCAGGCCCAGATCCATCACAGCCTCTTTTACAGTCATTCCCTGTTCTACCGAGTGCTTGGCGACCTTTGCCGCCTTCTCGTAGCCGATGACCCTATTCAGAGGCGTCACAATCGATGGTGAGGACTCAGCTAGCGCTCTCGCTCTATCAACATTTGCCTCAAGACCTTCAATGGTCTTATCTGCGAGCACCCTGCAGGAGTTTGAAAGCAGTCGGATTGATTCCAAAACGGCGCTTCCCATTACCGGTATTGCAACGTTTAGCTCAAAGGATCCGCTGGCACCAGCCCAGGTGACAGTTGAGTCATTTCCAACAACCCTTGCACAAACCATCAGCACGGCTTCTGGGATGACCGGGTTTACCTTCCCAGGCATGATGGATGATCCTGGCTGCAGGTCGGGGATTCGAATCTCAGCAAGACCAGTGTTTGGCCCTGACCCCATCCAGCGAAGGTCGTTGTTGATTTTGGTGAGCCCTACCGCAATGGTCTTCATCTGACCACTGATTTCAACCAGTGAATCTCTTGCTCCCTGAGCTTCAAAGTGATCTCTGGCTTCAGTTATCGGCAAACCGGTTTCTTTGGCGATTTGAGAAATTACAAGTTGCGGGAAGCCGGCCGGGGTGTTGATGCCGGTGCCGGTTGCTGTTCCACCCTGAGGCAGTTCTGCAACTCTTGGCAAAGCTGATTCAATTCTCTCAATACCGTAGCGAATTTGGGCTGCGTATCCGGCGAATTCCTGACCGAGGGTTACAGGTGTTGCATCCATAAGGTGTGTGCGTCCTGATTTCACCGTGTCTTTCCACAACTCTGCTTTGGCCTCAAGCTTTGTCGCGAGGTAGTCCAAGGCAGGTTTTAGGTCCTTGATGAGCGATTCTGTGACTGCGATGTGAACAGATGAAGGGAATACGTCATTAGAGCTTTGGGAGGCGTTCACGTGGTCGTTGGGGTGCACCTCTGAGCCCAGGCTGTTAGTTGCAAGGGTTGCCAAAACCTCATTCATGTTCATATTCGATGAGGTTCCGCTTCCAGTCTGATACGTGTCTACTGGGAAGTGATCTAGGTGTTTTCCAGCTATGATCTCATCGGCAGCACCTGCTATCGCATCCCCAATGGCTTTATCTATTACATTCAGCTGAACGTTTGCAAGTGCCGCAGCTTTTTTGATTCTTGCTAGGGCGATGATGTGACTATCCTCAAGACCTTGGCCGCTTATTGGAAAGTTTTCAACCGCTCTTTGGGTTTGAGCTCGATACAGGGCGTCTTTCGGTACTTTTACCTCACCCATGGTGTCGTGTTCAATGCGGTATTCCATTTATCCTCCAGCTAGTCGATTTCCACCTGTGCGGCAATAGAGCCAATTGCTTCCTCGGCGGCGGTTCCATAAATCAATATAGCGTTTTGCTCGTATTCATATACGAGGGCGTAATGTTTTGTCTCTTTTGGTTCCGATGGTGTCAGGTCTTCCCAAACCTGCCAGTTATTGCCGTTGATCTCAAGCTCACCGCTTTGCCAGCTGCCCTGCAGCTCCAAAGCCAGCCAGGTTGGGTTTATGTCAAACCCCTGCTCTATACCAATGAATTGGCTTTTGTCCGTGACCAAACCAATAAACCAAGAGTCGACCCCACCGGTGGTTTCTAATCTTGCGGAGTTTGCCCACCAGCTGTCATCGATTTCTGGGACAAAAAGCTTTTGCCCGAGAGCCTCCTGAGCACTTGCCGCTTCAGTTTGATAATCCACCTTTTGGATCTGCATGGAGTCGTCTCTGGGGACAATCATGATGATTAGTGCTGTTGCCAGCACTGTCACAATAAGCGATAGTGCCAAATTGTTGACAGTTGCCTTTGCACGACGCTTTGCCGCGGCATCACTCACCAGTTTCCTCCAGGGCTTTGTCTAGTTTCTTTCTTGCACCAGTCAGCCAAGATTCACAATGCTTAGCAAGCTGCTCGCCACGCTCCCAAAGCTTCATCGAATCCTCCAGGCTCACATTCTGTTTTTCAAGCTCGGCAACTACCCGCTGCAGCTCGTCCCTGGCCTGTTCAAAACTCATTTCCGAAATATCGGTGTTTGCTTCACTCATCTATTTTGTTAACCCCTTCTGCGGTTGCGGTTATTTCTATTCGGTGACTTCTAATGGTTAGTTTTTGTCCAGCGCTCACTGTTTCATCAACAGGCTTTCCTTTTTCATCTCTGACCAGTGAATAACCTCTTTTCAGAGTCAGCTGAGGAGAGAGGGCCTTGGCTTGAGAGTGAAGGGTTGCAATCTCGCTCTCTGCTCGTTCAAGCCTTACCCTGACACGCTCTCTCATAAGAGCTGTTTTTTCCCTCAAGTTTTCATGGGCTAAGTCAATAAACCCGTAGGGGTTAGCAATTATTGGTCGTGTTTTCAAAGACTCGATTAGTGCTTGTTCGGTGTCAATTTTGACCTGAAAGCGATATCTGACCCTCGCCAGTAAATCTTTTAGCTTCTGGCGTTCCTCTTGGATATCGGGAACTACACGTTTTGCTGCGTCGGTTGGGGTTGAAGCTCTTAGGTCTGCAACATCGTCCAATACCGGTCTGTCATTTTCATGACCAATGGCACTAACAATTGGAGTTTTGGCTTTTGCTGCAGTTCTCACCAGCTGTTCATCGCTGAATATCAACAGATCTTGAAACGAACCACCACCGCGGGCAATGATGATCACATCAACCTCTGGGTCAGCATCCAACTGTTCAATTGCAAAGATGATCTCTTGGATGGCCTTTTCTCCCTGAACCAAGGTGTTGACAACCTCAAACCGAACCTCTGGCCAGCGAAGTCTGCTGTTTTCCAAAACGTCTTTTTCGGCATCACTGCCTCGACCAGTGATCAGTCCAATTTTTCCAGGCAAAAAAGGAAGCGGTTTTTTGTTTTCTGCAAGAGTCAGGCCTTCTTCCGTGAGGGCCTTGCGAAGTCTTTCCAGTCGCTCCAAAATCTCTCCCAGACCGACTTTTTTCAATTCATAGACCTGCATGCTGAGGCGTCCGTTTTTAGCCCAGAACTGAGGCTTTATCAGTCCAACAACCCGGTCTCCCTGTTCGAGGTTTGGATCAATCAGGTCAGTGGAACCGCGCCAGGCGTGAATTGAAATTGAGTTTTCGGTTTGTAGATCTCGAAGCTCTGCGAAGAGGTTGCCACCACGATTGTTTATCTGTGAAATCTCACCCTCAACCCAGACCCTTCCGAGCTTGTCAATCCAGTCTTTTAGCGACTTAGATAAAGCAGATACCGGCCATGGGGAATGCTCAGAGGAAACCTTTGATTGATTCTCATTGGAACCATTTATGGTTTCGTTCATAATTCCTCGCAATTAGGATTGAAGGGTGAGCTCAATTAACATAACTAAGACTACCGACAACCGCCCGAAGAAAGTTTTGCTGGCAGCCCCAAGAGGTTACTGCGCAGGCGTTGACAGGGCGGTGATTGCCGTTGAAAAAGCCTTAGACCACTACGGTGCTCCCGTTTATGTTCGCAAACAAATCGTTCACAACCAATATGTTGTTGAGACCCTGGAGCGAAGAGGGGCGATCTTCGTAGAGGAAGTGGATGAGATTCCTGAGGGTTCTGTAACCATTTTCTCGGCCCATGGAGTCTCACCTGCGGTAGTCAATGCAGCTCAAGATCGAAACCTTCACACAATTGATGCCACCTGCCCGCTTGTCACCAAAGTCCACAAAGAAGTTCAAAGATTTGATCGTGAGGGCTATGACATTCTGCTGATCGGTCACGATGGTCACGAAGAGGTCGAGGGAACCGCTGGAGAGGCCCCACACGCGGTTCAGCTAATCGATGGCGATGAAGATATCGCAAACGTCAAAATCAAGGACCCAGAGAAAGTTATTTGGCTCAGTCAAACAACTCTCAGTGTTGATGAGACGATGGAGACTGTAAACAAACTACGCAAAAAGCTTCCGACACTTCAAAACCCGCCAAGCGATGACATTTGCTATGCAACTCAGAACCGTCAGGTTGCAATCAAGAAAATCGGTGCGGTGAGCGATTTGGTGATTGTTGTTGGTAGCGACAACTCTTCAAACACGGTTCGTTTGGTAGAAGTTGCTCTGGATGCGGGAGCTAAAGCTGCTTATCGAGTCGAAGACGAGCGAGACGTCAAAGACGAATGGTTTGACGGGGTTGCAACTGTGGGTGTCTCTAGCGGTGCAAGTGTTCCAGAAATCTTGGTCAACAGAGTTTTGGAGGACCTATCAAAGCGCGGATTCAATGATGTTGAAACCGTTACCACCGCCGAGGAAGACATTCAGTTCTCACTTCCCAAAGAGCTCAGGAAAGACCTGAAGGCATCAATTGAGAAGCGAGTAGCGGAGCAGAAGGCGAACTAGGCTTTTCCAGCACTTCCTAGCTGCTGGCAAGCTTCAACCACTCGAGCAGACATTCCTGTTTCGGCCAGCTTTCCCCAGGCGCGAGGGTCGTAGGTTTTTTTGTTTCCAACCTCACCATCGATTTTCAGGACACCATCGTAGTTTTTGAACATGTGGTCAACAATTGGCCTGGTGAAGGCATACTGGGTGTCGGTATCAATGTTCATCTTGATGACTCCAAAACTCACAGCATCGGCAATCTCTTTTTCAGTTGAACCGCTGCCTCCGTGGAAAACAAGATCAAAAGGAAGTTCTTTTCCGTATTTCTCGCCAATAGCAGTCTGGATTTCCTTCAGTAGCTCTGGCTTCAAAACAACATTTCCCGGTTTATAGACACCGTGAACATTTCCAAATGTTAGGGCAGTCATATAGCGTCCGTTTTCACCCAGGCCTAGGGCTTCAACAGTTTTGATGCCATCTTCAACTGTTGTGTAGAGGTGCTCACCACTTGCACCAACAACTCCGTCTTCTTCACCACCGACGGCTCCGACCTCGATTTCCAAGATAGAGCCCACGTTTTTGGATTTTGCAAGAAGGGTTTTTGCAATTTCTAGGTTTTCATCCAGGTCTATTGCCGATCCATCCCACATGTGACTGTTGAAAATTGGCTCTCCAGTTAGTTTGACCTGCTCTTCGCTCATTTCCAACAATGGAATTACAAAACCATCAAGTTGGTCTTTGGCACAGTGGTCGGTATGGATGGCGACTTTGATGCCATAACTTTTGGCGGCTTCTTTGGCAAAAGCCGCAAAGGCAACAGCACCCTGTACGCGGTTTTTCTTATTCGCCCCACTCCAGTAATCAGCGCCACCAGTTGAGACCTGAATGATTCCATTGGAACCAGCCTCTTCAAAACCAGCAAGTGCTGCATTCAATGACTGCGAGCTAGAGACGTTGATTGCGGGATATGCGAAGCCCTTTGATTTGGCATCATCAAGCATCTGCAGGTACTGCTCTTGGTTTACTACTGGCATTTTCTCTCCTAGCCTTGAAACTCTGCTGGCTCCCGGAGGGAGGCAGATAGATCTGGATTTTCAACTACGACACCGATTGGTAACTTGTCAATCGATTTCAATCCACTAGTTGGCTGTTGCACCTTTGCACCACCCCAGCGAACCGCTTCTTTGACACCCTTGGCAATGTCAAAACCAACACCGAAAAGTTCTTTGTTGTCAGTCCTGTTGGCAGTAACTGCTGATAAAAACCCCGCAACGGTGGAATCTCCGGCCCCAACGGTGTTTATAACCCTCACCGGCGGAGTGAAGGCATGGACCGCGTCAGTTTTGGTGACCGCCAGCATCCCATCGACTCCCAGTGAGGCAAGCACACATTCAACACCCCAGCTGTTTAGCTCTCTGGCCGCATCAACAACATCCTGAAGTGTATTCAGTGTTCGACCAACACAGCTTGCAAGCTCTTCGCCGTTTGGCTTCATGATGGTGGCAACCCCTTTTTGGGCCCAGTAACGAAGTGGGTCGCCACTTGTGTCTAAAACAACCTTGACACCCATTTCCTTGGCTTCAGTGAATAGTGGAACTAGGTCAATTACCTGGTCGGTTTCAATAATTTTCGGATGCGCTCCAGCAACCACCAACCACTCGGCATCATTTTCCTTCAACAGCTTCAAGGTCAGCGAAACGACTTCATCCCAGTCGGATTGCTTCAGTGGTCTTGGGTGTTCGTTTACCTTTGTTGTTGGCCCGTTGTCTTCAATGATTGTCGTGGAGACTCTGAGTGTTCCCTCTACCCATAGCGGAACTAGAAAGCTAGTAGATCCGGTTCTTTCCAGTACTGCTGGGTCTGCGTCACCAATCGGAACTACTCCGGGGGCACTTATATCTGCAAGCTCAAGTGCTCTGGAGACATTGATGCCTTTTCCAGCGAGTTCTTCGTTTACATCCCTCGCCCTGTTTACTCCTCCTTCAACCAGTCTTTTTACAAAGTAGGTTCTGTCCAGGGTAGGGGAGGGGGTCAGGGTGATAATCGGTGATTTTTCGCCGGACAAATGGACTCCTTATTTTTCCGGATAAGAATTAACTTCAGCGGAAACTTCTTCGTCGCTCGGCCTTAGGTCAAAAGTATATACACACCTTACTGACTATTCATCATTAGAAGTCAGTTCTGGTTTTGTGAAGTTGGCGGTTGCCTCTTCGATTTCCTCTAGCACTGGGATTTCTCTTCCGGCACTCAGCGAGTCTCTGCTGTGTTCGTTTACCTGTCTGGTGGCTGTGAGCATATTGCGCTCCAATGAAGATGCAAAGGCGTTATATGCGCTAACAGAGCTATTTAGCTCCTTGCCAAGCTTCTGGGCGTGCTCTGCGACCACTCTGACTGTTCGATATAACTTTGAGCCCAGGTCAAGCACCTCCTGGATTGTCTCCTCGGCGGCTTGCTGTCTCCACGCATAGGAAATAGTTTTTATTGCTGAGTAAAAACTCACTGGAGAAACAACAGCAACTCGCTTTTCAAAGGCTTCTTCGAGTAGTCCCGGATCAATCTCTAAAGTTGCAGAGAGCAGTGACTCACTTGGCATAAACATAATCGTGAACTCTGGTGACTCAGGTAGACCCGAGTAGTAATCCTTTTTGCTTATCTCATCAATTCGAGCTTTTACATCCTTAGCCGATTGCTTCAATAGCTTTTCTCTTCTTGCTAACTCTGCCTCATCGGAAAGTTCGTTTATTTCAAATGCTCGCTGGTAGTTGGCAAACGGCACCTTCGAATCAACTGCCACGTATTTTCCGTCGGGCATGTGAATTACAACATCAGGCTTAATGCTTTTACCATCGGAGTTTTCTGAACTGAACTGCTCGTGGAAATCAACGTGTTTTACCATTCCGGTTTGCTCTAGAAGTCTTCTCAGAGTCAGCTCTCCCCATTGACCTCTGACCTGATTATTGCTCATAGCTCCAGCCAATACCCTTGTGGTGTTTTGAAGCTCTTGTTGAGCGGTGTGAGAGGTTCGTAGCTGCTCTTTGATAGTGGTGAACTGCTCGGTGCGTTCACGTTCTAATTCGCTAACAACCTTCTGCATCTGATCCAGCCGGTCTTTTACCGGGGCAAGTTCCTGCAGTACCTTGTTTTGCTCCTGCTCGCGCTTTCTAGCATCTTCCTGCTGGCTTTGCATGGAAGCGATTTGTTCGCGAAGTGAGGATTCATTGGCGCGTGCGGTTGCTAGTTCGATCTCTAAACTGCCAGCATCTTTTTTTCTAAAAACAAAAAAGCCTGCAACCAATCCCAAAGCTAAGCCAAGGGCCAATCCGATAAGTACTGATAAAACGTCCATGGCTCAATACTCGCAGTCAGTTGCGACATTTAGTTTCAGAACACAGTCTTTATTCGCTCTAAGGTTTTTTGCATAAGCTCACTTAGGTCTTCAACTTCGTGCCTATCTGCCATGTGTAAAACAATCCTTGCGCAGGCATCGCTGTCAGCCAGCGCATCGTGGTGGTTGAATTCCTCGTGACCAATTGCGTAGGCAACCGAGTTCAGCCGATAGGAATCTAGGTTGTAGGTTTTTCTGGACATTCTCAGTGAGCAGCCGTAGCTGTAGTTTGGCAAATCGAAATTAATCGCCTCTGCACTTGCTCTCAAAACACCCATATCAAACCCGGCATTATGGGCTATCAAGGTGTCACTCTCAGCAAAAAGCATAAGTTCGATGATTGCTTCTTCCCATTCGGGTGAATCGATGACCATTTCAGGTGTTATGCCGTGAACAGCGATATTTGCCTGGTTGAAAAAATTATTTGGAAACGGGGGTTTGAAAAGCATTGACAGCGAATCTATGATTTCACCCTCGCGAACTTTCACCATTCCAACCGAGCAGGGAGAGGCTGGTGAGCGATTGGCTGTCTCAAAATCTATGGCGGTGAAGTTCATTGGCACATCTTCCATTAAACTGCCTTGATGGCCCTAACTATTGGAATTGTCGGTTTACCGAATGTCGGAAAGTCGACACTATTCAACGCACTCACCAAAAATAACGCTCTAGCTGCAAACTATCCGTTTGCAACTATCGAGCCAAACATTGGGGTGGTGAACTTGCCAGACAGTCGTCTACACCGACTAGCGGAGATCTTTCAAAGCAAAGAAATCCTGCCAGCAGTTGTTTCTTTTGTCGATATCGCCGGCATTGTCAAAGGTGCCAGCGAGGGAGAGGGCCTAGGAAATCAGTTTTTAGCAAACATCCGCGAAGCGGATGCAATTGCCCAGGTAGTTCGAGGTTTTGCCGATAGCGATGTCGTTCACGTCGATGGCAAGGTTTCCCCTTCAAGTGATATTGAAACAATCAACACCGAGTTGATTCTGGCTGATTTGCAAACTCTAGAAAAAGCTAAGGCCAGGGTTGAAAAAGAAGTGAAGGCCAAAAAAACCGACCCGGAGGTCCTAACCGCAATCGAAGAAGCGACAGAAATACTCAACAACGGCAAACCGTTGAGTGTCGCCGGGTTTGACACTGAGCCAATCAAGGAGCTTGGTTTGCTAACTGCAAAACCCATGCTGTTTGTTTTCAATGTTGACGAAGGGGTGCTGACTGACGCATCAAAGATGTCAGAGCTTGCAGCACTGGTTGCCCCTGCAGAGGCTGTGTTCTTGGACGCCAAGGTTGAAAGTGAGCTGATTGACCTGAGCGTTGAAGAGGCAAACGAGTTATTGCAAAGTCTTGGTCAAAGCGAAAGTGGCTTGGATCAGCTTGCTCGAATTGGATTTGAAACCTTGGGTCTGCAGACGTATTTGACCGCAGGTCCAAAGGAATCCAGAGCCTGGACCATCCGCAAAGGCTGGAAAGCCCCGCAAGCTGCAGGTGTTATCCATACCGATTTTGAAAAAGGCTTCATCAAAGCCGAGGTTGTTAGCTTTGAAGACCTAGACAGCCTTGGCTCAATGGGCGACGCGAAGGCAGCTGGCAAGGTGAGGCTAGAAGGAAAGGACTACATCATGAAAGATGGCGATGTAGTCGAATTCCGCTTTAATAACTAGTTTCTTGGAATTATCCCTAATGCTTCGCAATTTTCTTTTGAGTGCAGCTAAACCTAAACGATGAACCTGAGCAGATTTTTGATGATTATTTCCAAGACCTGACAATTGACGATTTTCAAGTAAGCGATATAAAGGGCGGACAAACAGCTGCTGATATGGCACTCTCTGCCTATAGCGTTAATGGCTACGCCCAGAACCGCTCGCAGGTATTGCCTGAGTCAACTCGCGGAGCAAGTGTCCTGAGCCCCTACATACGCCACAACCTGTTGCCATTGGATCGAGTTTGGAAAGAAGTTGGTGGACCATACAAAGACGTCTCTAAATTTCAAGATGAACTTTTGTGGCAAGAGTATGCAAGGCATCTGTATGCAAGGGTCGGAGAAGATCTTTTTCAAAACTTCCGCTTTGAAGTTCCCTGGGATACAGAAGGTTATGGCTGGCGCAGAGAGATGCTCTGTATTGACACGGTGGTCGACGAACTGGAAACCAGAGGCTGGTTGGTAAATCAAAGCCGAATGTGGCTTGCAAGTGAGTGGACCGTGCATAACCAAAAGGGCTGGCTACACGGCCAAGAAGAGTTTTATAAGCACCTTTTGGATGGCTCTAGGGCTGCAAACCTAGCGGGCTGGCAGTGGACTGTTGGCAGCGGAACAGGCAGACCCTATGGATTCTCTCGTTGGCAGGTAAATAAGCGCGCTCCGGGTCTGTGCTCAAAATGCCCACTGAACAAAAACTGCCCGGTGGAAAACTTCCCCGAAGAACAACAGCTTGATCGATTGCAAAAACACCCACTGATTGAATCTGATCCGAATCCGAGTGTTACCGCAGGACCGAGTGAGGTAGTAAGTAGACAACAGCCAGAGGCTGTGTTTTTGACTATTGACTCCCTGGGTGATGCAGATAGAGCGCTGACAGCGCATCCAGATTTGCCAGTTGTGTTTGTATTCAATGGGCCAGCACTAAATAAGCTCCAGCTCTCATCGAAAAGAATCAACTTCTACCTAGAAACAATCAAAGATCTTGCAACCAGAAGAGTTCTAGAGGTCTATTTGGACGATCCAAAAGAAATAATCCGTCAACGAAAGTTTGCGGTCACCTGGGCGTCAGTTCCGAGTTTCAAAAAATATGAGTCAGACTTCGCTGAGTTACACCCCTGGCCCTGGCTTAGAAAACCGCACGCGGGTTCAGTCAGAAGCTTTTCGGCTTGGCGAGCAAAGCTCTAGTTTTCAATAAACCTGTTATCGCCAACTGCGGTGTTTCCGGCGGGTACGTCTTTGGTGATTACCGCATTAGCGCCGATTTTTACATCATCTCCAACAAAGATTGGACCGATAATCTTGGCACCTGCACCAATAATCACGTTGCTGCCAACGGTTGGGTGACGTTTGCCCTCTTTTAGGGACTTTCCGCCAAGGGTTACCCCGTGATACATCAAAACATCATCACCAATTTCGGCAGTTTCGCCGATTACGACCCCCATGCCGTGGTCGATAACCACCCGCTTGCCAATGACCGCTCCCGGGTGGATTTCGATTCCTGTAATCCAGCGGGTAATGTTTGCAAGCATTCTGGAAAGGGTTCGAAGTTTGATCTTATAAAGCCTGTGCCAAAGCCTGTGCCACAAAATCGCATGGAAGCCATGCGAGGTTAGCACTAGTTCCAGAGCTGAGCGGGTAGCGGGGTCCCGCTCCATGCCAGCTTTTATATCTTCGCCAAGGCTCAAAGGTTTGGGCCACCCTCCTGGCGCAGATCTTCATACAAAACAGTTGACAGATAGCGCTCACCAAAGCTTGGGATAATCACCACAATCCGCTTGCCCTTCATCTCTGGTCGGTTGGCTACCTGGTGGGCTGCCCAGAGCGCTGCTCCGGAGCTAATTCCAGCCAAGATTCCCTCCTGGTCACTGGCCATTCGAGCAAACCGGATTGCCTCTCTGGTTGGGGCATCCAAAACCTCATCATAGATTTCAGTATCGAGGATGTCTGGGATGAAGTTTGCACCAATTCCTTGCAGAGGGTGACCGGCAGCTTCACCACCGCTAAGAAGCGGGCTGGCCTCAGGCTCAACGGCGAATACCTTGATGTCTGGGTTGTGTTTTTTCAAGGTTTGTCCTGCACCCGTGATGGTTCCACCGGTTCCGATTCCAGCGACTAAGGCATCAACGGTCCCATCGGTGTCATTCCAGATCTCAACACCGGTTGTGTTTCTGTGAATCTCGGGGTTAGCTTCATTGGCAAACTGTCTAACCAGCACCGCCCCTGATTCACCACCGATTTCCTCGGCCTTGGCAACCGCTGCCCGCATACCACCCTCGGCCGCAGGTGTCAGCACAAGCTCTGCTCCGTAGGCTTTCAACAGTGTCCGTCTCTCCATGCTCATTGAATCGGGCATCACTAGAACTACTCGGTAACCACGCGCTGCGCCAACCATTGCAAGCGCAATGCCAGTGTTACCACTGGTGGCTTCAACGATCGTTCCGCCTGGTTTTAGTTGACCGGATTTTTCAGCTGCGTCAACCATTGCAATGCCGATTCGGTCTTTGACGGTGGCTGAGGGGTTATAAAACTCTAGCTTTGCTAATACTTCGGCGTTGTCGCCCATGATTCGGTTGAGCTTGACCAGGGGAGTGTTTCCGACCACCTGGGTGATGTTGTCATAAATCTTCATAATGTCCTCGGTTTTCTAAAAACCTTTACAACCTAACTTGAGATGTTACCGAAAGCTTCCTTATTACCGATTCTGAATCTGGTTAGTTTTTAGTTTTTGAATTGTCTTTTTACTCAAACCACTGTCAATCAGCATCCTTTTCAATCCTCCGTGTTCGACCTCGGCGAGTGTCAGGAATCTTTCCATCGCCTGCCGATCAGCTCTAAGCAGCGCTCCAGCCTGCATAATCGCCTCCTCAGTGAACATTTCTTGGTGGGTCATTAGCCGTTGAAGGACTTTCGGCATGTTCTTTTGGGTTTTTGAAAAATCATCGAGGATATGTTCGTTATCGGTGTCTAGGGCACTGAGCAAACTTGCAGCAAATATCCCCGTTCGGTCTTTGCCTGCCGCACAATGAAAAATAACTGGCTTATCACTTTCCGCGATTGCCTCGATTCCCTGTGTCACCAGCGGTGCAACCTGTCCCATTAGGTAGAAATACCACTGTCCAAGATCATCTGCAGAAAAACTCTCATCAAAGATTTTGTGTAATACCTGACCTGATTTCCCCGAGGATTCAATCAACGGCAGGTTCAGATACCCATCGACGTGTTTGGCTATGTGACCTCTGCCGGATTGAGTTTCGTTTAGGTCTCTGAAATCAATCACCAGCGATATATCCAGGCTTGCCAGTCGCTGCGCTTCCTCTTCATCGATGGTGCTTACATCATCAGCTCGGAAACTCATATTTTGCTTGAGCTGCCCGTGGGGAGTGACAATGCCACCGAGGTCTCTGAAGTTTGCGAGCTTTCCGGCCGGGTGGTTTTTGTCAATCTGCATGCGACACAGATTACAACCTGCAGCTGTCTGTCAGCTGAACTTGAGATGATTATCTCTCGATGAAAAGACTTCTATTACTCTCACCCCTTTTGCTTACCGCTTGCACCGTAAATCCGGTTCAGGTGGCGGCTGATGCTGCCTTTTGTTCATCGGCTGAGAGCATTCTGACAAATTTGCAACAGGGATATGAGACCCAAGTGGTCGACAGCGAGTTTTTGGCATCCTCTGCTGATTTTCTGTCAGGTCTGACCGAACCGCTGAGTAATCAGCTAGGAGATGACATCAACAGCTTGCTCGACCAACTGTCCTCATCAGCTCCAGTAAGTGAAACTAGGGAGTCAGTTGATCAACTGTTGGCCGATATCAGTATTCGTTGCTCTGAGGTCGGAGTCGAGTTTTAGCTATCCAAGCTAGGCTTGCAGTATGGAACAACCCTCACTTCACCCAGACAGAAACCTTGCCATGGAGCTTGTTAGAGCTACCGAGGCAGCAGCCATCAGAGCCTATCCATTCATTGGTAGGGGTGAGAAAAACGCAGCTGACGGGGCTGCAGTGGATGCCATGAGGGCGTTTTTAGCAACCGTTAGCTTTCAAGGAAAAGTGGTTATTGGTGAGGGTGAAAAAGACGATGCGCCGATGCTATTCAACGGCGAAATTGTTGGAAGCGGTGAAGGTCCGGAGACAGACATTGCAGTTGATCCAATTGATGGAACCTCGCTGACTGCAGCTGGACGAATGAATGCAATCAGCGTGATTGCAGTCAGTGATCGAGGCAGCATGCTGGATGCATCGTCTGTCTACAAAATGGACAAGCTGGTGACAGGTGCTGCTGGGGTCGGGGTGGTGGATATTAGAAAACCACTTTCTGAAAACATAAAGGCTTATGCGAAGAGTTCGGGGAAGAATCCTGAGGATGTTTTGGTGGCGATTTTAGATCGCGATTACAACGAACACTACATCGAGCAAATCAGGCAAGCCGGTGCTCGGACCAGGCTGTTGCGAGACGGCGATGTAGCAGGCGGTATTCAGGCTGCCAGAGAGTCATCCAGGGTTGATATGTGTGTTGGTATTGGTGGAAGCCCGGAAGGAATCGTCACCGCCTGTGGCATTCGAGCACTCGGTGGTCACATGCAGGGGATATTGCACCCAAGAGAAGATTTTGAGTATGAAGCCGGCGAAAAAGCGGGTTTGAAATTCGACCACGTTTATGAAATTGAAGAAATGGTGGCAAGTGAGAATACGTTCTTTATTGCAACGGGCGTTACCGATGGAGCAATGCTTGAGGGCGTGAAGCGAAGTGGAAATAGAGTGGTAACCGAGAGCATTGCCATTAGAGGTAAATCGGGAACTGTTAGAACTATCCGAGCTGAATATTCACTAGACCGGTGGAGCTAGCTCATCTTCGATAAAACGCTTTTTGGAAAGCGTTATTGCAGCGGTTATCACCAGCAAGTTACTTCCCCCAATCACCAGCAGAACTATTTCCCAACCTCCGGTTAGGTCTCTTATGTAACCAACACTGAGGGTGGTAATGCTGGCTGCGGCGTATCCGAGGAACTGGGCGAAACTGCTTATTTGCAAGACAGTGTCAGGGTTGCGGCTTCGGAGGTTGAAAAGGGTGAGCGACAGCGGGAACGTCAGCTGAGCAAGACCTAAGAAAATGACGAATACGAACACTAGCTCTGGTAAAAATATGAAACCCAGAGAGCCAATTACGCCACTTATTCCAGCACCTGCCACGATCAACCACTGCAACCCCGGGAGTTTTTCAGCAAGGAGAGGGGCAATGAGTCCCGATGGTAGTCCCATGAAGGCAAAGATTGTCAACAGTAACGCAGCCTGGCCAATGTCAATCCCCGCATGCTCAACGGCAATTGTTGGAAGCCAGCCAAAGGCTAAGTAGGCGGTGATTCCACTGACTAAAAAGATGGTCATGATTGCAACCGCGGTGGGGGATTGGAATAACGGCAGCTTGGCAGGCTTCACACTCAGTTCGACCTTTTTGTTTTCTTTCAACAGTGCAGCCGCCGGCAAAACAATCAGTGCTGCCAGGATCGCCCACTGAGCCAGTGAAATTCTCCAACCAAGGCTTTCTGCAACCGGAACTGCAATCAGTGGCGGGATGAATGTTCCGAAGCTTATGAAGGTTATGTAGACGGTAGTGAGGATGCCTATCTTGTTCGGGAAATATCGGCGAATGATTGAAGGCAGGATCAGGTTTCCAATTCCCATGCCGGCAAGGGCAATAAGTGAGCCAATAATCAACCATTCGGCACTGAGTGCAAACCCGCGAAGCAGATGACCGGCAACAATCAGCAATCCAACAATCAGCGAGGTCATTTCTAGACCAAACCTTCTTGCAGGCCTTGTTCCAAGCAGTGCTCCGATTGCAAACATCACCGGAGCAGTTGCAGCAATAACGCTTTCGGCAAAGGACCCAAGATTTAGGTCTTCACGGATAAAGAAAACAATTGGTGAAAAGGATGTGACCGCACTGCGCAGGTTGGCAGCTAAAAACACAACCAGCGCAAGGGCAAGAATAAATCTCAGCCTCAACTGAGTATCTCGACAAGCTGGTTATCCAGCAGCCCGTTGCTGACCATGATTTTGCTAGTAGTGGGGCTCAGTTCCCCTGACTGGTCTCTTAGGATCCCACCCGCTTCACTGACAATCGGGACCAGTGCTGCCCAATCGTAGATCTTCAGGTGTGTTTCTGCACTGATATCCACTACACCTTCGGCAACCAGCACGTGTGACCAGAAATCACCATATGCTCTGGTCCTCCAGACTCTTTTGGATATCTCCCAAAGCTTCTCTAGCTCGTTATTTTCATCCCATAGTTCAATACTTGAGAAACTGAAAGATGAATCGGCAAGGTCTTTTACTTTTGATACCTGAAGTTTTCTAGTTGATCCATCTACATCTTTGGTGAATGCTCCCTGACCAAGTTCGGCCCACCACCTGCGACCCATGGCTGGAGCACTGACAAACCCCAGGGTGTATTCATTATTTACTCTCAGTGCAATCAGTGTTGCCCAGACCGGAACACCGCGCAGGAAATTGGCTGTTCCATCAATTGGGTCGATTATCCAAACCCTCTCTGAGTCACCCTCGTTTCCAAATTCCTCGCCGATTATTGAATCCTCTGGACGGAATTCGGCCAAAAGCTCTCTAATGGCCTGCTCAACTGATTTGTCTGCATCTGTGACGGGAGTTCGGTCAGGTTTGGTCTGAACTTCAAGATCTAGAGCCCTAAATCTCTCCATGGAGAGCTCATCAGCTACATCCGCTAGCTTTTGGGCTAGCTCTAAATCGCTAATCATCTGCGCTCCCATTGCTCGGCATCTAAAACTGTTAAAAGCCTTCTGAAGGAATTAAGCCTAGCGAGCGTTATCTCATTTTCTTCATTCAATGCACACCCTGCCGTTTCTAGCTGATGCTCGCAACCCCTCGGGCAGTTGGTTGTTATCTCCGCAATGTCTTCAAAAGCACCCAGCAGGTCATCTTTCTCAATCAATCCCAGACCAAAGGTTCTTACTCCTGGGGTGTCAATAAGCCAGCCATCTTCAAGGGGGATTGCTTTGGCAGCACTTGAGGTGTGCTTACCCTTGCCGGTCACCGCATTCACATCACCTGTGTCTAGGGTGGTACCGGTGAGTGCATTCACAAGCGTTGACTTGCCGACTCCCGAATAGCCAACGAAAACTGTTTTCTTTTCAGCCAAGGCTTTTTTGAGCTGCTCGAGTTTGAAATCATCACTTCGAGTTTTGAATATCTTGATTGGAAGCCCCTGTAGGTTTTCTAAAAACTCAGTTGGTTCGCTGACATCAGTCTTGGTCATAATCAAAATCGCATCCAGTCCTGATGCAAATGCGCTGGCTAGGTATCGGTCGAGTAAGCCAATGTTTGGGTCTGGGTTAGCGCTCGCCATCACAATTGCCAGCTGGTCTGCGTTGGCAACAATCGGTTGCTCGTTGAACTTGTCATCCTCAGCAGAGCGTCTTAGTAGCGTTTTTCTCGGAGCTATCTTCACAATTCTTGCCAGTGAGCCTTTGTCTCCAGTGAGGTCACCGTCAAGATAAACCTGGTCACCAACAACAGCACCCTGCTTTCTTAGTTCCTTGGCAAGGGTTGCTGTTATTTCACCACTATCGGTTAGCACCTGATACCGAGCCAGGTTGACCGTCAAGACCATTCCCTGCGGCAGGTCATCGTAGTTGGGCCTTCTTTTGGTTCTAGGTCTTGAACCCTTTGGGTTTGGCCTGATCCGAACATCGCTCTCGTCCAGATCGTGTTTTTGATCCTCTGGTTCGTATAACCAGCTCACGAAACCAACCCCACCCACATCGACTTGAAATCGGGCATAGTCTTTGCCGTGGTTTCAATGTTTTCAATTTGGATATCTGTCTTTAGCCCAATGATTGCTGCGGTCGTGGCCATTCGGTGGTCGTGGTAGGTGAACCATTCACCGCCAGTTAGTTTCCTCGGAGTGATTATCAAACCATCGTCAGTTTCTTCGCAGTCACCACCGATTCGGTTTATTTCCGTACTTAGTGCTTTCAGCCTGTCGGTTTCGTGACCCCTTAGGTGACTAATACCTGAAAGAACACTCGGTGAGTCAGCAAGTGTTGCCAGGGCTGCAATCGTTGGAGTCAGCTCACCAGCTTCGGATAAATCGGCGTTGATTCCATGGATGGTGCCATCTGAGGAGATCTTTAGGCCGCTGGAAGTGAATTCAAAACTGGCACCCATCTGGCCAAGCAGGTCAATGTATTGCTTCCCAACCTGGGTTGTTGATTCTGGCCAGTGATTGATCACAAGCTCCCCTCCTGCAACCATTACCGCCGCCAGGAAGGCTCCAGCGTTACTGAGATCCGGCTCAATTACCAACTCAGTTGCTTGAATAACTCCAGGTTTTACCTGCCAACTGGATTCAGAGAGTTGACTGATTTCAACCCCTCGGTCAGTCAGGCATTTGATAGTCATTTCGATATGCGGAATTGAGGGCAAGGATTCACCCTGGTGGGTGATTACTAGCCCCTTTTCAAACTTGGCAGCAACCAGCATCAAAGCTGAAACAAACTGAGAGGATTTTGAAGCATCGAGTTGGACTTCAGCTGCCTCTGTCTCGCCAGTTCCGTGAACGGTGAACGGGAAGTTTTCTGTTTGTTTGGTGTATTGAATAGCTAGTTGATCTAGCGCTTGAAAAATTCCATCCAGAGGTCTTGCATTTGCTTCCTTGTCTGCCACAAAGGTGACATCACCTTTGTTTAGTGTTGCAAGTAATGGAACAAAGCGCATAACCGTTCCCGCCAGCCCACACTCAACCCTTGCCTTCCCGCTGAGTGTCGCAGGGGAGATGTCGATTGCGCCATCAATTTCTGTTACCTCTGAGCCAAGAGCTTTGATTGCATCCAGCATCAATTTGCTATCACGGGAGACCAACGGCTTTTTCAACACTGATTTTCCACTGGCAATACTTGAAAGCAATATCTCCCTGTTGGTGAGGGATTTGGAGCCGGGTATGTCAATTTCGCCGCTGATCGGAGCCTTCGTGCGCGGAGCAGTGAAAAAATTAGAAGTCATTGCCTAATAATCTACCTTTGAATTAGCTGAAACTAATTCTTAGTATTCACCAATAGATTTCAATTCACCGCTAGTCTGACTAGTAATGAAGGATGCAAAAGCTCCCGATACGAAGGCTGAAAAACTCAGGGCTTTCGAGGAGCAAGCTTTACCACTGATGCCGCAGCTGTATGGAGCGGCTTTGAGATGGACCAGAAACCCAAGTGATGCTGAGGATTTGGTTCAAGAAACTTTTGCGAAAGCCTATGCTGCTTGGGACAAGTTCCAGCAGGGGACAAACCTCAAAGCATGGCTCTATCGGATTATGACCAACACCCATATCAACCTCTATAACAAAAGAGCTAAAGACCAGGCCAAATCAGGTCTTGATGATTTGGAAGACTGGCAGGTTGGGGCAGGAGAGTCAGTAACAGCTAAGGCCGCTAGAAGTGCTGAAGCCGAAGCGTTGGATAATCTGCCGTCAAACATCATCCGCGAGTCACTGGATCAGATTCCTGATGAGTTCAGAATGGTTGTTTATTACGCGGTTGTCGAGGGTTTGCCCTATGCGGAAATAGCCGAAATTATGGAAACTCCGGTTGGAACTGTGATGAGCAGATTGCATCGCGGGAAGAAAATGCTAAAAGAATTGTTGACTGACTATGCAAAGCAAGAAGGCTTTGGCAGATAGGGAGATATTTTCAAGTGAGCACCTACGAACCGGTAGATTGCGAAGAGACTAAAGTTCGCGTTCACGAGTATCTCCACCAAGAGCTTCAGGAGCCTGAGATGGAGGCGATTACCGCCCATCTGGCCAACTGCGAAAACTGCGAGCGAGAATATGACATCGAGGTTGTTTTCAACCAGGTCATCCAGCACTCCTGCGACGAAGCTCCACCACCCGAGTTGGCTAAAAGGGTTTTAGACCGTCTTCGTGAAATTCAAAATCACGAATAATTAAATTTCATCCTCGAAAGCTCTGTGAATCAGGTCTTTCTGTTCCGCCTGGTGAGTCTTAGCTGATCCAGTCGCAGGGGATGCACTAGCAGGTCTTGACACCAATCGCATAATCTTTCCACCCATGTATCTCGGTAGGAACAGACCCATGTATGTCCAAGGTCCCTGGTTAGCAGGCTCGTCCTGCACCCAAACAGCCTCAGCCGATGAATACTTGGCGGCAACCTCTTTTATCTCGTCAACCGGGGTTGGATAGAGCTGCTCAAGGCGGATAATCGCGACATCATCGCGGTTATTCTTTTCTTTTTCTGCCAACAGATCCCAATAGACCTTCCCAGAGCAGAACAGCGCTCTTTGGATCTTCGAGGGGTCCGTCACCTTCGGGTCATCAATCAGTGGCATGAACTCACCCTGAGTGAAATCTTCAACCGAGCTAACCGCTGCCCTGAGTCTCAGCATTGACTTTGGACTGAAAATAATCAGTGGTCGCTTCGGGTTGGTATAAGCCTGTCTGCGAAGCAGGTGGAAATGGCTTGCCGGAGTTGAAGGCTGGGCAACAGTCATGTTGTTCTCAGCACTCAGCTGCAGGTAGCGCTCTATGCGAGCTGAGCTGTGGTCTGGACCCTGACCTTCATAGCCGTGGGGCAGCAGCAGTACCAAACCACTTCGCTGGTTCCATTTTTGCTCAGCACTTGATATGAACTCATCGATGATTGTCTGTGCTCCGTTTCCGAAGTCACCGAACTGGGCCTCCCAGAGAGTCAGTGCCTCGGGGCGCTCAACGCTGTAGCCGTATTCAAAGCCCATCGCTGCGTACTCACTTAGAAGTGAGTCATAAACCCACAACTCAGCTTGGTTTTCAGAGATAAACCTCAGTGGCATCCACTCCTGACCGTTTTCGCGATCGTGGAAAACAGCGTGACGTTGAACGAAGGTTCCACGTCTTGAGTCTTGACCTGCAAGCCTCACAGGAGTTCCCTCCATCAAAAGTGATCCAAAAGCTAGCAGCTCTCCAAAGCCCCAGTCAATTCCTCCTGATTGACTCATCTGCACACGCTTTTCCAGAAGCTGCTCTAGCTTCGGGTGAACGGTGAAGCCGGATGGTTTGTTTTTGTGAGCCTCGCCAATCGCCACCACAACTTCCTGGCTGACCGCGGTTGGCCTTGAAAGTTCTGGCTTATCGCTTGCAGTTGTTCCAATACCGACTGGTCTTGCCTGCAACTGAATGGTGTCATTCATAGCCTCGTGGACTTCGATGAAGGCACTTTCCAGTTTCTTCTGGAAGTCCTCATTCGCCTGATCGAATTCCTCCTGGGTGATGTCACCTCTACCGACCAAAGCTTCTAGGTAAAGCGTTCTAACACTTCGCTTTTGCTCAATCAGGTTATACATCAAAGGCTGAGTCATCGAAGGATCATCACCTTCGTTGTGGCCACGCCTGCGGTAGCTGATGATATCCAGCACGACATCTTTGTTGAACTGTTGGCGATATTCAAAGGCCAACTTGCTCACTCGGGCAACCGCTTCTGGGTCGTCACCGTTGACATGGAAAATCGGTGCCTGAATGGTTTTTGCAACATCTGTTGCGTAAACAGTCGATCTTGCGTCACTCGGAGGTGTGGTAAAGCCAACCTGGTTGTTGACGATGATGTGGATTGTTCCACCAGTGCGATATCCGCGCAGCAGGCTCATGTTCAGAGTTTCTGGAACCACACCTTGACCTGCAAATGCAGCATCTCCGTGAATCAGGATTGGCAGGATCGGGTAGGAGTTTGGAATGGTTCCTAACTTGTCTAACTTTCCTCGAACGATTCCTTCGAGTACTGGGTTTACAGCTTCTAGGTGTGATGGGTTTGCGGCTAGCTCAACCTTGACCTGCTTGCCCTCGAGTGATGTGTAGGTGCCAGTGGTTCCAAGGTGGTATTTCACATCTCCAGAACCCTGGACGGTGCCAGTGTCGGTGTTGCCTTCAAACTCTCTGAATACCTGCCCGTAGGTTTTTCCAGCCACGTTTGTCAAAACGTTTAGTCGTCCACGGTGAGCCATTCCAATTGCTGCTGTCTCTAAGCCTTCATTTGCAGCTTCCTGCAAGATCTCGTCCAAAGATGCAATCAGTGATTCGCTACCTTCAAGACTGAATCGTTTTTGACCAACAAACTTGGTCTGCAGGAAGGTTTCAAAAGCTTCTGCCTCGTTCAACTTGTTCAGAATCCTCAGCTGCTCTTCACGAGATGGCTTTGTGTAGGGGCGTTCTAGTTTGGATTGGAACCACTCACGCTCATCTGGGTTTTGGATGTGCATGTACTCAATACCAACTGTGCGGCAGTAGGTGTCTCTTAGGATTCCTAAAATGTCGCGGAACTTGGCTTTAGACCTGCCACCAAATCCACCGGTTCTAAAGGTTCTGTCCAAATCCCAAAGGCTAAGACCGTGTGAGCGAACGTCTAGGTCTGGGTGAGATCTCTGGACATACTCCAGGGGTTCTACATCGGCCATCAGGTGACCGCGCACACGGTATGCATTGATCAGTTCTTGGATACGGGCGCTCTTTGGTCTTTCATCACTGTCTTCAGGGTCAAAGTCCTGCGACCAAAGCACTGGCTCGTAGGGGATTCGCATATCTGCGAAGACTTCTTGGTAGAAATTATCTTCTCCGCGTAAGAGGCCGGAAACAATTTTTAGAAACTCACCACTGCCAGCGCCCTGGATGACCCTGTGGTCATAGGTGGAGGTAAGTGTTAGCACCTTGCTAACACCCATGCGGGCCAATTGTCCCTCACTGAGTCCCTGGTATTCCGCTGGATACTCAAGTGCACCAACACCAATGATTGCTCCCTGGCCCTTGGTAAGTCTTGGAACAGAGTGAACGGTTCCAATTCCGCCTGGGTTTGTTAGTGAAACTGTTGTGCCACCAAAATCACCAGCGGTTAGTTTGTTATCCCTTGCCTTTTTGACCAAGTCTTCATAGGCGAGCAAAAACTCGTTGAAGGCTAGCTTCTCACTGGCTTTGATGTTTGGGACAAGCAGTGCTCTTGATCCATCTGGCTTTGGTATGTCAATCGCCAAACCAAAGTTGATGTGTGGGGGTTTTACCAAAGCAGGTTTTCCATCAATGATGTCGTAGTAGACATTCATTGATGGCATCTTCTTCAAGGCCTTGATAAGCGCATAGCCAATTAGATGGGTGAAAGAAACCTTTCCACCACGAGTTCTGGACAGATGAGAATTGATGACGATTCTGTTATCAATCAATAGCTTTGCCGGCACTGCCCTAACGCTGGTTGCAGTCGGCACCTCAAGTGATGAATCCATGTTGGCAGCAAGGGTTTTTGGCATTCCCTTCAAGATTTGAATCTCGGGCTGCGCTTCCTCATCCACACCTGGAAGTTCGATTGTCGCAGTTGGAGGCGCTTGGGCGGGGATTGGCTGAGTCTTTGGTTCAAGCTTGGTTGTTTTAGCAATTGGTCGGGTTGCAGTGTCCGGTTCCACTGGGGATGGAGGTGTTGCAGGAGTAACAGGGGCTGCCTCAGCTGCAGGTGGTGCAGGTGCTGCTGGTGTGGCGGGAGGTGCTGAATTCTCTGGTTGGTATTTTTCGAGGATTGGCCACCACGATTTGTCTACGGAATCTGGGTTTTCTTTCCACTGGCCGTACATTTCTGCTACGAGCCACTCGTTTGCGCCAAAATCGTTGTCTGAATTAGAGCCTTCTGCAGACAGCTGAATCACCCCTTTGAGTTCAATGAGCCACTGGGTACTAGCCTACCGCTAAGCTAGAAAAGAAATGGAGCCTCCGAGTAGTTTCCCCAGAGATTGGATCCGCCAGTGAGCGAGTGGATTCAATTGGGGCTTGCCGCCTTGCTCACACTGGGCACTGGCCTGTTTGTCGCCAGCGAGTTTGCCCTAGTCAACACCGATAGAACTGAGCTTGAGTCCAGGCAGTCATCGGGCGAGAAAAGACTGAAATTACCAATTGCAGCCGTCAAGCGCACCAGCACCCATCTGTCTGCAGCGCAATTGGGAATCACGCTGACAACACTGCTTACTGGTTTTTTGGCAGAACCTGCAATTTCTTCTTTGCTTTCTCCATGGCTGACCAGTCTTGGCCTTGGGGAGGACGGGGTTACGGTAGTCGGCGCTGTAATAGCGCTAACAATTGCAACCCTGGTGTCTTTTTTGTTTGGTGAGCTGGTTCCAAAAAACATGGCACTCAGCGTTCCGGTTGCGACACTGAAGGCAGTAGCGATATTTCAAATTGCTTTCACCTACCTGTTTTATTTCATCATCGTGTTTTTGAATAACACCGGAAACTTCTTTGTCAGAAGATTTGGCGTTGAACCCAAAGAGGAACTCAGTGCCGCCAGGTCAGCCGAGGAGCTAAGCAGCCTGGTTATGCGTTCTGCATCTTTGGGTTCCCTGGAAGAAAACACCGCAACGCTTTTATCCAGAACACTCAGGCTTGCAGAGCTGGATGCATCAGAGATCATGACCCCTCGCCCGAAGATGAAATCTTTGGATTCCAAACAAAATGCGGCTGATGTCATAAAACTCTCGATGGAAACCGGTCACTCAAGATTTCCTGTCACTGGCGAGGACATCGATGACATCATTGGTGCCGTGCATTTGAAGCATGCTCTGGCGGTTCCAATTGCGAAAAGAGAGTCAGTGCCGGTGAGTGCTCTGATGCAGGACGTTATCCGTGTTCCAGAAACCATGAGCTTGGAGAGATTGACATTAGACCTTCGTGAGCGCGGTCTGCAGATAGCAATCGTTATCGACGAATACGGCGGAACAGCTGGTATGGCAACTTTGGAAGACCTTGTCGAGGAAATCGTTGGCGAATTGGACGATGAACATGATGAGCGCCTCGGGGATCTGACGGTAGTCAGTGGCGACCAGGTTAGCTTCAGTGGCTTGAAGCGTCCTGATGAACTGGAAGCTTTTGGGATTGATATCCCCGAAAGCGATGACTATGACACGGCCAGTGGGTTTGTGATGACCGAATTGGGAAGAGTTCCTGAAGTTGGTGACGAAGTCGAGTTGGACACAGGTGTGATTCGAGTGGCACTTATGGACGGAAGGCGAATAGATCGCCTGCGATTTATAAGGAGGACCACTGATGAATGATTGGTCCGGAATTCTGTGGTTGGTGGTGCTTCTAATCAGCAACGCATTTTTTGTAGGAAGTGAGTTTGCTGTAATTGCCGCCAGAAGGGCGCAAATAGAACCGCTTGCCCAAGAGGGTAACAAAGCGGCCAAGGTGACACTGAAAGCAATGGAACAGGTGTCGCTGATGCTGGCAACCGCTCAGCTTGGAATCACAGTCAGCTCACTTTTGATTCTGGTGGTCGCAGAGCCAAGTATTCAGAGATTGATGATGCCGGTATTTGAGCTGGCCGGAGTTGACTATCAAACCGGTTACACCCTTAGCTTCCTGGTCGCGCTGGTACTGGTCACCTATCTGCACGTTGTGTTTGGCGAGATGGTGCCAAAAAACCTGGCCATTGCCGTTCCAGACCGGATGAGCCTGATCCTCGCACCGATGCTCTATGGGGTTTCCATTGCTGTTAGACCACTTGTTCACACCCTGAACCTTGTCAGCAACGTTATTTTGCGATTGATGGGAATTACTCCAAGAGATGAGGCAAACACTGCCTTCACCCTTGATCAGGTGGAGGACATAGTGGAAACCTCCACCAGAGAGGGTGTTCTGAGTGATACCTCTGGAACGCTGTCAAATACATTTGATTTCACCGAGAAAAAGGTTGGCGATGTTTACTGGCCAATGGAAAAACTGATTGTTTTGGAAAGAAACTCAACAGCCAGCGATGTTCAGCAGGCAGTTGCCAAGCATGGCTTCAGTCGCTACCCACTTGCAAGTTCGGGCAGGGTCAGTGGTTACATACACGTGAAAGACATCCTGGAGCTTGAAAAGTCGAATTCATCAATCCCCGCTGAGATCATAAGGCCAATGGTCTCTTTGCCTGAGTCGATGGATCTAGAAGATGCTTTGGCAAGCATGCGCAAAACAGGTGCTCACATCGCGAGGACATTCAACAACGCCGGTGAACTAACGGGAGCGTTATTTTTAGAGGACATCATCGAAGAACTGGTTGGCGAGATTAGAGACGCGACCCAGAGAAACTAAGCTTTCGCAAGTTGTTTAGCCTGGGCTTTGCCAATTAGCCAAGTTCCCGCTGCCACCCACACGCCCAAAAGCACACCAAACACAAACGCTTGGTTCAGGGGTAAAAATATCGTCAGCAGTCCAATGACACTCGGGCCAGCTAGAGCTGCAAGATAGGTGATACCAACAACTCTGGACATATTTCTGCCGTGGTGGGAGGGTTTTCCGAGTCTGCCGGCTAGGGCAAATAGTTGCGGAACAACACCGGATAGGAAGATTCCAAGTAGTGCCCACAAAACTATCGAAACCGCAATCGTCGTTGGAAACATCATCGCTAACAAAACAAGACCCGAGAAGAGACTCCCGTAGCGAATGATTGGCATTCTTCCAACTTTGGCAACAAGCAAATCAATGGTTAGCCTGGCTGCAGTCATACCCAGACTAAATGCCGCCAAGCCCCATGCAGCGATAGCTGGCTGAGCACCGATAACACTGGTCAAATAAAGCGCTGACCAGTCATTGGCAATACCCTCCATGGTTGCACCACTTGCCCCCATGGCTCCAATCAGGATTACTATCCCTAAGACAGCTCTGTTTTCTTTTGAGCTTTGTTTGCCCACAGACTTGTCGCGGTCTGTGACATTTGGTTTATCGGGGAGTAACCAGGCACCAATCAGCCAGCTGCTAATTGCAATGCCCAGTGCGTAGAGCGGGAAGCCAATTTCAATGGGAACCTTGAATCCCAAAAACGCCGAACCAACAGCGGAGCCTAAGAAGCCACCAATTGACCAAAAGGCGTGGAATTGATTAAAAATCGGCTTCCCGTGGGCTTCTTCGACCTGCAGTGAGTGTGAATTGACCGGAACATCAACACTTGAGAGACCGACCCCTAAAAAGAAAAAGGCGACACCGAGGGTTATTGGGTCATTGACAAGCGCGAAAAACCCAACTGCGGCGGCAGCAACCAGCGCTCCGTAGCGAGTTGCGCTACCACTGCCGATGTGATCGATAAACCAGCCCATGATTTGCATGGCGATAAAGCCACCTATTCCTGCAAGCATCAGAAGTAGTCCTAAAGTGGCGAAGCCAACTCCAGTTTTTTGTTCGAAGGAGGGGATGTGGACTGCTACCAAAGCAAGAGCTGAGCCTTGAATGGCAAAAAATGCACTAACCGCAATGCGAGCCTTGATAATCAAAAAAACCTCCAGTCTGACTGGAAAAGTTTAGACCTCTAAAAGCGTTTTAAGATGCTTCCCGACCTCATCTTTTTCGATCAAGAAGCCGTCGTGGCCGAATTCAGACTCAATAATTTGCAAGCCCCCACCAATAAGCTCACCACCGAGGTTTTCGGCTATCAATTTTTGGTTCTCAACTGGAAACAGTCGATCGCTACTAATCCCCAAAACCAATGTCGGAACATTGATTTGAGCAAGGGCAGCTTCAACCCCACCTCGGTCTCTTCCGACATCATGGGTGTTCATGGCCTCGGCGAGGATTATGTAGCTGTTGGCATCAAACCTTCTGGTGAATTTATTTCCGTGGAAATCCAAGTAAGACTCAATTGAAAATCTTCCACCCTCACCAAAGGGGCTAACCCCTGATTGCCAGCTTCGTTGGAAGCGGTCATTGAGCTCTTGTGGCGAGCGGTAGTTCAATAGAGCCATTCTTCTGGCAAGAGCGAGACCTCTGTGCGGCCCAAACCCCGGTTTTTTGTCGTAGTACCAACCTGAGTGAAACTGACTGTCAGTTCTGATTGCTTCAACCTGAATTGAGTTGATCGCTATCTGGTCTGCACTTGAAACAGCAGGCGCAGCCAGAACGCCCAAACTTTGAAGTTTTTCTTGATTTGTAATTGCATACTCAAGGGCATGCATCCCGCCCATTGATCCGCCAATCACTGAATGCCAGCGCGGTATTTCTAAGAAATCGGTAAGTGCATCAAGCGATTTCGTTTGATCGCGAATCGTTAGGTGAGGAAAGTTTGGCCCATACTCAACACCGCTTCGGTTCAAAGAGGCCGGACCAGTGGACCCTTGACATCCACCGATTATGTTCGGCGTGACAACAAAGAACTTATTGGTATCAATTGCCTTACCCGGTCCGATTAGTTCATCCCACCAACCATTGGTTGGGTGAGCATCGCTTGCACTACCAACTGTGTGACTGTCTCCGGTCAGGGCGTGAAGGATCAAGACTGCATTTGATTTGTCGCCGTTTAGCTCTCCCCAGCTCTCATAAGCGATCACAGCAGAGGAGAGTTTGCCACCAGCCTCTAGTTC
Source organism: Microbacteriaceae bacterium (assembly GCA_965657575.1). Lineage (GTDB taxonomy): Bacteria > Actinomycetota > Actinomycetes > Actinomycetales > Microbacteriaceae > CAJXVY01. The sequence goes on along the minus strand of CBFHOK010000003.1, from coordinate 16,287 downwards.
TAAATCAAACCTGGAGGTGAATTTTCTATCCCCAACGGGGTCGCCATCCTGCCAGCCTCCGCTTGCAGGAGGACGTCCGATGAGTTGCCTGGACAACTCATCGGATATCAGTCCGGTTGGGACCGTGTCCTCGCTGGTTTGAAATTCCAAGTTTTATTTGACCGCCTCAAATGCTGATTCCAGATCGGCGATGATGTCTTCGACTGTTTCTAGTCCAATAGACAATCTCACCAAACCTGGGCTCACCTGAGCTTCAAGTTGCTGCGCCTCGGTTAGCTGGCTGTGAGTTGTGGATGCTGGGTGAACAACCAGTGAGCGAACGTCTCCGAAGTTGGCGACGTGCTTGAAAAGGCTAAGTGCCTCAACAAATTTCTCACCAGCTTCGCGACCCCCTTGGAGCTCGAAGCTCAGGATTCCACCGATTCCCTTAGGGGCATACTTATCTGCTCTTTGCTTGAATTCACTTGAATCCAAGCTTGCGTAGTTGACTTTCTCAACCTGGGCGTGACCCTCTAGCCAGTTTGCAACCTTGGTGGCGTTTTCTACGTGGCGCTCTACTCGGATCGACAGCGTGTCGATGCCTTGCAGGATCTGGTAAGCATTCTGCGGAGCAACCGATGGTCCTAGGTCGCGCAATAGCTGAACTCTGGCCTTGATGATGTAGGCGATTGCATCCCCCAGGGCAGCTGTGTAGTTCACACCGTGGTAGGACTCATCAGGGGTAGTTAGTCCTGGGAACTTATCTGATTTGCTCCACTCAAACTTTCCACCATCAACAATTGCTCCGGCCAGAGCTTGACCGTGGCCACCCAAATACTTAGTTGCAGAGTGAATAACAATGTCTGCTCCGTGCTTTAGAGGGTTCAAGAGATAAGGGGTGGCGATGGTGTTGTCAACTAGCAAGGGGATGCCGTTTTTGTGAGCCACGTCACTAACACCTTCGATATCCAGAATGTTGGTCTTTGGGTTACCGATTGTCTCGCCGAAAAACAGCTTGGTGTTGTCCTTGACCGCTGCGTTCCACTCATCCAAGTTGTCCTGGTCTTTGACGAAGGTGACCTCGATGCCCATCTTTGGGAATGTGTGCTTGAAGAGGTTGTAGGTGCCACCATAGAGAACGCTACTCGTGACAATGTGGTCACCAGCTTCGGCGATATTCAAGATTGCAAGGGTTTCAGCAGCCTGACCGCTGGCAACCAAAAGGGCAGCGGTTCCACCCTCCAGGGCGGCAATGCGCTGCTCAACAACATCCTGAGTTGGGTTCATGATTCTGGTGTAGATGTTTCCAAACTCTCCTAGAGCAAACAGGTTTCTTGCGTGCTCTGCTGAGTTGAAGGTAAAGGCAGTTGAGGTGTAAATGGGAGGGGTAGCGCTTTTAGTGGTTGGGTCTTCTGTCCAACCTGCGTGAATCTGCTTGGTTTCAAAACCCCAGTTTGCTGAATCTGACATTGGTTTTCTCTTTCTTTGTGAAATCTGTGCTCTAAAGCTAGGCACTGACTCACACAGTTGCAAACCTCAAGGATATATTTCGTAACAGTAGATTTGTAGCTATTGGAGATATTTGATGTTTTTTGAACAGATGCACGAATCTTGGCAGCATCGGCTTGCCTCCTGGCAAGAACATCTTGTTTATCTAGATACTCAGCTGGAGACTGTGGACATAGTTCCAAAACACAGTCAGGTGATGCGAGTTTTTGAACAACCGATAGAGCACTACAAAGTTCTAATACTTGGCCAAGATCCTTACCCAAACCCCGAGCACGCCTGCGGATTGGCTTTTGCAAGTAACTCGGAATCAATCCCTGCAAGTCTTCGAAACATCTTGACTGAGCTAGCTGACGACCTTGGGGTCAGGGTGGACAAGAACCTAGATATCTCCTGCTGGCAGGACCAGGGAGTAATGCTTTTGAACAGATCTCTATCAACTGTGAGCGGCGAGAGTAATCAGCATTCCGATTTATGGTCAGCGTTTACCCAGGATGCGGTGAGGGTTTTAGCAGAGAGCGGTCCTTTGGTTGCTGTTCTGTGGGGCAGGCAAGCGCAGCAGATTGCTCCAGTGTTGAGTGATTCAACTGTGATCAGTTCAGCACACCCTTCCCCTTTGAGTAGTTATCGTGGTTTTTTTGGCTCTAAGCCGTTTAGCAAGGTGAACCAGGCATTGGTTAAGCTTGGTGAACAACCCATTGATTGGACCTGCCGATGATTGATAGCGCATCCCGCTGGCGGATGGTTAGAAAGCTTCGCAGAAACCCCAAACCAGAACCCGGACCGGCAGTAATCAGACCAGCCAAGGTTGAAGACATGGGTTTGGTTGCTGATATTTACAACTTTTATGTTCGCAATACGGTTATTACCTTTGATGAACAACCATGGGATGTTCCTAAGTGGATAGCTAAATTTGAACACCTAGAAAAGCTCAATATGCCATTTTTAGTATTGGCGACATCTTCGGGTGAAGTGATTGGGTTTGCCTACGTGGCACCCTGGAGAGAAAAATCAGCCTTCAAAAAAACGGTAGAAAACAGTGTTTATCTAAGACCGGGAGCCATTGGCAGAGGGTATGGCAAGGCGTTGTTGACAGAACTGGTTAGGCTTTCAACCGAGGCCGGTATTAAGGAAATCATTGCGGTCATCAGTGATTCAGGTGCTGATGCGTCAATCGCGCTTCATAAAAAGCTCGGCTTTGAGCAACAGGGACACCTTGGCAAGGTCGGATTCAAGTTCGGAAGATGGCTGGGTACGGTTTTATTGCAGAAGTCATTGAAATAGTTGGGAGACTAGGTGGAGTTAGGTGTTTACACCTTCGGAGATAACAGCGTCAACCCGGAGACCGGGAAGATGTATCCATCAGAGCGAAGCGTTCAAAACCTTTTAGAGCGCGTAAAGCTTGCGGATGAGGTTGGTTTGGGGTTTTTTGGTGTGGGCGAACACCACAGGCCCGATTTTCCAATTAGCTCTCCCTCGGTAATACTTGGCGCAGCAGCTGCCATTACCAAAAATATTCGCATTGGTTCATCGGTAACCGTGCTCAGCACCGAGGATCCGGTGAGGGTATTTCAACAGTTTGCTGAGTTGAGTCTGATCTCTCTAGGAAGGGCTGACATCACAGTAGGTCGAGGCAGTTTTATTGAGTCCTATCCACTATTTGGTGACAGCTTGGGTGAATACGAAGAGCTGTTTGAAGAAAAGCTGCAGCTTTTGTTGAAACTAAATCGTGAAAACCCAATTACTTGGAACGGGAAGTTTAGAAACGCTCTTGATAACGCAGGTATTTGGCCTAGGCCATATGAGGACAAGGAGATTCCTATTTGGGTGGGAACGGGTGGAACACCTGCTTCATCTGCTCGGGCCGGACGCCTTGGCCAGCATGCTATCTACGCAATCATCGGTGGTTTCCCGATGCAGTTCAAACCACTTGTCGATCTCTATCGGGAGACAGCAGCCAACTCAGGACACGATGTTGAGAAACTAAAGGTCGGCGTTGCTGGGTTTGGACTAGTTGGTGAAGATGCCAAGGCGACCAAGGAGCTGTTTTATCCATATTGGAATCAGACCATGAGTCAGATTGCTGCCGAGCGAGGTTTTGCTCCACCTAATCCAAACAGTTATCAGATGCAGGTAAATCACCCGGGGGCTTTTTTGGTTGGTTCGGTCAGTGAAGTCAAAGACCGCCTGCATGAACTCAAAGAAGGTCTTGGCCTATCCAGGTATATCCTGCAGATGGATCTTGGCAACCTAGATCACATGGCGGTTATGAAATCGATTGAATTGTTGGGAACAGAGATAGCTCCGGAGCTATCTGAGTAGAGTGCGGAAGGAGGGACTTGAACCCTCACGCCTCTCGGCACTAGAACCTAAATCTAGCGTGTATACCAATTTCACCACTTCCGCGCAGTAGCTAAGTCTAGTGGGAATTTGATGCTGTGGATAACCCAATACAACTAAGTTTTTTCTCTGCTTTTATTCAGGCATGAATGACGCGGATGTTTTGCAGCTATCAAAACGAGCTCGAGTGCTTGCCATGCAATCCCACCCCTCGAATGCTGCTGAGAAGGCTTTGGACGAGTTGGCTTTGGGTGGAGGGCAGGTTGTCGATGAAAACCATGCAAAAGCGGCAGTTCTGAATGAACTCACCGGTTACGGACCTTTGCAGGAGTTTTTTACTGATCCAGATATCGAAGAGATTTGGATAAATAAACCGAACGAGGTTCGCTTTCATAAACAGGGCAAAAATCGCACTCAGAAAGTTGATTTGAACTCAGAGGACCTTAGGAGAATCATCCAAAAACTTCTCCGTCACAGCGGAAGAAGGCTCGATCGGTCAAACCCCTCGGTTGATGCTGCATTAGCTGACGGTTCTCGATTGCATGTTGTGATTCCCGAGGTAACTCAGAGTCACTGGGCGGTGAATATCCGTAAGTTTTCTAAATCATTGAAATCCCTAGACCAATTGCATGACCAGGGGGTTATGTCTCTAAACCAGCTCGATCAAATTCGTTCAGCGGTTGCCAATGGCAAAAATATCTTGGTCAGTGGTGCCACACAGGCGGGTAAAACCACAATGATGTGTGCGATGTTGAACGAATTGCAGGGTCAAAGACTTGTTAGTTGCGAGGACACCTTTGAGATTTACACCCCGTTGGACGACTGGGTCGCAATGCAAACAAGACCAGGTTCGCCAGAGGGGGCAACCGAGGTTCCTTTGAGGCAGCTGGTCAGAGAAGCTCTTCGAATGAGGCCAGACCGAATCGCTGTTGGTGAGGTGAGGGGTGCAGAAGCGCTTGATTTGCTGATCGCGCTCAATTCTGGAATTCCAGGTATTTGCACCATTCACGCAAACAGCGCTGAAGAGGCCCTGAGAAAAATGCGCACCCTGCCGCTATTGGCAGGAGGGAACATCAGTGAAGGATTTCTAAATCCAACAGTCGACTCAGTGGTTGACATGGTCATTCACTGCCAAAGAGCAGCGGATGGCTCGAGAACCGTTAGAGAGGTTTGGGAACGTGATTTCTAAACTTCGGACTCTTGTTGCTGAGGCGGGTTTTTATCAGTTCGGTGCAGATAAGTTTCTTGGCCTATCTGTTCTAACTTCTGCGTTAGTTGGATTTGTTGTCTATTTGATTTTTGGAATATATGCATTTGGAGTTGCTATTGCGGTTTTATTTGGGCTGGGTGTAATCGAGTTTCTTCGGATCAAAGCAACAATCCGCAAACGAAGAATGTTGGATGCGTGGCCAGCGGTGTTTGAGCTCACACAATCTGGATACCAGGCGTCAATCCCCTTGATTGAGCAGATTGAAGAGATTAGGGATTCTGGACCAGGTCAGCTTCGAGAAAGCTTTGCCGCTTTGGCATCGAGGCTAGATATTGAAGATGAAGAAAAGTCCTTGGATTGGTTTAGGTTGTCCACAGCCAATCGCTATGCCGATTTCTATTCCCTTCTAAATATCCTCAGTCTGCGATTTGGGCTTAGCGGTCAAGTTGGTTCGTGGTCTGATCTTGCCAGTCAATCCAGGACAGCACTGCAAAGAGAGAGCGAAATATCCTCAAAACACAACTGGTCAATGGCTATTGCAAAATTTGGTTTATTAGCTCCATGGCTAATAGTTCTGTTACTTATCCAAAGACCTGAAGGCCTGCAAAGCTATCAATCGACTGAAGGTAATCAAGTGATGCTGATTGCCCTCGCTATCAGTGTTTTTGCCTATTGGATGACTGACCGGATTGGTCGGGTCCCAGAGCGGAAGCGGGTGTTTAATGCAGATTGAGAAACGCGTTCGAGTCTCCCCAAGATTTGAGTATCAGAGCCAAATAAAGATAAAGAAATCCAAAAAGGCAGACGCCTCTATTGATAGCGAGCTTGCGGATTTTGCATTGCTATTGGCACTTTGCGTGAAAAACGGGCTCGGAGTCGAGCAAAGTTTTGCATGGATCAGTCAGCGCATGAGTGGGAATTTATCGATGAAGCTGAAAGAAATAGTCAGACGGGTTGACCTAGGAGAGTCATTTATTGATGCCTTGAATGACACCGCCAGCGAGTCAAAAAATTCAAGCCTGAGCGAGTTCGCATCCAAGCTCTCGCTGTCAATTTCACGAGGGACGCCAATCAGTGAAGCGCTGATTGCACAATCAGGCACCATCAATCACCAGCTCGCTCAGAAAGAACTGCAAAAAGCAAACAGCAACGAAACCAAAATGCTTTTGCCAATGGTGTTTCTGATTTTGCCCATCAGTGTTCTGATGGCAAGTTTTCCAAGCCTTTCCAACCTGGGGCTTGGCATATAGAAAGGAGAGAAATGAAAACAATTCGATCAGAGCGCGGGGATGTTCCGGGCTGGGTGCTGATAACGCTGATGACTGCTGGTCTGGTGATTCTTATATGGGGTATAGCCGGACCAGCCCTGCAAGGGGTATTCGATCAGGCGATTTCAAGGGTAGTTTCATTTTGATTTCGAGTCCTAAGGGATCGGCGGTGGTGGGAGCGGTGATAGGCCTCACCGCAATAACACTGGTTTCAATTTCAGTTATTACCGCAATGATTGCCGGCTGGAACGTGATGTTGATTCGAGACGCTGCGGTTAGTGGGGCCAGGGAAGGGGCGTTGGCTGACAAAACTCCTGCCGATGGCGAGCGATATGCGTTGAAATTATTGGATAAACGAGTGCCATCTCTTGCCAATTTTTCAACTGACTCAAAGCTAGAGGGCGAGGTGCTGCAGGTATCGATAACTGCTGAGCTTCCACAGGTTGGTTTTATCGATTCAATCTCGGTGCCATTGGTGGTGGGTAGTGCGGAATTGGAAAGACAGTTCTAAAGGTTATGCGGCAATCGAGATAATCATTTACTCGATACTGCCGATCCTTGTTTTTTCACTAGTACCGACCGGGTTTCAAGCAATTCAAAAACAATTGGCTGCGGAGAGTGTGGTGCGAATGGTAGCAAGAGAACTAATGATCACGAAAGCTGAAAATCCCGAAACTGAAGCCTCTAGATTGGCGCAAGAAATAGCTCGTGAATTTGATTACCCAGCAAACCTGAGCATCAATTGCATTCGCGACTGCGGGTCGGAAGGGGGTTGGTATCAGCTTGAGTTGCAAATCGACACAGCAACCGCATCAAAGGTGGCGGTAATTGAAAAATGACAGGGGGTCAATATCTCCATTCGGAATTGGCATCACATCAATTGCTGTTGCCACAGCACTTGTTGTTTATCTTGGGGGAGTAATGCTGATTGCTCAGCACCGTCTGCAAGCGGATCTCGATCTTGCGTTATTGCAGGCTCATCAGCACTCGGTAACTGAAATTGAGTATGCAGAGTACTCAGTTGTTAGACAACGCCTGCAACAGTATTTTCAGGCTAATCAAACCCTGGGGATCAGTTCTATTGATTTAGAAGTGGAAGATTTCGAATCAAGAGTCCGAGCTTGTTCAAACCTCAGTCTTCCTTTTGCTGCATTGAATTTCTCAACCAGTGTTGCTATTTGTGCCGAGAGTGCGGTGGCTAGCTTTGACCCACGAGATGGTCAGCGGGTTCAATCCTGAGAAGGTTGGCCATATTTAGGTAGGTATTTCCAGAACATAAACGCGCCATAAAAACTAATTCCGCCCATTACCGTCATTGCTGGCCCCAGACCAAACAGCAGAGTAACTCCAGATAAGACATATGGAGAGAAGGCATTTCCACTGGTGGTGAGCAGTCTGAACCCTGCCAAAAACTCACTCCTTGCGTCACTCGGTGCGAGATCAGCACCGAGCACCATGTTGATGCCACTGGATAGAGCATTTACAAGAGCAGTGAGTGCTGCAAATAAAGCAAAGGTGGTGAGGTCGTTCATGGTGAAAAACAGCATGTAGAGGATTCCAAAGGCAATCAGAGTAGGAACTGAAGTCCAGAATCTTCCGTATTTATCCATTACTATTCCGGATAGGTAGAAAAGTGCAAAGTCAATGATTCCGGTTAGGCCAATCACTAAAGACGCAGTTGCCGGATCGATGCCCAAGCTGATTGCAAATAGCGGCAGCGCAATCATTCGAATGTTTCGTATTCCAGCAATTACAGCACTTGCAACACCGAGGGTTCTGAGTTTGTTTTTCTCCCGCTTGGCAATTATCCAACTTCGTCCCTGATTCTCACTCGGTGGGCAAACCATTGACTCTGCATTGACCGAGAAGAGAATCAGGCTGACCAGCAACATCACGCCTGCTGCAAAGAAATAAACCGAGTTCACCCCAAGGCTTGCAACAAATCCAGCCCCCACCACAGGACCCAGAGCAAGTCCTCCGCGGAACATTCCGCCAAGAATGCTCATAGCTCTCGCACGGGTATGAGGCGGAACCTTTTCTGTCAAGAATGTATGACGGGCCAATCCAAACAGGCTGTGTCCAGCACCCACCATCGCGGCGCCTGCTGCCAAAAAGAGTATGTTCTGGCCAGCAAAAGCAATGATTGCGCCGATTGCTCCAAAGACACCTGCCAGCATCATCGCTCGGCGCTCTCCAAGAATGCCGTTTATTAGGGCTGAGGGAACTTCTGCCAGTAATGCCCCAAGCATTAGCGCTCCGGCAACAGCTCCGGCAGTTGCCAACCCGACACCAAAGCTCTCTGCGGTAGCGGGAATGATAGGTAGCAGTGCACCCTCCGCCATCGTAAACAGCAGTGATGGCAGGTATACGGGTCTAATCAGGTCTCTTTTGCGAAACTGATTGCTAGTGGTCACCGCCCAATTATGGCACTGCCCCTAAACTAAACCCTTATGGCGGACATGGATTTCAATCAACGTTTGGCCTCGGTAAGGGAAACCTTTGGGGCAATTGTTGATGTTCTAAACCCCGAGAAGCTAAGGCAAGAGCGTGACGAACTAGAGATCCAGGTGACCGAACCCGGTCTATGGGATGACCAGCCTCGTGCTCAGCGTATTACTTCGAAACTCTCCAGAACGAAGCAGTCTCTAGAGATCGTTGACCAGGTTGAATCAAGACTTTCCGATGCCGAAGTTTTGTTTCAGATGGCCCAAGAAGAAGGGGATAAGTCCTCGGAAGCAGAGGCTTTCAAGGAGCTAACGGTTTTAGAACAAGAGATCTCCAAGCTTGAGGTGCAGACACTGCTCAATGGGGAGTATGACGAGCGTGGAGCGGTGATAACCATTCGAAGCGGTGCAGGTGGAGATGATGCAACCGACTTTGCAGAGATGCTTTTGAGGATGTATACGAGGTTTAGTGAAAAGCAGGGCTGGAAGCCCTCTGTATTAGACACCTCTTACGCAGAGGGGGCTGGTATCAAATCAGCAACGCTGGAAGTGACTGAACCGTTTGCCTTTGGTCAGCTTTCGGTGGAGGCGGGAACTCACCGTTTGGTTCGAATGAGTCCCTTCAATGCTGCTGGAAAGAGACAAACTAGCTTCGCAGCGGTCGAGGTTGTTCCTTTGATTGAAAACACCGACGAGATTGAAATTGATGAAAACGATCTGAAAATTGACGTTTACAGATCCAGCGGTCCCGGCGGGCAGAGTGTTAACACCACCGACTCAGCCGTCAGAATTACCCACATCCCAACAGGCACCGTAGTCAGCTGCCAAAACGAAAAGAGTCAGCTGCAAAACAAGCAGGCTGCCATGAGGGTTTTACAGTCAAGGCTGTTGGAAATCAAGCGTCGCGAGGAAGAAGCGAAAAAGAAGGAACTTGCGGGGGACGTGAAGGCCAGTTGGGGAGAGCAAATGAGAAGTTATGTTCTAGCCCCTTATCAGATGGTGAAAGACCTTCGAACAGAGTATGAAGTGAACAACCCCGACGAGGTTTTTGATGGCGATCTTGCTGGTTTTATCCAAGCCGGGATTCGCTGGCGCAAGCAGTCTTAGTGCAACACTCCACAACGCTGAGGGCGTTTGGGGTAACTAAAAATTAGGCTTTAGGGACCATGATCTCAATCCGTGAAGCCGTCAAGACCTATAAGGGAACCGAAGACCCAGCACTCAAATCAGTTTCTTTGCAGGTAGAGCGCGGAGAGTTTGTATTCCTCGTGGGTGCCAGTGGTTCCGGGAAATCAACGCTTATGCGAATGGTGCTCAGAGAAGATGTTCCCAATCAGGGCTCAATTCATGTTCTAGGTGAGGATTTGATAAACCTCGCCAGCAGAAGAGTTCCGATTTTCAGAAGAAGACTAGGTGTTGTCTTTCAGGATTTTAGGCTTTTGCCACAAAAGACCGTTTATGAAAATGTCGCCTATTCTTCTCGCGTAATTGGTAAGTCGAAGGCCTTTATAGAAACCGCCGTTCCTGATGTTTTGAATTTGGTCGGCCTTAGTGAAAAGGCAAGACGGATGCCAAGTGAGCTATCGGGTGGTGAGCAACAAAGAGTCGCTGTTGCAAGGGCGATTGTGAACAAGCCAGACATTTTGCTGGCCGATGAGCCAACTGGAAACCTTGACCCAAAAACTTCAGGTGAAATCATGGACCTGCTTGAGAGAATCAACCTCGGTGGAACAACAGTTTTGATGGCAACCCACGATCGGGGAATTGTTGACCGACTCAAAAAACGTGTGGTTGAACTCAGCAACGGAGAGATAATCCGCGATGAGGTTGCAGCTGGTTATCGAGAGTTCGACACCGGACAGATGCCAAAGGCAGAGGAAGAATGAAGTTTTTATTTGCCCTGAGTGAATCCTGGGCTGGGATTAGAAGCAATATCTCGATGGTGATTTCAATCATCCTGGTGACTTTTATCTCCCTCACCTTCGTTGGAGTTGCCGCTTTATTGCAACTGCAAATCAACGAGATGAAAAACTATTGGTACGACCGAGCACAGGTAGCGGTTTATATGTGCACAGACGTCTCTCCAGCCGCAGCCTGCCCAACCGGTGAAGCCAGTGAAGCTGAGAAGGCGGCAGTTGAGGCTCAACTGAAATCCTCTGTGTTGGCCCCCTATATCGACCAGTATTACTTCGAAACCCACGAAGAAGCCTTTGCGAAATTTACCGAGGATTTTGCTGATAGCACTGTTGCCAGCTACGTAACCCCAGATCAGCTAAACGAGGCTTTTTGGGTGAACCTGGTAAATCCAGAGCAGAGTGCGATCATCACTGAGAGTTTTAGTGGTGCAAGTGGTGTCGAAGAAGTCCGTGATCAGCGAGGTTATCTGGATTCCATCTTCAGCTTTCTAAATGCTGGGTCTATTACAGCCGCTGCAGTTGCTGGTGTGATGCTTGCAAGTGCTTTGCTGTTGATCAGTACAACAATCCGTTTGAGCGCGTTTTCAAGAAGGCGCGAGATAGGGATTATGCGCTTGGTGGGTGCCAGTAATTTCTCTATTCAATTCCCATTTGTGCTTGAGGGTGTGATTGCAGCAACCCTTGGTGCCCTCCTCAGTGCAGGTGCTGTTTTGGCCTCAGTCAGGTTTTTGGTCCAAGACTTCTTAGCAGTCAGACTTCCCTTCACAGCCTTTGTTGGTTTTGAGCAGGCACTGTTTGTGGTTCCCTGGTTGATAGCTGGCGGTGTTATCCTTTCAGCTCTGGCGAGTGCAGTTGCTATTCGTCGTTATTTGAAGGTCTAACCAGGAGAAACCGATGCCCAGGGAGCGCGGCGAATCAATTGTCGCCACAAACCGCAAGGCTCGTTATGACTATCACATCGATGATGTCTACGAGGCTGGGCTTGTCTTGTCCGGCACAGAGGTCAAATCCCTAAGAGCTGGCAGGGCATCACTGGTTGATGGCTATGCGGCTATCGAGAATGGCGAAGCTTGGCTTGAAAATGTTCATATCCCTGAATTCACAGAAGGCTCTTGGACAAACCATGCAACCAGAAGAAAACGTAAGTTATTACTAAACCGCATGGAAATAAACAAGCTGATGGGCAAGGTTAAGGAATCTGGATACACGCTGATTCCTTTGAAGCTTTATTTCAAAGATGGCCGAGCCAAAGTTGAGATTGCTTTGGCTCGAGGCAAAAAAGAGTATGACAAGCGACAGGCCTTGAAAGAAAAGCAGGATAAGCGCGAGGCAGAAAAAGCTATGAAAACTAAGGGTAAAGAGTGGTAAACTGCTCTACTGCCCTCAGGCAGGATTTGATAACTAAACATTGGGGATGATCGGTTTCGACACTGTAGTTGTGCGTGGATGAAGCGGGTCGAGGATGCAGAGTTATCTCGTTAACGCTCTCTGCAAAACTATAGGTGCCAATACAAAGCGCGCCGACTTCGCCCTAGCTGCTTAAGCTAGCCCCGAAGTCCGTCTAACTGAGTTTGATTTCGACTCAGAACCTAGACGCCATTTAGAAATCTCGCTGGTTGGTAGCGTCTAGGTGCCATCCGGGACTTTTTACCTGGACTGGGCCCGTCGGTTAGGTCGCTTCAAGCTATGACCGGGGCCGAGAAAACACTATTGAAGCTACACCCGTAGAATCTCCATAATCGCTGCCGTGGACGGGGGTTCAATTCCCCCCATCTCCACCAAATTCAATCCCGTTCCAGCTCTGGAGCGGGATTGCTTTTATAACTTCCGCTTACCTCCATGATTTCAACCCGAAAGCTTTTATACCAGCGAGCATAATTTTTCTTGGCTACTTGGTGCTCAGGGTAGTTGGCTAGTTCTCGAACGGACTCCTGATTTTCGAAAAAATACATGGAGTTTATAAACGCGCCGTTTTTGGATTGCCAGCGCTCGGTTTTGACAAATCCCGAAAGAGATTTGGCAAATTGGTCAATTTCGGCATCAAGCTCATAAAACTCCTGATCGTATTCACCAGGTTCGAATACAAAGGAGCAACAGATCATTGTCAAATCCTAGTTGGACAGAATCTATCTCCACCATTTCTGTCTCGCAGATTTATGAGGGTCTCGTGTGTTCTCGTCCGTGCCTAGTAGGCTTCAAGAGAGGAGGGTGAGGCATGAGACTGCATGGATTTGACGCTGCCAGAGGAATCTTGCTTTCACTTGGGATTGTCTACCACTCACTGGTTTTCGTGTTTCTCTACGTTCAACCCTCGAGTGTTGCTGAGTTTCTGAGTATTGTCTTTTTTCATCAATTGCTACACAGCTTTCGAATGCCTGCTTTTTTCATCATCGCTGGCTTTTTCGCCGTGTTTTTGATTGATAAGCGAGGCCGGGAGTCGTTTATCAAAAATCGTTACAGACGAATCGTTTTGCCCTTTTTGGTGTTTTGGCCCTTGTTGGTTGTTGCCAATCATTTTGCCTCCACCTGGGCCAAGGATACGTCGCTGGAGGGTCTATTCCCAACCATGGACACCCAGCATCTTTGGTTTCTTTACTTCCTCGCTCTGTTCTCAATAATTACCTGGCTCGCGGCACCTTTATTGCAAAAGCTGGGAGAGGTTCAATTTCAGTTCCCCCTCACTGCAACACTGGCAATGCTTGCTTTGCTAACACCCTTTATCCCCGGCGTCATTGAAAGAGAACTTGCAACCTCAACACTTTTACTTTTCGACCCAGGTGTCTTTCTTTTTTATTTTCTAGCCTTTTCTTTGGGAATCGCTCTGTTTTATGGGATGCAAGTAATTCTTCCTCTCGTCTCAAAACGGAGCCCAATTTATATTGCATTTGGGAGCACGGGGTTTACTTTCTTTTTCATTTCGCAAGACTGGGGCTGGTGGGTATCCAGCTTTGCTTACAGTGTTGCGGTTTGGTTCCTAGCCGTTGGTACTTTGGGGTTGCTCCTCAGAATCCTGTCAAAAGAAAACAGGACTCTTCGCTTTATTTCTGATTCCAGTTATTGGCTGTATCTAATTCACTTGCCCTTAGTTTTTTTCTTTTTGCGATTCGGTTCCCAATTGGGCTTGGGGGCTTGGCCGCTAGCGATTCTTGCAATAACGGCAACTTTCATCATCGGACTTTTGTCGTACAAGATTTTGGTGAGACACTCATTGGTAGGTCTGTTCCTGAATGGGACAACTCACAGAAAGACCAAATCAAACTGAATCCCAATATGGGTCGGGATCTGATGACGAAGTAGGATTTAGGCGTTATTGGGTGAACACAGCGTCAACACAAGAAGTTTGTTTTTAGGCAAGTTTCTCTCGCCGCCATCGCATGCGTTTTTGACTCGGGAACCTAGAACATATCTCCTCCGAGCGAACAAAGGGAGTGTTAGACGTAGTTAGGTGGCGATGGCCTAGCTCCGCCAACTTTTTTCTCAGAAGATGAGTCTTAGTTGACCACGTATGTCTTAGTTCCCCAGTAGAGCTCACCATTGACGTAAATGCGAACTCGGTTCTTCCCTGGGTTCAGATCTAATGTTCTGATGAAGTAGATACCGTTTTGCATGTTTGTGTAGTGACCATCCGAATCTAAGTCCTCGTTGTCTACTCGTTTCCAGGCATACTGCTTATATACCCCAGATGAGTCCTGAACCATGAACTGGACTTTGTCACCAACTTGCAAATACTTCGCGTAGAACTTGATACTTTCTCCGTCAGCCATCACCTTGGTCCATGCGCTGAAGTCACCATCGGCGGGTCCAAGGTTATCGAAATCTGAGGGTTGCTGATTCACGGGTGCTTCGTTGTCCTGTTGCTCCTCTGGGGCAGAGTTTAGGTTTCCTCTCCAGGCAGTTCCGGAACACGTGACTAGCCAATCGCAAATTAGTTGGCTGGAACCAGCGTAACCAATTCCTTCCGAGTCAATTCGTTTAGATGTCGCTATCCCCATTACGCGGCCTTGCTTGTCAAATACGGGCCCACCGCTATTTCCGGGGTTTAGCGGGGCTGTGGTGGTGAAGTAGTTCTCACCTACTTGGGAGACTACGCCCGTAGAGAGTGCGCCAGTGAGCTCGTATGGGTTTCCAATCACTCCAGCCCACCAACCGACTGCTGGTGTTTGCCCTATCCATTCAAGTGTCGGTAATGAATGTGTTGTCACCAGGCCGGCAACATCATCACTCGCGGAATATGAGACTACTCGAGCCGAAAACGAATCTCCGTTTGAATCTGTTCCAATCACAGTGCTTCCATTGGTGCAACTATCAACTACGTGATGGTTGGTGATGATGAAGGTTTCTTCCCCACTGGATCTCATGGCGGAACTCGGGGTGGATTCCGCAGCCCAGCCTGTACCAGCTGCGTTACCACAAACTAACTGAACAACACTGTCGGTAACTGTCGCAGCTAGACGGACCAGGTCATCAGGATTCGAACCAGGGTTATCCACTTCGAATCTTGTTTTATTCACTTCTCTAGGCCTAAATGACGCACTCGTCTCACCGTCGCTCACGATAGGAGTCGCTATGCTCCCAGCACCTGAAGCCCAAGGGACGTTGACGGTAAAAAATCCGACATCGGGGACGTAATCAATTGAATCCAGGATTCCATCGTTGGCAAAAGCTTCAAGGCCAAGGCGAGACCCAAACTGGGCGCACGATTTTTGCAATCTGAAGCCCATCAGGTCATCGGTAATCTTGATGTATGAAGCGTCACAACCAAGATGTCTTGAGTTGTTGGCATCCCAGACCTGGGTTGGGATGACCTCATCGGTCATCATGTCTCGTGTCTCGGTGAACATGTAAAGATCTGTGCTTCCATCGAGGTTCACGTCCATACCTACTCCGGCGTAATTGTCGAAATAGGGAGACGAATATGCATCTTGCGGGATTGGACCTTCGAATTGTACATAGATAACAAAACTGTCATCTCTTATTACACTCTCCATAAATCCAACGAACTGAACATCAAACTCACCCCAGTTGTAGATGCTCGTGCTGTCGTCAAAATCACTCCAAACTATTTCTTCGGCATTTGCCGGCGTAGTCCCCGCGACTAGAAACCCAGCGGTGATTGCGGTAGTTACGATTTTTCTAAACAAGATTCCCCCAGTTCTAGATGTGTGTCGAGCCTAGGCTATTTGCCACGCCTCTTTCAAGTGGGGAGAATCAAAATTTTCCTCAACCCTTGAGAATTCTGGTAGCTATATTGCAGCAGCTCCAAAGGAAACTGCGAACCTGGAGCACCAAATAGACACGGAACTAAAGTCTGAAAGCTCTAGGTCTTCGGGCAGCTCATAGTTTTGATTACCCGCCGTGGCTTTGAGATCACCCAGATTTTCATACTTCCCATCATCGAAGACGAACCATCCATCAAACCCCTCAATGACGGGTGCATCTGTGATCCAAACTTCAAGCTGCGGACCATCACTGGTCTTAAGGTTTTCGAATCGGAGAACCTTTGAGCCATCCTCTAGTTCCAAAATATAAACCTGGCCCGAAGTTTCATGCTCATGGGAGATCAAGTCACCCTGTGCCAGCGTCAGCGGGTATTCAATCGCCGGTTCCGGCTCCTGCTCAACTGG
>CBFHOK010000002.1:19792-143741 GCA_965657575.1 Microbacteriaceae bacterium | reverse complement strand
CCCGGTTACATTCCGAACCCGGAAGTTAAGGCTCTCAGCGCCGATGGTACTGCAGGGGGGACTCTGTGGGAGAGTAGGACACCGCCGGACTTAAATTAGCAAATGGCCACCCTCAGGGGTGGCCATTTCACTTTAAGGAATTTACTTGGACAAGAATTATTCAAAGGATTATAAGAATTCGAAGGCTTACGCGGGACGCGATAAGCCGAAGTCTCCAATGATTCCGCCTGAAATCACGCCCGATGATCTTGATATATCGGTGAGGGTTCAACTGAAGACTCTCAGTGAAGAAAATGCCGAATGGGTTGCAAGACACCTTGCTATGACATCACTGTTGATTGATAGCGACCCGGAACTTGCCCATAAACACGCTCTAGCTGCTCTCAACCGGGCTGGCAGGTTGGCAATCGTTCACGAAACAGTCGGTATTACCGCCTATTCTGTAGGTGATTTCGCATTGGCCCTAAGAGAGCTACTCACCCATAGGAGACTTACCGGGAGCAATGAGCAGATACCGCTGATTGTTGACTGCGAGCGTGGCATGGGCAGGCCACAAAGAGCATTAGATGCGGCCAGAGAGGTTGATCGCCAAGAGCTTTCAAAGGGTGTTCGGATAAATCTTGCGATCGCGCTTAGCGGGGCAAGGCTGGATATGGAGCAGCCTGAGCTTGCTTTGGAAGAGTTGGAGATTGCTGAGCTGTCACCAAAGGGAATCATTCCTCAATCAATAGCACTGTTTAGAGCTTATGCGGAATGCCTTGAAGAGCTTGGTAGGGATAGCTCTAAGTGGGTAACTCTTGCAGAGCGTGCCGAGAATGCGTTAGCTGAGCAAACAGCCGAGGAATTTGAGCTGATTGAAGAAATACAAATTCCGGAGCCATATCAGCCGAAGGTTAAGTACGAAGATCGCAAAAGAGAACCTCGTGGCAGGGACTCGCGTCCACCAAGAAAAGATGGTCCAAATAAGAATTTCCGAGGCGGTAGTCGGGGCCGATGAAACTAATAGATAACTACGACGGGTTGCTGCTGGATCTCGATGGGGTTGTCTATCGAGGCCGTGAGCCAATAGCGGATGCAATTGAAACCATTGGCAAATTATCTGCCAAGATGCCAATCGGATATGTTACAAATAACGCATCGAGGACCCAGGGTCAGATTGCTGACCAGCTCAGGGGTTTTGGGCTCAATCTAGATGAGTCTCAAGTTATTTCCTCAGCTATGGCGGCAGCTGAGATGCTAAGCGAGCAGATTACTGGCAAGGTTTTAGTTATTGGGGGAGACGGTCTTCGAAAAGCCGTTTCAGATCACGGCTTTGAAGTTGTTACCAGTGCTGATGATGGGCCCGATGCTGTCATCCAGGGATTTTCACCTGATATTGGCTGGAAAGACCTTGCCGAGGCAAGTTATGCGATTAACAACGGTGCGCTTTGGTTGGCCACCAATCAGGACTGGACTATTCCGCTGGAGCGAGGCATAGCACCCGGAAATGGAACACTGGTGAGTGCTGTTCACACCGCTGTTGGTCACCTTCCGGAGTTTGCTGGAAAACCAGCCAGAAAGATCTTTGATACTGCTAAAAAACAACTCGGTATGACAAACCCGTTGTTTATAGGTGACCGAATAGATACAGATATTTTGGGTGCAAATAATGCAGACATTGATTCAGCGCTTGTATTCACCGGTATAGCCACTGGCAAAGAGACAATCAGTGCCGCCAAGGGGAGTAGACCTACATACTTGCTGGAAAGCGTGAGTGAGATATTGGAAAAACACAAGCCACCCAAGAAGACTAAATACGGGTATAAATCAGGTCCCGCTCAGGTAGAGCTTTTGGGAAATAAAGTGAGACTTATAAACAGTGGCTCCAGAATTGATGTTTTGAGGGCCGCTTGCTCTGTAGTCTGGGGTAGTGAGATGGCCATCTATGCAATGGATGTCCAAAAAGATCTCTATTGGGAGTGATTTTGGAAAAAGACTTTGATGAACTAGTGGCAGAAATTCAATCAGCGGAGATTGAGGATAGGCCAGCTCTAATCGAAAAGGCACTGGATCAGATTGCCTCCGATGACTCGAATTGATAGCAGGCTTTTTGAGCTGGGCCTTGCTAGCTCAAGGTCTCAAGCCGCGCAACTAATCGCACGAGGAATAGTTGAGGTCGACGGCAAGAAAGTTCTGAAGCCCTCAATTAAGGTAACCGAGGACCAAGAGTTGGTTGTTTTGGAGGCAAAGAATTTTGTCTCTCGCGCTGGATTCAAACTTGATCACGCTCTAGATCGATTCGGTATCGACCCGCAGGGAAAAATTTGTCTAGATATCGGTGCCTCGACCGGAGGGTTTACCGATTGCTTATTGCAGCGCGAGGCGAAGTTGGTTTTAGCCCTAGATGTCGGGACAGCACAGCTAGCGCAACCAATAGCTGAAAACGAAGCTGTGATTGAGATTTCAAACCAAAACATTAGAGAGTTCTCGCAGTCTCAACTGGTTGAGATAAATGAAGACTTTAGGAAATTATCCCTGGTGGTTTGTGATTTGAGCTTTATTTCAATCACTCACGCTCTGCCAATTGTTTACTCCCTTTCGGGAAGGCTTGACTTTATTGGATTGATAAAACCGCAGTTTGAAGTGGGTCAGCACTCATTGACCGCATCTGGCGTTGTTAGCGATTGGCGAGAGCGAAAAAGGTCTATTGATCAGGTGATTGATTCGGCCAAAAAGCTTGGGTTCAATGTTTTAGGAATTGAGCAATCACCAATCAAGGGTGCAACTGGGAACCAGGAGTATCTAATCTGGTTGAATAAAGGTGATAGAACAATCCCGGAATGGGATGGAAGTATTGAAGCGCTGGTGAAGGGGACTTAGATGACAAGAAACATTTTGCTTGTTACCAACGCCTCCCGCGATGCTGCCATAGACGCTTTTTGGCGCGCAGCGGATCTTTTGAGAGAACACGGGCTAACGCCTATCTCTATAGAAGAAGATTTCTCTGAAATGACCAAAACCGGTTCCGAGATGGAGGTCTATAAAGACCAGCAAATCGAATTGGCACTTGTCCTTGGCGGAGACGGAACAATTCTTCGTGCAGCCGAAAGCCTGCGAGGGCACAAGGTTCCGATTCTTGGGTTGAACCTCGGCCACGTTGGTTTTATGGCAGAGGGTGAAATAGAAGATATGCCTGAAATCATCTCCCGGATTGCCTCCAAAGATTACTCAACCTCATCTCGAATGGCTCTTGAAGTCGAGGTGTGGCAAGGAAAAGAAAAGGTCTTCTCATCGTGGGCTTTGAATGATGTCGCCTTAGAGAAATCCTCTAGGGAGAGAATGCTGGAGGTTGCCATCGAGGTCGATAGCAGACCGATTAGTAGCTTTGGTTGCGATGGAGTTGTGTTTAGTACTCCAACTGGTTCAACCGCTTATAACTTCAGTGCTGGAGGTCCGATTGTTTGGCCTGATGTTGAGGCATTACTTTTAGTCCCACTCAGCGCTCACGCTTTGTTCTCTCGACCGTTGGTAGTCGATAGAAACAGTCGACTGGCAGTCGAGGTGTTGAACAGAAACACCGGCCACGGAGTTATTTTCTGCGATGGACGAAGAACATTTGAACTAACCCCCGGAAGTCGAGTGGTTGTCTATAAATCACCAACTCCGGTGGAGCTGGCAGTTTTTGAAGACAGGCCTTTTGCAGACAGGTTGGTCAAAAAATTCAACCTTCCAGTTGCTGGATGGAGGGGTCCGGATAGGTGATTCGAACCATTTCGATTTCAAATTTGGGCGTGATAAGTCAAACCGAACTGCAACTTAGCCCTGGATTGAATGTGATTACCGGCGAGACCGGTGCCGGTAAAACCATGCTACTGACGGCTTTGCAACTCATGCTTGGGGCAAGAGCCGATAGCTCAAAAGTTCGAGACGGACAGAAGCAACTCAGAGTCAGTGGAATCTGGGAGGACTTGCCAGACTCTGTTCATGAGCAACTGGATGACCTGGGCGCCGATTATGAAGATGATCTGGTCATTACAAGAACTGTCAGCGCAGAGGGTAAATCTCGGGCAATTATTGGCGGAGCAAATGTTCCAGCAGGCAGCCTGGGCGAAGTATCAGAAAACCTGGTGGTGATTCACGGTCAAAGTGATCAGATAAGACTTCGCTCAGCTAGCACTCAGAGGGATGCTCTGGATAGTTTTGGTGGAGAGCGACTCAAAAGTGCTAAGGACAGCTACCAGCAGATTTATCAATCTTGGTTGGACGCTAAAGCGAGGTTAGAGAGATTAGAGCAGTCAGCGAAAGACCGTGATCGTCGAATAGAGGAAATCCAAGAGTTTCTAACTGAAATGGAACAGCTTGCGCCAGAGGCTAACGAGCTGGATTCGATTAGCGAGAGATTGAATCGATTAGAAAATGTTGAGGTCATAAGAACAGCACTTGCAGAGAGTCATTCTCTTATTTCATCATCTGCTGAAACCCCTGATCTGGAACAGCTTTTGGGTCAAATAAGAAGAAATCTAGAGAGTATTTCCAATAAAGACTCAACACTTGATCTACTCGCCCAAAGGGCAAATGAATTAGCAGTCCTAACCTCGGAGTTGGCGGTTGAGGTTTCAGGACAACTGGCGAATCTGGATGCCGAGCCGGGCGAATTGAATCGATTGAATGAACGCAAATCAAAACTTATTTCGATGGAAAGAAAATTCGGTGGGACCATTCATGAGCTAATCGAAAGAAGTAGTTTGTTGGCCAATGAGCTATTGGATTTGCAAGACAGTGATCAGCAGCTAGAAAAACTGGAACAGCACCTGGCAGCGATCGAGTCACAACTTTCTTTTGCTGCACAAAAGCTCACCGATCAAAGAAAATTAGCTTCAAAGAACTTAGCGGATGAGGTCAACCACGAGCTTCAGAGCCTGGCAATGCCAAACAGCAAGTTGGTTATTGAACTGGAACAGATTGATTTCGGACCCTCTGGTACAGATAAAGTCTCGATGTTGCTATCGAGCTATCAGGGAGCAGTACCAAGGGCAATTTCAAAGGCTGCAAGTGGGGGAGAGCTCAGTCGCATCATGCTGGCAATAGAAGTTGTTCTGGCGGGTAAGTCACCAACACCAACGATGATCTTTGACGAGGTGGATAGCGGTGTTGGCGGATCGAGCGCAATCGAAATTGGACGACGGCTAAAAAGACTCAGCGAACAGTGCCAGGTGGTTGTTGTTACCCACCTAGCTCAAGTTGCAGCTTTTGCAGACAATCACCTGCTGGTCAAAAAAGACAGTGGCGAGGGATTTGTCGAAAGTGATGTTCAAACTGTTTCAGAGAACCTGCGAGAGAGCGAGCTTGCGAGAATGCTCTCGGGTCTTGATTCGAGCGAGTCCGCGTTGACTCATGCAAAAGAATTACTGCAGCTTTCAAAAAATTCATGAGTCGCGGCGGATTGAGAGCGATTGAGGTGCTAGATTGAAATTCCATGGCAGAAAGCTCTGGGATTCCCTCACATATCTTCGTAACCGGCGGTGTCGCCTCCTCTTTGGGTAAAGGCTTAACAGCCGCATCTCTGGGAAATCTCTTGAGAGCAAGGGGCCTGCGGGTAGTTATGCAGAAACTTGACCCCTACCTAAACGTTGACCCAGGAACGATGAACCCTTTTCAGCACGGAGAAGTTTTTGTCACTGACGATGGTGCTGAAACAGATTTGGATATCGGTCACTATGAGAGATTTTTGGACATAAACCTCTCCGCCAAGGCCAACGTTACGACCGGACAGATTTACTCAGAGGTTATTTCCAGGGAGCGCAGTGGCGGCTACCTCGGAGACACGGTGCAGGTTATTCCACACATCACTGATGAAATCAAGCGACGCATGCGAGCACAGGCCGACGATGATCCAAAGCCAGATGTAATCATTACCGAAATCGGTGGCACTGTTGGAGACATCGAATCGCAGCCGTTTTTGGAAGCGGCCAGGCAAATTAGGCATGATGTTGGTCGAGATAACGTGTTTTTTGTTCACGTGAGCTTGGTTCCATACCTTGGCCCAAGTGGTGAGCTGAAGACAAAGCCAACCCAGCACTCGGTTGCAATGTTGCGTTCAATCGGTATTCAGCCAGATGCAATTGTTTGTAGAAGTGATCGTGAATTGCCAGATTCAATCAAGAGCAAAATTGCTCTTATGAGCGATGTTGATCCGGATGCGGTTGTCAATGCTGCAGATGCAAAAAGCATCTATGACATACCGGTTGTAATCCACGACGAGGGTCTCGATTCCTACATCATCAACAAATTAGAGCTTGACGCAGGTGAGGTCGACTGGAGTCACTGGCAACCTGTTTTGAATGCCGTTCACAACCCCAAACACGAACTAAATGTTGCACTAGTTGGTAAGTATGTAGATTTGCCTGATGCATATCTGAGTGTCACTGAGGCAATCAGAGCCGGTGGGTTTGCTAATCGTGCCAAGGTAAACATTCACTGGGTTGCAAGTGATGACTGCGAGAGCTTAGAGGGTGCTCGAGAGAAGTTGTCATCCATGGATGCTATTTGCATCCCTGGCGGATTTGGAATTCGCGGAATTGAAGGAAAACTTGGAGCAATTAGGTATGCACGTGAACAGCAAATTCCTACTCTAGGTCTTTGCCTTGGTTTGCAGTGCATGGTGATTGAGTATGCAAGAAATGTTGCTGGTTTGGAAAATGCAAGCTCTACAGAGTTTGACCCCGAAACCCCAAACCCGGTGATTGCAACCATGGCCGAGCAGGTAGATGTTCTAGCGGGCGGAGACATGGGTGGCACCATGCGACTGGGCATGTTTGAGGCCAAGCTGAAGCCAGGCTCTTTGGTTAGCGAGGTTTACCAGTCTGAAATGGTCAGCGAAAGACACCGCCACCGCTATGAAGTGAATAATTCTTACAGGGATCAGATCTCGGAAGCGGGATTAGTATTCAGTGGGACAAGCCCTGATGGAAACTTGGTTGAATATGTGGAGCTTCCAAAAGACCAGCATCCATACTTTGTTGCCACTCAGGCTCATCCAGAGTTCCGTTCAAGACCTGATCGTGCCCACCCACTGTTTGCAGGCCTGATTGAAGCAGGCCTCAAAAGGCAACAGGAGCAGTTGCTTTTTGAAGTGAAGGAGTAGTTTGCCTTGGAGCAACTTGCCGAAAAATACTTTCGTCAACTTGCTGTTGAACGCGGATTGAGCTCAAATACCATCTCCGCATACAGGCGTGACATAGGCGAGTACCTTCAGTATCTCTTGACAACAAACAAAACAGATTTGTCCAAAGTTTCAAGTGCTGACATATTGAGCTTTCAGGCCAAGTTGCAATCGGCTGGACGTGCAAACGCATCAGTTGCAAGAATTCTGGCATCAATTAGGGGGTTTCATAAATACCTCCTAGAAGAAGGCCATTCAGAGGTGAACCCTGCGAGCTTGGTAAAAAGCCCCAAGCTTGGACTTCGCCTACCAAAGGCAATTTCAATCAGTGATGTGGAGAGACTTTTGGAGGCATCAGGATCTTTGGAGCCTGAGGCAGGAGCGTTAATCCAGCTTCGAGACAGGGCGGTGTTAGAGCTTATGTATTCATGCGGGGCAAGAGTCAGTGAAATTGTTGATTTGGATGTCGATGACTTTACCGATTCGGGATTACTCAGATTGCGCGGAAAAGGCAACAAAGAACGCGTGGTTCCGATTGGCTCATTTGCCGAAAATGCAGTCAGTTCCTATTTGAGCCGAGTCCGTCCAGGGTTACTAACTAAACCAACGCCAGCACTGTTTCTTAATCAACGCGGAGGAAGACTTTCGAGACAATCTATATGGCAGCTGATTTCCAAGGCCGGTGAATTAGCAAAGCTGGATGTTTCACCGCATACGCTCAGGCATTCGTTTGCCACTCACCTATTGGAAGGTGGTGCTGATATCAGGGTTGTTCAAGAGTTGCTGGGTCACTCAAGTGTTTCCACCACCCAGATATATACGCTTATAACAATTGACTCGCTGAGGAGGGCTTATATCGAGGCCCATCCGCGTTCTCAGGGGTAGGCTATGCACTGGAGGTTCGATTGGTAAATATTTCTTCTCAACAGTTTCCGGTTCCGGAGGAATTATCCGCCCACGGACCCGCTCGTGTAATTGCGATGTGCAATCAAAAAGGTGGGGTTGGAAAGACAACCACAACCATCAACGTCGCAGCCGCTTTGGCTGACTACGGACGCAAGGTTCTGCTAATTGATTTTGACCCACAGGGAGCGCTAAGTGCTGCCACTGGAGTCAATGCAAACGATGCAACCACCATTTATGACCTGATGATGGATAGCAAACTAAAAATTCAAGATGCCATCCAAAACACAGATCATCCGAATATGGATGTAGTCCCTGCAAACATTGACCTAAGTGCTGCCGAGGTGCACTTAGTGGGCGAGATGAGTCGTGAGAGCATTCTTGCAAATATCCTGAAGCCGGTTTTGGATGACTACGATTTGGTCTTTATTGATTGCCAACCATCGCTTGGTCTGCTGACTGTAAATGCTCTGGTTGCAGCGCACGGCGTGATGATTCCAATGGCCACCGAGTATTTTGCTCTTCGTGGAGTTGCACTACTAATACAGACAATTGACAAGGTGCGTTCAAGATTGAACCCATCTTTGCAAACTGATGGAATTTTGCCGACTATGTATGACCCCAGAACCCTTCACTCAAAAGAGGTTTTGGAAAGACTGCAGGAGGCCTTCGAGGGACAGGTTTTTGACACTGCAATTTCAAGAACCGTGAAGTTCCCAGATGCAACGGTTGCCAAAAAACCAATAACCTCTTACGCCCCAAGTTCAACTGCAGCCGAGAGCTACCGTCGGGTTGCAAGGGAGATGGTTGCACGTGGCTTTGCAGCTTGAGTCTTCAAGTGATTTTCAATTACAACTAGACAATTTCGAGGGTCCGTTTGACCTTCTGCTCACACTAATTTCAAAACATGAACTAGACGTGACTGAAATTTCGCTATCCAAGGTGACGGATGAGTTTTTGATCTATGTCCGAGGAGTAGAAAAACTGCTTGGCCTGGATCGGGCTAGTGAGTTTTTGGTGGTCGCGGCAACGTTGATTGACTACAAGCTTGCAAGTCTTTTGCCAA
Source organism: Microbacteriaceae bacterium (assembly GCA_965657575.1). Classification (GTDB taxonomy): domain Bacteria; phylum Actinomycetota; class Actinomycetes; order Actinomycetales; family Microbacteriaceae; genus CAJXVY01. The sequence goes on along the minus strand of CBFHOK010000002.1, from coordinate 134,631 downwards.
GTGGAGAGCTAGTCGATGCCGAGGATGTTAGAGCTTTAGAAGCAAGGGATTTATTGTTTGCAAGATTATTGCAATACAAGGCATTCAAAGAGGCCTCCGCTTGGCTTTCACACAGGCTCGCCTCTGAGTCCTCTAGATTTCAAAGAATGGCTAGCCTTGAGAGCAAATACAAAGACATAAAACCACCTCTCAGGTTCAACACAGACGCACAGTCGCTTGCAAAGCTGGCAGAGCAACTACTCAGCTTTGACCCGGCCCCAAAGGTTGACCACCTGCACGCTGATAAGGTCAGCGTCAAAGATCAGGCAGAGCGCATAGCGCTGCGATTGAGAAATGGTCCAAAGAGTTTTCTGGAATTGGTTATAGACCAGCCGAAACCCGTGATTGTTGCAAGTTTTTTGGCAGTGCTTGAGCTTTATAGGCAAAATGCTGTGAAACTGAGTCAAGAAGATGGCCAATCAATGATTGTTGAACTAATTGAAATACCAGCTATTTCCGAGCAGATCGGAGATGAGTATGAGTGACCCGCAACTTAGATCCGCTATCGAGGCAATTCTGATTGCCGCTGAAACACCGCTAGCAACAGTAACTATTGCTGGTGCGGTGCAGGCCCCAATTGCTGAAGTTCAGTCTGAGATTGAAGCTCTAGCAGCGGAGCTTCAAAGCCACGCAGACGGTATTGGCAGGGGTTATGAAATTCGTGAGGTTGGCGGAGGCTGGAGAGTTTATATAAATCAGAAACACGACTGGGGTTTAGAAAAACTCCTTTCCAGTGAAGCTCCCAGCAAGTTATCTCAGGCGGCTTTAGAAACACTTGCGATTGTCGCCTACAGGCAACCTGTTTCTAGAGGCCAAATAGCTCAAATCAGGGGAGTCAGTGTTGATAGTGCAATAAAGACACTGCAATCTAGGGGATTGATTGAACACCGTGAGACAGACCCTGACACAGGCGCAGCACTTTTTGAAACAACCCAATACACATTGGAGCTTTTGGCAATCAATTCACTTTCGGAATTGCCCAAAATCTCCCCGATGCTTCCGGATGCAGGTTCCTTAGATGACTGAAATGAGATTACAAAAAGCAATGGCCCATGCGGGGGTTGCCTCCAGAAGAGCCAGTGAGGAATTGATTCTCAAAGGTCTTGTGAAGGTAAACGGCAGCGTGGTGACTGAACTTGGCACCAAGATTGACCCAACTGTTGACAAATTGGAAGTTAGGGGAAAGCCAATCCAGGTTGACACTGACAAGCTTTATTTGGCTTTCAATAAACCCCTGGGGGTGATCTCTTCTATGAGAGATGATGAGGGAAGACAGGACCTTAGTAATTTCTTTAGCGAATACGAGCGAGTATTCAATGTTGGAAGACTGGATGCTGACACCAGCGGATTGCTTTTGATGACAAACGACGGGGAGCTTTCAAACCAACTAACCCACCCGTCATTTGAGGTGCCGAAGGTTTATGTCGCAAGGGTGCAGGGAACTGTTCAGCAGGCAACAATTAGCAAGCTATTGGCGGGTATTGAACTCGAGGATGGGGCAATTAGTGCCGATAGGGCAAAGCTAATTGATTCAGGAAACCAAATGAGCCTTGTTGAAATAACTATTCACTCGGGTAAAAACAGAATTGTTCGAAGAATGCTGGATGAGGTCGGGCACCCGGTAAAAGACCTGATCAGGCAGCAGTTTGGACCTGTAAAACTTGGCACATTGCGTCCGGGTGATGCAAGAGAGCTGGGTAAGCTGGAAGTCAGTGCCTTGATAGAGGCAACCACCAAAAAGGATTAGTTATGGCATACAGAGCAATCAGGGGAGCGACGCAACTGGATCGCGATGAACGCGATCACTTGCTTAGAAGAACTGCAGAACTAATAACCAAAGTTATGCACGATAACGGTATCGACGCATCCCAGCTGGTTTCGATTTATTTCTCAGCTACCCAAGACATCCACAGTGAATTCCCCGCGCTAGCCGCCAGGGAGCTTGGCCTGGGTGATGTTCCTTTGATGTGTGGAATAGAGATGGATGTTGAGGGTTCAATGCCCAGAGTTATCAGACTGATGCTCACCTGCGATATCGACAAACCCAGAAGTGAAATCAAACACATCTACCTGCGCGGAGCCGAGGCATTGAGGTTGGATCTCGCCCAGTGAATGAAATAGCGGGCGTCAAGATTGTTGGTGCTGGACTAATTGGCACCAGTATCGGTCTTGGCCTGAGCAGAAAACAGATTCCGGTTTGGTTAGAAGACACCTCTTCCACAAACCTGCGACTGGCAATTGAGTATGGCGCGGGCAGTGAGCAAATTGAGAATGAGCCAGATTTGGTCATTGTTTGTCTTCCACCTGATAAAACCGCAAGCCAAATAGCTGAAGAGCTTCGGCAACACCCTGAAGCGATTGTGACCGATGTTGCCAGCGTGAAGGGTGCAGTTCTGGAAGAGCTGAAGAAGCTTTCAACGGATACAGATCGTTACATCGGCTCTCACCCTATGGCTGGTCGCGAGCGCGGAGGAGCGATAGCTGCCCAGGCTGATTTGTTTTTTGCAAGACCCTGGATCATTTGCTCTGAAGACAGTAACTCTGATGGTCTTGACAAAATCAGACAGCTGGTGAGGCTTTTGGGGGCAACACCGGTAGAGATGGATTTTGAAGAACATGACAGAGCGGTTGCCCTAACCTCTCACCTACCGCAGCTAGTCAGCTCGGTATTGGCATCCGAATTGCTGGATAAGCAACAGCAAAATATCGAACTTGGCGGTCAGGGACTAAGAGACATGACTCGAATTGCCGCTAGCAATGCTGATTTATGGACGCAGATCATCTCCAAGAATTCAAAATCACTTGCCCCACTGGTTCGTTCAATGGCGGATAGGTTGAACGATGCTGCTGAGCAAATCGAATCGCTTGCAGGCGGAGGCGGGCTAAGAGGGGTTTATCAACTCCTGGCCCAGGGAAATGATGGAGTTGCTCGAATTCCTGGAAAACACGGTGGGAAAAACCGCGGTTATCAAACAGTTGTTGTGATGGTTGATGACAAACCGGGAGAATTGGCAAGATTGCTCAATGAAATCGGCTCAATTGAGGTCAATATCGAAGACCTGCGACTAGAACACTCACCCGGTGCTCAGATAGGCTTAGCGGAATTAGATGTTTTGCCTGAGAGCTATGAAAAGCTCGTGAGCGAGCTAAATCAACTGGGCTGGAGGCTTGCTTGAGTGAATTTGTAATTGGTATCGATGGTCCTGCTGGAAGCGGTAAGTCAACTGTCAGCAAAGAGGTCGCCGCCAGCCTCGGCTATGGCTACCTCGACACCGGAGCCGGATACCGAGCACTAACTCTGTTCGCCCTTAGAAACCCAGAATTAGATCTCGATGGATTGCTTGCAAACTTTGACTATCAAATAAGTGATGACCCCGAGAACTATTGGGTTCGCCTGGGCGAGTCGGAGGTAACCGAGGAGATTCGCTCTGCCGAGGTTTCTGCGTCGGTTAGTAATTTTTCAACAAACCCCGCAGTTCGAGACTGGATGGTGAAAGACGCTCAGAGGCGCATTCGCAACTGCAAGTCCGATGGGATTGTCGTAGAGGGCAGGGATGTCACGACCGTTATTGCCCCAGATGCTCAACTCAGAATCCTTTTGACTGCCGATGAGAGCATTCGCATGGCTAGACGTGCGGGTGAAACTGAACTGGACCCAGAGTTGTTGGCAACAACAGTTTCAGAAAGAGACCAAAAGGATTCCGAGCTGGTTGATTTCATGAAACCGGCCAAAGGGGTTGAGCTGATTGATTCAACGACACTCAGTTTTGAACTGGTGGTTGATCGAGTCTTGGAACTGGTTGAACATGCAATCGATGATGACGAGTTTGAAGATGAAGATTTCTATAAGCAACAGCTTGAAGATTTTGATCTAGACGAGGAAGACCTCAATCTTTTAGATAGAGAGCTTGAAGAAACTGGCTTTAGGCCACCGCCACCGGTAGTTGCCATTGTTGGCAGACCAAATGTTGGCAAATCAGCACTGGTAAACAAAATCCTTGGTCGTCGAGAGGCCGTGGTGAAGGACGAACCCGGCATCACTAGAGACAGGGTAAGTTACCGAGCCGAGTGGAATGATCGCGAATACACCCTGGTCGACACGGGTGGTTGGGAAGTTGATGTAAAAGGACTTGAGGCATCGATTGCCGGTCAGGCCGAGGTTGCAGTCGAACTAAGCGACGCTGTGATGTTTGTAGTGGATGCGATGGTCGGTGCAACAGCAAGTGACGAGCAGGTAGTTCGGATGCTCAGAAAAGCAGGAAAACCTGTTTATCTGGTAGCAAACAAGGTTGATGACGAGCGATTGGATCCAGAGGTTGCAAGCTTATGGTCTCTAGGGCTGGGGGAGCCTTACGGCGTAAGCGCTTTGCATGGCAGAGGGGTTGCAGATCTTTTGGATGCGGTGGTTGATAATCTGCCTGAGCACTCGCAGGTTGCAGACGAGATTGACACAACTGCACGCAGAGTTGCATTGATTGGAAGACCAAACGTTGGCAAAAGCTCATTGCTGAACAAAGCCACGGGAATCAACCGTGCAGTTGTCAGTGATATCGCCGGAACCACCAGGGACCCTATTGACGAACAGGTTGAGATTGGGGGCAAAGCCTGGAGGTTTATCGACACTGCAGGTATCCGCCGTCGAACCCACCGCCAGTTTGGAGCCGATTTCTATGCTTCACTTAGAACTGCCGCTGCACTAGAACGTGCCGAGGTTGCAGTGGTGTTGATTGATGCGAATGAACCCATTAGCGAAGCCGATATCAGAATTATCCAGTTGGCTTTGGATAGCGGAAGAGCGCTAGTGATTGCATTCAATAAGTGGGACACACTTGATGATGAGCGCAGGTATTACCTTGAAAAAGAAATCGAAACTGAGCTTGCACACGTCGCTTGGGCGCCAAGGGTAAACATCTCGGCCTTGACTGGTCGACACCTTGAAAAACTAGTTCCTGCTTTGGAGCTTGCCCTGGCAAGCTGGGAGAAGAGAATCTCCACCGGCAAGTTCAACGGCTTTATTCAAGAACTGCAGCAAGCCAACCCGCATCCTCTCAGGGGTGGCAAGCAGCCAAGAATCTTGTTTGGAACGCAGGCTGCAACAAAGCCACCAAAGTTTGTTTTGTTTAGTTCTGGATTTTTAGAAGCTGGCTATCGCCGATACATAATCAGAAGACTCAGAGAAACCTATGGTTTCATGGGGTCTCCGGTTGAGATCGGTGTTCGAGTTAGGGAAAAAAGGAAGAAGCGCTAGGCTCCAAAGGCTTGAAGCGCCTCGAACACTAGAAATGCTGGCCAAACAAAACTCTTCAATACTCCAAGCAGTCCCTCGCCGAAGCTTCCGGCAGTTGAGATGAAGTAAATGACTGAGCCCAGGAAGCCGAGGAAATAGGCGCCACCGCCGGCGGCGGCATTCGATTTATTTGCCATTGTGTTTCCTAACTTTTCTGGTCAAGAGACTACACTTGAACCCGTTCGGGCTGTGGCGCAGCTTGGTAGCGCACTTGTCTGGGGGACAAGGGGCCGTGGGTTCAAATCCCGCCAGCCCGACTCTCTGATGCAACTTATTGCCAATCATGGACGTGCTTTTCCCCATTAGCATCGTCGTTTCAACCTGAGCATTTCCTGTGACTGGGAGGTGTTTCCAGCTGTGCATTTGAAAGTTGTATAGATTGACCGGATGAAGAAAGTATTTGTCTTTGCCCTCAGCGCAATCGCATTGATATCTCTGGTGGTAACCACTGTTTACTTCTTGCCACTCAATCAGGGAAACTTCGGAGGATTCCAGCGACCACTCCCGATACCCCCGTTGGCTGAATCTTCATTTGACGGTTCGGTAAGAACATTTGACCTCACTATGCAAGCAGGGACCACGGAATTTATTGACGGACAAGAGATCGAAACTTGGGGAATTAACGGTGATTATCTCTCCCCCACTCTTCGGGTGAATGACGGAGAGGAAATTCAAATCCGAGTTTCCAATGAACTTCCCGAGGACACAACCATGCACTGGCACGGACTTCACGTTCCAGCGAAGATGGATGGCGGTCCGCATCAGCCAATTGAAATTGGTGGAATTTGGGCTCCAAATTGGCAAGTTTCGCAAAAGGCGTCGACGAACTGGTACCACCCGCACTTACACGGAAGGTCTGAGGCCCACGTGAAGGCAGGGTTGGTGGGCATGTTTATCGTTGACGATTCAGAGGAGGCAGATCTTGACCTTCCAAGGACTTACGGAATTGACGATATTCCCGTCATCGTTCATGACGCCCCAGATGCTTTGGTCTCCACTAACCCATTCAGAACCGCTATAGACGAATTGCTTGGAGGCCGCGGAGCCCAGAACTTGACTATCGTGAATGGCGAATTGGAGCCGTATTTGGATGTAACCACATCTTTGGTAAGACTCAGGCTTCTGAATGGTTCCATTGGTGACGTATTTGATTTCTCCTTTTCTGACCAAAGAGATTTCTCAATCATTGCATCAGAGGGCGGCCTTTTTGATGCCCCTGTTTCGACAAACAGCATCCTGATGTCTCCAGGGGAGAGGTATGAAATTCTTGTGGGGTTTGAGCCAGGCGAGACAGCTGTCCTCAATCGCTCGGCACTCAGTGACGACAATGGCGAATCGACAGTTGAGTCCACGATTGAATTCCGGGCGGCACCAACTTTGAGTGGTGCAACCGATGTTCCCGAAACCCTTGTTGCTCAGACTGTCCGAGATTCTCAGCAGGTGTCTGGAACACGCACTTTCGATATGTCGGGCGTTCAAATCAATGGCCTCATGATGGACATGAACCGAATTGATCAGGTTGTGCATGCTGGCACCTCCGAGATTTGGTCAATCAAGAATCTGGACCGTCGAGAGTTACACAATTTCCATGTCCACGGAGTCTCTTTTAGAGTTTTGGATATAGGTGGTGAGGCCCCTCCAGCACATCAAGTCTGGGATAAAGATACTGTTCTGGTGCCGCCTGAGACAACGGTAAACCTCCTGGTCACCTTCCCTGAGGTTTCAGGCGAGGGTTGGCCCTTTATGTTCCACTGTCACTTCCTTAGACACGAGGGAAGAGGCATGATGGGGCAGTATTTGGTTGTGAACCAAGGTGAGAGCTTGAATCCCGAAGAACATGAAATAGCCTCAATGGCAGGTCATTCCCACTAGCTCCAAAGCCGCATTTGGTAGCCTTCAGCCATGTCCAGGTATAGCATCACAAACATTGGTCCCATGGATTCATGGCGAGATCACTTCGGTGGTTTTGTTGAAGCGACCAATAAACAGGGTAGGCGTGTGATTGACCATGAGCTCGAAACAGAAATCATTGGCTTCACTGCAACTGCTTACGAGCCCGGCGAAGAAGCCGGCTATTGGCACAGCCACACCGAACTAGAAGAGGTTTATATCTTTCTGGAAGGTGAGGGTCAGATGGGGCTTGATGATGACCTAGTTGACGTTTCTGCCGGAACGGTAATTCACGTTCCAACGGGTGTGATGAGAACATGGCGCTGCAAGCCAGACAGTCCGACTCAGTTGAGATGGCTCTGCATCAGAGCGGGAAAAGGCCCCTTGGAGGCAATTCCAACGGATGCAACGCCAATACGTGACATCCCAATGCCCTGGTAATTACTTCAGCTGATAGGTCTGCATATTGGCGATAATCTTCTCGCCCTTCAGAGGCTGAGAATACATCGGACCCATTGGGCAGAGATTCATTGTGCCGGTGAATATCATCATTGCCCCGAATGGAAGCATTATTAGCGCGATGCCACCTGTTAACAGAGCACTAACAATCATTGCTGAACCAACAACAACTCTTCCCCAGCGACCCCAGGGGGAGGACATGAATAGGAAAACTTTTTTGGCTGACTTCGTAATATTCATTCTCTTAACAATACCCCCAGGGGTATAAATATTCCCGTCCTCTAGACTTTCTAGTGATCGGAGATCGATGAAGAGTTTATTGATGGTGGCACGCGGCTTCCTGATTGGCACAGCCGAGGCAATACCCGGCATAAGTGGCGGAACAGTTGCGCTAATTGTCGGTATTTATAAATTCCTGATTGAGTCAATCTCCATCTTCTTTTTATTGCTTGCTGGAGTGGCGAAAAAATCACTCAAACCAAAGCAATCAATCGAATGGTCAAAGCTTGGATTGATTGCAATTGGTATGGCTGTTGGATTGATTGCTATGGCCAGAATCATTGAGCCCCTATTAATCAATTACCCTGAGCAAACCTTCAGCTTTTTCGGTGGGCTGGTTTTAGCAAGTGTTTATTACCCGCTGAGACTTGCTGGGAAAGTAACACCGTTCAGCTCACTCTGGTTGGTTCCCGGGGTGTTTATTGGTTTGGTTCTCAGTGGAGAATTGTTTGAGTGGAGATTGGAAGTTGTAACTCCGGTGGCTGCAGCCATTGCAATCAGTGCGTTGGTGCTACCTGGAGTTTCTGGGTCATTCTTGCTTCTACTACTGGGGTCATACGAGCAAACCATTTCGGCACTGAACAACTTAGATATTGCCTATCTTGCAAGTTTTGCCGCGGGAGCGCTTATTGGACTGGTGACAATTGTCTTTTTGGTTAGGTGGTTTCTCAATCACTTCCCTGAAAAGACTTATTTGTTTATGGCGGGGCTAATGCTTGGGACCCTTCCAGCGCTTTTTCCAGATTTGTCACCAGAGGTAGTTGAGTTCGATTTGTTTATATTTGCTGTTTCAGGAATTGCTCTGGTGCTTACATTTATTTTTATTGAGCGAAAAAATATTTCGTCAAGCACCGATAACGGTCAATAGACTGCAGCTGTGGACCTGAAAAGCGAACTGACGATACCGAATGCACTCAGTGTGCTGAGACTGCTGTTGGTTCCGGTTTTTTTGGTGCTGCTATTAGATCAGCAAAACCTTGCGGCATTACTGGTGTTGATATTCGCATCGGCTACTGACTGGTTTGATGGGTTTCTTGCAAGAAAATTAGACCAAGTTACCAAGCTTGGTGCGAGGTTGGACCCAGCTGCCGACAGGTTGTATATCTTTGCCACTCTGATTGGCCTTGCGGTTAATGGAAACATCCCTGTTTGGCTGGCCGTAGTGGTTATTTTGAGAGACGTAATGCTTGCTACTACCTACCCTGTACTGGCAACCCACGGCTACGGCCCACTGCCCGTTCACTTCTTGGGTAAGGCTGGAACCTTTGCGCTTCTATATGCCTTTCCACTTTTGTTGCTGGCTGACATCTTTGAATCCACCGAACACATAATTTTGCCGATTGCCTGGGCCTTCGCATTTTGGGGAATTGGGCTTTATTGGTGGGCGGGATTTGTGTATGTCAGGCAGGTTATTGATTTAGTTACATCTTCGAAACCTGAATCAGCTAATCTTTTACCCAAAGGGGATAGCAGATGAGTTCAGATTTCAATCCTGAGGAAACGGCCAGGTTTAGTGAGGACCTGATTGCTGATCCGCAGGGGGTTAGTTCAGAAGAACAATCAGCGATTGACGCCCTTCCCGAGGGCAATGCGCTGCTGATTGTCACTCGCGGACCAAACCGTGGAGCAAGGTTTTTACTGGATGCCGATTCAACTATTGCCGGGAGGCATCCAAACGCAGATATTTTCTTGGATGACGTGACAGTTTCCAGAAAACACGTCGAATTCAAACGCTCCAATGGAGCTTTCGAAATAATTGATTTGGGAAGCCTGAACGGAACCTATATGCTTGGGCAGAGAGTTGACCGAGCACCGCTTGAAAACGGCAGCGATGTGCAAATAGGTAAATTCAAAATGATTTTTTATTCAGCGCCGAATAAGCGGGAGGATAGCCGGTGAACGAACCAGTAAGGGCTATCAACCACCGTCAGCAAAGCAAGCTTTATAACATCGGCGAGGTTTTAGGGATTCTGAAACCGGAGTTCCCCGACCTAACACCCTCAAAACTACGTTTTTTAGAAGACCAGGGACTTGTTACCCCACAAAGAACTGAAGCTGGATACCGCAAGTTTTCAGATTCACAGATAGAGCGATTAAAAGTCGCTTTGGAGTTGCAAAGAGATCAGTATCTGCCGCTGAAGGTAATCAGACAATACTTCGAAGACTTAGATGGTGGAAAAAACCCTGCCCTTCCAGTCAATGCTCCGACTGCCAATAAGCTTCGCAAAAGCCTCAAGTTTTCGACCATGAAACTAATTGAGGAATCAGGGATTTCTCAAGCCTCTCTGAAGGAGGCTCAAGAGGTTGGTCTGATTGGTCAAGAGCCTCACAGCTCGCAGGAGCTGGAGATTTCGATTTCAATTGCGGGGCTTGCCCAATTCGGAATTTCCCCCCGGCACCTAAAGGGCACCAAGGCTAGTGCTGACAGAGAGATAGGCATTATTGGCGGAGTCATCGAGCCTGTCGTTAGAAAACGCACCCCAGAGAGTTCAGCAAAGGCCGCCTATTACGCTCGTGAAATTGAAAACAGATTTGCCAACATTCGCTCGCAGTTGATTGACAAAGAAATCAGCAAACTGGATAAGTAATCCGACACGCCGAAGACCAATCAAACCTTCAGGCAATGGTTGAAGGAGTGATAATTGGAAGTCGGTAAGGGAGGTTGTCATGACAGATGACATGCTATTCAGAGACGGGCTGCCCGATGAGGACGCTAACTCTGGTTACCGTGGTGCGGGAGCTGCCGCTGCTGCTGGAATCTCCTACCGTCAATTGGACTACTGGGCTCGCACCGGTTTGGTTGAACCAACCGTTCAAAATGCGCACGGCTCCGGATCACAACGACTTTATTCTTTCCGCGACATTTTGGTTCTGAAGCTTGTAAAGAGACTTTTGGACACTGGCGTATCACTGCAGCAAATCAGAAATGCAGTTGAGAAGCTAAGGGCAACCGGAGTTGAGGATCTAGCAAAAATCACGCTGATGAGCGATGGGGCGAGTGTTTATCTCTGCACCTCTCAGGATGAGGTTATTGATTTACTTGGCCAAGGCCAGGGCGTATTTGGTATCGCCGTTGGCAGGGTGCTTCGCGAGGTCGAGTCATCACTTGTTGAGCTTGGACCAGATCAGTTGACCACCGTTGATGAACTGGCTGCCAGAAGAGCTCAGAGAAGCGCCTAAGACTTAGCTCTTCTGCCTTTTGACTTTCGCTTGAGACCCTTGAAGCTGAATCCAGACTTATCTTGAACAACTTCGATTGATTCGGTGAATTCACCAAGAGTTTCTTTTGCTGTTCCCCTAATGGCTCTTTCTATCGGGCTGGTTGCCCTTGTTCTTCTTGCCTGAGTGACGGATTCCATGTCGGCTAAAACCCCAGAGAGAATCGAGTCAAAAGCTCTTGAAATATCAGCACCTGCCTCACTCGGCCAAGAGTGAATCGGAGTTGCAGCACCGGTTGATTGCTGCAGGGTTGTTCTCTCGGCGAAATGAGGATGGATAAGTTTTTCAGGAAACATCTCTCTCAGTTCAGCCAACCTGAAGTTGTGCTCATCGGAGTTATCTCGAAGTCTGTTTACAACAACCCCATGCAAAGCAAGCCTTGGGGAAAGCTTTGTTGAGATCTCATCAATTGCTTTTTTAGCTCTGTCTGCTGCCACGACACTGAAAAAACTGGGCTCGCTAACAACCAAAACCCGGTCGGATGCAACCCAAGCGGTTCGGGTCAGGGCGTTTAGAGACGGGGGAGTGTCGATTACTACCAGGTCGTATTCGTCTTCAACAATGCTCAGGGCCTGTTCCAGCCGCCACAACTCACCAAGGGTTGGTTGCGGGTTATCAACCATTAGTGACCTGGTAGAACCAACCATCACGTGAATTTTGCTCGCGTGACCCCGTTGCCACTTTGCCTCAACGATTGCCTTTTTTACTGTCGCAGGCTTTGGTGACGCTAAAACGTCCGCACAAGATTCAGAAAAATCATTGACCGCTGCAAGTCCAGTAGTTGCATCACACTGTGGGTCTAGGTCAATAAAGAGCGTGTTTATGCCTTTATCTAGGGCAGCCGAGGCAATTCCAAGCGCAATAGTGGTCTTACCAACGCCACCTTTGAGTGAACTTACACTAAGAACTTGCACGCGGAATAGGCTACCCTTTTTTTAGTCTTAAGCGGAGTCCGACAAAACTGTGAGGGTTGATGTTCAAAAAAATTCTGGTGGCAAACCGAGGTGAAATTGCCGTTCGCGCATTCAGGGCAGCCTACGAGGTTGGAGCGAAGACAGTTGCTGTGTTTCCCTTTGAGGATCGCTATTCAGTCCATCGACTAAAAGCCGACGAGGCCTATGAGATTTATTCGGACGGGTCACCGGTAAAGGCCTATCTGGATGTCGATGAAATTATTCGCGTTGCCAAGGAGAGTGGTGCGGATGCAATTTATCCAGGCTACGGATTTTTGAGTGAGAATCCAGAGCTTGCCGAAAAAGCCGCCGCAAATGGAATTGTTTTTGTTGGACCAAGGTCTGAGATTTTGGAACTGGCTGGGGATAAAGTAAATGCCAAACAGGCGGCGATTCGAGCAAATGTCCCAGTTTTGAAATCCACTGAAAGTAGCTCAGACGCTCCAGTGCTTTTGAAGCAAGCGGATGAGATCAGTTTCCCGCTGTTTGTGAAGGCAGTTGCTGGTGGTGGCGGCCGCGGTATGCGTCGCGTGGATAGCGCTAAGGATTTGGAAGAGGCGCTAGAGCAGTCAATGCGCGAGGCTGAAAGCGCTTTTGGAGACCCCAGGGTGTTTTTGGAGCAGGCGGTTTTACGTCCTCGACACATCGAAGTTCAGATTTTGGCGGATTCTCACGGAGGAGTTCTGCACCTACACGAACGAGACTGTTCGATTCAAAGAAGAAACCAAAAAGTTGTTGAAATTGCGCCGGCGCCTAACCTCGATGACACGCTTCGTCAGCAGCTATTTGTTGACGCGGTGAATTTTGCCAAGGAGCTTGGTTATGTAAACGCTGGAACTGTCGAGTTTTTGATTGAGACAGATGGTCCCAACACCGGTAAGCACGTGTTCATTGAGATGAACCCAAGAATTCAGGTTGAACACACCATCACTGAAGAGGTAACAAACGTCGACCTGGTTCAGTCTCAACTACGGATTGCAGCAGGTGAGTCACTGGAGGAGCTTGGGTTGTTCCAAAAAGACATAAAGCCCAGTGGTTTTGCGATTCAGTGCCGAATCACTACTGAAGACCCAGCCAGCAATTTCCGTCCCGACACAGGAAAGATAACCACCTATCGCTCTCCTGGTGGAGCCGGAATCAGGTTGGATGGTGGAACTGTCACCACCGGAGCCGAGATATCACCTCACTTTGATTCGATGCTTGTGAAGCTGATTGCCAGAGGTAGGGATTTTGAGCAGGCTGTAACCAGGTCCAGAAGGGCCTTGGCTGAGTTCAGAATCCGCGGTGTTGCGACCAATGTTTACTTCCTGCAGTCAATCATGAGTGATGAAGCTTTTATTGCAGGGGATCTAAATACACACTTTATTGACACCAGGCCTGAGCTATTCAAGGCCAAGCCAAGCAGAGACCGCGGAAGCAAGATTCTGCAGTGGTTGGCTGGAGTGACTGTCAACAAGCCCAATGGTGAGCGACCAAATGTTGCCGACCCAGTATCTAAACTTCCGAAGTTTGATGATTCCGCAAGACCCTTAGGTTCTCGAGATCACCTATTGAAAGTTGGCCCAGAGCAGTTTGCCAAAGATCTTCGAAATCAAACCCCATTGGCTGTCACCGACAGCACATTTAGAGACGCCCACCAGTCGCTGCTGGCAACCAGGGTTAGAACAGTTGATCTCGTGAATGCAGCTCCGTATGTTTCTTACCAGCTTCCTGAGCTATTCAGTGTGGAGGCCTGGGGAGGGGCAACCTATGATGTTGCTCTCCGTTTTTTGGGAGAAGACCCTTGGGAGCGGCTGTCAAAGCTACGTGAGGCGATGCCAAATATCTGCATTCAGATGCTTCTTCGCGGAAGAAATACCGTTGGCTACACCCCGTATCCAACTGAGGTGACTGACGCTTTTGTGAAGCAGGCAGCTAAGACCGGTGTCGATATTTTCAGAATCTTTGATGCTCTAAATGATGTATCTCAAATGACCCCTGCAATCAAGGCAGTCCGCGAAGCGGGGGCTGTTGCCGAGGTTGGTATTTCATACACAGCAGACTTGCTCGACCCAGCGGAGACCATTTACACGCTTGATTACTATCTAGGACTTGCAGATCAGATGGTTGAGGCGGGAGCACACATTCTTGCCATCAAGGACATGGCTGGATTATTACGCCCAGCAGCCGCTACAAAGCTCGTCAGGGCCCTAAGGGAACGTTTTGAGCTCCCAGTCCACCTTCACACCCACGACACCGCAGGCGGCCAACTGGCGACCCTGCTGGCGGCGAGTGAAGCTGGTGTGGATGCGGTTGACGTTGCAAGTGCACCGATGGCCGGAACAACCTCGCAACCATCCGCAAGCTCATTGGTTGCAGCGCTTGCCAACACCGAGCGGGACACCGGCATTGAGCTGAAACGAGTAACTGATTTTGAACCCTATTGGGAGAGCGTTCGAGGTATCTATAAGCCATTTGAATCGGGCTTGGCTGGACCAACTGGTCGCGTCTACACTCACGAGATTCCCGGTGGACAGCTGTCAAACCTAAGGCAGCAGGCAATAGCTCTTGGTTTGGCGGACAGGTTTGAGTTGGTCGAGGATATGTATGCAGCCGCCAACAGAATCCTAGGAAGACCCACCAAGGTAACCCCTTCCAGCAAGGTGGTTGGCGATCTAGCGCTTCACTTGGTGGCAGTTGGGGCCGATCCCGATGACTTTGAAAAAAACCCTGACAAATACGATATTCCCGATTCTGTCGTTGGCTTTCTCCATGGAGAACTTGGAACGCCAGCCGGCGGTTGGCCTGAGCCTTTTAAAAGCAATGCAATCAAGGGTAGGACTTGGAAAGAAACAAAAGCGGAGCTTAGTGACGATGACCTTCAGCAGCTGGCAAGTGAGGATTCCACTGTTGTGCAGCAGACACTCAACAGACTGCTGTTTGAAAAGCCAACCGAGGAATTCCAACGAGTCCGAGAGGCATACGGAGATTTGTCGAATATGGCAACCGTGGATTACCTATATGGATTGCAACCAGAGACAGAACACGTTGTCACCTTGGGCAAGGGTTTGGATCTCTATGTTGGACTGGAGGCAATTGGTGAAGCCGATGCACGAGGCTATAGAACCGTAATGGCTAAACTCAACGGGCAGCTAAGGCCGGTCACGGTTAGGGATTATTCGATTGAGGTTCAAAGTGTTGACGCTGAAAAAGCAGACCCCAATAATCCCGGACACGCAGCTGCGCCATTTAGTGGCGTGGTGACGCCTCGGGTGGAAGTTGGAGATAAAGTTGAGCAGGGGGAGCCGATAGCGGGCATTGAGGCCATGAAGATGGAAGCCAGCATCGCCGCTCCTATCTCTGGAGAAGTAAAGAGGCTGGGAATCATCGGTTCACAACCGGTTGAGTCCGGAGATCTAATTGCGGTTATTGAATAGAGGAATGGTTGAATAACAAACCTGAAAATGAAGATTACTCAGTAGGCAGCGATGTCGAGTTTCAGGACCTGGAATTGGATCCGCAAACCGGCCAGTTTGCCATGGGTAAAGACGAGTTTGAAAGTGTTGATGTCGTCCCCACCGAAAGCGAATCCAGCGAGTTGTTTGCAGATCCAGAACCCGCTGCGATGCTCACCGCAGACCGATTATTAGAAGACAAGGCGAGAGACAAAAATAAACCAGAGGGTTTTTGGCCGAAGTTTGTTTACGTCATCAGCTTTGGGCTAATTAATCTTGGCGATTCTAAAAAAGTTCGCGAGCGCAAAGAGATAGATGCTCGTATTAGTGCAAGTTTTGGCAACGAGGCCAAGTTCGTTCCCGTTTTGACTCGAAAAGGCGGTGTTGGTAAGACCACCATCACCACCCTCATTGGCATGGCGATGGCCAGTGTCAGGGAAGACCGAGTGGTTGCAATTGATGCAAATCCCGACAGGGGAACACTTGCCGAGCGAGTCAAGCGGGGGACAACCAAGACCGTTCGAGATGTTGTCCTAAAGGCCAGTTCAATTACCAGTTTTACCGCGTTTAGCGAATTGGTGTCCAGAGACAGAACCAGGCTGGATGTTTTAGCAAGCGATACCGATCCGCTTGTATCGCAAGCCTTTGATGATGGTGATTACAACGTAGTCGCAGATATCACCAGACGGTACTACTCACTTGTATTGACAGACTGCGGAACCGGCATCGTACACAGCGTGATGCAGGCTGTTTTGCAAAGAGCAGATGGATTGGTGATTGTCAGTGGTGGAAGTGTTGATGAGGCAAAACTTGCCAGCGAGACACTTACCTGGCTGGAGGCAAACGGCTTTGGGGATATTGCTAAGAATTCTGTTGTCGCCCTAAACACCGCAACTTTCGGTACGGAGCTAGTGAAGCTGGATGAAATTGAAGCTCACTTCAGAACTAGGGCAAGAGCTGTAGTCAGAATTCCCTATGACCCTAAATTGGCAGCTGGGGCAGAGATTGTGTTTGAAAAACTGCACCCTTCAACCCAAAAAGCAGCAAGAGAGTTGGCTGCGCTAGTCGCGGATGGATTGGTTTGACCGAAAGAGATATTCGACTCTTTGGAGACCCAGTACTAAAAACTTCCTGCAGGGAAGTGTCAGACCTAGAGGCAATCAAACCACTTGTCAGAGATTTATTGGACACTTGCAATCTACCCGGACGAGCAGGAGTGGCGGCAAATCAAATTGGTGTTGACCAACGAGTCTTTAGCTATAGCGTCAACGGCGAGCTGGGGTATTTGATAAACCCGGTAATTGTTTATCGTTCTGATGAAACTGAGCTGATGGAAGAGGGTTGCCTGAGTATCCCTGGACTGTGGAACAGAGTTCAGAGAAGCAAAGCCGTCACCATTCGAGGGCAACAGCTCGATGGCGTTGAGGTGGAAATTGAAGCAGAAGGTTTACTCGCTCAGGTTTTCCAGCACGAGTGTGATCATTTAGACGGCATGCTCTACATCGACCGGCTAGAACAGCAGGGCAAAAAGCAGGCGATGGGTGAAATCAGGCAATCCGAGTGGTTTCTCTAGCCGTAGATCTCTGTTACCTGCTCCTCGAAATCAGCCAACACCCGTTCTCTTTTGACCTTCAGTGAAGGGGTCATGTGTCCACTGGCCTCAGTCAACTCTGACGCTATAAAAGCAAATTTCTTTATTTGCTCAGCCGAGGAGAATTTCTTATTTACTTGATCAACTTTCTGTTGAATCGCTTCCCGGATTTTCGGATTGGCAATCGCTTCATAAATAGTGTCTGCAGACTCAATTCCGTTTCCCTTCGCCCAGACCGGAAGCATTTCGGGATCCAAGGAGATAAGGGCCGAGATAAATGGCTGCTTGTCTCCAATGACAACCACCTGGCCAATTAGCGGATGCGCTCTGAGCGGGTCTTCAAGGGCAGCTGGAGCGACATTTTTACCACCAGCTGTGACAAGGATTTCTTTCTTCCTGCCCGTGATTGACAAAAAGCCATCATCGTCCACTTCGCCGATGTCGCCGGTGTGGAACCAACCGTCAACCAAAGCCTCCTGGGTGGCTTTTTCGTTTTTCCAGTATCCACGGAAGATGTTGTAGCCCTTGAGTAAAACTTCGCCATCATCGGCAATAGCAACCGATGTTCCAGGAAGCGGATAGCCGACCTTTCCAATTTTGATCTTCTCTCCGCGACCAAGTGTTGCCGGTGCGTAGGTCTCAGTCAGTCCGTAGCCTTCAAGCACGGTAAGTCCGATTCCTCGGTAGAAGTGACCGAGTCTGGCACCCAGTGGGGCACCGCCACTGATGGCGTATTTGACACGTCCCCCCATGGCCTCGCGCAACTTGCCAAAGACAAGTCGATCGAAGAGTTTATGTTTGAGTTTAAGTCCCAGTGAAGGACCTGCCTTGGTGGCCAAAGCCTCTGAATACTGAATTGCTGTTTCGGCTGCCTTGTCGAAGATTTTTCCCTTGCCGCCGGTTTCAGCTTTGAGCTGGGCTCCGTTGTATACCTTTTCAAACACCCTGGGAACGGCCAACAAAAATGTTGGACTAAAACTGGCAAGCCCGGCTGCAACATTTTTGGTATCAGGAAGGTGACCAGCTTTCATGCCTCCAGATACGCACAATATCGACACAAATCTCGCCAAAACGTGGGCCAGAGGCAAAAACAGCAGCGTTGAGCTCTCCTTGTTGATGATGTAGGGGAGTTGGGCTTTGCCGTTATTGCACAACTCAACAAAACCTCTGTGCAGAAGCTCGCAACCCTTTGGGTTACCAGTTGTCCCGCTGGTGTAGATAATCGTTATCAGGTCGTCTAAGTCAGCCGCCGATCGACGTTTCTCCAATTCCTCATCAGACACCTGAGAACCCGCCTGCTTCAGGGTCTCCAGGTCGCCGTTTTCGATTACCCAGGTGTGCTTGACCTTTTTCAGCGAGCTACTCACTGAATCAAAACTTGCTCGGTGCTCGGGAAGTTCAAAAAAACAACCAATTGACTCACTGTCTCCCAAAACCCATTTGATTTGTTCGGGAGACGATGATTCATAAATCGGTACCGATATCGCCCCTGCATACATCATTGCGAAATCCAGCAGCGTCCATTCATATCTGGTTCTGGACAAAAGCCCCAGTTTTTCGCCGGGCTTGACCCCAGTGGCAATAAGTCCCTTGGCAACAGCTTTCACTTCCTCGTGAAACTGCTGGGCAGTCAGGTTTTGCCAGGTGTCGTTGTTTTGAATCGAAAACAGTTCGTGGTTTGGGTCCTCGGTGGCGATTCTTTCCAAGAAGTCGGTCACATTGGAGTTTGGGTCTGATTCTGCCGCAAGCGGTTCTGAGAAGGTCTTCATTGGCTCTCCTGGATACATTTAGCTCCACTGTAAACCCAAAACCGATGGAAATACGAGTAGGAAGATGAAGAACTGCTGTTCTTGAATGCCTCTCAAAAGCTAAACTAAAGCTTTGAAATCTGGAGATAGCTTGCATTCAATCGGAATAGACATCGGTGGCACAAAAATAGCCGCTGGCTTAGTCTCACCCGATGGAGAGTTGAGTCAAGTCACCAAGGTTCCTTCCCCGGCAAGTGACCCAGAGCTTATGACCAACACTGTTGTTGGACTCATTGAAAAACTCTCAGAGGGAAGAGAAATCGAATCGGTTGGTATCGCAGCAGCCGGGTTTATCGATGTTGATAGAAACGAAATCCTTTACAGTCCAAACTTGCAGTGGCGTCACGAGCCACTGAAAAGCCGCGTTCAAGAACGCATTGATTTTCGAGTGACCCTGGAAAATGACGCCAACGCAGCAGCCTGGGCAGAGTTCAAGTTTGGAAGTGCGAAGCATGCAAAATCAATGGTGATGCTAACTATTGGAACAGGTGTTGGCGGAGCAATCATTGCTGACGGGCAATTGGTTCGAGGTGGATTTGGAATTGGCGGCGAGCTTGGGCATATTCGACTAATTAACGGCGGAAGGCAGTGTGGTTGCGGTCAGCGCGGATGCCTGGAGCAATACGGCTCTGGAACTGCTTTTTTGAAAGCCGCCAGGAACCTTGCAACAAGTGATGGTCCAGCTGGAAGACGACTCAGAGAGCTAGCCAGTGAGACCGGAATTCTGACCGGTGCAGAGGTATCGCAAGCAATTTCCGAGGGTGATGTTGGTGCTTTGAGTCTCTTGAGTGAACTGGGCGATTATCTGGGACAAGGACTTGCATCGATTGTTGCAGTGCTGGACCCAGAAGTTTGCGTTATTGGGGGAGGGGTCAGTATTGCTGGTGAAAAACTTACGGAGCCGATTTATTTCAGTTACCTCAACAACCTTCCCGCCAAGGGATACAGGCCAGAGCTTGATGTGATTGCAGCTAAGCTTGGAAATGATGCGGGCATTATTGGAGCTGCGGATCTAGCAAGGGCGGAGTCTTAGATCATGACTTACCTGTTTCTAAAAACTTTCATCATTGGCCCCATCCTGCATGTTTTGTTCAGGCCCTGGTCAACTGGCTCTCATAATGTTCCAAAATCAGGCGGAGCAATACTTGCAAGTAACCACCTCTCGTTCTCGGACAGCATTTTTCTGCCGCTGAAGTGTTCAAGACCGGTTACCTTTCTGGCAAAAAGCGATTACTTCACCGGCAAAGGCATAAAGGGTTTTCTGACCAAATGGTTTTTCAAGGCAACCGGTCAGATTCCAATTGATCGCAGTGGCGGAAAAGCCAGTGAGGCGAGCCTGAACACTGGTTTATCAATACTTGCAAAAGACCTTCTGCTGGGAATCTATCCTGAGGGAACTCGCTCGCCGGATGGCAATCTCTACCGCGGAAGAACGGGTATCGCAAGAATGGTTCTTGAAGCACAGGTGCCGGTTGTTCCAGTTGCAATGATAGACACTCAGAAGGTGCAGCGAATAGGCCAAACCACGCCCAGGGTTAGAAGGGTCGGGGTAGTCTACGGTGAGCCTTTGGATTTCAACCGCTTCGCGGGCATGGAAGCCGAGCGGGCAGTGCTTAGATCAATTGCAGACAAGATTGTTTATGAAATGAAGTATTTGGGTGGTCAGAAGTATGAGGATGTTTATGCCACCAGCAAACGAAATCAGGTTAGGTAGGAGAGACATTGACTGATCACAAAAATCTGGACAGCTTCCGAAATTTGGAGGCCAAACAGCAACCAACTTGGCCTGATTTAGAGCATCTTGAAGCTGTCAAGCAGACTCTTTCAACGATGCCACCACTGGTTTTTGCCGGCGAGGTGGATAACTTCAAATCCAAAATTGCCGAAGCAGCAGCTGGAAGAGCATTCTTATTGCAGGGCGGTGATTGCGCTGAGACCTTTGTTGATGCGACGGCTGATCGAATTCGAAACAGAGTAAAAACTGTTCTGCAGATGGCAGTTGTGTTGATGTATGGCTCTTCTCTGCCTGTTATCAAAATGGGGAGAATGGCCGGCCAGTTCGCAAAACCCAGAAGCAATGACAACGAAACTCGCGATGGCATTACCCTTCCGGCATATAGAGGGGATGCTGTAAACGGATTTGAATTCACCGAAGAGTCCAGAATTCCAAATCCAGAACGTCTGCTGAAGGCATATAACACCTCTGCATCAACATTGAATTTGATTCGAGCCTTCAACAGCGGTGGATTCGCAGACCTCAGAGCTGTTCACGAATGGAATAAAGGGTTTATGGATAACCCTGCAAACGCGGCCTATGAAGATATTGCCTCAGATATAGACAGGGCCATGAAGTTCATGGAGGCCTGCGGGGTGGACAGTGCGGAGCTGAGAACCACCGATTTCTATGTTGGCCACGAAGGGTTGCTGTTTGACTACGAGCGACCAATGACCAGAACTGATTCGAGGACTGGAAAGTCCTACGTAACCAGCGGACACTTCATCTGGATTGGCGAGAGGACTAGGCAGCTAGATGGGGCTCACGTCGAGTTTTTGTCAAAGGTTGAAAATCCAATTGGAGTCAAACTTGGACCAACTTCAACAAAGGATGACGTCCTGCAGTTGATCGACAAGCTCGACCCAAACCGTGAACCAGGAAAATTGACCTTTATCTCCAGAATGGGTGCGGGCAAGATCAGAGATGAACTGCCAAGGCTTATGGAGGCAACAACCGAATCCGATGCTTTGCCACTTTGGGTGAGTGACCCAATGCATGGAAAC
This sequence comes from Microbacteriaceae bacterium, assembly GCA_965657575.1. GTDB lineage: Bacteria > Actinomycetota > Actinomycetes > Actinomycetales > Microbacteriaceae > CAJXVY01. Next base: position 112,894 of record CBFHOK010000002.1, on the reverse strand, counting down.
GGCATAACAACCGCCAATGGCTACAAGTCACGCAGGTTTGACGACGTAATGGAAGAGGTCAAAGGCTTTTTCGAGGTTTGCCGAGCACTTGGCGTTCACCCTGGTGGACTGCATGTTGAGCTCACCGGTGACGATGTCACAGAGTGCTTGGGAGGCAGCGACGATATCGACGAAGCTGATCTCGAACAGCGATATGAAACTGTTGTTGACCCAAGGTTGAACCACAAGCAGAGTCTGGAAATGGCGTTTTTAGTCGCTGAGGAATTGGTCAATTTTAGAAGGTAGCCCCAAGCTGTGGCATGCTATTGCTGTGGGATTTGATTCTGTAGAAAAATGGCTTAGCTACGACGAGGTTGCCGATTTACTCGGCGTTTCAAAAGGTAAGGTGGCTCGACTGGTTGAGGATAAGTTCCTCTTCAGTGTTCGAATCGAGAAAGAGCCCAAGGTGCCGGCGGAAATTATTGTCGACGGAGAACCGTTGTCAAGCATTCGAGGGACTTTGATTGTCCTGGAGGATGCGGGATTCAACCCAGAGGACTCAGCCCAGTGGCTTTATCAATTCCAAGAGGAGTTGGATGAGACTCCGATTCAATCTTTGGTAAGAGGCAGAAAGAGTGCAGTAAGGCGACTAGCTCAATCTTTAGCAATCTAGCTAGATCGACTGATTACTTTCTCCGCCAAGTCCTGTAGCTTTCCCTTGGCCACTGCCTCCAGGTCTAAGGTTTCCAAAACCTCCAAAGCCCGGTCTCCATACTCCTGCATCATCCGCTCGGTTTTTTCTAAGGCACCGGAATCGCGAATTGTTTGCTGCATGAATTCAATTTGCTCAGCTTCCAAATCTCTTTCGCTTAGCAGATCGTTGAAAATCCTGGCAATTGAGGTGCTGCTGTTTTGCAAAGTTAAGGCAACCAAAACAGTCCGCTTTCCTTCCCGCAGGTCATCGCCGGCCGGTTTTCCAGTAACCTCGGGATCGCCAAAAACCCCAAGGATGTCATCTCTTATCTGAAAGGCAAGACCTAAGGGGATACCAAAATTGGAAAAGCCTCTCAAGGTGTTTTCATCAGCACCTGCAAAACTCGCCCCTATGAGCAGGGGTGCCTCAAGGGAATACTTTGCCGTTTTGTAGAGCATTACTTTCTCTGCCATCGTTACCGCATCAGCCAGTGAGCGAAGAGGGGCTGCGTTTTCTTCCAACACGTCCAAATATTGCCCGGCCATAACTTCAAATCTCATTTTTGAGAATTCATTTCTGCAGTTGGTTTCGATCTCAGAACTTGGGGCACTAGTAACTGCCGCACCGAAAACTTCGCTTGACCAATTCAGCATCAAATCGCCAACCAGAACCGAACCGGATTGACCAAATCTCTCCGGTTCACCCAGAAAACCTTTTTCAACATGCATGTTTTCAAATCGTTTATGAATAGCGGGCTTACCCCTTCGGGTATCAGACTGATCCATTAGGTCATCGTGAACCAAGGCGGCTGCGTGGAAGATTTCCAAAGCACTTGCAATTCCTACAATCCCGTTGGCTTGCTCAATCAGTTCTGATGCGTTACTTCCTTTTGGGAGAGCTGCGGCCCATGCCCAATAAGCAAAAAGAGCCCTAAATCTTTTTCCACCCTGCAAAAGCTCCTGGGTGTAGTCGATGATGGGTATCAGATCATCGGATATCTCCGATAGCTGTCCGCGCTTTTCATCGCAAAAACTGTCAATTTCCTGCTGAATTAGATTAAGAAGAGAATTTCTTTCGCTCACAGGGATAGCCTAGCCATCCTTTGCTGTTTACAATTACTAAGCAATAGGAGAATTTTATGGGACTAAGCGAACACGAGCAGAGACTGCTTGAGGAACTTGAGAAGGACCTTTATGAGTCCGACCAGGGTTTTGCTAATCGCGTGAAGAAGCAAGATCCAGAGAGAAAAAGCTCAAGCCGGCTAATTCTTGGGGTGCTAGCCCTGGTAGCTGGCCTGGGGATGTTGATTTTTGCAGTCGCATTGCAGGTGGCCTTTTTCGGCATCGCCGCTTTCGCAGTTATGTTCATCGGGGTTGTGTTGATTAGTAGCAACTTGAAGCTACCCTCACTTCCAAGTGGCAGTGGTGGCTCACAAGGAAGTTTTTTTGAGGACAGATGGAATAAGCGCTTCGGCGAATAAATCATAGGAATCCAAAGAGGCCCTCAGGGGCCTCTTTTTTTATGCCCAGAAATTGGAGGAATTTTTTGAAGTTTTTGTTGCTAATTAGCATAATTTGGAGGAAAGTGGAGTAAAGTGGAGTAATAGGGGAAGGAGGTAACTATGTTGTTGGGCACTCACACGCCAAAGCTTGATGACAAAGGTCGCGTCATCCTCCCTTCTCGATTCCGCGATGAATTCGCCTCCGGCTTGGTTGTTACCAGAGGCCAGGACCGCTGCCTGTACGTTTTTAGCTCATCAGAGTTTCAAGAGGTCCACGAAAAAATCAAACAGGCACCGATGACCAGTGCGAATGGTCGCGACTATCTCAGGGTGTTTTTGAGTGGTGCAAGTGATGAGATTCCAGACAAACAGGGCCGGGTAACAATCCCAGGAGGGCTCAGGGATTATGCGGGCCTAAGTCGCGAACTGGTGATGATCGGCGTTGGCAACAGGGCTGAAATTTGGGACGCAGAGACCTGGAACAAGTATTTGAATTCGAACGAACAGACCTTCTCAGATATCTCAGAGGAGGTGATCCCAGGGCTTTTCTAGCTCGCGTTGCAAGCTCTTGCCGAATTGCTGACAACCTTCCCCTTTGTCAGATACCGATTCGGACAGGGCTCGGGACGCGAGATGGAATCCGATAGAAACCATGAACCAAACCAATTTGCACAAACCCGTTCTTTTGCAGGAATCTCTTGATTTTTTGAATATCGCCAGCGGAGACAAAATCGTCATCGATGCAACTTTAGGTCTTGGCGGTCACGCTGAGGCTATGTTGAAGCAAAACCCAGAGCTGCAAGTTATCGGCATCGACCGTGACGGTGAAGCCTTAGAAAAGGCGAGTGTCCGTCTTGCAGAATTCGGCTCTAGATTTACTGCTTTTAGAGGAACGTACGACCAGCTTGCTGAAGCTTTGGAGTCTGCAGGTGCTGACAAGGTTGACGGCATCTTGGCAGACCTTGGTGTTTCATCAATGCAGCTTGATTTCCCAGAGCGCGGTTTTAGCTATTCCCAAAATGCCCCATTGGACATGCGGATGGATCAGTCAGCTGGAATCACCGCTTCAGACCTGATTGAGAAAAGCTCGATCAGTGAGCTGGCCTATTTGATCAAGACCTATGGCGAGGAAAGATTTGCCCGGCTGATATCCAAGCACATCGCTGGTAAGAAATTTGACTCCAGCGAAGAACTGAACGAAGTGATTACAGCGGTTGTTCCAAAGCCCCACAAGGGTCACCCAGCCAAGCGCACCTACCAGGCACTCAGAATTGCGGTGAACAACGAGATGGAGATTTTAGAGAACTTTGTTCCCAGAGCGATTGACGCATTGGGTGCCAATGGGCGACTGGTGGTGATCAGCTACCACTCTCTTGAAGACTCCATCGTTAAAAAAGCAATGCAAAAGGCTTCTAACTCATCTGCTCCAATTGGCCTGCCGGTGGAGCTTGAGCAACACAAACCGATTTTGAAAATGCTCACGCGAGGAGTGTTTCGCCCATCAGATGAAGAAATTGAACAAAACCCAAGAAGTGCTTCAGCAAGGTTGCGGGCGGCAGAAAAAATGGAGGATAAGTGAGCAGGTTTTCATTTCTGAGAAGAGCTGACGCTCGGGCACTAAGGCCCAAAGCGGCAATAATTCTCGTGCCCACCTTGGGTATCTCCGCTGTGCTGATAATGCAACTGTTGCTATCAAATGCACTTGCTGGGGGAGCGCATCAGCTTAGAGATCTCAAAAACGAGGCTGAGCAACTAAACACTGATGTTCAAATTCTCAGTGAAGAGGTCGATTCGCTTTCTTCCCAGCAAAATCTAGCGGAGGCCGCCAGGCAGCTGGGGATGGTTTCAAATGCCAACCCGGTGTTTTTGAATTTGGAAACTGACCGCGTTTACGGCGAACCGCAACCAGCGGTCAGTGAAGAGAAGCTCCGGGTAAGTGGGAATCTAATCTCCAACACCGCCATGAGCGTCACCACCAATATGTCGTCACTGGTGCAAAACCCAACTGCGGGTGTGGCAACCATAGAAACCTTTGGCGGAGAAGTAATTTTGTCCTCAGCGATGATTCCTGCATCGCCGACACGCTAAATAGTTAACGAAGGGGCTGCAATGGGTGCACACGATGCTCAACCCAAGAATCGGCTTCGAATAATCGCTTTACTGGTGTCGGCAATCGTTGGGATTGTTGGCTTTCGGCTGGTTGAATTTCAGGTTGTTCTCGCTGATGACATAAATGAAATTAGCTATGCCAAGCGTGAGGTTCAAAGAACCATAGAAAGCGAACGCGGTTCAATCGTGGATGCCAATGGCGAGATCCTGGCCAGAACTATTTATCGCTATGACGTGAACGTCGCCCCAGATATGGTCGGACCGGTTTTTAGGGATATCGAGGGGGTTCGCATTGAACTTAGCGTTGGTGATATCGCCCAGGAGCTTGCCCTGATTCTTGACATGGACGTGAACGAGGTTGTTCGCGCGGTCAGCGGGGATGGAAATTATGCAAACCTCAAAAAGCGAGTGAATGCAGCTGTCTACCAGCAGATTGAGGCATTGAATATCCCGTGGGTTTTCATGGATGAAATTTCCTACAGACTTTACCCCAGTGGCGCAGTGGCGGGAAACATAATTGGTTTTGTCGATGTCGATGGTGTTCCTCTGGCAGGACTCGAAAGGCAATACAATACCTGCCTGGCAGGCGTTGATGGGCAAGAAACCTTTGAAAGAAGTGCTCAGGGAATGAAAATACCCTCGAGCGCTCAAACAATAAAGCCTCCGGTTGAAGGTGGTGATCTGCAGCTGACAATTGATGCCGACTTGCAATACTTCGCCCAGCAGGTGCTGGCTGACGCTGTGGAGTCTCAGAACGCCGAGTATGCGGTGGGGATTGTAATCGAGGCTGAAACGGGCAGACTATTGGTTGCCGCAGAGGCACCAACGGTAGACCCAAATGATCCATCGCTGGTTCCCGCCGAGCATCGTCAGTCAAAAATTTTCCAAAACTCTTATGAGCCTGGCTCAACAATGAAATCAATCACCACTGCGATTGCCATAGACACTCAAAACGCGAATGCCTACACGCAAATTGTTGCAGAGGACACCATGAGGCTTCCGTGGGGCGACACTATTGATGACAGCTTCAATCATGACCCCAGAAACCTAACTCCAGCCGGAATATTGACAATCTCCAGCAACGTAGGAATTACCAAGTTGGCAGGTGACATTAGTCGAGATGTCAGATATGACTACCTACAAGAGTTCGGATTTGGTTCACCGACTGCAGTGAATTTCGAAGGGGAGAGCCCAGGGCTATTGCGCGAGGCGAGTAAGTGGGACGGTATGACCAACCTGACAACACTGTTCGGCCAGGGGCTTGCAGTTACTCCAATCCAAATGGCTTATTCGTATCAGGCCTTGGCCAATGACGGGGTTCGGTTAGATCCGGTGTTGGTTGAGTCATGTGTTCGCGATGGTGTTCCTTACATGCAGCCTGACCAGGGTGCGACCCAGGTGGTTGATCCCGGAACCGCAAGGCTGACAGTTGACATGATGGAAAAGGTTGTTGAACGAGGTGGTGTCGGGTCAACCGCTCAGGTGCCCGGATACAGAGTTGCTGGAAAAACTGGAACAGCTCAGATTCAAGCGAACGACGGCAGTGGCTACGGAAATGAATTCGCCATTAGCTTTTTTGGAATGGCACCGGCAGAGGATCCGAAGTACGTAGTAGCGGTGATGATCTATAAACCTGAGGGAGCAATCAACTCAGCAGGAGCGACACCGCCCTTTAAATCAATAATGGCGCAGGTTTTGAGGCACTACAGAGTTCCTCCATCGACGACACCGAGTGCAAATATTCCGACTGAATGGGAGTAAAAATTGTTTAGGCCAAAAAAGACTGTTTTCTCGCTGAGCGAATTCGGAGCATCCTTTTCAGGAAAGGTCACCGGCGAGGCAGAAATATCCGGTATCTCACTCTCTACGGCCAGAATTCAAAAGGGTGATTTGTTCATGGCTTTGCCCGGAAAATTGCATCACGGTGCCAATTTTGCCCAGGAGGCAATGAAATCGGGTGCGGTTGCGATTGTTACCGATCGGGAGGGTGAAGCGCTTTTACCCGAAAACCTGCCTCGAATAATTCTTCCAAACCCAAAGAGACATTTATTCGAGATGTCTAGAAGGCTTTATAGCTACGACGCATCGATACCGATTTTGGGTGTTACTGGCACCAATGGAAAAACATCAACGGTCCACTACTTGGAAAAACTTGCCGGCCGTCTTGGCGAGAAGGTTTTTAGTTCTGGGTCAAGCGGTATGCGCTTTGATGGCGAAAGCGACAAGGTCGGGCTGACGACACCTGAAATCAACGACTTAGTTGCAGGGCTTAGCTTCGCAATAGAGCGCGGAGCGACTATTGCAATGATGGAGGTCAGTGCACAGGCACTGGTCAGGGGCAGAGTCGATGGGTTGCTCTTCAGTGTGAGCGGTTTCACAAATCTAAGTCATGATCACTTGGACGACTTTGGGGACATGGACAGCTATCTCGCTGCAAAAGCAAGATTATTCGATGTGGACGTAAGTGAGCAGGCGGTAATTTTTAGCGACACCAAGAGTGGACAGAGGCTATTGAAAGTAGTGGAGATTCCAAGCGTGAGTCTTGGGACAACTGATTCATCTCAGATGCGCTTTAGTTCAAAGCTGGAGGGAGATTCAACCAGGGTCCAGTTTCCAATACAGGGTGTTGACCTAGTTGCAGAAAACACTGGATTGCTTATGGCTCAAAATCTTGCTTTGGCCATTGGCATGATTTCAACACACGGACTCACTGGGCTGTCCGAGATTGAATCAATTGACGGCTTTGTTCCAGGCAGATTAGAGAAAGTCTCATATTCCCCAGATGTCTATCTTGACTACGCTCACACACCGGAGGCCATTGCGCTAGCCCTTCGGGAATTGAAGACCAAGTATTCAAGAGTTAGCGCGCTAATTGGCTTTAGTGGTGAGCGCGATCATTCAAAACGTAAACCCATGATTGAATTTGCGTTGCTAGCAGATCGGGTGATTGCAACGACTCAGCACCCAAGGTCCGAGGGTCCAGAGCAAATTCTTGCAGACATCAAAAGGCATAAGCCTGATATGGAAGTCGCAGATGAGCCAATGGATGGACTTCGGGAACTAGCCAAGGGTGTCGGTGAAGATGAGTGCTTGGTTTGGTTTGGACCGGGAAACCTGGAATACAGGGAATTCAAAGATGGAAAGAAACCCTTTTTCCCTCGAAAGGTGATCGCCGAGGTGTTTGGTGATTAGCCTGAGTTTCCAAGAAATTGCCGAGGCTGTCGGTGGAGAACTAATTTCAGGGGATGCTGATCAGCGAACCACGGGCCAGGTTTTTACAGACTCTCGAGAGGTTGGTCCTGGAGATATCTTTTTTGCCAAAACCGGTGAATTTGATGATGGACACAAATATCTGCGGCAAGTATCAGCGGTTGGTGCTTCACTGGCTGTTGTTCAACAGCCTGATAGAGATCTCTCAATTCCACAGATACAAGTAAATGACACAGTCGTCGCACTGGCCGATCTTGCTGCTTACGTGCTGGCTCAGGTGAGGCAAAACAAAAAGCTGAAAGTAATTGGAATTACCGGTTCAAATGGCAAGACCAGCACCAAAAGCATGCTGAATAAAGCTCTCAGTGTTTTCGGACCTGTGGTTGCTCCTCGAGGAAGTTATAACAACGATGTTGGTCTTCCACTTACGGTACTCAGGCTTGAGACCGAGACCGAGTATTTGGTTTTGGAGATGGGCGCTAGCGGACCAGGCTCCATTGCCAGACTTGCCAAGCTAGCGAAACCAGATATCGGTGTTCAGCTAAAAGTTGGCTATGCACATGCCGGAAAATTCGGGGGATTGTCAGAAACCAAAAAGATAAAGGCTGAAATGCTTCCATTTGTTCAAGAGACTGCAATTTTGAACGCCGATGACCCAAATGTTCTTGACATGCGAAATCAAACTGAAAAGTTTTTGCTATTTGGTTACAGCAACTTAGCTCATCTCAAGATTGAAAGCACCCATTTAGACGTGGCTGGCACGGTGGTGGAGTTCACAATTGGTGGTTCGACTCAATCGATGCGACTTAAAACTTTGGGTGAGCATCATGCGATGAACGCAGCCGCAACAATGCTGATTATTGATTACCTAAAGCTTGATTTGGATAAAGCAATTGAGGCTTTGCAAGAGTTAGATTTTGTCGAAACCGGCAGGATGCAGCCGCTGAGGGGCAGAAGTGGCCAGCTTGTCATCAATGACGCCTATAACGCCTCTCCTGAATCAATGCAGGCCGCACTCCAAACCCTTGCCACTTTGGGCAGGAGCGGATATCGCACAACAGCGGTTCTGGGCGCTATGGCAGAGCTGGGCGAGTTTTCCAATGAACAGCACGATCGCTTGGGCAGGCTTGTTGTCAGATATAACATCGACCAGCTGTTGGTTATTGGTCAGGACGCAAAACTTATTCACATGGGGGCCAGCCAAGAGGGAAGCTGGGATGGCGAATCTTTATTTTTCGAGAGTATCAACCAAGCTTTTGAGCATCTTCGTGGAAAGCTAGGGGAGAAGGATTTAGTACTGGTCAAGGCATCCAATTCGTATGGGCTTAGCGGACTGGCCGAGGATTTAGCGGAGGTTTAGTTGCGGGCACTAATTGCAGGTGGCGGAATTGCGTTGCTGGTGACTCTTTTTACAACCCCAGCCTGGATATGGCTATTTAGAAAACTCAATTGGGGACAGTTTGTAAGAGACGATGGCCCAGAGACCCACCACACCAAGCGCGGCACGCCAACAATGGGTGGTTTGGTAATTATCGCCGGATCGCTCATTGGCTACTTTGCTGGAAAGCTTCTAAACGGTGAAACACCCTCGGCCACGGCTTTATTGGTTTTGTTTATGATGGTGGGTCTGGGGCTTGTTGGTTTTATCGATGACCTGATAAAAGTTCGTAATCAGCGTTCGCTTGGTCTAACCGGCTGGACCAAAATTGCTCTACAGGGTTTGGTGGCGACTGCTTTTGCTGTCCTAGCCCTGCAGTTTCCAAATGCCAGGGGACTAACACCTGCCTCGACCTCAATTTCACTATTCAGGGATTTGCCAATAGATCTATTTTTCTGGGGCAGTGCTATCGGAATGGTGCTGTTTATCGGTTGGGTTTATCTGCTGGTTGCCAGCGCATCTAATGGCGTAAACATCGCAGATGGCTTAGATGGACTTGCCACCGGTGCATCGATTTTTGCAATTGGCGCCTACGTGGTCATTGGTTTTTGGCAGTTCAATCAAGCCTGCTCCTCAGTCATAGAACCAAATTGCTATGAGGTTAGAGACCCATTAGACATAGCTGTTGTCGCAGCAGCAATTGTCGGAGCCTGTATTGGCTTTTTGTGGTGGAACACTTCCCCTGCTCAACTGTTTATGGGCGACACTGGTTCACTAGCCTTAGGTGGCGCTTTAGCGGCGCTGGCAATAGTTTCTCGGACCGAATTGCTTTTGGTGCTGATTGGCGGACTGTTTGTAATTGTCACCGGTTCGGTGGTTTTGCAGAGGGGTTATTTCAAGATAACCAAATGGCGAACTGGGACTGGCAAGCGAATATTTTTGATGTCACCCCTGCATCATCACTTTGAGCTCAAAGGCTGGCAAGAGATCACCGTAGTGGTCCGGTTTTGGATTATTGGCGGATTGTCGGTTGCAGCCGGGGTTGGTTTGTTTTACGCCGAATGGATTTATGGTTTATGAGATTCAGCGGTTGGAGCGGTGACTGGGATGCAAACATTGCAATCCTGGGCTTGAGTAAAACCGGCTTTAGCGCTGCCGATACTTTGATTGAACTTGGTGCGAAAGTAAGGGTTTTCGCTAAGGGTGCAGATTCAGAGACAAAGGAATTACTCGATGTAATTGGCGGAGAACTGGTTGAAAGTGATTCCGATCTTCAGTCTTTCAATGAATTTAGCCCAGAGTTGGTTGTTACATCTCCAGGGTTTGCTCCAAACCATCCGCTCATTAGCAGATGTTCTGAATTGGGAATCGAAGTCTGGACGGATGTTGACCTCGCATGGCGATTGAGAGACAAGCAACCAAGCGCCAAATGGCTTACCGTGACTGGAACCAACGGAAAAACCACCACGGTTGAACTTGTCACGCATATTTTGAATACAGCCGGAAAAAAGGCGGTGGCTTGCGGAAATATTGGCAATCCGATCCTCAACCCTCTCAGAGAACCGGTTGAATACGATTTCTTCGTTGTCGAGCTTTCTAGTTTCCAGCTTCACTATCTCTCAGAGCTTTCTCCAACCACATCCGCTTTTCTAAACATTGCAGATGATCACCTTGACTGGCACGGGGATTTTCAAAGTTACTTGGCGGCAAAGGCAAAGATTTATGAAAATACGCAGTTGGCTGCAATCTATAACCTAGAGGATAAGAACACCGAGAAAGCTCTGGAGCAGGCTGAAGTTATAGACGGCTGCAGGGCCATAGGTTTTACGCTGCAGACACCTGCGGTAAGCATGGTTGGATACGTTGAAGACGTTTTGGCAGACCGTGCTTTTTTGGACGACAGGGCTCATAACGCTCTAGAAATTGCTACCCACGATCAAATTAGCTCGATTGCCCCTATCAGCGTTCAGTTGTTGCAAAACGTTGCAGCGGCTAGTGCAATCGCTCGTTCGGTTGACATCCCACCGGCAAGCATCAGGGATGCAATTTTGAGCTTCAGGCCGGCTCCGCACAGAAACCAGTTTGTTGCTGAAATCGAGGGCGTGAGGTTTATCAATGACTCAAAGGCAACCAACGCACACGCTGCCATCGCCGCCTTGGCTTCGGTAGAGAAGGTTGTCTGGATTGTTGGCGGTGATTTCAAAGGTGTTGATCCAAGCGAACTGGTTGAGAAAGTGGCTGGCCAGCTAAAAGCCTGCGTGGTGATTGGAAAAGATCAAAATCTAATAACCCATGCGTTGACGAAGTTCGCTGGCAGTGTTCCAGTTCAGCTGATAGAAGATGGAAATGAGGTCATGCTCACTGCGGTGAATAAGGCTTTTGAACTCTCAGAAAACGGCGACACGGTTCTGCTATCTCCCGCAGCAGCCAGTTTTGACCAGTTTGATAGTTATCAGCACCGTGGCGAGATGTTTGTTCGAGCAGTTGAGAGTTTGGAGGGTTGATGCGTAGAAGCGAATCCAAACCTTTCTTCTTCCTGCTGGGACTAACGGTCCTGCTGGTTATCTTTGGTCTGGTTATGGTGGCTAGTGCCAGTAGCGTGGACTCGCTTCGGCAGACCAATAGCGCTTATGACGTATTTGGAAGGCAAGCTAGATACGCAGTAATCGGACTGGTTCTGATGTTGATTGTTTCTCGGGTGCCGGTGAGGTGGATGCGCACTTTGGCTCCGGCTGCACTTTTTTCCACACTTGCACTGCAGTTGTTGACAGTAATTTTTGGCGAGGACATAAATGGAAACCGAAACTGGTTGACCGTCGGCCCCTTCACTTTGCAGCCGAGTGAGTTTCTAAAGCTTGGCTTGATTATGGCCACTGCTGCCATCATCGCAACGAACTATCACAATCGTGAGTATTTCAAGACCTGGGTGATGCCTATCTTGTTCTTAGGCGTCTCTCTGGGACTGGTGGCAGGGTTTGGACGAGATGTTGGAACTGGAATCGTGATTGCTGTGTTGGGAATCGGGATGTTTGCTCTCGGCGGCATGCGTTGGTCTCACCTGCTAGCACTGGTTTCAATTGGATCGGTATTTGCGGTTATCGCAATCACCAGCTCAACCTCTCGCTTTGCTCGCTTTCAAGCATGGCTTTTTCCGGATTCAGCTGATCCGATGGGTGTTCGCTGGCAATACGAGCATGGCACCTGGGCGCTGGCTGCCGGAGGTCTTTTCGGAACAGGGCTTGGCAAATCAAAACTTAAGTGGTCTTGGATTCCAGAGGTTGAAAACGACTTTATTTTTGCGATTATCGGTGAAGAGCTGGGACTGATCGGGGCCTTCATTGTGGTGGGATTATTTGTCGCACTTGCTGTGACCTTTATGGTGATGATTCACAAAAATAGCGATCCGTTCCAAATGCTTCTAATCGGTGGCGTTATGACCTGGATAATCATGCAGGCACTTATAAACATCTCGGTAGTGCTTGGGGCACTGCCTGTTCTGGGTGTTCCATTACCGCTGATATCTGCCGGAGGGTCGTCATTGATAGCGACTCTTGGAGCAATTGGAGTTGTTTTGGCTGTCGAGAGATCCAGACACGCTCAAGAGCAAAGTTCAAAGAAGTTGGTCAAGGCTTGAAGTTTTTACTCGCGGGAGGTGGCACGGCAGGACATGTTAATCCACTGTTGGCAACTGCTGACCATCTTGCAGACCTGGGTCACCAGATTCAAGTTATTGGCACAACCGAAGGCCTCGAATCCAAACTAGTTCCGCAGCGCGGCTATCATTTGAGCTTTATCCCAAAGCTTCCATTTCCAAGAAAATTTGGATTCAAGTTATTGGTGTTTCCATTCAAATTTCTTGCCATCGCTTTGGGGTTAAGAAAAACATTGAAGGATGTCGATGTGGTGATTGGCTTTGGTGGCTATGTCTCCGCACCTGTTTACTTAGCAGCAAAGTTGTTTTCTAAACCACTAGTAATTCACGAGGCAAACGCGCTGCCGGGAATTGCAAACCGCTTTGGCGCGAGGCTTACAAATAACGTTGCAATCAGTTTTCCAGGGAAACTCAAGGGAAAACTCATCGGCGTCCCCCTTCGAGAAGAGATTGCAGCCGCTGAAAGTTACGACATCGAGCAGGCAAGAGTCGAACTGGGTCTTGACCCGTCAAAGCCTGTTTTGTTAGTCACCGGTGGCTCTCAAGGGGCGAAAAAGATAAACGCCGTCGTTGAAAAGGCAAAGGATAGATTACTCGCCGCCGGTGTTCAGGTTTATCACATAGCAGGTGAGAGCCAAGGCTTAGCCGAACAAACAGATGATGGGTATGTTCGAGTGAGCTATTGCGATCGAATGGAGCTTGCTATCAGAGCTTGCGACTTTGCAATCAGCAGAGCTGGTGCTGCAACTGTCAGTGAATTTATGGCAATGGGGGTACCAGCAGTGTTTGTTCCTTATCCAGTAGGAAACGGAGAACAGCGTCACAACGTTAGCCAGTTGATTGCCGAAAAAGCATCGCTGATGGTCGAAGATAAAGATTTCGATGCGGAGTTTATTGATCGGGAACTAATCTCAATTCTTAGCTCGAAAAAAACACTCATCGAAATGGGTCAAAAGATGAAGAGTTTTGGAAAGTTGGATGCAACTGAAAAGCTCGTTGAAATGGCGCTGGAGGCTAAAAAATGATCAGTCCTGATTTCAGTGTGCAGGTTCCTGAAAACCTTGGCAAAGTCCATTTCATTGGTATTGGTGGAAGTGGCATGAGCGGCTTGGCAAGGTTGTTGGTCAAATCAGGCCACGTTGTCACCGGAAGTGACGTTCGGGGGAGTGGAAATATAGATTCACTCAGAGAGCTCGGGGTGGAGATTGCAATCGGTCACGATGCAAACAACATCGCAGATAGCAATACGGTTGTGGTTACCGGGGCTTTATGGCAGGAAAACCCCGAGTTAGTAAAAGCTCGCGAAATCAATCTGCCGATTTTGCACCGTGCGGTTTTACTGGCCCATCTAGCAAGCTCTCACAGGTTGATAGCGGTTGCCGGGGCTCACGGCAAGACAACCACAACAGGCATGATAATCACAGCTTTGAGAAACTTAGACGCTGACCCAAGTTTCGTAAATGGTGGAGTGATAGTTGAATACGGGTTAAGCAGCGATTACGGATCAGGCGAACTTTTTGTAATCGAGGCAGATGAATCAGACGGCTCCTTTTTGCACTACAAAACAGATATTGCAGTGATAACAAACGTTGATGCTGACCACTTGGACCATTACGGCTCTGACTCTGCCTTTTTTGATGCGTTCAATACTTTTGCAACTAACGCCAGCGAGTTTGCGGTCATTAACGCCAATGACCCTGGGTGTCAAAAACTCTCAGTGTCTAATAACGAGAAAACCATTAGCTTTGGGTATGGAGAAAATGAAGTTGAACTATCTAAGGTAGATGCCGATGGGCCAAAAGTTAGGTTTGGGCTTCAAAATCAGGGTCAGAAGGTTTCTCTGGAGCTAAACATAGCCGGAGAGCACAATGCTCAAAATGCAGCTGCTGCCGTCGCAGTACTGGTTGGTTTGGGATTTGGTTTCGAACAGAGCTGCGCTGCCGTTGAGAGCTACCAGGGGGCTGAAAGACGCTTCGAATTGCACGGTGAGAAGCGCGGGGTGAGGGTCTATGACGATTTCGCTCACCACCCAACTGAGGTTGAGGCTGCGCTCAAAGGAGCACGGGCAAGTAACCCCGAGGGCAGATTGATTACTGTTTTCCAACCTCACCTCTACAGCCGCACACGTATTTTTCAAAAAGAGTTTGCGGAGGTTTTAGCTATCAGTGACCAGGTAATTATCACTGATGTCTATGCAGCCAGAGAGGATCCAGAGCCAGGTGTTACTGGAGAGTTGATCGTGAATCATTTTGCAAATAGCGAGAAGGTTCATTATGTTCCAAGCTGGGATGAGGTGCCAGGGGTTGCTGCCAAGCTTGCGGTGGAGGGTGATTTCATAATCACAATGGGTTGTGGGGACATCTACAAGATGTGCCCCGAACTGCTTGAGTCCCTGGAGAGCTAGTGTCGGATAAAAAAAGACAGCTGAAGACACTCAGAAAGCAAGCCAAGCTACAAAAAAAGTTGGCCAAAAAAGAAGCTGGTAGCTATTTTGCCAACAGGCTCTTCGGTGGCTTTTTGGCGGTTTCTTTTCTTGGATTAATCGGGCTTGTAGTTGCCACTTTTCAGACACCGCTGCTAGCTATTGAAAAAATCAGCTTCGAGGGAAATCAATTGCTGACGGAGCAGCAATTGACCGATGCCACTGAAGAGTTGTTTGGACAACCGCTGACTACAGTCAGCGAGTCAAAGGTTGAATCACTTCTTGCCAATTTCACTCTGGTCGAGTCATTTGCCATCCAGTCCAGACCCCCTCATGAGCTGGTAATCAGGGTCCGAGAAAGACAACCGATAGCCAGTGTTATAACTGCCCAGGGAGAGTTCATCTATGACGCAGCAGGGGTGGAACTGAGTCCCTATCAGGGGCAACAATTACCCAGAGTGGTGATTGTTGAAAATCCCGCAGAATCCGACCGTTACAGATCAGCAGTTGATGTTTTGCTTTCTTTACCGCTGGGGCTATATCGAGAGGTCTCTTTGGTTTCATTGAACACCCAGGACAGTGTTGAGTTGACTTTGCGCAGTGGCACAAGGGTCATTTGGGGTGATGACTCGGAGGCGAAGTTAAAGCACGAGGTTTTGCAAACTCTGATTGCCAACCAAACAGAGGATGTGGATTTAGACGTAAGCGCCCCACTTGCACCAGTTGTTGTTTACAGAGATTTCTAAAAGGTTAATTTTTTACAGTGACACGCCCAGCGAGTTGGGCTGAATAAGTTCATCCAGGGCCTACCTTTTTCGCGCATCCAAAAAGGATGACTTGAACCTAAAGCTCAGGTAAAGGTTCAAGGTTTAGATGGTATGGAGGAGTTCCGTGACCGAGAGTCTTAATCACAGAGCCGTAATTAAAGTAGTTGGCGTCGGTGGCGGAGGGGTGAATGCCCTAAACCGCATGATACAGGCGGGACTCAAAGGCGTCGAATTTGTTGCTATCAACACCGATAGCCAAGCGCTGTTAATGAGCGATGCGGATGTAAAACTCGATATCGGAAGAGATATCACAAGAGGATTAGGTGCGGGTGCTGACCCGGAGGTTGGTAGGCGTGCAGCAGAGGATCACGCGGATGAAATTGAGGTTGCACTAAGGGGTAGTGACATGGTTTTCGTCACCGCTGGAGAGGGTGGTGGCACGGGAACCGGTGCAGCTCCGGTGGTTGCGAAAATATCCAAGCAACTTGGTGCGCTTACCGTGGGTGTTGTAACCAGGCCATTCAACTTTGAAGGAAAACGACGTGCTCTACAGGCCGAGGATGGAATTAAGGTTCTGCGCAGTGAAGTGGACACTCTGATTGTTGTCCCCAACCAGCGATTGTTAGAGATGACCAATAAGAGCATTAGTGCTGTAGAGGCCTTTTTCACTGCTGATGATGTTTTGCGAGCTGGGGTTCAGGGGATCAGTGAGTTGATAATTATCCCTGGCCTTATCAACTTGGACTTTGCAGACGTTAAGTCGGTGATGCAAAATGCTGGAAGCGCACTAATGGGAATCGGAACCGCAAAGGGCGAGGACCGAGCAATTCGAGCTAGTGAGATTGCCGTTTCCTCTCCTCTGCTGGAAGCCAGCATTGAAGGCGCACACGGAGTATTGCTTCTGATTCAGGGAGCTAGTGACATTGGCCTTCACGAGATTGATGAAGCTGCTCGCCTGGTTCAAGAGGCAGTCAATCCAGAGGCGAATATCATCTTCGGTGCCAATATTGACGACACTCTGGGTGACGAAGTTCGAATTACTGTCATCGCTGCTGGTTTCGACACCGAGGGTCTCCCAAAGAAGGACTACAACAAGGCGATGGGTGCTGCTGCTTTGGCATCTGTCGGTGCTGAGATCATGGACGAGCCCGAGCAAGAGCCTGTATCCGAGGATGCTTCGGGAGATTTCGACTTGGAGCCAGTTGAGCTTGAGATAGATGAGCCAGAGTTTGAACTGGCTGAGACTGAGAAGTCTGAACCAGAAAAGGAAAAAATCAGCTCCAAGCGGGATGATTCATGGGGTGACGATCTAGATATCCCAGATTTCCTATCTTGAACTTAGCGGAGCGATTATCTTCTGTCAGGTCTCGAATCACCGAGGCGTCAATAGCTAATAGCCGCCCGGAGCCCACTCTAGTTGTTGTTACAAAAAACCACCCCGTGGGAATGGTTGACGACCTTTATCAACTCGGAGAACGAGATTTTGGCGAAAATCGAGATCAAGAAGCATCGGCCAAGGCGGCAGATTTCACCCCTGAAACTAATGACTATCGATGGCACTTCATCGGCCAATTGCAGTCAAATAAAGTTCGTTCAGTTTTGCAATACGCATCAGTACTTCATTCGCTTGACAGGCCTTCACTCTTAAAGGAGCTGGCCAAGCGAGAGGCTGAGTTAGAGGTGTTTATTCAGATGAACCTAACGGATGACCCAAACCGCGGTGGCATTAATCCAGGCGATCTTCAACAGTTTGCAGAAAGTGTTTTGGGGGTGAAAACGCTGAAGCTTGTCGGTGTTATGGCGGTTGGTGGACTGGATGTTGAACCTGAAAGAGAATTTGAAAGAGTGGCTCTGGCAAGTCAGAAACTGCAGGAGATTGAGCCATTGGCAAATAAAATCTCAGCCGGGATGAGTGGTGATTTTGAGCAAGCAATTGCTTATGGGGCGACACACCTGAGGATTGGGAGCCTAATTACTGGCAACAGTCACTGAAGGCAATAACCTTGTAAGGAACTAGGAGGATAAATGGGTGCATGGGATAGCTTTATGGGATTTCTAGGCTTTTCACAGTCCGAAAATCAAGCGAAACCTGAGCAGGTCACCTCTAGGCCAAAGCCACAGCCGTCGAAGCCTGTGAGAAAGTCGAGTGGTGACATGAGTGATATTTACACAATAGAAGCCAAGGCATACTCGGATGCTAACGACATTGCCGAAGTTTTCAGGCAGGGAGTTCCGGTGATCGTCAATATCGGCGAGATGAGCGAGAGCGATGCAAAGCGAATTTTAGATTTCATGTTGGGCCTGAAGGCTGGTTTGGAAGGTCACCTAAAGCGAGTCACCCCAAAGGTTTTTGTGCTTAGCCCAACAAATGTCAATGTAAACCATGGCGACGAGCCCAATGAGAATGAAGAAGAGCTCCTAGGATAAATGGATTTTTTACTAGCTTTAGTTCTACTCGCACTTGACATCTACTGGTGGGTTTTGATTATTCGCCTGATCGCAGACCTTGTGATGAGCTTCTCCAGAGGGTGGCGTCCGTCTGGAATTCTTGTTCCAATCTTGGAAGTCGTCTACACCCTCACAGATCCGCCGCTTCGGTTCATTAGGCGCTTTATCCCGCCCCTTAGGTTGGGTGGAATCTCACTCGACTTCGCATTCATTTTTGTATTGATCGGAATCAACATTCTGCAGGCAATACTGTCGGGTTTCTTAATTTGATTTAAACTTCTAAACTGGAACTTTGAGTTCTAAGAAAGTAGTGAGGCTTTTATGGCACTGACACCAGAAGATGTGGTGAGCAAGAGATTTACAACCACCAAATTCCGTGACGGATACGACCAGGATGAGGTCGATGATTTCCTTGACGAGGTTGTCGAGGAGATGCGTCGACTAACCAAGGAAAACGAAGAGCTCCGTTCAGGGGGCGCCGTTCCAGCTCCGGTTGCAGAGTATCAACCACCAAAGATTGAGACCAGTTCAACTGACCAGTCTCCTGAAGAGTCCAGCCATAACCTGCTAGCCCTTGCTCGCAAGCTTCACGAACAGCACGTCAGCGAGGGTGTTGCTAAGCGCGACGAGCTAGTCAATGAGGGTCAGGAAACCGCGAATCGATTGGTTCGTGAGGCAGAGACTCAGGTGAGGCAGGAGCTTGCAAAGCTTGAGACAGACCGCTCCACGATTGAAAGCGAAATTCGCGAGCTAAAGGAATTTGAGACTCGCTATCGCAGAGAGCTCAGAGAATACATCGAGGGGCAGTTGTCCACCTTGGATGTAAAGGCGGCAGTTCAGTCGGATAATGCGGACGCGGAGTAATACCTACTTAGTATTAGGTATTGCACTTTTTCTGGTCTTTTTGGATCAGTTGTCAAAATTCGCCATCGAAGCCACGCTTGATCGCGGAGAGTCGATAAGCATCATCGGGGATCTCCTTAGGTTCACCCTTGTCTATAACGACTCGGCAGCCTTTTCCTTGGGTGTGGGCGCCACCTGGCCACTGACAATCATCAGCTCAATTGCTGTTTTGGCACTGATTTGGTTTGGACCCAAGAGTAAAACTCTTATATGGCTGATCATTTCAGGTTTTGTTTTAGGCGGCGCTACCGGAAACCTGATTGACAGGCTATTTAGGGAGCCAGCATTTGCAAATGGTCACGTTGTTGATTTTTTGCAAATACCGTTCAACTTTCCAATATTCAATCTTGCCGATTCTTTTGTGGTGATTGGTGTCTCGCTAGCCCTTCTAAGAACCTTCAGGGGAGACGAATTGGGTGGCGGTAAGTGATCTTTACTGTCCCTGAGGAACTTGATGGCCAAAGAGCAGATAGCGGTCTTGCCAAAATCACCGGGATATCCAGAGCGAAGCTGACTGATGCAATCAATGCCGGCGGAGTGATAGTTGATGGAAAGATCTGTGAGAAATCGCAAAGACTCAAAGCCAACCAGTTAGTTGAAATTAATCTCGTTGAGCAAAAGCCAATTGAACTAAAACCGACAGAGGACAATCGAATGAAAATTGTCTTTGAAGATGAGTCCATTGTCGTAATTGACAAACCCGCAGGCGTTGTCTCTCATCCAACAGTTGGCTTCGACGGAGCAAGTGTTCCCGAGATTTTGCTGAGTCGAGGTATCCAACTTACAACCAGTGGTGCAGCTGAGCGTCAGGGGATAGTGCAGAGACTGGATGTCGGAACCAGCGGGTTGATGACTCTTGCAAAAACAGAGAGCTCCTACAGCACGCTCAAACAAATGTTTAGAGATCGACAGGTCAAAAAGACCTACCACGCTATCGTTCAGGGTCATCTGGATCCATCGAGTGGAACCATCGACTCACCAATCGGCAGATCCACAAAGCACGATTACAAATTTCGAGTTGCGGCCGATGGCAAACCGTCCATCACCCACTTCGACACCCTCGAGGTTTTTCCGGGTGCGACTTTGGTAAGTGTTGGTTTAGAAACCGGCAGGACTCATCAGATCAGAGTTCATTTCGATGCTTTCAGGCATCCGTTGGTTGGCGATGACCTTTATGGAGCAAATCCAAAAATAGCTTCCCTGCTGGGGCTTAGCAGGCAGTGGCTACATGCCAAAGAACTGTCCTTCAAACATCCCGCAACCGGTGAACAGGTGACATTTCAGAGTGAGTATCCGGAGGATTTGTCTCAAGCGCTAAATATTTTGAGAACCACCGGCATCAGTTTTGGTTAGTTTGGGCGTGGAGACCAAAAGGTGTCCAAGACTGATTTAGATTAGAGCTTACGAATTGGAGGTGAAGTGAGCAAAGATAGTTTTGTCCACCTCCACTGCCATACTGAGTATTCAATGCTTGATGGTGCGGCCCGAATTGGTGAACTGGTCAACGATGCTGCCGAACAGGGAATGCCGGCAATTGCGATAACCGATCACGGAAATAACTTCGGCGCCTATGAATTTTGGAAGCAGTCAACTGCTGCTGGCATAAAGCCAATCATTGGTCTTGAGGCTTATATGACTCCGGGTACGGGCAGTCGAAAAGAGAAAAAGCGGGTTAAGTGGGCTGAGGGTGGCCAGGACGACGTCAGCGCCAGCGGTGCCTATACCCACATGACACTTCTGAGCACAGACAATCAATCGATGCAGAACCTCTTCAGAATGAGCTCGCAGGCTTCGCTGGACGGTTTTTATTTC
This sequence comes from Microbacteriaceae bacterium, assembly GCA_965657575.1. Lineage (GTDB taxonomy): Bacteria > Actinomycetota > Actinomycetes > Actinomycetales > Microbacteriaceae > CAJXVY01. Next base: position 92,019 of record CBFHOK010000002.1, on the reverse strand, counting down.
AAACCGCGTATTGATATGGAACTAATAGACCAGTATGGCAAGGGTCTAATTGGCACGAGCGGGTGTGCCAGTGGCGAGGTGCAAACCAGGCTTAGACTCGGTCAATACGATGAGGCTCGCGAAGCAGCGGCCAGGATGCGCGATGCTCTAGGACCTGAAAATTACTTCATCGAACTGATGGATCACGGTATCGACATCGAAAAAAGAGTGATGTCGGATTTGATCAAACTTGCCAAGGATATGAATATCCCACTTTTGGCAACAAATGACCTTCATTACACCAAAAAAGATGACTGGGAAGCGCAAGAAGCTTTGCTCAGCGTTCAGTCTGGGTCAAATCTTTATGACCCAAATAGGTTCAAGTTCGACTCTCAGGAGTTTTACCTGAAATCAGCTGCCGAGATGCGTGAGCTGTTTAGCGATTATCCAGAGGCTTGTGACAATACCCTGCTGGTTGCTGAGCGCTGTGAGGTGAGCTTTGAAAAGCGTGACCTAATGCCCAGGTTCCCAACACCTGAGGACGAAACCGAAGCCAGTTGGTTTGAAAAAGAGGTTTGGAAGGGGATGAATAACCGCTACAACGGAATCATCCCAGAGGATGCTAGAAAACAAGCCGAATACGAAATCGACGTGATTTTGAACATGGGTTTCCCGGGATATTTCCTGGTCGTTAGCGACTTCATCGCATGGGCAAGGGAACAGGGAATTCGTGTTGGACCCGGTCGAGGGAGTGCGGCGGCATCAATTGTTTCCTACGCTCTTGGAATAACTGAGTTGGATCCACTTGAGCACGATTTGATTTTTGAGCGATTTTTGAACCCGGAGCGTGTCTCAATGCCGGATATCGATGTCGATTTCGACGATCGAAGAAGGCCAGAGGTTATTCGATACGTCACTGAAAAATACGGTGCAGACCGAGTCGCGCAGATTGTCACATACGGAACCATCAAGGCAAAGCAGGCACTGAAAGATGCCGCCAGGGTGTTAGCACTTCCTTATTCCGCAGGTGAAAAGCTCACCAAAGCAATGCCGCCGATGGTCCTAGGTCGTGATGCAAGTCTCAGTGATACACATAACAAGGAAAGCGAACGCTATAGCGAAGCTGCTGAATTTAGGGAGCTGATTTCAACCGACGAAGACTCAAAGAGGATTTTTGAGTTAGCACAGGGCCTTGAATCACTAAAGAGACAGTGGGGCGTTCACGCGGCTGGGGTGATTATGTCTGCCGTCCCACTGACTGATGCAATCCCGATCATGAAGCGCGAGGATGACGGGGCAATAATCACCCAATTTGACCAGCCGCCGTGTGAAGAACTCGGTTTGTTGAAAATGGACTTCCTCGGTCTTCGTAATCTCACGGTAATCGATGATGCACTTGAAAACATCAAGCGAAATCGAGGCGAAGAGGTTGTTTTAGAGACGCTGGATATGAACAGCGATAAAAAGACATACGAGCTCTTATCCAGAGGAGACACCTTAGGTGTCTTCCAGCTTGATAGTGACAACATGCGAAGCCTGCTGAGGTTGTTGAAACCGAGCGAGTTTGAGCACATATCCGCTGTTGGTGCCTTGTATAGGCCTGGACCAATGGGTATGAATTCGCATACGAACTACGCCCAGCGTAAAAACGGTCTTCAGCAGCCAGAGAGCATTCATCCGGAATTGGAAGAGCCGTTGCAGGAGATTCTGGGCCCGACCTATGGGTTGATTGTTTATCAGGAGCAGGTAATGGCGGTTGCCCAGAAGGTGGCCGGCTACACACTGGGGCAAGCAGACCTTTTGAGACGCGCCATGGGTAAGAAAAAACCAGAAGAGCTAGCAAAACAGTTTGCTGGATTCAGTGACGGAATGAAAGCTAAGGGCTTTTCTGAGGCTGCCGTGAAGGCGCTGTGGGACACTTTGCTACCCTTTGCCGATTATGCCTTCAACAAAGCTCACAGCGCCGGCTATGGAGTCCTAAGCTTCTGGACTGCCTATCTCAAAGCTAACTATCCAGCCGAATACATGGCCGCCCTACTGACAAGCATCGGTGATTCCAAAGACAGGTTGGCGATTTATCTCAACGAATGTCGGCGAATGGGTATTCAGGTTTTGGCTCCCGATGTTAATGAATCAATCGGGGTGTTTGCAGCGGCTGGGGAAGATATTCGTTTTGGGCTGGGGGCTATTAGAAACGTTGGAAAAAATGTTGTCAGCGCGATCATCGAAGCCCGTGAGCAAAAAGGTGCGTTTAAAGATTTCAATGATTTCATCGCGAAGGCAAGTGCTCAGGCCTGCACTAAAAGAGTGGTTGAGGCGCTAATTAAGGCGGGAGCGTTTGACTCAATGGGTCATAACCGAAGAGCGCTCATGGCAATCCACGAGGATGCGGTGGATGCGGCCAGTGTCACTAAGAAAAACGAATCCTTGGGACAGATGGATCTGTTTGGTTCGCTGGAAGAGGACACAACCTCAATCAATATCCCTGATCTTCCAGAGTGGACAAAGCGCGACAAGTTAGCTCACGAACGAGAAATGCTTGGTCTGTACGTCAGTGACCACCCGCTGAGCGGCCAGGAGGCCGTTCTTGGTCGCAACAGTGATTCAAGCATTGCGCAACTGCTGGCTCGTTCAGAGGTGCCCGATGGCGAGATGCTTACCCTTGCTGGATTGATAACAGGCGTCAATCACAGGATTGCCAGAAACAGCGGCAATCCTTATGCCGCAGTCAGTGTTGAGGACTTTAGCGGTGAGATTCAAGTGATGTTCATGGGAAAGACCTACGCGCAATATAAAGAGCAACTAATTCCTGACCAAACGGTATCAGTTAGGGTCCGTATCTCTAGAAGAGACGACGGCATATCTGCATCTGCGATATCAATGGAAATCATTGACGCAAGTCGTGATGATGGGGGAGTGGTGACACTCAACATCCGCGACAGCTTGGCAACCAAGCAGCGAATGGATCAACTCAGAGAAATATTGGAAACCTATCAAGGTCCAGTTGAAGTCCAGTTGAAGCTAACGGGTGCCGATGGCGATAGGCATTTTGTTCTTCCGAATCGAGTTCAGGTGTGCCCGGAATTATTTGGAGAGGTCAAGCAACTTTTGGGAGCTGAGAGTATCAGTTAGAAGTTGTCCGCTAGACGTTCACCTATTTGGTGGTAACCACGCTGGTAATAGGTAATTGGTGACTGCTCAATAAGTTCAATTCCAGACTCGACATCACAGATCACTACTGCGTTTTTTTCAACGTCAATGACTTGCCGAATTCGGATGAACAAAACTGCACTAGCATCCTCAAATACGGGGACTTCTTCAGTCATTAGTTGGTATTCGCTTGAAAACCTTTTTTCTTTGTCCCCAGCCATTTGTTGAGCAAGCCCTAGGTTTTCTGAACCCAAGACATGCAAACCCAATAGCCTTCCCTTGGTCATCAGCGGGTAGCTAGATGATCCTTGAGCAATATTCAGAGAAACCAAAGGTGGGTTGGAACCCAGAGATGTGGCACTGGAGGCGGTGAAACCAAAAGGCTGCCCGTTTTCATTTCCGGTAATTATCGATATCCCAGAGGCGTGTCTTCTGAAGGCGGCTTTCAGAGCATCCGCTCCGATCAAAGTTTTGTTTGTCATCCGTATAAGGTTAAGGGATTGCAAACAACGAAAAGCAAGAAAGGCTGAAGATTGCGAATTGTTGAAATCAGCGGAGAGCTAAAACCGACTGATGTAAATCGGATTCTTCCCAGAGCCGAGCAAAGCATTGAATCCGTAATGGAGGATGTGAATTCGTTGATTGCAGAAGTCAAGGAACATGGCGAGAAGGCAATCAGGCGTCAGGTTGAGCAATTCGATGGCGTGAAAACACCAATGTTGAAAATTTCTTCCGAGCAATTGTCTGAATCACTAGAGCAAATAGACGCGGAGCTTTTGGCGGCTATGACCGAGTCAATTGAGCGTCTTCGAATATCCAGCAGCGATGCCCTGCCAAAGTCGGTAACTACTAGTTTTGGCAATGGATCAAGCGTTACTCAACGATATGTTCCGGTCGACTCGGTCGCTGTTTATGCACCAGGTGGAAAAGCCGTCTACCCATCGAGTGTGATTATGAACGTGGTTCCAGCCCAGGTCGCAGGTGTTCCAAGAATCGGTCTGTTCTCGCCAGCGCAAGCAGATGGATTGCCCGCAGTCCAAGTTTTAGCTGCAGCAAAGCTTTTGGGCGTGGAAGAGGTTTATGCAATCGGTGGCGTCGGAGCAGTTGCAGCGGCAGCATTTGGCATCGAGTCATTGGAGATGAATCCCTTTCGGATGTTTACCGGTCCAGGAAATATCTATTTGGCAGCTGCCAAAAGAGCCCTGAGGGGTCTGATCGGGATCGACAGCGAAGCGGGCCCAACAGAAATCATGGTTTTGGCTGACGACTCCGCGGAGCCATCTTTTGTTGCTGCAGATCTTCTAAGCCAGGCAGAACACGATGAAAACGCCGCCTGCGTACTTGTTACAAACTCCATGAACTTCGCCGAGCGAGTCAACGCGGAGCTGGAAAAGACACTGGAGCTAACGGCAAATTCTGATAGGGCGAAAGTCAGCCTAGGTGGTCCGCAGTCACTGATTTTGGTTGTCAGCGCAGAGCACTCGCTAGTCACCGCAGCAAACGAATACGCAGCTGAACACTTGAGTCTTCAGCTCAGTGAGAACAATAGATTCGCAGATCAAATAACCAACGCAGGAGCGATGTTCATTGGCGGGTATTCACCGGTGAGCCTTGGAGATTACATGGCAGGATCGAACCACGTTTTGCCAACCGGAGGTCAGGGAAAACACAGTTCTGGTCTTGGGGTATTGAGCTTTTTGAGGGTGCAACAAGTGATCGATTATTCAAAACAGGAGCTTTTGAATCTTGAGCAAAAACTAGTCAGCTTCAGTTCGGCTGAGGGTCTACCAGCCCACGGGGAAGCCATCACAGCCAGGAGAGACAAATAATGCACTGTCCATTTTGTAGGCATGAGGATTCAAAGGTCACTGATTCCAGAACCAGTGACGATGGGAGTAGTATTCGTAGGCGCAGGCAGTGCCCTGAGTGCGGAAAAAGGTTCTCAACCATCGAAACCGCAAGTCTGATGGTCACAAAGCGCTCAGGTGTTGTTGAGCCTTTTAGTAGAGACAAAATTGTTTCGGGAGTTAGGAAGGCTTGTCAGGGCAGACCTGTTACCGATGGAGACTTAGCCAAATTGGCTCAAACCGTTGAGGAGACACTTAGGCAATCAGGGTCAGCGAATATTGAGGCTCACGAGATCGGCCTTGCTATTTTGGAACCACTAAGGCAGCTAGATCAGGTTGCCTATATGCGGTTTGCCAGTGTTTATCAAGCTTGGGACTCACTGGAGGATTTCGAAATGGCAATTAACGAGTTGAGAGACCAGTGATTTATAGACTGCTATTCAAACTTTTTCTCAAAAGGTTGGACCCGGAGTTTGCCCACCATCTTGGCGCAACGACTATAAAGATTCTCTATCGACTTCGCCTGATTAGACCAATAAAGCTCACTCGCTTTCAAGCAATGGGACTTGACTTCAACGGACCATTGGGAATGGCGGCTGGATTTGATAAAAATGGCGAGCTAATCAGAGAGCTCTATGCTCTGGGCTTTGGGCATGTGGAGGTTGGAACCGCCACCGCCCTGGCTCAGCCAGGAAACCCAAAGCCAAGGATGTTCCGGCTGGTCAAAGACAGAGCATTGATCAACAGAATGGGATTCAATAACCGCGGATCTAAAGCACTTGCCAGCCGTCTGCGAAAACTGCGCGAAACGAGCAGTGACTTGCCTGTGATTGGTATCAACCTTGGTAAATCCAAGATCACCGAGCTTGACCGGGCGGCAGAGGATTATGCGATCAGTGCAAGGGAATTGGCGGGGCTCGGGGACTATTTTGTCATCAATGTCTCCAGTCCAAACACGCCCGGATTGAGAGATCTTCAGAACGCCGAGGCGTTGACTCCGATTATTGAGGCCGTAAAGGGTGAGATCGGTGCTACTCCATTGCTTATCAAAATCGCTCCGGACCTAGGCGATGAGGACGCTTTGAATATTGCAGATTTGGTAATGAAGCACGATTTAGCAGGCATGATTGCCGCCAATACAACTATCTCCAGAGCAGGTATGAGCGCAAAGCCAACTGAGCTGAACCAGGCCGGAGGTCTCTCTGGTCCGGTTTTAGCAACCCGAGCCAGAGAGCTGATTACCCTTTTGAGACCAAAGCTTCAGAGCAAGACGCTGATATCGGTTGGTGGAATTGAGACGGAAGCTGAAATCCGTCAGAGGCTAGAGCTTGGCGCCGACTTAGTGCAGGTTTATACAGGCTTTGTCTATGGTGGCCCGCTATGGCCAAAGAGAATCCAAAAAAAGCTCTAGACCAGTCTCTCCGGTGGAGATTTCGTTAGCGATGGGTCACTGACAACCGAATCTCCCAAAATCTCATCGACTTTCTTCATGATCTCTTTTGGAATCTCGACCTCATCCGCCCCAAGGTTGGATTTGATTTGCTCTGGGCTTCTTGCTCCCACGATTGCTGCCGAAACATTAGTGTTCTGCAGAGTCCAGGCCAGTGAGAACTGCGCCATGCTGACGCCAAGCTCCTCAGCCAGTGGTTTCAGTTTCTGAACACGAGTCAAAGTTTGCTCGGTCATGAACTTTTCCATAAAACCAGAGGTCTCGGGATCACTCGCTCTTGTGCCAGCCGCTGGTTGCTCGGCCGGGAGATACTTGCCGGTCAGCACACCACCTGCCATTGGTGACCAAACTATTTGACTTAGACCGTGTTTTTCGCTTGCCGGGATGACTTTTTCTTCAATCACTCTCCAGAGCATCGAATACTGAGGTTGTGAACTAATCAGTTGAAAATTTAGCTCCTTGGCCAGTTTTGCTCCTGCCTCAATTTGCTCGGCAGTCCATTCGCTGACACCGATATAAAGCGCTTTGCCGCTTCTGACAATGTCTGCGAATGCGGTCATGGTCTCCTCAAGGGGAGTCTCGTAGTCGAAGCGGTGGGCCTGGTAAAGATCTACATAATCAGTCTTCAGTCTCTTCAGTGAGCCGTTAATGGACTCCATGATGTGCTTACGAGAGAGACCGTGATCATTGGGCTTCCGCTCAGCTACCGGCCAGTAAACCTTGGTTAGAATCTCTATGCCCTCACGGCGCTGCCCGCTTAGGGCGTCACCCAAAACCTCTTCAGCTGCCAAATTGGCATATGTGTCAGCGGTGTCAAAAGTTGTTATCCCACCATCTAGTGCGGCGTGAACAGTCTTTTTTGCCTCCTCGTTGGCAACCTGACTTGCGTGTGTTAGCCAGTTTCCGTAAATAAGGCTTGAAACTTTGAACCCGCTGTTTCCGAGGTATCTGTATTGCACTTAGATCTTTTCTCCTCGTTTGACCTGTGGTTTTGGAATCCTAAGGGAACGCATTTGAATTGAGCGCATAGCTGCGTACCAGCGAACACCTTTTTCAACTTTGTCCGCACCGTATTTTTCAACAAGTCTGCGCTTCACCCTGAAACCGTGCATAAAGGCATCGAATGCTACCGCCAGGAATAATGCCCACATAGCAACCAGGGAGTAAAACTGAACCTCGATGGAATCAACGAATGTAACCATCACAACAACCACAAGACCAGGCAAAACCAATTCACCGACAGTGAACCTGGAGTCAACCAAGTCTCTTACCATCTTGCGCTGCGGACCACGATCTCGGCTGGTTAGGTAGCGCTCCTCGCCGGCCATCATGCCTTCGCGGATTTTCGCTCTTTCCTCGCGAATCCTTTGCTTCTCAATCCGCTTAGCCTCCTTGCTTTTATTGCCAACAAGAGGCTTTTTTCTAAGTTTTTCTTGCTCCTTGCGCGAAGGGGTCGGTCTTCCCTTGCCGGTGACGTTCTCTTTTTCTTCCAAAATAATCCTCGCTAACTCCAACTAGATTACTCTCATGAGTTTCAAATATCAGGGCCTAGAGCCACAACTGGTCGAATACGTGAATTCTTGGACGGAAGATAACTTCGAATCAAAACTGAAGCAACTGGGAGATTTGGTGAGAATTCCTTCGCTTGCTTGGAAAGATGTCGATAGTCAGCCACTTATCGAGTCTTCAGAGAGGATTCGTGATTTATTCGCTGAAACCGGACTTTTTGACACAGTCGAGATAATTCAGTCTGGACCGGATGGAACCCCATCAATTGTTGCCAAAAGGCAGGCGAAGCCTGGCTATCCACAGGTGCTTTTATACGCTCATCACGACATTCAGCCAGCAGGCGATCTTGAGCTTTGGAACACAGACCCGTTTGAACCAACTGTTATCGGCGAGCGTTTATTTGGCCGGGGTGCAAGTGATGACAAAGCGGGAGTGATAACTCATTTGGCAACCTGTGAGATGCTGAAGAAGAATCCTGCGGAGATAAATGTTGGAGTTACCGTTTTTATCGAGGGAGAGGAAGAAATAGGCTCACCCAATTTTTCAACTTTCCTTGATCAAAACAGGGAACTGTTGAAATCTGACCTGATTGTTGTTGCAGACAGTGGCAACTTTGAACTTGACACCCCCGCCCTCACAACCTCGCTCAGGGGCTTGGTTAGCTTGGAGTTTGAAATCTCAACTCTCGATCACCCGCTTCACTCCGGTGTTTTTGGGGGAGTGGTGCCGGATTCAATGCTGGCTTTGACGAAGCTGCTGTCATCTCTTCATGATCAACATGGGTCTGTTGCTGTTGAGGGTCTAAAGGCAATGCCCGACTCTGGAATCGAGGTCCCCGAACAATTCATACGGGCTCAGTCCGGGGTTTTGGAAGGGGTTGAGCTGATCGGCGAAGGCAGTCTTGTAGATAGAAGCTGGTACCAACCTTCAATCACAGTTATAGGTATTGATAACCCAACCGTCAGTAAAAGCTCGAACACTTTGCAGGCAACAACCAAATGCAAAATTAGCGCTCGAATTGCTCCAAATGACGACCCGGACTCAGCTCTGGCTCACATCAAAAAACATCTGCTTACCAATGTTCCGTTTGGGTCGAAGATTGAGTTTTTGTCGACCGAGCTAGGCAGCCCCTATTTGGCCGCTGACTCCTGGGCCACAACCCTTGCAAAGGATGCAATGGAAGCTGCATATCAGAAACCTGCCATGAACATGGGTGTTGGTGGATCAATCCCATTTATAGCTGAATTTGTAAATAAGTTTCCGGAGTCAGAGGTGATTGTTACAGGTATTGAAGACCCCGATGCCAGAGCACACTCACCAAATGAATCTCAACACTTGCCGACTTTCAGGAAGGCAATCCAAACTCACGGGTTAATACTTTTACAAGCGAATAGAATTCATGCAGAATAGGGCTATGGATTTAGGAGGTTCAATGTCACAGGCAGTGTCAACTCATGGCGTGAAGCTAAGCGAGGAAGCGGCAGCAAAGGTGAAAGCACTGCTGGACGCAGAAGGACGAGATGATCTAAGACTTCGCATTGCCGTTGAACCAGGTGGTTGTTCAGGATTGATTTATCAACTTTTCTTTGACGAGAGACTCACCGAAGACGACGCTCTCGCTGAATTTGACGGCGTTGAGGTTGTGGTTGACCCGATGAGTGTTCCTTACCTAGATGGCGCAACAATTGACTTCGAGGACACTATCCAGAAGCAGGGTTTCACCATCGATAATCCAAATGCGAGTGACTCCTGCGCCTGCGGAGACTCATTTAGCTAAAAGAAGTTCTAAAAACCCCTCTTGCGGCCCACGCAGGAGGGGTTTTTGTTTTAGAATTGGCTAAAGTCTGTCAACTTGAAAGGGCGATATTGCTAAATCGACGCCTTATTACTGCGGTGGCATCTGCCAGCGCTCTAGCATTGCTATTAACCGGGTGTAGCGTGGAGGCCCAGCGCGGATGGCTTCCCGGAGAGCCGGGTATTACCAACCACACCGATCGAATTACTGGTTTGTGGACAACAAGCTGGATTGTTTTGCTCGTGGTTGGAGCAATCGCTTGGGGTCTTATGGCATGGGCAATCATTGTCTACAGGCGCCGCAAAGGTGAGACGGCGATGCCCCAGCAGCTCCGCTACAACATGCCCATTGAGACTCTCTTCACGGTAGTTCCACTGATTTTGGTCGTTGGATTCTTTGCCTTCACCGCACGCGACATGGCAGCGATTGAAGCAGAATTTGACGAGCCGGATGTGACCATCGAGGCAATTGGTAAGCAGTGGAGTTGGGATTTCAACTATGTCGATTCCAATGTTTACGAAACTGGTATCCAGGCGCAGTATGACGGAACGACCGAGACAGGAAACTTTGACGATCTGCCAACGCTGTACCTGCCAGTTGGGCAAAAAGTACAGATTGACCTAATGGCTCGAGATGTGATCCACTCGTTCTGGGTAGTTGAATTTTTGTATAAAAAAGACATGTTCCCAGGTCGAACAAATCACATGTACTTCATCCCTGAAAAAGAGGGAACATATGTTGGAAAGTGTGCTGAGCTCTGTGGAGAATTCCACTCAATGATGCTTTTTAACGTGGAGGTTGTTTCTGAAGCTGAGTACGAAGCTCAGATGTCGGCTCTGGCAGCAAAGGGCCAGGTCGGAAAACTTGGAGTTGAACTAGATAGAAACCAAAACTTGCCGGGAAACAACCCGGAGATAAGAGGATAAGGCAATGGCAACCATAACCGAACCCCGCTCCACCTCTGGATTTTCCAGCGCCCCCAAAAAGACCAAGGGCCAGGTCATTGTTGATTGGATTACGACCACCGATCACAAAAAGATTGGTTACCTGTACCTAATCACCACATTCATTTGGTTCCTTATCGGTGGTTTGATGGCGCTTGTAATTCGTGCGCAGTTAGCACTGCCCGGACTTGAGATTGTTCAAACCAAAGAGCAGTACAACCAGTTATTTACAATGCACGGAACAATCATGCTTCTGTTGTTTGCAACACCTCTGTTTGCTGGATTTGCAAACGTAATTATGCCGGTGCAGATCGGTGCCCCGGATGTTGCCTTCCCAAGGCTAAATGCACTGTCCTACTGGATCTTCACCTTCGGTGGATTGATCGCAGTAGCAGGATTCTTCACCCCGCAGGGTGCCGCTAGCTTTGGTTGGTTTGCCTATGCGCCATTGTCCAATACGACGTTCTCGCCCGGTATCGGTGGAGACTTATGGGTATTTGGTCTTGCCATGGGTGGGTTTGGAACCATTCTGGGTGCCGTGAACTTCATCACCACCATCCTGGTTATGCGTGCACCGGGTATGACTATGTGGAGAATGCCGATCTTTAGCTGGAACACTCTGGTTACATCCATTCTTGTAATTATGTGTTTCCCTCCACTGGCAGCAGCATTGTTTGCTCTTGGCGCGGATCGTCGATTCGGAGCACACATATTTGATCCAGAAAACGGTGGAGCGCTGTTGTGGCAACACCTTTTCTGGTTCTTTGGCCACCCAGAGGTCTATATCATTGCGCTTCCATTCTTCGGAATCGTCTCAGAGATTTTCCCGGTATTCAGCCGTAAGCCAATCTTTGGTTATAAGACACTTGTTTACGCAACCATCGCTATTGCAGCTCTTTCAATGACCGTATGGGCTCACCACATGTACGTCACCGGTCAGGTCTTGCTTCCATTCTTCGCATTCACCACCATGCTGATTGCGGTGCCAACGGGTGTAAAGATATTCAACTGGATTGGAACGATGTGGCGAGGGTCGATAACGTTCGAAACCCCGATGCTTTGGTCACTTGGTTTCTTGGTCACTTTCGTGTTCGGTGGTCTCACCGGCGTGATCTTGGCAAGCCCAGCTCTTGACTTCCACCTTTCAGATAGCTACTTCGTGGTGGCCCACTTCCACTACGTGGTCTTCGGAACAGTGGTATTCGCTATGTTCGCAGGTTTCTATTTCTGGTGGCCAAAGTTCACTGGAAAGATGTTGAACGAGCGTCTTGGAAAGATTCATTTCTGGGTATTGTTCGTCGGTTTCCACACAACCTTCTTGGTGCAGCACTGGTTGGGTGTAATGGGTATGCCTAGAAGGTATGCCACATACCTACCCGAAGATGGCTTTACCTGGATGAACACGTTGTCATCATTTGGATCAATCATTCTTGCGGCATCGATGCTTCCATTCTTCTGGAACGTCTGGGTAACCACCCGCAGGGGAGTGAAGACCGAATTGAAAGACCCATGGGGTTACGGACGCAGTCTTGAGTGGGCAACAGAAAGCCCAATCCCAAGGCACAATTTCCACTCAATCCCAAGGATTCGTTCTGAAAGCCCAGCCTTTGACATGAACCACCCTGAATACGCTTCGCCAGAAGCTAAGCAGGCCGTCAAGGAAGGCGCAGGAGTTAGCTAATGAAAACCAACGTCAGTCTTCTTTGGATACTAACCGCCTTTTTCGCTCTTGCAACAGCGGGATATGTTGCATGGTCCTGGTTTTACTTTGGTGCTGTTGAAATCATCGGGACCGCTGTTATTGGCTTCCTGATTTTCCTCACTAGCTTTATAGCGTTCTACCTCCAGAGCGGAATGAAAAAAGGCGAGCTTCTGCCGGAGGATCAGCTTGATGCTGAGATTGAAGATGGAGCCGGCGAGGTCGGGTTCTTTGCTCCTTGGAGCTGGTGGCCGATCTATCTATCAGCATCAGCTGCAATCGTATTCACAGCTCTCGCAGTTGATTGGTGGCTATTTTTCATTGGTGTGGGGTTCTCAATCATTGGAGTCATTGGCTGGGTATACGAACACAGCAGGGGTCGTTTTGCGCACTAGTCCGAGATGAGAGAGAGCAGTTTCGAGAAGCTCCTCTCTGGCGGACATCCAAACTCCTTAGGTGAGACTGAACTGGTCACGAGTCAGGTCTTGAATAACAAGTCACTGCTACCTGTCTTGTTGGATTGCTATAAAAGCGAGGATCCCGTAGTCCGCCTAAGGACTTCAAGCTGCCTAAAGCGGGTATGTCAACAACAACCCGAATGGATATATGAACATATCCAGAAGTTGTTTGATGAGATCTCGCAAATCGATCAGGCCTCGACAAAATGGACTTTAGCTATCGTCTTTGGGCTCCTTAGGGACAGGTTCAACAAGGATGAATTAGTCGCCGCGGTCAAGATTATGAAACAAAACCTGTTTTATCCAGATTGGATAGTTCAGAACACAACTATGCAGGTGCTATTCGAATTCATGGAATCGGACCCCACCATCAAGCCATGGCTCAAGCGAGATTTAGAGTCTCTAACTGAGAGTCCATGGAAGAGCGTTGGCGGCAGAGCTACCAAGCTGCTGAAGATTCTGGGTGAGTAGCGATAAAGAAAACCCCTTCAGCAAATCATGCTAAAGGGGTCTTCTCAATCTAGCTAGATCTACTTAGCTTCTTCCAGAGATTTCTGAGCCTCTTTCTGAGTAAGGTCGTGGTCAGCGTGGTGACGTGCCTCTTCTAGTTCTGTCTTCGTGACCGGCGTGATCCTGTCCTCGAAGTAGAAGCGGGTCAGAGCTGCACGGAACTTGCCCATTGCAGTGATCTTGCCGTCCTTATTTGGCCTTGCCAAAACTGGCTCATAATCCTTGAAGTCGACGAGCTTGTATAGCTCATACTTATCCAGCGGCTCATGAACTTCGATGTATTCTCCGTTTGGCAGCCTTACAACACGTCCAGTCTCGCGACCATGAAGCACCAGCTCGCGGTCCTTTCGCTGCAGCGCCAGGCAGGCTCGCTTGGTGATGAAGAAGGCTATAAATGGCCCGATAACCAACAAGACCTGCATGGCAGTCAATACGTGGTTCAGGGACATTTGGAAGTTGTAGGCAATAAGGTCGGTTGACGCTCCAGCCCACAGGATTGCATAGAACACAACTCCAGCTACCCCGATACCAGTTCTGGTGGGGGCGTTACGTGGGCGGTCCAGCAGGTGGTGCTCACGGCGGTCACCTGTTACCCACTGCTCCAAGAATGGGTACACCGCAACGACTGCAAGGAAGACCAAGCTGATCACCATCGGCACAAGGATTCCCATTGGATAGGTGTGGCCAAAGATAACCATGTCTAGGTTTCCAGGAGCCAATCTCAGCGCACCGTCAAGCCAACCGATATACCAGTCGGGCTGGGTTCCTGCTGAAACAGGGGAGGGGTCGTATGGTCCGTAGTTCCAAATTGGGTTAATCGTGAATGTTGCCGATATCGCCATGATTACGCCGAATACGATGAAGAAGAATCCAGCTGCTTTTGCTGCGTAAACAGGTAGCACTGGGTATCCAACTACGTTGGACTCAGTCTTTCCTGGACCTGGATACTGGGTGTGCTTATTGATGATAAGCAGCGCCATGTGAAGTGCTACAAGCACCAAAATCAACGCTGGGACAATCATGATGTGCAGCGAGTAAAGCCTTGATATGACCTCAGTTCCTGGGAACTCGCCACCAAAGAAACCACTTGAAACTGCTGTTCCTACTACCGGTATACCCTTCAGCATTCCATCAATAATTCTTAGACCGTTACCGCTAAGTAGGTCATCTGGAAGTGAGTAGCCGGTGAAGCCTGCAGCCATTCCCATCACGAACAGTAGGAATCCAATAACCCAGTTGAGCTCTCTTGGCTTACGGAATGCTCCTGTGAAGAAGACTCTCAACATGTGAAGCCCCATTGCGGCAACAAACAACAGAGCACCCCAGTGGTGCACCTGACGCATTAGCAATCCACCACGGATTTCAAAAGAGATGTCTAGAGCACTCGCATATGCGATTGACATCTCTGTTCCCTTCAACGGTGCGTAAGCTCCGTCGTAGGTGACGTGCGCCATTGAGGGGTTGAAGAAAAAGGTTAGGAACGTTCCAGAGATGATGGTCACAATCAATGACCATAGAGCTACCTCGCCAAGCATGAATGACCAGTGATCTGGGAAGATCTTTCGGCCAATAAACTTTACGCCGCCGCCAAGTTTGGTCCGCTCGTCGATGTAGTTTGCTGCGTTGGCAACGAAACCCTCTGGCTGACCCTTATTTGTTTCTGTAGTGCTCATTACATCTCCCAATAACTAGGTCCAACTGGTTCGGTGAAATCGCTTTGTGCGATTAGGTAGCCCTCTTCATCCACCGAAATAGGTAGCTGAGGTAGAGGACGCGCTGCAGGGCCAAAAATAACCTTGCAGTTATCAGCCAAGTCGAATGTCGACTGGTGACACGGGCACAATAGGTGGTGGGTGTGCTGCTCGTAAAGAGCAACTGGGCACCCAACGTGAGTACAAATCTTTGAGTAGGCAACAATTCCGTCATAAGACCAACCCTTGCGATCCTCTGGTTCATTCAAAACACCGGGGTTCACGCGCACTAGCAATACAGCAGCCTTAGCCTTCTCATCTAGCTTGTGGTAGAGGTCGTTCAATCCATCGGGAATGACGTGGAAAACACTACCCAGGGTCACCTCACTGGCCTTGATGGGAACACCACTCGGGTCACGGGTAAGCCTTACGCCCCTATCCCACATAGTCACACGCATTTTGTCGCCGACTCCTGCAGGGCCTAGGTCACCGAACAAGACAACTGCTGGGATTGGCAGAACAGCTAGGGCACCAAACATGGTTCGGCGGATTAGTTTTCTTCTCGAGAGACCAGATTCATCTCCTGCCATGTTGAGAATTTCGACTGCCTTGGCACGTGTCTCTGGCTCCGAGCGGGACTGATGACGGTCCTCTGTCAATTCGTGGTCGGGCATAAGAGTCTTTGCCCAGTGAACTGCTCCGAATCCAAGCCCTAGCAAGCTCAAGGCCATGCCGACACCAACCCACAACGCGTTGTAGCGCGTGTTTACAAGGTCTTCCCCGGTGATTGGGAAAGCAACGTAGCCCCAAACAGCAATGATTGCTCCGATTATGGAGACTGCAAACAGTCCAGCAACCTGCTTTTCAGCCCTAGCGGCAGCTTTTAGGTCTGTATCAGTAAGCCTGGGACGGTGGGGCTCAAGACCTGGATTCTCGATCTTGTCAGAGGGTACTACAGCCGAGCCACCGTCATAGACGTGCTCGTTTTCGTGGTCGTCGTTACGCTTCTCTAGATCACTCATGTTCTTAGTTAGCCCTACTCGTTAGCCAAACAGTGATGGCAATTATGAACCCGAACCCAAAAATCCAGATAAATAATCCCTCGGCGACTGGACCAATTGATCCAAGCTCAAAGCCACCGACACTGTCGTTCTCCTCGACATATTTCAGATAGGTGATGATGTCCTCTTTGTCCTCGGGGGTGAGGTTGGCATCACTGAATACTGGCATGTTCTGAGGACCTGTGACCATAGCCTCATAGATGTGCTTTTCGGTCACGCCCTCAAGGCCTGGTGCAAACTTACCCTCGGTCAAGGCTCCACCGGCACCCACAGCGTTGTGGCACATCGCACAGTTGATCCTGAACAACATACTTCCGTGGTTCGCATCACCTGTGTTATCCAGATACTTTTCATCGGGAATCGCTGGACCGGGAGCCAGTGAGGCTACATACACGGCCATTGCTGCGATCTGCTCCTCAGTGAACTGAACTGGCTTCTTTCTAAGCTGAACTCCGCTGGCTTGACCGGGCATACGTCCGGTTCCAACCTGGAAATCAACACTTGCTGCACCAACACCAATCAACGAAGGTCCAGCTTCGGTTCCTTCACTGTTCATGCCGTGGCAGGTTGCACAGTTTGCAAGGAATAGCTTGCGACCCTCTTCGACCAGCTCTGCACTGGAGGTCTCATTCTGAACTGTGGTGGTCGCGACAGCGTAACCACCACCACTCAAGATAAGCCCTAACAAAATCACCAGAGAGGTAGCCCAAGGCTTTCTTCTTATCGATTTCTTTTCAGCCATATCCATTACCTCAAAACGTAAATCACTAGGAACAAACCAATCCAGACAACATCAACGAAGTGCCAGTAGTAACTGGTGACAATCGCTGCTGTTGCTTCTTTGTGGCCAAATCGTTTCGCCGCAAATGCACGCCCTACCACCAGCAAGAAAGCAATTAGTCCTCCCGCAACGTGTAGACCGTGGAAACCTGTTGTTATATAGAAAGCCGAACCATATGAATTAGAGCTAATGGTGACGCCCTCACTCACCAGAATTGCATACTCCCAAACCTGACCGGCGACAAAGATAGATCCGAGTAGGTAGGTGAGCATAAACCACTCAACCATTCCCCACTTAGCAGGGGAGAGCCCAGTGGCTCTGGGCTGCATTCTCTCCGCAGCAAAAACACCAAACTGAGCGGTGAATGACGAAGAGACCAAGATGATTGTATTTACAAGGGCAAAAGGAACATTCAGAAGCTGAGTGTCGTTTTCCCATAGCGCTGGCGCACCAGCACGAAGACTGAAGTACATTGCAAACAGGGCGGCGAAGAACATAACCTCGCTGCCGAGCCAAACAATTGTTCCAACAGAGGTCGCGTTGGGGCGATTTATAACCGGCGCTCCGGTTACATTAGTGGCAGACATAGTCAATATTCTAAACTATTTCTTTATCCTTTGCCCAACCGTGGCGAGTAGTATTTGGGCATGTCAGAACCAACTTGGCCTCAAATCCTCAATCAGCTGCTTGCTGGTGAAAATATGTCTCGGGAAGAGTCTTCTTGGGCAATGCGAGAAATTATGAACGGCGATGCAACCGAGTCACAAATGGGTGCCTTGATGATGGCACTCAGATCAAAAGGTGAAACTGTTCAGGAATTAGCTGGTTTGGTGGACGTGATGCTCGACAACGCGGTTTTGCTTGAAACAGGAAATGACGCCGTGGACATTGTTGGCACCGGGGGAGACATGTTTGGAACTGTCAACATCTCTTCGATGGCCTCAATAGTTGCCGCCAGCTGCGATGTTCCTGTATTGAAGCACGGATCTCGATCGGCCAGCGGCAAAACAGGAGCCAGTGAGATGCTGGAAGTTTTAGGCATCAGATTAGATTTATCACCGCAGCAGGTTGCCGAGGTTTTCAATAAAGCAGGCATCACTTTCTTTTTTGCACCGGTTTTCCACCCGGCCATGAGGCATGTGGCTCCAGTTAGAAAGCAACTTGGAATACCGACAACCTTTAATTTCCTTGGCCCGCTAGCTAACCCTGTTCAGCCAATAGCAACGGCTCTGGGTGTGAGCGACAAACGCGGAGCACCGCTTATGGCTAAGGAACTGAGTGCCAGAGGGAGGACCGGGCTGGTTTTCAGGGCAGACGATGGCATGGATGAACTTTCTACAACTTCAGAAAACAGCCTCTGGGAGGTCTCCCAGGGTGAAATTCGTGAACACAGAATAATCGCATCCGATTTAGGGCTCAATGAGTCAACCATCGATCAGTTACTTGGCGGAGACGCCCGACAAAACGCACAGGTGGCAACTGATCTCTTCGCTGGAAACAAATTTGAAAACCAGGAACAGGTCAAAACCATGGTGGCACTCAACGCTGCATCCGGTTTGGTTGCTTATGAATTGGCAACTAATCCTGATTCGGTATCCAAAAACATCACAGCCAGACTCACAGAGAACCTAGACAAGTGTCTAGCGGCGATTGAATCTGGTGATGCAAAGCAGAAGCTAGAGGAGTGGACAAAGGCTTCACACTCTGCCTGAAAAAACTACTTTACATAATGTATATTATCGGCAGCTATATTATTCCCTTACGGTTTGCCAGCTTGAACAGCTGCAGTCCCAATTGAGTCAGGTAACCAATCGAAACCACGAAGATAACTGTTCCCAAGCCAACCGGGCCACCAAGCGAGAATCCAATTATCAAGACGGTGACTTCATAGAAGCTTCTGATTATCCAAAATGGCTTCTTAGTTCTCTCGGCGGTTCCGACCATTAGACCATCTCTAGGACCTTTTCCCAGTCCGGCAGAAATATACAATCCGGTGGCCAGGCCGATTGTCACTGTACCCAGAGAAAAAATGGCAATTTTGGTCACCATTAGCTCGTAGCTTGGTAAAAATAGCAACCAGAGGTCTGCAAAGAGGCCCACCAAGATGGCGTTCAATATTGATCCAACGCCTGGTTTGACCTTCAGCGGTATCCAAAGAAGCAGAACCAGGCCTGATACCAATACAGTGGCCCAACCAAAACTGAGGCTGGTTTGAATGCTGATTCCCATTGCCAGAACATCCCAGGGCGATAAGCCGATCTCGGCGCTGACCATCAGTGCCAATCCGCCACCATAAATGAACAGTCCGATAATTACGCGGACCAAGGATTTCATCGACATAGACTGATTCACATCCAAAGCTTAGGGGTGTTATGGCTTATTTCATTGAAGGGGAATTTTGCCTGCTTGCTCATCGCGGGCTAAGCCAACACAGAGACGATGTTGATGAGAACACCCTGGAGGCTTTCTCAGAAGCCCTAGAGCACGGTGCAACACATTTAGAAAGTGACATTCAGGCAACCAAAGACGGTGTTGCGGTGCTATTTCACGACAGTGACCTCAAAAGGGTCGCAGGAATTGACAAACAGGTCTCGGAACTAAGTTTTGATGAAATAAAGCAACTCAAATTGAGTTCCGGTGGCTCAATACCGTCGCTAGAAGAGGCATTGAAACATTTCCCAAACGGTAGGTTCAACCTCGATTTGAAAACTGCCGCGGCTGTTTCTCCAACTGCTGATGTATTGGAAAGACTTGCAGCCCATCAACGTGTCTTGTTATCCAGCTTCAATTACAGAACCAGGCAACTGATTCTCGATAAGACCAGTCGGCTCACGGCGTCAAGTGCTGATGCCAGCACGTTTTTGAGGATGTATGGGGCGAATTTGCTGGCCTCTCCCCTGCTGAAAGCCATCAAGCGTGATTTTCATGCACTTCAAATTCCGGTTAGTCGCTCCATATTGAGATTCGACTCCCCCAGGTTCACGCGTGCCATTCGAAATCTTGGTTTGCAATTGCACTACTGGACAATAAATGACCCCGAAGAGATGCAAAGGCTTTCGCAGTTTGCAACCGGGATTGTTACCGATCGAGTGGATTTAGCTCCTAATTCCCTGAGAAGTTAGAAAAAGGGGAAGTTATTGCCTTCTGCGGGTGTTCACCCCACTACCAAGGAGAGGCAGATATTGAATCAGACAATGCGCGGTATGAGGATTGGTCAGCAATCACTCGAAAGCGAGGCTGGTGTTCGCCTTTCCGAGCGACAAGAGCAGGTTTACATCTGCCCAAATACGCACGAGACCAAGGTTGTTTTTGCAGCTGATGCCGAGGTTCCCGACAGTTGGCAGTGTTCAAAGTGTTCAAAAACAGCAATTCGCTCTGTTGAGGGAAAGACTATTGAGGCTCTAACCGCTGATGATGACGGTCCTAAAACTCACTACGACATGCTTCTTGAGAGAAGGTCTCATCAGGAGCTTGAAGATCTTCTAGCCGAGCGAATCGAAATGCTCAGAGCCAAGCGCAAGCGTGGCGAGGCAGACCTCTAACGTCTTCTTCTCTTAGACCTTCGCTTTAGTGGTTTAGTTCTAATGCTCCACACCAGTAATCCAGCGGCAGCTGCAAGGTTTAGAAATTCAATTGCGAGGCCAAACTGCATCGCGGGGGTTTTACCCTCTCGCAGATCAACAGTTTCGACCATCACTGCTGGCTCAAACCAGTCAACTTCATCAATGGTTGAACCATCGGCGTTATAGATAACACTTTTTCCAACGGTCGATATGTTCACTACCACCCTGCCGGTCTCAATGGCTCTTAACTTGGCAATGGCTGCTTGCTGATAGGTCTCGTCAGAAAATCCAAAATCGGCATTATTGGTCTGCGAAAGAATAATCTGCGCACCATCATCTACTAATTCCCTGGGGATGTCATCTTCAGCTATCTCAAAGCAAATCAGAGTTCCAGCGGTCGCCTCTTCCAGCTCATAGATTCCATCTCTCACTCCAAATGAGTAATCGCGATTGATTAGGTCAATCAAATCAGCAGCGAAGAAGCGATAGAACTCTCTGTGTGGGACATACTCTGCAAAAGGAACGGGACGCTTCTTGTCGTAATAGTCCCTGAGCCCCTCGTTGTCCCAATACAAACTGGAGTTGAAAACCTGCCCGTTTCGCTCAGTTATCGTTCCAAAAATAAGAGGCGCTGAGTATTCTGCAACATAATCCTCGATCTGTTCCTGGATGTCAGGGTTTCTGAGGGGGTCGATATCACTTGCGTTTTCGGGCCAAACGATCAGATCGATGTCACCAATCTCGCTATTTGGAATCTGTTCGGAGGCGCTGAGGTGGTTTCTTAGAATGCTGCCCCTGTCGGGGTTGGCAAACAATCCAGCGTTTGCGTTTCCCTGAACAGCTGCAATCCTTATCTCCCCCACCTTCTCGGTGCTTCCTACAGGTATCAACAGACCAATGACAAAGATTGCAACGATGGAAACCGCACTTGAAATTGGCAACTTGTTTTGCTCTCTAACAAGCTTGATTGTAAAAAATAATGACACGCCGATGAAGGCAACGGCAAAGCTTGTCAGCGACATTCCTCCCAGGAATGTGTAATTGGCAAGCACAGAGTCAGCCTGGGTCATCGAAAGCCTTGACCAAGGGAATCCCCCATAGGGAAAATTATTGGCAAGCCACTCTCTTGCAGTCCACACTGATGCAAACACCAAAGCCAATACCAGCGGCGAGGAGAACCCTTTTTGTTTGGAGATCCTTGAGTATAAAAACGCCCAGGCACCCAGGCCCAAACCAAAATACAGCGACTGTAAAACAGACAGCGCAATCAGCGGAACAGGACCCAGATATTGGCTTATCCATTCGATGTGAGCGATATAAAACGCCATTCCAGCGACAAAGCCAACCAGCGTTGCCGACCAGAAGCTTGCTCCGGTGACACTTGCGGAAATGACCAAAACCATCACTGGCGCCAAAAGCCAAATGTTCTCAGTTGGGAATGTCCAAAGAGCAATTAAGCCACCGACTAGTCCCAGAGGGATTCGCCACAAAAGTTCCATTGCTTTCACCAAACCAGACTAATCGCTACACGTAAAAGCTATAGGCAACTATGCCGCGCTTTACCAGATCAGTTGCCTGATATGCAGTTTCGGCAACCTTGGCATCTGCGGATGTAGAAAGTTGATCCAGAAGGTCAATTAGTTGTTTTGACCAGCGGATGAAGTCTCCAGGGAGCATCCCAGTGATATCCAAAACCGTGTCTAGGTTTGCCCCTTTTGCCCACCTGAACATCGGGTAGCAAAGCCCAAGCTCTAGAGGAATCTCAGCCTTCAGTTGATAGTCGTTTTGCAATTCGGCCAACTCCCGCTGTATGCGCTCTGTTTTTTCTAGAGCAACCTCAAATTGACCTTTGGGTATCTTTGGTTGATATTCGTTATCTTCTCTTTTGCCCTCATAAACCAAGGCAACTGCCAGAGCTGCGAGGTTGGCCGGGTCGAGGTCTTTCCAAGCCCCTTGATTTACGCATTCAGCAATCAACAGATCTCGCTCACCGTAAATCTTTGCAAGCCTCTCCCCTTTAGGCGTCACCTCTAATTCGTCTTCACCTTGGAGATATCCGAGTTGATTCAGTAGGGCGACAATTCGCACAAAAGTTTTGCTTACACGATTGGTTCTCGAATCAATCTTTTCAAGATCCTTTTCAATCTCACGCTTTAGTTTTTGATAGCGCTCGCCCCAACGGGCATGGGTTTCTCTTTCCGGGCACCTGTGTGCGGGATGTGCTCTTAGTCTTCTCTTTAGTTCAGCAAGTCGTTTTTCTTCAAGGTGTCTTCCCTTGGATTCGCGCATGTCGCGTTTTTTTGCGAAAGCCAGCTTCTTCTCAAGGTCAGTTATGTCACGTCTGATAGTCGAATACTCCTTGAAATCCCCAATGTGGCACTCCATGGCCTCCTCGTAGCCAGCCAGAGACTTCTCACGCTGTTCAATGTTGCTTGCTATTCCAACAACACTCTTGTCGGCCTGATACTGGGCAAAGGATTTTTCCAATATCGAACTCGCAAGATCCAGGCCAAAAGCAGAGATGAGGTTCACCCCCATGTTGTATGTGGGTTTGAAGCTTGAGTTGAGTGGGTATGTTCTCCTGCTGGCCAATCCAGCGACACTATTTGGATCCAATTGGGAACTCCACAAAATTACGCTGTGACCCTCGATGTCAATTCCTCGCCTGCCAGCTCGACCGGTCAGCTGTGTGTACTCGCCCGGTGTGATGCCAACCCGCGACTCACCGTTGAATTTATCCAATTTCTCCAAAACCACTGTTCTTGCCGGCATATTGATTCCAAGTGCCAGGGTTTCGGTTGCAAAAACAACCCTCACGAGCTTCTGCTGAAAAAGCTCTTCAACGACCTCTTTGAAAGCTGGAAGCATACCCGCGTGGTGGGCGGCATACCCCTTTTCAAGGGCTGAAAGCCATTCGAAATAGCCTAGAGTGTCCAAATCCTCATCGGCGATTGATGCACACCTAGCCTCAACCTGCCGTCTGATTTCTTCTTGCTCTTCCTTGGTGGTCAACCTCAGGTTTGACCTTGAACAAGCCTCGACAGCTTTTTCACATCCGATTCGACTGAAGATGAAGAAGATTGCTGGGAGAAGATTTTGTTCTTCAAGTATTTCAACAACCTCAGGCTTTGAAAGCCTTTCGATTTGATTTTGGCGTTTTATATAACGGCCCTGTTTGCCTCCCCTGGTTCTATGCGAGGGGGTGCGGAGTTTGCTTTGATGCCTTTGCAGAAGGTGTTGATTTACCTTTGTCTGGCCACTTTTTGCATCGAAAAGTTCAATTAGCTCATCCCCAAATAAAACATGCTGATGAAGCGGGACCGGTCTATGTTCGCTGACAACAATTGAAGTATCACCCCTGACCTCAGCAAGCCAGGCTCCGAATTCCTCAGCATTTGACACAGTTGCTGAAAGTGATGCGACCTTTACGTCTTTCGGAAGGTGCAAAATCACTTCCTCCCAAACTGCCCCTCGAAAGCGATCTGCAAGATAGTGAACCTCATCCATCACCACATAGCCCAGCTCAATCAAAGAGGTGCTGCCGGCATAGATCATGTTCCTAAGCACCTCAGTGGTCATAACAACTATTTGTGCATTCGAGTTCTGGTTGTTATCTCCAGTAAGCAAACCAACTCGCTCGCGACCATATCGATTCACTAACTCGGCATATTTTTGGTTTGACAGGGCCTTGATTGGTGTGGTGTAAAAAACCTTTTGGTTTTTTGAGATGGCTAAATGAATGGCAAATTCACCGACCACTGTTTTCCCGGCACCTGTTGGAGCCGCTACTAGGACACCTTTTCCCTCTGACAGTGCAGTGCAGGCTTGCAGTTGAAAATCATCCAGTCCGAATGGAAGGTCCTCCATAAAGCTTGATAGCTCGGTCAGCTGCGACTTCTTCTTTGCCGCTCTATAGCGTTCTGCAGGCGTAAGGTCTGTCAATCGCTGAGCCCTTCATTTAGTTTTTCTGCTCTCTTGCGTTTTCGTCGATCGTTCAGATAGGCAATGCCGGCTGCTAGGAAGTAAAGAATTATCAAAGGAATCATCAAAAGCAGCATTGATATGGGCTCAGCTGTTGGAGTTGCCAATGCAGTTATCACTGCAATGATAAACACCGCAAACCGCCAACCTTTAATGATGCTTTTTGCCCCAAGCAGTCCAACAAAGTTCAAAAGCACCAATACGACGGGCATAACAAAGGCCGCACCAAAAATGAACAGCACCCGGATTGCAAATAAAACATACTCGCTTGCGTTGATAACGTTTGAAGATCCTTCAGGGGTGAAACCTAACAGCACTACAACAAAGTTGGGAAGCGAGACCCAGGCGATGTAGGTCCCAATCAAAAACAGTGGAACAGCGCTTGCGATAAACGCAATCGAATATCGTCTTTCATTTTTTTTGAGGCCTGGAGTGATGAAAGCCCAGAGTTGATAGAGCCAAAATGGTGAGGAGATCAAAAGCCCTAGAAAAATTGAGACCTGTATCCGAAGGTCGAAGGCGCTAACAACGGTTCCAAAATTTACAGTTGCATTTACTCCCCGCTGTTCGCTGAGCTCAAGTATTGGCCTTTGTAGAAGTTCGAACACGGGGTCGAATAGGAACCAACCGCCGACTGTTCCCAAAAGGATGAAGCTGGCAATCCAGAAAAGCCTTTTCCTTAGCTCCCGAAGGTGGTCAGCAAGGCTCATCTTCCGTTCGGGGTTTCTTCCCCTAGCCATTATTCGGACTTGTCGTCGCTGGCCTTTTTATCCTTGGAATCGTCTCGAATCTCTTTTTTGAAAATCTTCATCGATTGCCCAAGGCTTTTTGCCAGCGCAGGTAGTTTCGGTGCTCCCCACAACAAAAGCACGATGACCAGAATGATTACCCATTCCCAGCCGCGCAATCCCATCTATCTAAACCTTTCGTCGATCTCAATCTTAGAAATCCTGGATATCAGCCTACGCTGTCTGTCACGTTTTTTGCGTTCAATTTGCCTTTTGCGCTTTCGCCTCTGGCCTAAAAGCTCGAACAGGGTATTCGGATCGGTGGGTTCAGCTTCCTGATACTCTTGCTGATTTGCCTCGGCTAGCCGCTTGGCTTGAACCGACTCATTTTGCAACTGAAGTGAAACCTCAAGAAGCTTCTTTAGTTTGTAAAAAAGCTGATAGAGCAGGTAGCCCATGTAGGCAACTGAGAACATGGCCATCACAGACCAGATGATTATCCAGATTAGCTCCATGGTTCAAGCCTAATCCTCATCAGTCGGAGAATCCCTAAATCCGCTTGCCACCTTATAGACCTCTTTGACGGCCTCGTCTGGTGCTGTGACCCTGACTCTCCCGGCTCGGGAAATAACGTGTCTTGCAAGAGCTGAATAATTACCGGTGAATACATTGCCAATCAGTTTCCCATCAACAAGTTTGGGGGTTGCGTTTGATGAAAAGCTTCTGAAGAAATCCTTTGCTTCCAAGTCAACCTCAACTTGAACCAGCTTTTCATTCTCGGTTGGCTGGTTTATCTCATCCGCAAGTAGCGACTTTCTGGCCTTTTCAGAAACCGCTTCATCCAAAATTTGGGGTGTGTTCATGCGGTCAAGTCGAAAGCTTCTTACCTGCAGGTTCTTTGGGCAGTAAGCCCGCAAATAATAAACACTGTTCACCAAATCAATTCTGAGTGGTTCGAGAGTTCTAATGGCCCTGTCCCCTTTGGTATTGATGTAATCGCAGCTGATTTGCTTGGAAGAAGACACGGCTTGTCTAAGCACGGATAGCTTCTCGCCATTGCCACTTGGCGCAGCTTTCTTAGTCTTGTTAGCACCGAAGATCGTCATTAGTTTTTGAAGGTCCTCGTCCTCGGCCAAACCTTCAAAACTCGAAAGGTATTCAAGACCCATCGCTAAAGCCGAAACCTGTTGGTTTGAAAGTCTTGGGGGCTTACCGATTATGGCTTTTTGGTTGAGCCTGAGAATTCCATTCTTGTCAAATGCCTGCAGGTCAAAATCAAAGAAAAAATCGGTAGTTTTGAGATTTTCCAGGGTGAAAAGTGTACTGATGAGCTTTCTCAGCTTCGGCTCACTGATTTCGAAGTGTTCGCAAGCTTGGCTCACGCTCACCTCGTTGTTGTTTAGGTGCAGGAATCCGGAGATCGAAAGCGCAATTCCAAAGAGGTCCTGATTAGTTAGCGAGACGCTAGGCATGTGCGTTCACCACCTTTTCAATTGCATCGTCAATTCTCTTCACCAGGGATTTCGGCTCAAGCACCGAAACATCGCCCGCCAGATCAAGAATGTCCTCGCTTAGAAGTTCTTCATCCATGTAATTGATTGTGATTTCGCCACTCTTGCCATATTTGAACTCAGCCTCAGAATCTGGTCTTATCCAGAGCTTCGCTTGGTTTCTAGAAATATATTCATCAAGATCAGTCTCAGCGCTGTTTATCTCATCTATTGAAGCCTCCAGATCGGAACCCACTATTTCCGCATCTGAAACAATCCTTCTTAGCAAATAGTTCTTTACCTGCAGACTCGAGGCGTCTTTGGCTAATAACACCCACTCCCCCTCAATTCCCCTGATGCGAGCGGGCAGAACAGTTTTGGTTTCAGCCTCCAAAGCTCCAAGCTTTTTATAATCAAAGCTAACCGCCTGTTGCGAAGCTATTGCCTCGGACAAAACTTCGAAGTTGCTATCGGCCAGAGTAATCCTTGGGGCTATTCCGATGATTGAGTGGTCAACGTTGTGTCCGAGCGCTCGGAGCTTGATTAGACCAAAATCCGCCCAGTTCTTGATTGAGGTCTTGGACCAAGCCATAGAAGCTAATTCCAACAGTTCCAATTGCCTGCCGGTCAGTTCTAAAGCGGCAGGCCAACTGAACTCACCGTCGGCAATTTTGTAGCGGGCATTGTGATTGCTCTCATCGCCGTCGCTCACCAGTTGCACTCCGTATTCACGGATCAGGGCCTTATCGCGCTCAAACAGCTTGAGAAGTGAATCCGGATTGCCCTCGGCCTTCTGCTGGTAACCGCGAACAGACTGGTAAATCTCATTTTTGGTCATGCCAATTTCGCTGGTCAGCAAAACGCAGACGAGGTTTAATAACCTTTCTGTCTGCGATGCCTTTTCCATTAGTCGATTGATAAGACGTCGATTACAAACACCAGGGTTGAGCCACCAGGAATGCTTCCTGTTCCAGCCTCTCCATAGCCAAGCTCAGGGGGAATTACTGCAATCACCTGAGATCCCACCGTCACGCCCTCAAGCGCTCTCACGAAGCCTTCTATCAGCCCCTGTTGACTGATGGTGAACTCAGCTGGTCTGTCTCTTTCCCAACTTGAATCAAATTGGTTTCCGTCCCAGGTCCAGCCTGAGTAGTGAACGGTGACTGCATCACCAATGGCAATTGCCTCGCCATTTCCCTCAATCAAAACATTTCTTTTGAACTCATCAGGAGCATCACTCTCAAGTGGCTGAATCCCCGGTTGCCCATCAGGTGTCAAGACAACTGTTGGGAAACCAGCCTGCTGTGATCTAGATTCTCCAGTCGCTCTGGGGTAAGAAATTGCTTCCAGTTCTATATACATAACCACCGAATCGTCAGGTGAAATGCCGAAGTCTGGGTTTCCAAATCCGTCATGGAAATCTTCGGGCGCAAATACCGTAACCAGGCTGCTGCCTTCAGGAACCCCAGCTAAGACATTACAAAAATTTGGAACCGCTGCAGCTGTCGAGAAAACTTTAGCCAGCTGATCCCCATCAAAACCGGTGGAACCAATCAGCTCGCCGGTTGCTCCGTTGTATATCGAGTACTGAAAACTGCTGAACGCCTCACCTGTGAAATCTCTTCCTTCACCGACTTCAACAATGGTTGTTTGGCTTGTCTCGGTATTCAGAGGAGTTGGAAAACTAAGCTCAATTTCACCGTCTCGCTCACCAATAATCTCGACCACTTCACTGGCATCACCGCTTGCAGCTGGTTCGCATAGATTTCCAGAAGCGGTTTCCGCTTCCTCTGTTGCTGCACAACCTGCCAACACAAGGGTTGTAGCGGCGGTAATCGCCAGTGCACTAATTGTTCTCAATATCTTTTCCACCTCTGGTTAGCTTGGCTTGTTTCGCGGCTTCTGCCTTACGAACATTCTTCCTTACTTTCTTCGCACTCGCACCACTCTCCCCCAAAGCTTCCGGAGTCCAAATCTCTACATCTTCATCGGAGTACTGGGTTTTACTGGCCCGTTTGGCCTTAAATTCCGGCAAAACTGTATTTGGCGCAAGTCTTCTTGCGAAGAGCAAGAATCCCGTGTGTGAAATCATTCGGTGCTCTGGTCTAACAGCCAAGCCCTCAACATGCCAACCTCTGACCATGGTTTCTTGTGCGAGCGGCTTGGTGTAATTGGCAGATTGCTCTATTGCTTGGGTGACTCTGGAAAGCTGGGTAACGGTTGCAACGTAAACGATCAACACTCCCCCGGGTCTTAGAGCTTGGGAGACTTCGTCTATGCAGTTCCACGGAGAGAGCATGTCTAAAACCACTCTATCTGTCGAGCCAGGCTCAACAGTTTTCAATAGTTTCTCCTCTAAAGCCCCAACGGTCACAGTCCAGTTTTTTGGCGTGAACCCCAGCTCGGTGATTACGTTCGACTGCGCGATCTCAGAAAATTCTTCTCTTTTTTCAAAACTATGAAGTGTGCCACTTTCGCCGATTGCTCTGAGCAGGTAGCTGGAAAGGCCTCCAGAACCCACTCCCGCCTCAACAACTCGGGCTCCTGGGAAAATGTCTCCTTGAGTGATTATCTGCCCAGCATCTTTTGGATAGATGATGTTGGCCCCCCTGGGCATTGACAACACGAAATCGCTCAGTAGTGGCTTGAGAGCCAAATATTCGATTCCTGCTGAGTTTTCAATTACAGAACCTTCGGGCTGTCCGATCAGCTGAGAGTGTTTTATCTCACCTCGGTGAGATCCCCACTTTCCATCTTCAGTCAAAGTGAAGGTGTTCATTCTTCCCTTTGGTCCAGTCAGCTGAACGCGATCGCCAACTAAGAATATTTCTGGTCTATCCACGGTGTTCCTCATAAATTCTCTGCAGTTTGGTAACTGTCATTCCCTCAAGCGAGTCAATCAGAATTCTTCCCGTTTGCTCGGGGATTTTGGCAATGTGTGGAATTCCGATTGCCACGGTCCCGGCAGTCTCCGCGCTTGTCAGCCCAGTCTTGCTGTCCTCAAGGGCGATGCACTCAGATGGCCTAAGCCCAAGTTTTTCTGCAGCCCGAATGTATGGTTCAGGGTGGGGCTTACCAAACTGAACCTGATCTCCTCCTAAAACAACATCAAAAGCTTTGAATGGAATCCTGCTGACAACACTTTTTGCCATATCCGACATGCTCATTGTCACTAAAGCTGTTGGGATTCCCTTTTCCCTGAGTTCTTTCAGTAGCTCAAGTGCTCCAGGTCTGAATGGCAACTCATCCTCGATTTGTTCGACAACACCGTTAGTCAATTCATCAACAATCTGCTGATCGGTGTAATCCTGAAGGTTAAATTTCTTTCTGAGGATGTCGGCGGTGTCATAGAGGCTGAAGCCGATGAATTGCTCAACATCACCAAGCTCCCAATGAGCATCATGTCGTTCGGCAAAGGCCTGCTCACTTTTCAACCAGTATGGTTCGGTGTCAACCAAAGTTCCATCCATGTCCCAAAGCACTGCCTGAAAAGTATGTTTTGTCATCGCCTATGAGTTTAGTCTGCGAATGAATTAGAGTTTCAGGGCGAAAGGAAGGTCGGATTGCCATCTATTTTTGATTCCCGAACCCTAATCATCGCCTTTGAAGGTTGGAATGATGCAGCTGAGGGAGCAACTCTGGCCGCAACTGAGATTGTCCGGCAGATCGACGGGGTAATGCTGGACAGCGTTGACCCCGAGGAATATTACGATTTTCAATTCTCCAGACCGATTGTGAAAAACATCGAAGACGGGATGCGAGAGTTGATCTGGCCGACAACTGAGCTGCTGGGCGCGTCGCCGGAAGTGATTCAAGCCTTTCCAAGAATGGCAAACACCTTTGTTCTCAGCGGTCCTGAACCATCTCGAAGGTGGCGATCATTTGCCGATGAAGTGATGGAATTTATTGAAGATCGAGAGATTGAGGCAGTCATTTTCCTCGGCGCAATGCTCGCCGATGTTCCCCACTCAAGACCCATTCAGGTTTTCAAAAGTTCTCCATTTCGTGAGGTTCGGGAATTGCACGATGCGGAGATTCCGCAGTATGAGGGGCCCGTTGGGATTTTGAGCATCATTGCTGAACGATTGCAATTAGACAACATCCCATTCTTAAGTTTCTGGGCGGCCGTTCCGCACTATGTACACAACGCCCCAGCACCTAAGGCAGCACTTGCCCTGGTTCAAGCAGTTGAGGATGTTTTGCTGGTGGGTCTTGATTCCTCGTCCCTGGCGGATGAGTCTTTTGAATGGGAGCGCGGAATCGATGAGGTTGCAGAACAAGATGATGAAATGGCCAATTACATTGAAAGCTTGGAACAGCGCAGAGATTCAATGGAGACCGAGCAGGTAAGTGGTGACCAAATAGCCTTCGAATTCGAAAAATACCTTCGTCAAAACAAGGATCGGCCCGACGAGGGTAAAGGCATCTAAACCAGGGTCAGAACGAAAACCCCAACCACTACTCTCCAGATAACAAACGGTAAGAAACTCCCGCGCTTCACATACGCGAGGAGTAAGGCAATCACCGCATAGCCAACCAAAAAGCTAACAACCGTCGCAATCACCGTTGAAAGCAATAGTTCGGGTGGTAGGTCTTCATAGCTTGTTGCAAACTGATAGAAACCAGCTCCCAAAACTGCCGGTATTGCAATCAGAAAGCTGAATCGCGTGGCAGCCTCGCGGGTCAGGCCGAGCATTCTTCCAACCGTAATTGACCCACCCGAACGGGAGACTCCTGGTATCAACGCCATTGCTTGGCCAAGCCCAATCAGAACTCCATCGCGCATACCTATTTCAGATATTTGCTTGGTCTTGGGCCCCAACCAGTCAGCCAGACCAAGCGCTACTCCGAAAATAATCAACGTGAAGCCAATCAACGTCAGGCTTCGAAGCTCATTTTCTATTTGGTTTTCAAAAATCAAACCGAGAGCAACAATCGGCACGGTGCCGATTATCACCAACCATCCCAATTTTGCATCCGCGGGTTGCGAACTAAAAGATTGAAAGCCGGCGGAGAACCAGCTTTTTAAGATCTTCACAATGTCTTTTGCGAAATACAAAACAACGGCAAGTTCAGTCCCAAGTTGGATGATCGCTATAAATGCCGTGAGTTGCGGTCTGCTCAGTTCACTTAGATCCAAAAGCTCTTGGGCAATTTGCACGTGTGCAGATGAGGAGACCGGCAGAAACTCAGTCAAACCCTGAACTAAACCAAGTAAGAGGGCTTCAAGAAAACTCATTCTTCTTCCGCTATTTCTAACGGCAAGTACTCATCGAACTCAGTGGCGATAACTTCCTCGTAATCCAAAAACGCATCCTCTATCTGAGCGACGGCCTGGGAAATGATCTCATCATTGCCACCGTGGTTTTGACTTATCAGTTCATGGTGACGCTCCAAAGCGCTGATAAGCTTTGACAAGGCCTGCCGTGAATCACTCATAGAAACACGCTACTGCCCAAATGTCTTATCCCCAAGCATTTGGGATTCGTGTTAGATTTAGGCGGCTCAAACACCAGTCCGGGTGGCGGAATCGGTAGACGCGCTAGCTTGAGGTGCTAGTCCTCGCATAAGAGGGTGGGGGTTCAAGTCCCCCCTCGGACACAAAATTTAATTCACTTTCAGCTCTCAGGAGTCGTGGTGATAACCCGAGAAATACCAAGTTTGGAATTGGACATAGACTTGCAACCAATGAACCTCTCACCAGCAATTCAATTCTCGGTAGACCATGCCCGAAAATCCATAGAAGGCAAAAAGATTTTGACAATCACTGGTGCCGGAATAAGCACAGATAGCGGTATTCCCGACTACCGAGGTGAGGGTCATGTTGAAAAGCACCCAATGACTTTTGAGACATTCACAGGCTCGCATTCTTCCAGAGCTCGATACTGGGCAAGAAGTTATGTTGGATGGCAAAGAATCATTGCCGCCATGCCAAACACCGCTCACGAGTTGATAGCAAAAACAAACTCCCCGGTAATAACCCAAAACGTCGATGGACTGCATCAACAGGCCGGTTCAACTGAGGTTTTAGAACTGCACGGAACGTTGTCTCGGGTGGTTTGCATGGGCTGCGGGTCAATCATTTCCAGAGAGGAGATGGACCGAAGATTGCATGATCTAAACCCAAACGCAGTTCGTGATTTGGATGTTGAGATAAGTCCGGATGGGGATGCCGAGATTGAGGTGACTGACGATTTTTCTGTTCCCGATTGTGGGCATTGTGGTGGTTTTTATAAACCTGACGTGGTCTTCTTCGGGGAAAGCGTGCCTCAATCAAGAGCTCGAAAGGCCGATCAACTAGTCGAACAAAGTGAAGGGCTTTTGGTTTTAGGGTCGTCATTGAGTGTCAACTCTGGTCTTCGTTTGGTCAAAGCTGCCCTGAAGCAGCAAAAACCTGTTGTCATCGTAAATCGTGGGCAAACAAAAGCAGACGGTATGGTGACCGCAAAAATAAACGCTTCCATAACCGAGGTATTGCCGGGGTTGATTGATGCCTGAGACTGTTCTAGGGCTATTCCGCCATGGCCAAACCGATTGGAACATCAACCTCAGATTGCAGGGAACAGCGGATATACCACTGAATCAATCTGGTGTTGAGCAAGTTGAACAGGCCGCGGTTCGAATTGGACAGTGGGATGTGTTGCTAACCTCTCCCCTCTCAAGGGCAAGACATAGTGCCGAGATCCTCTCCAATGCCATCGGTACACAGGCGGTCGTCTCTGAGAGGTTGTTGGAGCGTAGTTTCGGCATTGGCGAGGGAATGACCTATGAGCAGTGGCATCAAAGATATTCCAAGCTGGATTCAATTCCAGGTGCTGAGAGCGAGCTAAGCGTGCTTAGTAGATCGCAAAAATTGCTTGATGAGACAGTTGAAGCATTTGAGGGAAAACGAGTATTGATGGTCACCCACGGTGCTCTTATACGCTTTGTTCTGAACTTGGTGACTGAAAACCAATTGCCTCCCAAGGGTGAGAGATTGATGAATGCCTCATTGCACACCTTCAGACACTCCGACTCTTGGAATGTTGACCGCTGGAGTCCACAGGCCCTTGGGCTAGACGAGTAGTCGGCTCAGCGCATCTGCTGATGTTGCCCAGTTGAACGAATTGGCCTGGCTGACAAGATTGTTTCTGATCTGTTCCCTTTGCTCGCTTGCTTTCATCACCTGGCTTGCGAATCCATCAGCATCGCCTGGATTGAAATAAAGCCCGGCCTCTCCGGCAATCTCTCTAAAGATTGGGATATCGGAGCACACGACTGGACAACCAACGCTCATTGCCTCGATTATGGGAATACCGAAACCCTCATCGCTGGAGGCGTGAACCAGTGCAGTTGCTGAGCACAGTTGCCTCGCATACTCTTCATCGGAAACGCCGTTTAGAAATTCGATATCAACCCCATGTTGCAGGGCCAGCTTTTGGTATTGAGTTTTCTGGGAGATGCCGATCCTGGAAAGTAGCACTAATTTGAAGCCATTTAGCTTGGCAGTGCCAAGTATTAGCTGCTCGACGTTTTTATAGGGCATGAAGCTTCCCATGTAAACAATCTTTTTCTCGACAGGACAGTTGTTGGAATCTAGTTGATTGGCAGCGTTTGAAACCACCGTTACCGGCCTTTTGGTCAGCTTTTTAGACAGAATCTGTGCTTTTGAGGTCTCTGAGACGGTAACTACTTGGTCAGCTCCCCGAAGCAATAGTTTCTGGGGAAGATAACTCAGATGATAAAGCCTCCAAATCAACCGAATGAAGAGATTGAATTCTGAAGGTGGTTTTGGGTGATTGTAATAAATCAAATCGTGGATGGTGAGGATTAGTTTGAACTTCCTGCCGATGCTGCCCATGGTTTGCATAGGACTAAAAACCACATCAAACTTTTCACGATTTAGTTTCAAAGCGGTCAGCGGCTCAATTGCCGATGTCGGAGAGTGAATTTTCACGTAGTCGATACCCGCAGGTAGGGAACTGAGTTGTTTTTCGTCGCTAATGATTGCAACCATTTGCGTCTTTTGTGAGAGTGCTGAGAATAGTTCCGAAGAAAAACGGCTGATTCCATCTGGCGCTTCAAGTTTTATGTATCGACAATCAAAGCCGATTTTTTTATTCGCCAATGAATCTCTCAATCAACTTTGCAACCTGGTCAGGTGCTTCATAGTGAAGTAAATGCCCTAGCTTCGGGATTTCATGAAACTCTGCATTGGAAAAACTCTGCTGGAGCTTCCTTTGTTCAGATATTGGGCCAATGGTGTCTTTCTCCCCTGATATCAGCAGCATCGGCGTGTCAATCCGATTTACGTAGTCACTGACACTGTTTTTCGAGGCAATTTCAAATCCTTCAATCGCCACCTTGGGTGAACTGTAGTCGCTGAAGTTTTCCAAGTGTTGTTTTGAAATCCAGGCCTTTAGGTCGGTTGCCTTAGTTTTGATGAGAACTGAATTCATAAGGTCAATAAAAACTTTGGATTTCAAGATTGACGGTTTGGTTTTTCCCAGCTTGTAATAGCGTTTCACCGCCTTGCTGGCCAAATCCGAAGAGTAGTAGTTTGCTGAGGCAATGGGATTTATCATCACAGCCTTTTTGGGTGTCAAGCCTTGCGTTAAGGCACGAGCAAGAACAGTAGTTCCAAATGAGTGACTAATAGGAATTGTTGACTCCGGCATCTGCTCATATATTCCAATTAGCCAGCGGCTATATTCGTCAAGTGTGATTTTATCTAGCTCGGCAGTTGCTCCAAAACCTGGTAGATCCGGAATGAATATTTCCCAATCTGGTAATGCTCCCGCAATTGGCTCAAGTCCATGATGATTTCCTCGAAAGCCGTGAATTAGAAGGAGCACACCTTTGCTTTTCTCGGTTGCAGGATAACGCCACACCGCTCCAGATGCGAAGTTGAGTCTTTGCGCTCGGTTAACGGCGGCTGCCGCGTAGTGGACCGGCAGAGAACTCATAAAACCAGTGTATTGCGCAAACTGTCGGTGCCCCTCATATAGGGTAGGCGCGTGCTGGAATTTGATTTTGAACCCGAGTTGCCCGAGTGGTCTAAGAAGATTGTTGGTTTCGATTTGGAAACAACGGGCCTAGACCTATCTACTTCACGCATCGTGACCGCATCCATTGTCGAGGTTGACGCCGCGGGTGACCAGGTACTTGCAAAAGACTGGCTTGTTAATCCAGGTATTGAAATACCCACAGAGGCCTCTGCGGTTCATGGCGTCACCACTGAGATTGCCCAATCACAAGGGATCAGCCCTGAGGTGGCAATCACTGAAATAGCTGAAATTCTCGAGGGTTATTTTTTGAGCGGCACCGCCGTTGTTGCTTTCAACGCACCCTACGACTTCACGATTCTCAGAAATGAATTGATAAGAAACGGTCTTCAGACCCTTGTTGCAAAGCCGGTTATCGATCCGTTGGTTATCGATAAGCGTTTTGTGAAAATGCGCAGAGGAAAAAGAACCTTGAGCATTCTTTGCGGCCACTACTCAATTGAACTTCTGAATGCCCACCAATCATCTGCCGATGCGCTTGCGGCGGTCCGTTTAGCTCAACAACAAGCACGTGTTTTCGCTAAGGAAATCGAGCGGGATTTAGACACTCTGCACGATCAGCAGATTGTTTGGAGTAAAGAGCAAGATGAGAGCTTTGCTGCCTTTATGGCTGACAAAAACCCTAATTTCAAGCTAGTGCCAGGTTGGCCTGAGAAAAACTAGCTGAAGTTCTTGTAACGCTCGTTGAATCTTTCCACACGTCCTGCGCTGTCCATGATGCGCTGCTTTCCAGTGTAGAAAGGGTGTGAGGCTGATGAAATCTCAACATCAAAGACCGGATAGGTGTTGCCATCTTCCCACTCAATTGTCTTGTCGCTGGTGACTGTTGAACGAGTTAGAAATGTTGCACCACTAGCCAAGTCGCGAAAAACGACTGTCTGGTAGTCAGGATGAATATCTGCCTTCATTTAAAAACCTTTAGATTTGTTGATGTTTAACAAGCCGAAAGTCTAGCACTTTCTGCCCATCCAGTGAAGTCTAAGATTTCGCTCGAGCGGTATATCTTCCCTGGTTGCTCAACACGGTCATCTCATAGCCGAAGCAATCGCTTATTTTTTCACTCGTCAGAATCTGCTGAATCGGTCCTTGTGAGTGAATTTTTCCTTTGCTAATGAGCAATGCGTGCGTAAAGCCTTCGGGAATCTCCTCGATGTGGTGAGTGACAACAACCATCGCTGGAGCCGTGGGACTCTTTGCATACTCACCCAGTAACTGAACAGTTTGCTCGCGGGCGGCCATGTCTAGGGAGGCTACAGGTTCATCCATCAGCATCAGCTCTGGATCGGTCATTACTGAGCGAGCAATCTGAACCCGCTTCTTCTCTCCATCGCTGAGTGTTCCAAAAGCTCTGTCTTCAAACTCCCCCAAGCCCCATTCACTCAGGACCCTTCTGGCCCTGCGGATGTCCAATTCCTCGTACTCTTCGTTCCAACGACCTGTGATTCCATAGCTTGCGGTCATTACTGCATCTAAAACTTTTTCACTATTTGGAATGTGGTCTGTTAGCGCATTGGATGCAAATCCAATTCTTGTTCGAAGTTCAAATACGTTTACCTCGCCAAGCAGTTTGCCAAGGACGGTTGCCTCTCCCGAGGAAGGTTGGATCTGAGCTGCGGCGACTCTTAGCAGTGTTGTTTTTCCGGCGCCGTTGGGGCCAATGATTGCCCAGCGCTGATTTGCGCTGACGCTCCAGTTGACATCGTCAAGAATCGGTTGACCATTTCGATTTACGGTCACCGATGAGAAATTCACTACTTCAGCCATATCTTGCCTAAGCTTAGCTTTCTAGTTGGGTATTTTTAGATACAAACACCTAATAACTAACCACCGGAGGCAAAAATCTCAGTTTTAGTCGTATTCGATGTTGACTCAACGCTTATCGCCCACGAGGCAATTGAAGAAATAGCTGCTGTTTTGGGAAAGCGCGAGCTAGTCGCTGAGATCACTGCTGCTTCAATGCGTGGAGAAATCGATTTTGAGCAGTCACTCAGACAACGTGTTGAACTACTCGAAGGGGTAAGGGAAAAAGAACTAGTGGAGATATCTGAGAATTTTAGGGTAAACGAAGGCGCCAGAGAGCTCATCGACCACGTTCACTCAATTGGCGGAAAGGCCTGTGCTGTTTCAGGCGGGTTTGCAAGTCTTTTGAAGCCACTCGCCTCACAACTAAAGCTAGATGCCTATAAGGCAAACACTCTAGAGCTATCGGAAGGAGTTTTGACCGGTGGTTTGGTCCCACCAATTATTGACGCCGAAGCAAAGCGATCGGCTCTGATTTCCTGGAGTGAACAATTCGGAATACCGATGAGCAAAACAGTTGCCATCGGTGATGGAGCGAATGATTTGAAAATGATGGAAGCTGCCGCGGTGAGCATTGGCTTTATGCCAAAGCCAATCGTTGCGAAATCTTGCGATCACATTTTGGAAACCGCAGATTTCACACCTGTTATTGGCCTACTCCCCTAGGCACCGGTTGAGTGCAAACCGCCATCTACGTGCACTATCTCACCAGTGGTGGCTTCAAAGAAGTCACTCAAAAGCGCAACGATAGCTTTCGCAGCGGGTTCGGTGTTTGTCAGATCCCAACCGAGTGGAGCGCGATCTGTCCATAACTCCTCCATGGTCTGAAAACCTGGAATGCCTTTAGCGGCAGTTGTCCTCAAAGGTCCCGCACTGACTAGGTTGACCCTGACTCCTGAAGGTCCTAAGTATCTCGCCAAGTATCTTGAGGTTGACTCAAACGCTGCCTTTGCCACACCCATCCAGTCATAGACGGGCCATGAAACACTGGCATCGAATGTCAGTCCAACAACGCTTGAGCCCTTGCTCAGGTTGTCCGTAAGTGCAACAGTGATGGATTTCAACGAATATGCACTTACCTCAACCGCATTAGAAACATCTGACCACTCAGTCTCCAAGAAATTGCCACCAAGAGCGCTCTGCGGAGCGAAGGCAATCGCATGAACGATTCCATCAAGTGAATCAAAGTGCTCTGAAACTCTGGAACTTAGTTGTTTTAGATCCTCTTCGTTTGTGGCATCCAGTTCAATAACTGCTGCTGGTTTAGGAAGTCTTGATGCCATTTTCTGGGTGATCGGTAGCATTCTGCCGAAACTGGACAGAACCACCTCCGCACCTTCTTGCTGGGCAATTTTGGCAGCCGAAAACGCAATAGAAGCCTCCGTGAGCACTCCGGTGATTAGTATCTTTTTTCCCTCAAGAATTCCCATGATTTCTCCTAATGTCCCATTCCCAGTCCACCATCAACGGGAATTATTGCTCCCGAAATATACGACGCTGACTCGCCTACTAAGAAACTAACCGTAGCCGCTACCTCTTCAGGCTCAGCAAACCGACCCGCTGGAATCTTCGATTTATAACTCTCCTGTGTTTGCTCGGGCAGGCTTGCGGTCATGTCGGTATTGATAAACCCCGGAGCAACTACGTTGGCTGTGATGTTTTTAGAACCAAGCTCCTGGGTCAAACTTCTTGCGATTCCAACAAGGCCCGACTTACTCGCTGAGTAATTTACCTGTCCTGGAGAGCCAATCAACCCAACAACGCTTCCAATCATCACAACTCTTCCAAACTTGGATTTCAGCATCCCTCGAATGCTTCTTTTTACAACCCGAAAGGTTCCGTTCAAATTGGTGTCTATTACACTTTCAAAATCTTCATCAGACATGCGAAGCAATAGCTGATCATTGGTAATCCCAGCATTCGCGACAAGTATTTCAATCGGTCCCAGTTCAGTCTCTATCGCAGTAAAGGCTGCATCTAAACTCTGTGAATCTGTCAGATCCGCAGAAACTTTCAAAGCACCTTCTGGTCCAGAACCGTCTCTGGAGGTTATTGCGACTTTATAACCCTCTGAAATCAGTCTTTCGGCGATTGCTTTTCCAATACCTCGGTTGCCACCGGTGACTAACGCGACTCTGCTCATATATCCTCCGGGAATATCTTTTGGCTTTAAGCTTTTTGACTACCCAGAGTCTAGCTACCAACCAGAAAGAGCTGAGCATAATGGAAAAGCCTCAAAGCGCTACCAGTCTTGAGAGCAGTCCAGAAGAAGAGAGAAAATCTCGACTTATCAAATACACCATTGCCATGAGTGTTCGCGTTGTCTGCCTGATTCTAGGAGTGTTTTTAGAAGGCTGGGCGATGTGGGTGGCCTTTGCAGGGGCAATCTTCCTCCCTTATTTTGCAGTTATTATTGCGAACGCCCCAGGCAGGTCCAGTTCAGCACCAAAAGTGAACTCACCTACCAAATCAATCTCAGCCGACAAATTCAGAATTGTTGATGAGTCCTGACCTGAAATGCTCCAGGGCGGGCTGCCGGGAGCAAGCCATTTGGTTTATCTATTGGAGAAACCCAAAAGTTCACTCCGAAGACAGAAAAAAGACTTGGCTAGCCTGTGAATCTCATAAGGAGTTTTTCAAGGAATACCTATCAGTGAGAGAATTCTTTCTGGAGGCAGAAATCATTGAATAGTTTTGCTAGGTGGAGTGGTTGGTTTGCTCTGGTGTTGATCTTTGCAACCGGCACGGTTTTTCTATCCAGCTGGCAGTTTGATCGACGTGAAGAAAAAGTGGATCAAATCGAACTTGTTCAAAACAATTACAACGCACCCGTCAGTTCTCTTGACCAGGTTGTCATCAACGGCCAGCTTCCAGCAGAAAACGAGTGGTTGAGAGTTGAACTGGTGGGAAATTACCTCACTGATCATGTTTACCTTGTCCGCAATCGACCGCTAAACGGCCAACCAGGGTTTCTGCAGCTTGTTCCATTCCAAACCCTGCAGGGGGAAATTATTGCTGTTGAGCGCGGATGGATGCCAACCGGAAACCGACAGGACTCGCCTGATTTCATTCCACTAGTCCAACCGGAACAGAAAACTGTCACCGTTAGGCTTCGCCCCAATGAACCCGAGATAAACAGGTCTGCTCCTGCTGGCCAAATCGAAAATATCAACCTACCGAGGTTTGCTGAGGTTACCGGGTTGGAGGTTGAGCAAGATTTTTATGGCCGAATGGCCTTTGAACAACCAGCGAGTACTGAGTATGCGACACCTATGCCGATGCCGAGAATGGATGAGGGAAATCATTTGAGTTACGCCTTGCAGTGGATCCTTTTTGGGGTAATGGCTTTCATTGCCTTTGGCTGGGCCCTTCGGCAAGAATTGAGATTCAGAGCCGGCAAGGTGAAGGTGAAGAAAAAAGATTTTGATTCCGGTGTTGAAGATGCGCTTTTAGATTCTGCTGAATCCAAAACCATGCAGTAATCTTTCGAGGAAGAGATTTTTAGGAGAGCGAAATGAACAGAGTTGCAATTTTTGATCGTGTTTTTAGCAGATCGATGGCTAAAGACGCAGTGTTGGTAACATCCGCAATCGCTCTAATTGCAATCGCGGCTCAAATCTCTGTTCCCCTATGGCCAGTTCCAGTAACTCTTCAAACGCTCGCGGTGATGGTTATTGCAGCAACAATGTCAACTGCAAAATCAACCGTCTCCGTTGTTGGATACCTTTCTGCTGGAGCTCTCGGACTGCCAGTGTTTGCCGGTGCGCTGTCCCTTAGCGCTGTGAGGCCGACATTTGGATATCTCGTAGGTTTTGCAGTCGCTGCATTCATCATCAGTTACTTGGTCTCCAAAGCATCTGGCCCAAGCGTGGCAGGACTGGCATCTATTTTCGTTCTTGCTACCGCTGTGATCTACACCCTGGGTGCAGGTTGGCTAGTAATCGGCTTTGGCATGGATCCATACCAAGCACTTGTTGCCGGAGTGATTCCGTTTCTTCTTGGTGATGCACTAAAGATTGTCGCCGCAACAGCGCTGGTAGTTGGAATTAGAAAGCTAAATCGCTAGATACTAAAGCCAATCATCCGCATTTGTTCGCGGCCATCTTCTGTAATTCGCTCTGGACCCCATGGCGGCATCCACACCCAATTGATTCTGAAGGCTTCAACAACTTTATCCAGGGCATCAGCTGTCTGCTCCTCCAAAACGTCCGTGAGTGGGCAACCAGCACTGGTAAGAGTCATGTTGATGATTAAGTTTCCATCACCATCTTGCTTGAGTCCATAAACCAGACCAAGGTCAACGATATTGACCCCAATTTCAGGGTCAATAACCTCTTTCATTGCCTCCAGCACCTCGTCATACTTCGCTGCTGGAAGTTCTAACTCCTCGCTCAAAGCGCCGCCTTGCTATAACGATCGTAACCCTCTGCCTCAAGCCTTTCAGCTAGCTCAGGTCCACCCTGCTCGGCTACCTTGCCATCCACGAAAACGTGAACGAAGTCAGGCTTGATGTAGTTCAAAATACGGGTGTAGTGGGTAATAAGCAATACACCCAAATCAGTGTTTTCCTTTGCCCTGTTCACTCCTTCGGAGACAACCTTCAGTGCATCAACGTCCAAACCACTGTCAGTTTCGTCTAGAACAGCAAACTTTGGCTTTAGCAGCTCAAGCTGCAAAATCTCGTGGCGCTTTTTCTCGCCACCACTGAACCCTTCGTTGACGTTTCGCTCGGTGAAGCTTGAATCGATTCGAAGATTCTCCATCGCTCCCCTGACTTCACCAACCCATTCCCGAAGCGCTGGTGCCTCACCCTGGATCGCTGTCTTTGCAGTTCTTAGGAAGTTGCTTACGCTCACGCCAGGAACCTCCACCGGATACTGCATGGCAAGGAATAGTCCCAGTCTTGCTCTCTCGTCTGGTTCCATCTCTAAAACATTTTCGCCGTCCAGCAAAATTTCACCGTTTGTAACCTCATAACGAGGGTGACCGGCGATTGAATAGGCAAGTGTTGACTTGCCGCTTCCGTTTGGTCCCATGACAGCGTGGGTTTCACCGGAGTTGATAACAAGGTCAACTCCCTTCAGGATCTCTTTCTTACCCTGGTCTGTGTCTACCTCGACGTGTAGGTTCTTAATTTCAAGCTTTGCCATGATTTTCTCTCTTACTCCGTTTCGTATTCCAAATAAATTTCGTCGTTTTCAATGATCACCTCGTACACCGGTACGGGCTCAAAAGCCGGCAACGATAAAGGCTTGCCGGTGTTTAGGTCAAATTTTGCTCCGTGAGCCCAGCATTCGATGGTTG
Organism: Microbacteriaceae bacterium; assembly: GCA_965657575.1. Taxonomy (GTDB): domain Bacteria; phylum Actinomycetota; class Actinomycetes; order Actinomycetales; family Microbacteriaceae; genus CAJXVY01. The sequence continues at coordinate 49,235 of CBFHOK010000002.1, read as the reverse complement.
AATCATCGACAAAGCCCTCACTCAGAGAAATCTCTCCGTGAGAACAGGTATCGCTGATTGCTTTGATTTCACCAGCGGTTGTTTTCACAATCGCTATCGGGACATCGTCAATTTTTACCCTCAGTGCTTTACCGGCTGGAACATCTTCCACCTTGCAAATCTTTATCGCCATTAGACCACTCTCTCGAGATCAGCCTCAATGGCCGCGGTCAGCCTGTCTTGGATATCCTGAACTCCAATTTTCTGGATAACCTCGTTGAGGAATCCTCTAACAACCAACTTTCTGGCAGTTTGCTCATCCAGTCCCCTGCTTTGTAGATAGAACAGCTGTTCGTCATCGAATCGACCACTAGCACTTGCGTGACCAGCACCTTCGATCTTGCCCGTCTCAATCTCTAGGTTAGGAACACTGTCAGCACGAGCGCCATCAGTCAACAACAGGTTTCTGTTGAGCTCATAGGTGTCAGTTCCAACACCTGCCTCGCGAATCAAAACATCGCCGATCCAGACGGTGTGAGCTCCCTCTCCCTGTAGTGCACCCTTATAGGTCACCCTTGAGCGGCAGCTTGCGGCATTGTGGTCCACAAATGGGCGGTGTTCAATGTACTGGTGAGAATCAGCAAGATAAACCCCAAACATCTCTACATTGGATCCCGGTGCGCTCAGGTCTGCTTGTGGAACAACTCGAATGACCTCGCCCTGCATTGACACCACAAAGTGCTTCAGTGTCGAGTCTTTTTCTAGCTTGGCAAAGTGGTTGCTTACGTGCACAGACTTGGCATCCCAGTCTTGGATAGTGATCAAACTCAGGTTGGCACCTTGACCAACAATGATCTCAACGTTTTCAGCAAGCTTTGCGTGCCCCTGGTGGTCGAGAACAACAGTGGCCTGTGAATTAGGTTCGGCTATAACCACCAGGTGAGCAGCTCTTGGTTCGCTGTCGGCTGTTATTTTAATGAAGTGAGGCTCGTCGCTCTCGCCAGAAACAGTTACCTTCATAGTCTTCGAAGCATTGGTCCAAGCAGCCGCTGAAACTCGATCCTCTGGAGTTCCAGCCGAGCCGACGGCTGGGTCTGTTGAGTCAACATACTCGGCCTTGGCGCCCTGTTTTAGATCAAGCTCGAAGTGAGCTTCGTCCAGTTCTGCGTAGACCGCCTCGTCAAGACCTGAGAGCTTGTCTACTGGAAAGTATTTCCAAACCTCTTCGAACTTGGTTGGCTTTTCAAAGTCTTCGACAGAGGTCGATTTGGGGCGAGCATGCCTGATTTGTATTGGAGCACCAGCACCGTGGCTGTGAGCCTCCATTCCGTGCTGGGCCATTAACCAACAGCTCCTTCCATTTGCATTTCAATTAGCTTGTTCAGCTCAAGCGCGTACTCCATTGGAAGCTCCTTAGCAATCGGCTCAATGAAACCGCGAACAATCATCGCCATAGCCTCATCAAGCTCAATTCCTCTGCTCTGAAGGTAGAAAAGCTGCTCCTCGCTGACCTGGCTTACCGTTGCCTCGTGGCCCATGGTGACATCATCTTCTCGAACGTCAATCGCTGGATATGTGTCTGAGCGTGAAATGGTGTCAACCAGCAGTGCATCACACATAACTGTGTTCTTGGAGTTTTTAGCTCCGGCGTGAACCTTCACCTCTCCGCGGTAACTAGATCTTCCGCCACCTCTTGCGATTGACTTGGAGACGATTGAGGAAGAGGTGTTTGGGGCGATGTGGATCATCTTTGCCCCAGCGTCCTGGTGCTGACCCTCACCTGCAAAGGCAACACTCAGGGTCTCGCCTCTCGCGTGCTCTCCGGCAAGGATTACCGATGGGTACTTCATGGTGACCTTGGATCCGATGTTTCCATCAATCCACTCCATGGTCGCACCCTCATAAGCAATCGCTCTCTTGGTGACGAGGTTGTAAACGTTGTTAGACCAGTTCTGAATCGTTGTGTATCGAACTCTTGCGTTTTTCTTGACGATGATTTCAACCACTGCAGAGTGCAAGCTGTCTGATTTGTAGATAGGAGCGGTGCAACCTTCAATGTAGTGAACGTAGCTTCCTTCGTCAGCGATAATCAGCGTTCTTTCGAACTGACCCATGTTCTCGGTGTTGATGCGGAAGTAAGCCTGCAGAGGAATCTCTACGTGCACTCCGGGAGGAACGTATACAAAGCTTCCGCCAGACCAAACAGCGGTGTTCAGGGCCGCGAACTTGTTATCACCTGCAGGGATAACAGTTCCGAAATACTCCTGGAATATTTCTGGGTGCTCTTTCAGAGCGGTGTCAGTGTCCAGGAAGATAACCCCCTGGGCCTCTAGATCCTCTCGAATCTGGTGGTAAACAACCTCTGACTCATACTGAGCTGCAACACCGGCAACCAAACGCTGACGTTCGGCCTCTGGAATACCTAGTTTTTCGTAGGTGTTGCGAATGTCTTCTGGCAGGTCCTCCCATGACTGAGCCTGCTTTTCAGTTGAGCGAACAAAGTACTTGATGTTATCGAAATCGATTTCGGATAGATCAGCTCCCCATGAAGGCATTGGCTTCTTGGTGAAGAAGTTGTAGCCCTTCAGGCGGAAATTTTTCATCCACTCTGGTTCGTCTTTTCTGTCTGAGATGTCGGTGACAACCTCTTCATTAATTCCTCGGCGTGCGCTTGAACCCGCTACATCACTGTCTGCCCAGCCAAACTCGTACTGACCGAGCGAATCTAGTTCGGGGCGGTCGATAATTTTTTCTGACACTTTGCCTCCTGTTGCTTTCATATGAATCAACACCCAGTTTTCAGTTCTATTCCGTTCGGAAATAAAACATGGATGTGTCAAAATAGAGACTAGTAAATCTTTTGCCCTAAACAAGTAAGGCATACCTAAGGAGACTCATGACCCTGACTGATCGTCCAGTCACAAAATTCAGAGATGTTTTGTTCGGTCAGGCACGTTTAAAACTTTACGGCTGGCTCTCTTTGGCGACTCAAATAGGGATTGTTGTTACAGGCGGGGCGGTAAGGCTAACCGGCAGTGGCTTGGGTTGCCCAACTTGGCCTAGGTGCACCGAAGACAGTTTTGTTTCCACCCCAGAGATGGGTTTTCACGGGGTGATCGAATTTGGTAATCGACTCCTAACCTTTGTTTTGCTGATTGTGGCAATCTTGACCTTCATTACTGTTCTCAGGGCACGAAAACAGCGCAAGGGGTTACTGTTTCCTTCAGTAGGTCTTGGATTTGGAATTATTCTGCAGGCTGTTATTGGTGGCATAACCGTTCTTACAGGTCTAAACAGCTGGGTGGTTGGTCTGCACTTTTTAGTGAGCGGACTGCTTATTGCGCTTGCCTCACTTTTGGTCTGGAGAATTTACTCCCCCGCGCCTGAACCAATTTCTTATGTGTCGCAACTTACTCGCTGGCCAATCATTATTTCTGGCTCAATAGCAATCGTTGTTGGCGTAGTAGTTACCGGGGCTGGACCTCATGCCGGTGATGCAAACACGCCTCGAAATGGACTCGATCTTGAGGTCTGGCAGCACTACCACTCCTACCCCGCTTACATCATGACCGCTCTGATGGTTATCGCCCTGGCTTTTCAGTGGCAAATGCAAAGAGGTTGGAGCGTGAGTGTGAGAGCACTTGCAATCGGAACACTGATTGCCATTGCCCAGGCAATTGTAGGAATCATTCAGGCTCGAACAGGAGTGCCTGCTTTGCTTGTCGGTGTTCACATGCTGGGTGCCGCTTTAACCTGTTCGGTAATTGCTTTCCAAGCGCTTGCTTTGAAAAAAAGGTATTAGTTGAAAGCCCTTTACTGGTTCAGAAGGGATCGACGATTAGCTGATAACGAAGCTTTGAGCTTTGCAAGCCAATATCAACTTGCACCTCTTGTAGTTATCGACGGATTTGATTCGCTTTATCCAAACAGGGCACATTCACTGCTTGAATCAATCAGATCTTTAGATAAAGACCTTGAGTCAAAACTGAATGTTTCGCAGGGGCAAGCCAAAGAAGTTATCCCGCGTCTCGTTGGGCAAATGCAACTGGAGGCAGTTTTCGCAACCCGTGCGTATGACACCGAGGGCATGTTGGAACAGGCAGAGGTTGCAGAAGCCCTACAGCAAATAAATATCCCACTGAAGCTAATCGGAAGCTATTACGCGGTAACCCCCGGAACGGTTCTAAAACCAGACGGCAGCCCCTATAAGGTCTACACACCTTTTTGGAGGGCATGGTCAAAACTTGATATCCCGAAACCCTTTTCAAAGCCAAAACTTGAACTTCTAGATCCTGTTGAGAGAGATTTTCCAGAGGCGAAAGCTGAACCAACAATAAAAATCCATGCTGGAGAGACAGCCGCTCTTGCGACATTGGAGCGTTTTGCCCTTAAAGTCAGCGACTACGAAAACTCCAGAGATCTAATGTCTATATCGGGAACTAGTAAGCTCTCTCACGCCTTAGCTCATGGTGAAATTCACCCCCGTACGATCTTGGACAGGCTTGCCTATGCAAGCGAGGTTTTTGTCAAGGAAATTTGCTGGCGAGAGTTTTATGCGGACGTGATGTTTAGAAACCCGCACACGCTGAATGACTATTACGACCAACGCTTTTCTTCAATGGCCTATGACACAGGAGCCGAGGCTGACAGAAAGATTGAATCATGGAAAGAGGGAAAAACCGGATATCCGATAGTGGATGCAGCCATGCGGCAGCTAAAACTAACTGGTTGGATGCACAACCGAGCGAGGATGATTACAGCAAGCTTTCTAATCAAAGATCTTCATCTTGAATGGCAGCAGGGTGCAGAGTGGTTTGAAGCCCAACTGACGGATTTTGACCCAGCAAGTAATTCGCACGGTTGGCAGTGGACAGCAGGTTGCGGCACAGACGCATCCCCCTACTTCAGGGTTTTCAATCCCGTTTTGCAGGGTAAGAAGTTTGACCCCGATGGCGATTACATCCGTAAATACGTTCCCGAGCTTGCTCACCTTGATAAGCGCTCAATCCATGAACCCTGGGAGGCAATAGATGGCTACGCTCAAGGTTATGTTGAAAGAATCGTTGACCACTCCGAGGAGCGCGATGAAACGCTGCGCAGATTTAAAGAGCTAAAGCAACAAACGGGTCAATAGCAATAGCGATAAACAAGAGCGTCAGATGGGTAATTGACCCGTGGAAAAGCCTCATCGGATTACGAATCTCACCCTTCAAGGCCTGGTTGTAAAGCAGGTGACTTTCCCAGGTGAACCAGGCACCAGCAATAATCGCAACAGCTGAGTAAACCAAACCCATGTCGGCTACTGGGATCAGCAGTAGCGTCGAAGCCAGGTATGCGTATGCATAGAGAACAATCTGTCTACCAACGGTTCGGTTATGGGCAACAACCGGCAGCATCGGCACATCAGCATCCGCATAGTCCTGCTTATAACGCATTGACAGTGGCCAGTAGTGTGGCGGGGTCCAGAGGAAAATAATGGCAAACAACACCCAAGGGGCTGCCGATAGTTCACCTGTGACAGCAGCCCAGCCGATCAGAACTGGCATGGAACCAGCCGCTCCGCCCCAAACAATGTTTTGCGGGGTGCGGCGCTTTAGGCCCAGCGTGTAGACAAAAACGTAAAACAAAATTGCAGCCAGCGATAAACCGGCTGCCAGCCAGTTGACCACAAGCCCAAACCAGACCACGCTAAAAATTCCTATTGCCCAAGCAAATACGAAGGCTTCAGTTTTTGTAAGCTCACCGGTTACTAGCGGGCGGTTTTGAGTTCGGCCCATGATTTTGTCAATATCTGCATCGATATAACAGTTGAATGCATTGGCACTACCTGCACTAAGGGCTCCACCAAACAAGACTGCAAGAATCAGCCAGAAATCAGGTAGACCACGCTCTGCGAGAATCATCGTTGGCACCGTGGTTATCAGCAGAAGCTCAATAACCCGGGGTTTGGTGAGCATGAAATACGCTCTCAACTTGGAAAAGGGCGAAATTCTCTGAGTGGCTGCAGGTGTTGTGGTCATTACCTGTATAGTTTACCCCAGATGGCCCTTCTGCCGACCTGGGAGTGACTCATTAGTGAATCTTTACACATCCGGTTGGGGCGCTCAATTGCAACGAAAGGAGCGCTATCGTGCTCGAATGGAATGAACTAGACAATCGCGCGGTAGACACCGCAAGAATCCTTGCCGCGGACGCGGTTGAAAGTGTCGGTAACGGTCACCCCGGAACAGCCATGAGTCTTGCACCTGCCGCTTATCTACTGTTTCAAAAGGTGATGAACCACAACCCAGCTAATCCACGCTGCCTGGGAAGAGACAGGTTCATACTCAGCGTCGGACACTCCTCTCTTACTCTTTACAACCAGCTGTTCTTAGGCGGTTTTGGGCTTGAATTGGATGATCTGAAAAACCTCCGCAGATGGGGCTCAAAGACTCCCGGTCACCCTGAATACGCTCACACCGACGGCGTTGAAATAACTACTGGACCTCTGGGTCAGGGTCTAGCAAGTGCTACCGGCTTTGCATACTCTCAAAGATTTGAGAAAGAAATGTTTGACCAGGGGGCTCAAGACTCACCCTTTGATCACTTTGTTTATGTTTTGGCAAGCGATGGGGATGTTCAAGAGGGCGTGAGTGCCGAGGCGGCATCACTTGCTGGACACCAAAAACTTGGGAATCTGGTGGTTATTTATGATTCCAACCAGATATCGATTGAGGATGACACCAATATTGCCTTCACAGAAGATGTAAACGCTCGCTACGAGGCCTACGGGTGGCACACCCAGACAGTTGACTGGAAAGCTACCGGCGAATACAAAGAGGACGTTGAAGCTTTGTACGAAGCAATACAAAAGGCCAAGCAGGTAAGCGACAAGCCATCCCTAATTACTTTGAAAACCATCATCGGTTGGCCTGCGCCAAATAAGCAGAACACCGGTGGCATTCACGGCGCAAAGCTCGGTGAGGACGAGGTCAGGGCAACAAAGGAGATTCTTGGTTTTGACCCGGATCAGAATTTCCAGGTGGAGCCAGAGGTTTTGGCACACTCGAGAGAGCTGTTGAACAGGGGTAAGGCTTGGGAGCATTCGTGGAAATCTAAGTTTGATACTTGGAGGGATTCAAACCCTGAAAGCGCCAAACTGCTGGATCGACTAATGGCCGGCGAACTTCCAGAAAATCTCGAGCAACTTCTTCCGACATTCGAAGGGGGAAGCATTGCCACCAGGGCAGCTAGTGGGAAAGTAATAAACGCCATTGCTGATCACATGCCAGAGCTTTGGGGCGGAAGTGCTGACCTTGCAGGCTCAAACAACACCACTATCAACTCTGCAGAAAGCTTTGCTCCGACAGAGCACTCAACAAACACGTACAAGGCGAGCCCTGGTGGACGAGTTCTACACTTCGGAATCCGCGAGCATGCGATGGGTTCGATTCTCAACGGAATTGCCCTCAGTGGCCACTCCAGGCCTTTTGCAGGCACCTTCTTGGTATTCAGCGATTACATGAGACCAGCCGTGAGGCTTGCGGCTCTGATGGGGGTTCCAGCAATTTATGTCTGGACTCACGATTCGATTGCCTTGGGCGAAGACGGCCCCACCCATCAACCAATCGAACACCTAACCGCTCTGAGGGCAATTCCAAATCTGACGGTTATCAGACCTGCGGATGCCAATGAAACTTCGCAGGCTTGGCTGGCAGCTTTGAAAAACACATCAGGACCAACCGCACTCATTTTGACCAGGCAAAATCTGCCGGTGATGAATAAAGAGCTGAACCCAACTCCAGAGCTATTGCACAAAGGCGCATACTTAGTTGGCAACACCCACGAGAATCCAGATGGGCTCCTATTGGCAACCGGTAGTGAGGTTTCAATCGCAATGCAGGCAAAGCTTGAGCTTGAAAAGCAAGGCAAGAAGATCAACTTGGTTTCGATGCCCTCCTTTGAACTATTCGATGCTCAAGACCAGGCCTTTAAGGACAGTGTCTTACCACCATCGGTAACAAAGAGGGTAAGCGTGGAGGCTGGACTTTCTATGCCATGGGGTAAGTATGTTGGAAGCAATGGAGCAAGTGTTTCGGTTGAGACATTTGGGGCCAGTGCAAGTTACGAAGTTTTGTATGAGAAATATGGTCTAACTGCTGAAAACGTAGTGAAGACATTTCAGGGATTGGAAAAAAATGACTAACACGCTAGAGCAACTAACAGACCTCGGCGTCAGTGTTTGGCTTGATGATCTCTCGAGATCCAGAATTGAATCCGGAAACTTGCAGACGCTCATCAACGAGCGCAGCGTTCGAGGAGTTACCACCAACCCAACCATTTTTGCCCAAGCTTTGGCTCAGGCCGATGTTTATGCTGGAGCGATTGCTGACTGCAAGAGCAAAGGACTGGATGCCGAAGAGAGTATTTTTGAAATCACCAGTGAGGATGTTCGCAATGCCTGCGATATCTTCAAGTCGGTCTTTGATCAAACAAAGGGTGTTGACGGTCGTGTCTCGATTGAGGTCAGCCCACTTCTGGCAAATGACACTCAGGGAACCATTGAGCAGGCTAAACAGCTTTGGGAGAAGGTGGACCGCGAGAATCTGTTGATCAAAATTCCCGCCACTAAAGAGGGCTTACCAGCAATCACCGAGGTGCTGGCTAATGGCATTAGCGTCAACGTGACCCTTATATTCTCCTTGAATCGCTACGCGGAGGTAATTGGTGCCTTTATTCAGGGAATAAGAAAAGCCAGCGAGAACGGGCACGACGTATCAAAAATTCACTCGGTAGCATCCTTCTTCGTATCCCGAGTTGATGCAAGTGTTGACAAGTTACTGGAAGGGCACTCCCCCGAGGCTGCCAAGCTGAAAGGTAAGGCTGCTATTGCAAATGCACGCCTGGCATACAGCCTGTTCTTGGATGAGTTTGTTTCGGCTACATGGAAGCCATTTGCCGACATGGGCGCAAACGCCCAGCGACCGTTGATGGCTTCAACTGGAGTCAAAAACCCCGATTATCCAGAGACTATGTATGTGACCGAGCTGGCTGCTCCCAGTTTGGTCAACACTATGCCTGAAAAAACCCTGGAGGCTACATTTGCCAGAGGTTCATACAGCGGCGACACAATCAGCCCAAATCTTGAATCCGCAAGCTCAGAATGGCAGGCAATTGGCCAGCTAGTTGACTTGAAAAAAGTTACTGACGAGCTAGAAGCGGACGGCGTTGAGAAGTTCAAGCAAAGCTGGAAAGAGCTAATTGGGACCGTCGAGAACGCACTGGGTGCTAACTAAATGTTTCTTTCTCTAGGCGACAACCTGAAATCAGACTCAGAGTCAAATCTTCAGCGGTTAGTTGATGCATCCATTGCTTCAAGGGTTTTCAATCAAGACAGCTATATTTGGGGCGAACAGGCTCAGCCGGAGGCGTCAATACGGCTTGGCTGGACTGATCCTGTCGACAAAGCAAACAATCTAATTCCAGAGATATTAAAGCTTCGAGGCGAACTGAACGAGAAAGGCGTCAGTCGGATTGTTCTTTGCGGGATGGGAGGAAGCTCACTCGCCCCAGAGGTTATCTGCAAAGCAGAAAATAAAGAACTCTATGTTCTGGACAGCACCTCTCCGAGCATGGTTCGAGAGGCATTGCAAGACCTTGAAAAGACCGCTGTCATAGTTTCCTCAAAAAGTGGAAGCACTGTCGAGACCGACAGCCAAAAAAGAATTTTTGAAGAAGCCTTTGAGCAGGCCGGTATTGACCCGAAGACAAGAATGGTTATTGTCACCGATCCGCAATCTCCACTGATGCTAGACAGTCAAGCCAAGGGATACACAATTTTTGAGGCCGATCCGAATGTTGGTGGACGTTATTCGGCATTGACTGCTTTCGGTTTAGTTCCTTCGGGCTTAGCGGGTGCGAACATAGCCAAACTGGTTTCAGACGCAAACTCGATAATCCCTTCACTCTCTGCAGACTCCAGAGACAATCCGGCGTTGATTTTCGCTAGTGCGATGTCTGGTGAAAATTCCAGATTGGTGATCAACGATAGCGACAGCGAGCTGGTGGGATTTGCCGATTGGGCTGAGCAGCTTATCGCTGAATCAACGGGTAAAAATTCTCGAGGCATATTGCCAGTAGCGGGGAATCCAAATGCTGAAATCCGAGCTAAAGCGCATCAGGTCCTGCCATTATCGATTTCCAGCACTGCAGCCGACGGTCAATGGCTACACATAGACGGAAGTCTTGGTGAGATGTTTATGGTTTTTGAAACCGCTACCGCTGCCGCTGGTTGGCTGATAGGCATAAATCCATTCGACCAGCCAGATGTTGAATCCGCGAAGAAAGCAGCTCGAGAGAGCCTCGATGCCGAGTCTTCAACTGATGACTATGACGAAATATCTAATATCCGAAAGCAAATCTCTGCAATTGAACCTAGCGGCTATCTGTCAGTTCAGCTCTATGCTCACAGAAAACCTGAGAGCAGGCTTGGAGAAATTCGTGAGAAATTCGTTGAGCTAACCGGGGTGCCCGTAACAATTGGCTGGGGACCTAGGTTTTTGCACTCAACCGGACAGTTCCATAAAGGCGGAACCGAGGGTGGAGTGTTTTTGCAACTAGTCCAAGCTGATGAAGAGCTCACCATTCCAGGTAAAGAGTTTGGATTTCAGAAGCTAATAGAAGCTCAAGCCAGCGGTGACGCGAGAGTTCTTCGAGACAAGGGCAACACTGTAATAAGAGTTTGGGTTTCTGAAGGTGAAGATGTGGTCGATGTTTTGGAGAAGACTATTGGCTAATCCACTCAAAGACCCGCTTGATCGTCGGCTTGCAAGAATTGCTGGGCCCAGCGGACTGATTATATTCGGCATAACCGGTGACTTAGCTCAAAAGAAGCTATTGCCTGCGGTTTATGACCTCTCTAACAGAGGTCTACTGCCACCATCGTTTTCCTTGGTGGGATTTGGTAGGCGCCAGTGGAGCAATGAGCAATTCATTGAAGTTGCCAAAGAGTCAGTCAAAAATCACGCTAGAACTGGTTTTAGTGAGAAGGTTTGGAATCAATTAGCAGAGGGATTCAGGTTCGTATCTGGAAACTTCGATGACCCCGAAGCTTTTCAAAGATTAAAACAAGAAGTTTCTGATTTAGACAAAAAGCGCGGAACAGCCGGAAATCACGCTTTTTACCTGTCCATTCCACCGGCTGATTTTCCTAAAGTTGCAAGGCAACTATCTGAATCTGGTTTGGCTGATGCCGAAGAGGGTCAGTTTAGAAGGGTCGTAATCGAGAAACCCTTCGGGTCAAACCTGGAGACGGCAGTTGAGCTGAATAAAACCATCGAAGAGGTGTTTGACCCAGAGAGCGTGTTTCGAATTGATCACTACCTAGGAAAAGAAACAGTTCAAAATATTTTGGCCCTTCGGTTTGCAAACAGAATGTTTGAACCGCTGTGGAATGCAAACCACATCGACCACGTGCAAATAACGATGGCTGAGGAAATCGGTATTGGCTCAAGAGCCGGTTATTACGACGGAATCGGTGCTGCAAGAGACGTTATTCAAAACCATCTGCTTCAACTTTTGGCACTAACAGCAATGGAAGAACCAAACAGTTTCAATGCTGATGACCTTCGGTATGAAAAGGAAAAGGTTTTGGCTGCAGTGAAGCTCCCCGAGGACTTATCCCAACACACCTCCAGAGGCCAATATGCCGCAGGCTGGCAAGGGGCCGAAGAAGTCGGTGGATACCTGGAGGAACCAGGAATGCCGAAAAAATCAACTACCGAGACCTTTGCTGCAATGCGCTTGGACATTGGAACCAGAAGATGGGCCGGAGTTCCTTTTTATCTTCGAACCGGCAAAAGACTAGCCCGCAGAGTGACTGAGATTGCTGTTGTGTTCAAACGAGCACCTCAGCAACTATTTGCGGAATCGCAGACAAGGTTACTTGGTGAGAATGCGCTGGTTATTCGAGTTCAGCCCGATGAGGGTGTGACAATTCGCTTTGGATCAAAAGTTCCCGGTGTTGGCATGCAGGTAAGGGATGTGACCATGGACTTTGGCTACGGTCATGCTTTCACCGAGGACTCCCCAGAAGCTTACGAGCGTCTAATTTTGGATGTACTACTCGGCGACCCTCCCCTGTTCCCAAGACAGCGCGAGGTTGAACTTAGTTGGGAAATACTCGACCCAATCGTGAATTACTGGTCTTCGGAGGGAACCCCTGATAGTTATCAACCTGGGAGCTGGGGTCCAAATAGTGCTCACAAAATGCTCGAAATTGATGGACGAGTCTGGAGGCGACCTTGATCGTGGATCTTCCCGACACGACAGTGTCGAAAGTAAGCAAAAAGCTTTCAAATCTTCGCGAAGAAGGCGGAGTTGTTGCTCTGGGACGAGTCCTAACTCTTTTGATTCAAACCGATTTCCGACGCATTGAGGAAGTTGTTGAGGCAGCAAATGCCGCCAGTCGTGCACACCCTGCCAGAGTGATTGTTTTGGCGGACGAGGTTGATGTGCCAGGTGAGGCAAGGCTGGATGCCCAGATAAGGGTCGGTGGCGACGCTGGGGCCAGTGAGGTAGTGATCTTGCGTGCCTATGGTGGGTTAGCTCAGTCCCTTCGCGGTCTAGTTGGTGGTTTACTACTCCCCGATGCCCCAATTGTTGTATGGTGGCCAAATTCCTGCCCAGACTCCCCCGCCAATGCAGACCTTGGTCAAATTGCAACTAGACGTATCACCGACAGCGCTAATCAATCAAATCCTCAAAGATACCTTGAGCAGCTTGCAAGGAACTATCAACCGGGCGATGGAGACATGGCTTGGACCAGACTGACTCTTTGGAGATCGCAACTGGCATCACTTTTTGATCGTATCTCTTCAGAGGAAATCGAAAAAGTTGAGGTTGTCGGTTCAGAATTGAGCCCTAGTGCTGATTTGCTAGCTGCCTGGTTCAGGGTAAAGCTTGGAATCAATACAGAGATCACAAGAACCCACAAGGGGAAAAACGTGCTCGGTATTGGTGGCGTGAAAATCCACTACAAAGGTGGCGAACTGAAAATGATGCGCAGTTCCGAGGTTGCCAAAATAAAGCAGACGGGAATGCCCAGCTCATCGATTCTTCTTCCAAGAAGATCGGTTGTTGACTGCCTAGTTGAGGAAATGCGATTCATGGGTCCCGACGAAACCTATGCCGAGGTCTTGCAGGGTGGTTTCAAATGAGAGATGTCGAGGTCTATCAAGACGTCGAATCTCTAGTTGAGGCGTCAATTGAGCAGGCAGCTGAGCTAATAGAAACTGAAGGGCTTAGAAAAGTTGCAATCTCCGGCGGTTCGGCGGGTGTAAAAATTGCTGCGGGACTCATCAAAAATTTGGATTCCAAAAATCTTTTGGACCAGGTTACTTTCTACCTGGCCGATGAAAGGTTTGTTGAAGCCGGTGACCCGCAGAGCAATTTCGGGCAGGTTAAAGCTTTGCTAGATGGTCAATCGCCAAACTTCTTTCTATTCGATCTCCCTGCGGCGTCCTCAATTGAAGAATCGGTAATTGAAGCAAATAAGAAGCTTGGCGATGGTTTTAGTTTTGATTTAGCGCTAATGGGATGTGGTCCCGATGGACACACAGCAAGCTTGTTTCCAGGTCATGAATATCCGAAGCAGACTGTAGTCGCGGAACTAGAAAGTCCGAAACCCCCTTCACAGAGGATTAGCTTTAGCTACGGGGTATTTCTAGCCAGCAGTCATGTTTGGTTTGCTGCCAGTGGTGAAGACAAGGCGACTGCTGTTAGTCAAGCCTTAAGTGGCAACAGATCCTTACCGGCAGGTTCAATCCAGGGCGCAGTTAGTACAAAGTGGTTTATCACCGAGGAATTGGCTTAGCGCTTACCGGCTGCCTTTTCGATTGCAATTCTGCGCTCTCTAACTTTGTTTAGCGCATCCTCCAAGATTTGCTCAGCTTCCTGATCTGTTCTTCTTTCCTGAACATAGGCGAGGTGAGTCTTATATGGTTCAACCTTTGCAACCTGCGGCGGATTCTGCTTGTCTTGGCCAGCAGGCATTCCGCAGTTAGGGCAGTCAATCTCAACTGGGATTTCCTCGACTGGAACATCGGCTGAAAACTGTGGGTGAAATTCGTGGCCGTTCGAGCAGTAGTAGCTCCTTGAAACTCTCTCGGCCTCAACCCCTCTGAAGCGCTCGCCCATTGGGCCAGCCCCAACTCGGGCTCCTCTGATTGAGTGGCTGCTCATTTAGGCAATTCCAAATCTTGTAAATAGTCCCAAAACGACAATTACTGAAACCCAAACCAGACCAAGGATCACAGTAATTCTATTTAGGTTTCTCTCGGCCACTCCAGAAGAGCTCATGGCGTTTGAGACTCCGCCACCGAACATGTCGGCAACTCCCCCACCTCTTCCTTTGTGCAGAAGAATCAATAGGGTAAGAATCACGCTAGTGATTGCAAGTAAAACTAAAAGTGCTGTGTGCAGTGCTTCCAAAATAACCTCTCAACGGTCGACAATTATACGCCGATGTGCTCTCTAAACCTAGCTATGTTGGCAAATTCGTCACTATCCAGGCTCGCCCCGCCAACCAAGACACCATCAATATTGGGCATTTTCATAAAGCTGGCAACATTGTTTGCCTTGACTGAACCACCATAGAGAATACGAGTGCGCTCAGCAAACTCATCGCCCATTTTCTCTGCCAGTCCCTGACGGATCATCTGAATGATTTCCTCTGCCTGCTCAGGGCTTGCCACCTCGCCAGTTCCAATTGCCCATACAGGTTCGTATGCGACAATCAGATTATCTATCTTCAGACCATCCAGGGCGGCCACCGTCTGTTCAACAGAAACTGAGAGTTGACCTGCATTACGTTGTTCAAGAGTCTCACCCACACACAACACCGGCGTAATCCCATGTCTAATTGCTGCAGCAACCTTTGCATTGACCTGTTGGTCATCCTCGCCGTGAATAGTTCTTCGCTCACTGTGTCCAATAAGCACATATTGGCAATTTAACTTGGCTAGAAACTCACCGCTGATATCTCCAGTGAAGGCTCCAGAATCATGCTCGCTCAAATCCTGTGCCCCTAGAACCAATTTGAAGCCCTCAGCGTCAATCAGAGTTTGTGCACTTCTGAGATCTGTGAATGGTGGTGTTACCAAAACCTCTACCGCTTCGTGGTCAAAATCAGCATCAGACAATGTCCAAGAGATTTTTTGAATCAGGGCAATTGCCTGCTGGTGGTCTAGATTCATCTTCCAGTTACCAGCAATCAACGGTGTTCTAGTCATTTAGCGCCTCCAAGCCAGGGAGGGATTTGCCCTCCAAATATTCAAGTGATGCTCCGCCTCCAGTCGAGATGTGACCAAACTGGTCATCAGCAAAGCCAAAATGCCTAACTGCCGCAGCACTGTCGCCACCCCCAACAACACTGAAACCCTTCATTTCAGTGAGTGCTTGGGCGATTGCTTTAGTGCCATTGGCAAATGATTCGAATTCGAAGACACCCATAGGCCCATTCCAGAAAACAGTTTCACTCTGAGAAATTGCCTCTGCAAAAAGGTCAGCCGTCTCTGGCCCGATATCAAGCCCCATGCCTGAATCACCGAAAGATGTATCGTTGAACTTTTCAATCCTGGCCGTTTCGTGTTCCGCATCACTTGCAAAACCGTTCGCCACCACCACATCAACCGGCAAGATAAGTTCAACACCCAATTCCTTGGCTCTCGCAATGTATTCATTGGCGGTATCCAACTGGTCCTGCTCCAGAAGAGAGGAGCCAACTTCGTAGCCCATCGCTTTTAGGAATGTAAACATCATTCCGCCACCAATCAGCAACTTATCCACCTTTGGCAACAGAGAGTCAATAACACCAAGCTTGTCGCTTACCTTGCTACCGCCAAGAATTAGAGCATATGGACGTTTCGGTGATTCGGTTAGAGCTTTCAGGACCTGCAGTTCTTTCTCAACGGTTCTTCCAGCGGCACTAGGTGCGATTTTGGCTAGCTCATAGACGCTTGCCTGCTTTCGGTGCACAACACCAAAACCATCAATCACAACATGGCCGGCTTGTCCTAAGATTTCCTTTGCAAAGGCTTCTCGTGCAGATTCGGTTTTGCTGGTTTCCCTTGGGTCGAAACGAAGGTTCTCCATTAAGACCACTGCTTCGTCGCCAGATCTTTCACCCACCCGCTTGAATTGGATTTCCGAATAGCGCTTTCTCATGAACTCGAAGACTGGCGCAAGAGAATACTTCTGTTCTTGTGTCTCAGGTCTCCCAAGATGAGAACAAATTACAGGCCTACCGTTTTTTGAAATCACCTCGTCGATGGTGATGAAAGCAGCATTAATGCGTCCTGCATCTTGAATCAACCCATCATTGATGGGAACATTCAAGTCACAGCGGATGATTACCTGCTGACCACCAAAGTCGTCAACGGTGTCTAGGGTTCGAAGCATTAGAGCTTGCTTGCAACCAGCTCGGTTAGCTCAACTAGGCGGTTTGAATAACCCCACTCGTTGTCATACCAGCTACTGATTTTCACAGTGTTGTCGATCACCCTGACAAGCCCTGCGTCAAAGATTGAACTGTGTGCATCGCCCACGATGTCAGAAGAAACCAGTGGATCTTCTGAATACATCAGAATGCCCTTCAGTGGACCCTCAGCAGCTTCTTTGTAGGCGGACTTGATGCTCTCGATGTCAACATCTGCCTTGGTAGTCAGGGTCAGATCCGTGATTGAACCAGTTGGAACGGGAACTCTCAGAGCGAATCCGTCAAGTTTTCCATTCAGCTCTGGCATAACCAATCCAATTGCCTTGGCAGCACCAGTCGAACTTGGAACGATGTTTACTGCAGCAGCTCTTGCTCTGCGCAGGTCACCGTGTGGTCCATCCTGCAGGTTCTGGTCTGCGGTGTAGGCGTGGACGGTGGTCATAAGCCCATTTTCAATTCCCCATTTATCGTGGAATACCTTTGCCAGTGGCGCCAAGCAGTTTGTGGTGCAGGAAGCATTTGAGATGATGTGGTGCTTCTCGGGGTCATAAAGGTGCTCGTTCACACCAATCACAAAAGTCGCATCCTCATTTGTTGCAGGAGCGGAAATCAAAACCTTTTTTGCACCTGCATCGATGTGCGCCTTTGCCTTTTCCGCATTTGTGAAAATACCGGTGGATTCAATCACGATTTCAACACCTAGGTCACCCCAGCCTAGGTCTGCTGGGTTTCGCTCAGCCAAAACCTTTATTTTTTTGCCACCGACAACGATTGAGTCGCCTTCAACTTTTACCTCGTGAGCTAAACGTCCTCCGACAGAGTCGTATTTCAAAAGGTGGGCCAAACCGGCGGGGTCTGAAAGGTCGTTTACTGCGACGATTTCGAGATTGCTGCCCTGCTCTAGCGCAGCTCTTAGATAGTTTCTTCCAATACGACCGAAGCCGTTAATTCCAATTCGAGTCATTACATCTCCAGAAAGTAGTTAAGTCAATGGCGCGTGCTTTGTAACACGCGCCGTTGAGTAGAACTGTTTTAGCCTAGCAGTAGGCTCGACGCATTGGCCTTTGCTGCCTCAAAACGCTTCTCGACATCTGCCCAGTTGACGATGTTCCAAAACGCCTTGACGTAATCACCTTTGACGTTTTTGTAGTCCAGGTAGAAAGCGTGCTCCCACATATCCAGCATCAACAGTGGAGTTGTCAGCACCGGCACGTTGCCCTGCTGGTCATATAGCTGATTGATGACGAGCCTTGAGCCAACAGCGTCCCAGGCCAAAAGTGCCCATCCTGAGCCCTGCAATCCAAGCGCAGCTGCATTGAAGTGCGCAACGAACTTGTCGTAGTCTCCGAAAAACTCGTCTATGGCAGCTGCCAGCTCTCCCTCTGGACGGTCTTGAGCGTTAGGGCCAAGGTTTTTCCAGAAAATGCTGTGGTTTGTGTGACCTCCGAGATGAAAGGCGAGATCTTTTTCTAGTTTTGGAAGGTTTCCGAAGTTGCCAGTATCTCTGGCCTCGGCCATCTGCTCCAATGCCTGGTTTGCTCCTGCAACGTAAGCTGCGTGGTGCTTTGAGTGGTGAAGCTCCATGATCTGACCGCTGATTGATGGGTCAAGATCTCCGTAATCGTAATCTAAATCTGGAAGTGTGTATGTCATATGGTTTTTCCTTTCACGTTAACTACAGTGTCATAATTTCAGGGATATTCCCCCTGCTAGTCCTGAATCTGCATTCCCTGCAAAGCCTCTTCGGTGTCAGGTATTCCAAGCTCATCAGCGCGCTTGTCGGCCATCGCCAGCAATCTCCTTATGCGACCAGCAATTGCATCCTTGGTCATCGGCGGGTCCGCCAGTCTGCCGAGTTCATCTAGTGAGGCATTCTGGTGCTCCAGCCTCAGCTCCCCCGCATATTTCAAATGCTCCGGCACCTCGTCACCAAGTATTTCGAGAGCTCTTTCGACCCTGGCACCGGCAGCAACTGCAGCCTGGGCGCTTCTTCGCAAATTAGCGTCGTCAAAATTGGCAAGTCTTTGATTTGGCATTTGATTGCCACGCTTGATTCTCAGCTCTTCCCACTTGACCCAAGCATCCTCTGCTCCAAGAAGCTTCATGAGTTTGCCGATAGCCTCTGGTTCTCTAACCATTACCCTGTTGGTTGAGCGCACCTCACGAGTTTTTGCTGGCACCTCAAGCCTTCTTGCTAATCCAACAAGTGCCATTGCAGCTTCATTGGTCGGAGCCACAACTTCCAAAGACACCATCTTTGTTGGGTCAGAAAGCACCCCAGCGGCCATAAACGCTCCCCTCCAGGCGCTTATTGCCTCGTCAAGTGTTGAACTAATGAGATTGGCTGGAAGGCCCCTGACGGGCTTACCTTTGACATCTATTAGCCCGGTCTGACGGGCTAGCATCTCACCGGGTCCACTGACTCGCAGGAGATACCCCTTGTCTCTTTTGCTGGTGGCGTTAATGACTGAAATTTCACTTTTCGCCATAAAGACCTCGGATAAGACTCTGGACATTCGGCGTGCCAGCTCAGATTCGGAAAGCTCGACTTCAATCGCAATACGACCGCTTATTAGGTGCAAGCCTCCGCAAAAACGCAAAAGGGTTGCAAGCTCTGCAGCTTTGGTTTCAGATTTAGCTAATCTGACCTGAGCCATTTGCACGCGAGCTTCAGATGTGAATGACAATTATTCTCTCCCCAAGTCTCTGTGATTCACTCGTACGCGAAGTTCCTCGCCTGACAGCATATCCGCTAGTTGGTTTGCTAGCGTCACAGATCTGTGTTTACCACCGGTGCAGCCAATCGCAATGCTTACAAATCTCTTATTTTCAATTTGGTAACCTTTAAACACATTCTCAAGCAACTGCAGAATGCTCTGAATAAACCCTTGAGCTAGGTCTGATGACATTACCGCCTTTTGGACCTTGGGGTCATTTCCTGTAAGGGCTCTTAGTTGCTCATTCCAATGGGGGTTGGGCAGAAATCTGGCATCAAAAACCATATCGGCATCGGCGGGTGTACCGTATTTGAAACCAAAAGACTGAATGATCAGTTGCAACTGATTTGCATCCTCACCAAACTCTTCCAAAATTCTTGTTCCCAATTGGTGAACGTTTAGATCACTAGAGTCAATGACAACATCAGCGGATTCTCTGATATCAACCAGCTTTTGTCTCTCTTTATTGATTCCATCAAGCAGTCCCCCATCACCTTGCAGCGGATGCGGCCTTCTCACCTGCTCAAAGCGTTTCACCAATGACTGGTCACTGGCTTCTAGAAATATCATCCGCAAATTGATATCGGCTTCTCTTAGTTTGGCAATGTTGTTCGAAAGCTCATCAAAAAAATCTCCACCTCTGACATCAATCACAACTGCCAGTTTTCCCAAAGGACTGGAGTTGTAATTCAGAAGCTCTGAAATGGGAGGAAGCATTTGAGGTGGCAGATTGTCAACTACATACCAGCCCTGATCTTCAAGCGTGTTGGCAACGGTCGATCGCCCCGCACCACTCATGCCCGTCACGATTAGTAGCTCTGGCTTGGCAGATTCACTCATTGCACCCCTTCTGTCTCAAGGTTACTGACTTTCATCGCTTATTGGCGTGGAATCTTCTGGTTCTTTATTGAGATGTTCACGAATTTGCTTACCCAATATCTTTCCAATCCCAGGCAGGTCGCTGATCTCTTCTGCTGTTGCCGATCGAAGCCTGGTGGCTGACCCAAATCTTCTCAACAGCTGTTTCGCTCGTTTTTCACCCAACCCGTTTATCTCCAGCAACTGACTTTGAATGCTCCGGCTGCGCTTTTTACGTTGGGCCTCAATTGCAAACCTGTGAGCTTCATCTCTGATTCTTTGCAGTAGGAACAATTCATCGCTAGTTCTGGGAAGAATTACCGGATAGTCAACTCCTGGCAGCCACACCTCCTCGAGCCTTTTTGCAATTCCACATATCGCAATATCGTCTATGCCACTGTCCTTGAGTGCTCGAGCGGCTGCATTAACCTGCGGTAGTCCACCGTCGATGAGTAGCAGGCCCGGTCGATAGCTGAATTTAGACTCTTGCGCACCCTGCTGGAGGTATTTCAACCTTCGCGATAAAACCTGATAGATGGCATCAGTGTCATCAATGAAGTTTTCAACATTGAATCTTCGATACTGGGACTTCTTGCTCAAGCCGTCCTCAAAAACTGCCATAGACCCAACAGCCCCGGTACCACCGAGGTGGGATATGTCAAAACACTCAATTCTCAACGGGGCAACTTCAAGACCAAGAGATTTCTGGATGCCAGCCAGGGCATCAGCACGTGTTGTGAAATCAACACTTCTTTTTGACTTATAACTACCCAACGTGTGCTTGGCGTTGGCCTCCGCAGTGTGGGCAAGTGTTTTCTTATCCCCACGCATCGGCACCCGCAAGCTAACCTTTGAGCCACGTTTTTTTGTAAGCCACTCTTCCAATGCCTCTTTGTTAGTTGGAAGAGTGGGTATCAAAATCTCCTTCGGCACTGAGTTTGGCTCTATATTTGGCTTTTCCTCGTAAACATCCTTGATAAGTTGTTCAACTATTTCCGAATCGTCCATCTGTTCGGCTAAATCCATTACAAAGCCCTTATTACCGCGGATTCTGCCGCCGCGGACAATGAAAAAGCTAACTGCTGCGTTCAACTGATCTCGAGCCAGACCAAATAGATCCGCATCAGTCTGGTCTTGCAAAACAACTGTTGATTTTTCCAAAACCTTTTCAAGTGCGGTGATGTCATCACGCAATTGGGCTGCGTATTCGTATTGCTGCGAATCGCTGGCGAGTTTCATTTTTTCCTGCATTGAACGCAGGTAGCTGCTATCCCCGCGATTCATGAAATCACCAAGGGACTTGGCTATTGCTTTATGGGCTGAGGGTTCGATTCTTCCCACGCAGGGAGCCGAACACTTGCCAATTTCTGCGAGTATGCAGGGTCGCTGGTTTTTCTTTGCGTTGTCGTAGACAGTTTTTGAACAGCTTCTGACCGGAAAAACCTTCAGCAAGTTATCTAAAGTTTCACGTATTGCCCAAGCTTGGGTATAAGGCCCAAAATACTTGACTCCTCTGAGCTCACGGTTTCTAGTGACAAACGCCCTCGGTATCTCCTCGCGCATGCTGATTGCAAGGTATGGGTAACTCTTATCGTCACGAAAACGAACGTTGAACAGTGGTTCATACTGCTTGATCCACATAAATTCAAGCTGCAGAGCTTCGTACTCACTATCAACAATGGTCCAGGTGACATCCCTGGCGGTCTGAACCATCCGCTGGGTGCGTTCATGAAGCTTTTCGTGATTACCAAAATAGCTGGTCAGCCTGGCTCTAAGGTTTTTAGCCTTGCCGACATAAATCACACGCCCGTTGCCATCCATGAACCGATAGACACCTGGATTGGTTGGGATTGAACCCGTTTCAGGACGAAAGCTTGGCTTGCTCATCAGAGAATCTCAGCTAGGAACTCTCCGGTGTGGGAGCCTGCTACCTTGCTAACCTTTTCAGGAGTGCCCTGTGCGACCACAATTCCTCCCCCGTCTCCACCCTCCGGGCCCATGTCGATCACCCAATCCGATGAACGAATGACATCCAGGTTGTGCTCAATTACGACAACGGTGTTTCCCTTATCAACCAAGCTGTTTAGAACAGAAAGCAGTTTCTGAACATCTTCGAAGTGAAGACCCGTTGTTGGCTCATCGAGGACATAAATACTCCGACCATTGCTTCGTTTTTGCAGTTCGGTTGCAAGTTTTACCCTTTGCGCCTCGCCCCCGGAAAGAGTCGTTGCACTCTGTCCCAATCTGACATAACCCAAACCAACCTCAACAAGTGTTTCCAGGTATCTTGCAATGGAACTAATTGGCTTGAAGAACTCCGCTGCTTCAGCTATCGGCATCTCTAGAACATCAGAGATGTTTTTGCCCTTGTAGTGAACCTGCAGTGTCTCTCTGTTGTATCTAGCTCCCTTGCAGTCTTCGCAAACTACATAGACATCGGGTAGAAAGTTCATTTCAATTCTGAGTGTTCCATCTCCGCTGCAGGTTTCACACCTGCCGCCCTTGACATTGAAACTAAACCTGCCCTGCTGGTAGCCGCGCACCTTTGCTTCTTGGGTGTCGGCAAAGAGCTTTCGGATGTTATCAAAAACACCAGTGTAGGTAGCTGGGTTGCTTCGTGGAGTTCTACCAATCGGATTTTGATCCACGTGAACAACTTTGTCTAGGTTCTCAACGCCTTCAACTCGAACATGTTTGCCTGGCACCAGCTTTGCCCTATTTAGAGAATTGGCAAGGGTTTTATAAAGTACATCATTTACAAGTGATGACTTACCGCTTCCACTAACCCCGGTGACTGAGGTTAGGACTCCCAGTGGGAAACTAACATCAACATTTTTGAGATTGTTTGCTTTTGCCCCAACTACTTTGAGTTTCTCGGGCTTGGGCTTTCTTCTCTTCGAAGGTGTTTTTATCTCTAGTTCTCTAGAGAGATACTTGCCGGTGAGCGAGTCTGTGTTTTTGAGAATCGATTTATAGCTTCCGCTGTGGACAACTTCTCCTCCACCCACTCCCGCTGTAGGACCGATATCAACCAGCCAGTCAGCAGCGACTATCGTATCCTCATCGTGCTCTACAACTATTAGCGTGTTCCCCAAGTCCCTGAGTCTTTCGAGGGTCTGGATAAGCCTTCTATTGTCTCTTTGATGTAAACCAATACTCGGTTCGTCCAGAACATATAAAACCCCAGTCAGTCCAGCACCTATCTGAGTTGCCAATCGGATTCTCTGAGCCTCTCCACCGGACAAGGAGCCAGCGCTTCGCTCGAGGTTGAGATAGCCAAGACCGACAGAAAGCAGAAACTCTAGACGAGCCTTGATCTCCCTGAGAACCTGTCCTGCAATCTTGGCATCCTTCTCACTGAGCTTTAGCGAATTGAAAAACTCGTAGGTTTCAACCAGGCTGGATTTCACGACATCGTGAATCGAATTATCCGCAACCTTGACAGCCAATACCTCTGGCCTTAGTCGTGCACCTTCGCACTCAGGGCAGGGAATCTCGCGTAGGTATCCTGCATATTTGCCACGCATGTAGTCGCTGTCGGTTTCGTTGTATTTGCGTTCTACGTAGGGCAATACACCTTCAAAACCACTTGTGTAGCGCATTTCACGTCCGTAGCGAGAGCGCCATCTGACCTGAACCTTGAAATCGTTGCCAAACAAAATCGCATCCCTAACCTCTTCAGGGAGCTTCTCCCAAGGGGTCTCAAGATCGAAATCCAAATCATCAGCCAGGCCTTTGAGCAATCTCACAAAGTAGTTATATAAACCTTTTCCCTGGGTTGACCAGGGAATAATGGCTCCCTCAGTCAAAGTTTTTCCGGGGTCGCCGATTACCAACTCTGGATCCACGGCCATTTTCACGCCAAGACCTGAGCACTCGGGACAGGCACCGAAGGGGGCATTGAAACTGAAGGTTCTGGGTTCAATATCCGTTAGTGCCAATTCGTGTTGGTTTGGGCAACTGAGGTTTTCGCTGAAGGTCCTTTTTGTTTCGAGGTCAATAAAGTCAATTACAACTCGTCCCTCAGCCAGGTTTAGAGCGGTTTCAATTGAGTCGGTCAGTCTGTTGGTTATGTCCTCGCGAATAACCATGCGGTCGACAACCACACTGATGTCGTGCTTGAAAGACTTCTTTAGGGGTTTTGCTTCAGCCAAAACAACCTGCTCACCATCAACAATCGCTCGAGCGTATCCCTGGGCTTGCAAAGAGGAGAACAGATCGGCAAACTCACCCTTTTTCTGCTGCACTATTGGCGCAAGCACCAGAAACCTGGTGCCGTCTTTCTCGTTCAAAAGCTGATCGACGATTTGTTGCGGGGTCTGTCTTGATATCACCTCACCGCACTGGTGACAGTGAGGGGTCCCTATTCTTGACCACAAAAGCCTCAGGTAATCGTGTATTTCAGTGATTGTTCCAACAGTAGAACGGGGGTTTCGGTTGGTTGATTTCTGATCGATTGATACTGCAGGAGAAAGACCTTCAATAAAATCAACATCCGGTCTGTCCACCTGACCTAGAAATTGCCTCGCATAAGCACTCAGTGACTCTACGTATCTCCTCTGACCTTCAGCAAAGATGGTGTCAAACGCTAGTGAGGATTTGCCCGAGCCGCTGAGGCCCGTGAATACAACCAGTTTGTCCTTAGGTATCTCTAAATCAATGTTTTTTAGGTTGTGAACCCTGGCGCCCTTGACGTGCAGGACACTCCCCTTTGGTTTTTCTATGTGCATTTTGTCCTTATGCGTGTCCAGCAGATTCCATCTGCCTTACCTCGCGCTTGAGTTCACTAATTTCGTCTCGAATTCGGGCGGCCAGTTCGAATTGTAGTTCATCGGCAGCCGATCTCATTTGTGCATCAAGTTCAGCGATTGTCTCCAGTAGCTGTGTCTTACCCGCACCAGCAATGCTGTTCCTCCCTCGCATAGGCTCTTTTGAACTTTTGCGCTTCGGTTCATAGCGGAGACTTTCCAAAAGACTTTCTGTGTCAGCCTGTTCCCTGGCTAACTGATCTGTGATGTCAGAGATCTGCTTTCTCAGCGGTGTTGGATCGATGCCATTTAGCTTGTTGTATTCAATTTGCTTGGCTCGCCTGCGTTCGGTTTCATCCATTGCCCGCTTCATCGAATCGGTTATTTTGTCTGCATACAGATGCACTTCACCGTTGACGTTTCTGGCAGCCCTACCAATTGTTTGAATCAGTGAGGATGTTGACCTTAGAAAGCCCTCTTTGTCGGCGTCCAGGATAGATACAAGTGACACTTCTGGCAGATCCAGACCCTCTCTTAGTAGGTTGATACCAATCAAAACGTCGTAAATGCCCTGCCTTAGCTCTCTGAGGAGTTCCACTCGTCGCAGAGTGTCCACATCGCTGTGGAGGTAGCGAACCCTAACACCAGCCTCGGTGAAGAAGTCTGTCAGCTCTTCGGCCAGTTTCTTTGTGAGGGTTGTAACCAAAACCCTCTCGTTTCTCTCGGCACGCTTTCTGACTTCTTCGAGAAGGTCATCTATCTGACCCTTTGCAGGCTTCACAACGAGCTTTGGGTCAACCAGGCCAGTGGGTCGAATGATCTGCTCAACGTAACCATCACTTTTCTGAAGCTCATACTTAGCTGGAGTCGCAGACAAATAAACCGTTTGACCGGTTCTTTCTAAGAATTCATCAAATCTCAACGGTCTGTTATCTAAAGCGGATGGAAGCCTGAATCCGTGCTCAACAAGAGTTCGTTTTCTTGATGCATCCCCCTCATACATCCCTCCGACCTGCGGAACTGTAACATGCGACTCGTCGATGACAGTTATGAAGTCATCTGGGAAATAATCCAGCAGACAGCTTGGTGGGTCTCCCTTTTCTCTTCCGTCGATGTGTCGTGAATAGTTTTCGATCCCTGAGCAAAAGCCAAGTTCGCGAATCATTTCCAGGTCGAAATTGGTTCGCATCTTGATTCTTTGGGCCTCTAGCAGTTTTCCCTGAGTCTCTAGTTCTTTATGCCTTACCTCAAGCTCTTCCTCGATAGCTTCAATGGCTTTGCCCATGCGTTCTGCAGGCGCTACGTAGTAGCTGGCCGGAAAAATGGCGACTGTATCCAGTTCGTTTAGGACCTCGCCGGTGAGTGGGTGAATGTTGTAAATCTTTTCAATTTCATCGCCAAAGAACTCTATTCGAGTGGCCTGCTCGTCATAGACGGCGATAATTTCTACCGTGTCTCCCTTGACCCTAAAGTTTCCGCGAGAGAAGTCGATGTCGTTTCGCTGATACTGAATCTCAACAAACTGGCGAATCAGTTGATCTCTGTCAATGTTTTGCCCAACATGCAGTGCCACTGCCTGACCGAGATATTCTTTTGGAGCCCCCAGACCATAGATACAGCTAACTGTTGAGACAACAATCACGTCTCTTCGGCTCAGTAGAGACATTGTTGCTGAATAGCGCAGCCTTTCAACCTCTTCGTTGATGGTTGCGTCTTTTTCGATAAAGGTGTCTGACTGTGGCACGTATGCTTCCGGCTGATAGTAGTCGTAGTAGCTAACGAAGTATTCAACGGCATTTTCAGGAAACATTTGCTTGAACTCATTTGCCAACTGGGCAGCCAGAGTCTTGTTATGAGCCAAAATTAGAGTCGGTCTCTGAAGTTTCTCAATCAACCAAGCTGTTGTCGCACTTTTTCCAGTTCCGGTGGCGCCAAGCAAAACAACATCGGTCTCACCGTCATTGAGTCTTTTGGCAAGCTCTGCAATCGCCTTTGGCTGATCCCCGCTAGGTTCATATTCACTGACAACCTTGAATGGCTTATATTCTCTGCGAGGCTCCACCCTTAGCTAAACCCTAATTTGCGATTCTTCATTTCCATAAGGTCCCCCCATATTTTGGCAACCTGCTGCTCTAATTCGATAAGCGAGCAGTTGCTGTCGATTACGAAATCAGCCAGCTGCTCGCGACTAGCCCTGTCTGCCTGGGCAGCAATTCGAGACCTAGCCTCAGATTCAGTCATGGACCTGTATTCCCTCAGTCTTTGAATCCTTGTGTGGTCGTCTGCCTCGACTGTAATAACCGTGTCAAAGTCGTAATTGTTGCCAGATTCAACAAGAAGCGGTATTTGGTAAACAACAACTCCGGGTTCTTCGTCAAACAACTCAGATGAGCGCTTTTGAATCAATGGATGAAGAATTGATTCCAACTGTGCACGTTTTTGTTGGTCATTGAAGACAATCGCCGCAAGCTTTTTGCGGTCTAAAACATCATCGATGAAAACCTCATCGCCAAATGAATCTCTAAGCTGCGCGGCTCCTGTTGATCCAGGCAGCACAACATCACGCGCAATTTGGTCTGAATCAATTACCAAAGCACCTAGATCGTCAAAAATCTGGGCAACAGTTGATTTACCGCTGGCAATTCCACCGGTCAAAGCGACCAGGAGATCTGCCATAAGAGTTTATTCTCCCTGGCTGAGCTTGTCCCTCAGAGCTGCCAGCGACTCGTCCTCAGCCAAGGTTCCTGCCTCGGAACTACTTGACTCGGACTGAACTGGTGCTGTCTCTGGGACGTTGGCCAATCTTTCGTTGATTTGCTTGACCTGAGTTTTGTGAAGTTCCCAACGCTGCTGAGCCTGTGAGTACTCGGCTTCCCACTTGGTTCTGGCTTCTTCATAGCCAGCCTTCCACTCGTTTGTCTCTGGGTCGAAGCCTTCAGGGTATTTGTAATTTCCCTTGTCGTCGTACTCAGCACTCATGCCGTAAAGAACCGGGTTGAAGTCTGCTCCATCTGGATCCACCTCTTCGCTGGCTTGCTTCAGGCTCAGGCTAATGCGACGACGCTCCAGGTCGATGTCAATCAACTTCACAAACACTTCCTGGTTTACGTCAACCACCTGGTCAGCGTGCTCGATGTGCTTGCTGGATAGCTCTGAGATGTGAACCAGCCCCTCGATACCGTCTGCAACTCGGACAAACGCACCGAATGGAACAATCTTGGTGATCTTTCCAGGTGTGTACTGACCAATTGCGTGGGTTCTGGCGAACAGCTGCCAAGGGTCTTCCTGGGTTGCCTTCAACGAGAGTGAAACACGCTCTCTGTCGTTGTCAATTTCCAAAACCTCGACTGTAACTTCCTGGCCTACCTCAACAACTTCGCTTGCGTGGTCGATGTGCTTCCAGCTCAACTCACTTACGTGAACTAGACCATCAACACCACCAAGGTCGATAAAGGCTCCGAAGTTTACGATTGAGGAAACAGTTCCTGTTCGTACCTGACCCTTGGCCAGATCGTTCAGAAGAGTCGAACGTGAGGCTGACTGTGATTCCTCTAGGAGTGCTCTGCGGCTTAGAACAACGTTGTTGCGGTTTTTGTCTAGCTCTAGGATTTTCGCATCCATCTCTTCACCGAGGTAAGGAGCTAGGTCACGGACTCTACGAAGTTCAATTAGTGATGCAGGAAGGAATCCGCGAAGTCCGATGTCAACGATGAGTCCACCCTTGACAATCTCGATAACTACACCTTTGACAACACCGTCTGCTTCCTTGATCTTCTCAACATCTCCCCATGCGCGCTCATACTGGGCACGCTTCTTGGAAAGAATAAGACGACCTTCTTTGTCTTCCTTCTGCAAGACAAGTGCTTCAATCTTGTCGCCAACATTGACGATTTCGTCCGGGTTAGCATCCTGGCGGATTGAAAGCTCACGGGAGGGAATTACACCCTCGGTTTTGTATCCAACGTCGAGTAGCACCTCGTCGCGGTCGATTTTTACAACGGTTCCTTCAATGAGGTCGCCGTCGTTGAAAAACTTAAGTGTTTCCTCAACTGCCTTTAGGAAGTCTTCAGCGCTTCCGATGTCGTTTACTGTGATTGAGTTGGCAGCTGGTTTTGATGACATAGAGATATGTACTCCGTTTTAATTTTTACTCGGGCCGATTTCTCGGCGATGGACATGGGGTTGGCAAAGCCTCTAGAATCTTAGCCACTATTTGGCTCCAGGGCAATATGTTCAGCCCTCCAATATATTTCTGATTGACTCAATCAGATCTGGCTTGGAATCAACTTCCAGTTCAATAAAAACAATTTCACCCTTTTGAACCCCAAGAGTCATTAGAGACAAAATGCTTGAAAGATCTGCTTCGCCATTCTGGGAAACAAGCTTTCCATTTACCTCGGCGCAAATATCAGCTATCTCTGAGGCTGGTCTGGTGTGTAAGCCCTCGGCCAGGTTCACCGTGACTTCAAAACGATTCAATGGCCCGCTTCATCCCAGTTCGCCCCGAAACCAACCTGAACCTCCAGCGGAACACTGAGTGAGGCGGCTTCGCTCATAACCTTTGTAACTAGGCCCGTAAGCTCCTCGCGCTCCCCCGGATACACCTCAAACACCAGCTCATCGTGAACTTGGAGTAGCATCCTCGATTTCATGTGTGCGATTTCCGT
>CBFHOK010000002.1:0-19697 GCA_965657575.1 Microbacteriaceae bacterium | reverse complement strand
CAGCAATCTGCTTTGTCTTGTTCACCTCGCGGTGAGAAAGTAATTTTTCCAAAAACGGATGCTCGGTCTGTTCATAAAGAGTTGCTAGTGCCTCGGCATTGGTTGAAAAGCCAGTCTTTACAGCTTTTGTTCCAGTCATCCCCAGATCTTCAAAAAGCACCTTCTGAAGCTGCTTCGGGCTGGAGAGGTTGATTTCTTGACCGATGATTTCAAAGGCCTCTTTGGCAATGGAATTGACCTCTGTGGACAACTCCTCCCGGAAACTATCAAGCTGCTCTATATCGAGTTTGATGCCATTTGTCTCCATTGCGGCCAGGGACCTGCTGGCAGGAAGTTCGATATCGGTCAAGACCCGAAGCTGCGATGTTTTCTCTAACTTAGAATTCAGAAACTCATTTAGTCTCCAGATCAAGTAGGTCAGCTCAGTGGGATTGGATGTGTCAATAAGTGTCTGTTCCGCAACCTCGTAATCAAAGTGTTGTTGCGCAAGCTGCTCAACTGAATAATCTCTGGCAGCCGGGTCAAGCAGGTACGCGGACAGCAAAGGATCTCCCGCAATCCCAGCTAACGAGAAGCCGTCCAGCATCAGTTTTCGCTCGATAAGTTTGCTGTTCCAGATAATCTTTGGGCTTTCACTGGAGAGGTAGCTCATTAGCGCCGCTGGCTGCTCGCCATTCCAAACAAAACCCTCTCCATTGAATGCGCTGAAACCAGTAAGTGATTCGCTCCAGTGAACTTCAATGGCTGCTATGGAATCATTGAGCTGGGCCACCATATCCTCACCTGAGAGAGTCTTCGCCTCAGGGAGTTCAACCTTTGCTGGTGTTATCTCATCAAGATCTGTAAGGGTGCTCACCTGCGAGCCGTTTGTGCCACGGAGTTTTAGGACTCTGGTGAGCAGGGTTTTGAACTGCAGCTTTCCAAAAAGGCTCTTTATCTGCTCCTCATCCACTGAACGGGAGTTCAAATCTGTTACCTCAAAATCAAAATCAAGATCTCGAAGCAGTCGGTTCAATCGCTGGTTACGCAAAGCGTTGTCAACATTTTCCCTGAGGCTTTCACCGACCTTCCCGCCGATTTCATCGCGATTTTCCAAAATGGCATCCAATGATCCATACTCCTGTATCCACTTAGCCGCCGTTTTTGGACCAACTCCTGGAACTCCTGGGAGGTTATCACTGGTTTCACCAACCAGGGCAGCTAGGTCGCGATATTGATTGGCATGTACCCCATATTTTTCATACACAGCTTCATCGGTCATTCTCGCTAGATTCAAAACACCCTTGACCGGGTATAAAACCGTTGTTGTATCGCTTATCAGCTGAAATGTGTCTCTATCCCCGCTAACCACCAGAACGTCCATGTCTGCCCGCTCCCCCTGTTCGACAAGCGAGGCTATGAGGTCGTCGGCTTCATAGTTCTCACGAGTGATGGATTTTATGCCCATGGCACTAAGTACCTCGGCCAGAATTTCTGTCTGGCCGATAAATTCCACTGGGGTCTCCCCTCGAGTGCCCTTGTATGCCGGATACTCCGCAGTTCTAAAACTTTCTCTACCCAGGTCGAAAGCGACCGCGATGTGAGTTGGCTTTTGCTTTTCCAAAATATTGAGAAGCATAGATATGAAGCCGTGAACAGCGTTGGTGTGTTGACCTGCATCGGTTTTGAAACTTTCTGGATTCAATGCATAAAACGCCCTGAAGGCCAATGAGTGTCCGTCAATAAGGAGGAGGGTAGACTTATCTGAAACCATGCGAACAGCCTAGTTTGAGGAGCAACGTAGCTATGACCAACCCGCCTAAATTAAGTGACGATGCCAAAGAGGTTTTAGACACACGGGGAATGGGGCACCTGGCCGAGCGCATGAACATCGAATTATTAGAACTGAGTGCTGAACGCGCGGTGGCTCGCATGCCAGTTGAGGGAAACACTCAACCACTGGGCATTTTGCATGGTGGTGCGCACGTGGTGATTGCAGAGAGCCTTGGAAGCATGGCAAGTAATGTCCACGCTCACCCCTGGGGCTATGCAGTTGGGATTGAAATTAACGCCTCACACCACAGATCTGTTTCAGAGGGTTTTGTGACGGCGACCTGTGAGGCAGTAAAGCTTGGAAAGACCCTCACCACTCACCAGATTCAAATGACAGATGACGAGGGGAATTTGTTGTCAACTGTGAGAATTACGAATTTTCTTCGTCCTCGCCCAACTGCGTGATCACCGTTTCTGCAACCTGCGCGATTGTTAGACGCCTGTCCATACTGGCCTTTTGCATCCAGCGGTAGGCCTCGGGCTCAGTAAGTTTCATTTTGATTTGTAGTAATCCCTTAGCTCGATCCAGCAGTTTTCTGGTTTCAAGTCTTTCCGTGAGATCGGCAATTTCGGCTTCAAGGTCTAAAAGCTCCTGTCCTCTGGACAGAGCTATTTGGATTGCTGGAAGTAGGTCATTTGAGCTAAACGGTTTGACAACATAAGCCATTGCTCCGGCCTCTGTTGCAGACTTGACCAAGTCCGTGTCGCTAAAGCTAGTAAGCATAACCACCGGAATGCTGAGCTCTTGAAGCTTGCTGGCAACACTGATTCCATCGAGCTTTGGCATTTTTACATCCAAAACCGCTAGATCCGGCTCATGTTGTTCAGCAAGGGACAGGGCTTCTTCGCCGTCTCCGGCATCAGCCACTACGTCATAACCCGCTTCTGTCAGCGTTTCCACTATGTCAAGGCGAATTAGGGACTCATCCTCAGCGACCAATATTCGAACTTTTTCGCTCAACGGCACCTCCTCGGTTAGGAATTAACATAGAATTTAGCAGCTGGCCGGAATGGCGGAACGGTAGACGCGAAGCACTCAAAATGCTTTGTCCAATTGGGCGTGTGGGTTCAAATCCCACTTCCGGCACATTTAGACGCTGTATCCAGGTGCAACCTGGTGCACCGCATCTCCAACTCTGTGAACCCTCAAAGAGTTGGTGCTACCTGGAATTCCTGGAGGGGAACCAGAAACAATAATTACCTCATCGCCAATTCGGCAAAGGCCTTCGGCTAAAACAAGCTCATCCACCTGCTTGATCATCTCGTCGGTGTGCTTGACCTGGTCAACCAAATAGGTTTGCGCGCCCCAAACCATGGCCAGTCTTGACCTGACGGTGTCAGATGGAGTGAAGGCCAGTACAGGAGTTTTGCTCCTTAGTCTGCTCACTCGCCTAAGGGTGTCACCTGACTCTGTGAATACGCAGACGAATTTTGAACCCAGCAGCTCTGCAATTTCTAATCCAGCCTTAACAACCGCACCAGAGTGGGTATGCGGGTTGGTTCCAAGTTCTGGGATGCGATCTAGACCGTTGTCCTCGGTACTGGAAATAATACGCGCCATGGTGGTCACGGTCTCAACTGGATAATCCCCAACACTGGTTTCGCCGCTAAGCATCAACGCGTCGGCACCGTCCAAAACAGCGTTTGCAACATCGCTGGCTTCGGCTCTTGTTGGACGTGGACTATCAATCATGCTCTCAAGCATTTGTGTTGCAACAACAACTGGCTTTGCCCATCTTCTGGCAAGTTCAACCGCACGCTTTTGAACAATTGGAACCTGTTCCAGTGGCAATTCAACACCAAGGTCTCCTCGGGCCACCATGATTCCATCGAAAGCATCAATGATTTCCTCAAGTGCGTTTACGGCCTGTGGTTTTTCGATTTTGGCAATCACAGGCAAGAACTTTCCCTCTTCGCTCATGATCTCATGCACTCGGGATATGTCTTTTGAATTTCTGACAAAGCTCAGCGCAATGATGTCAACGCCGGTCCTAATCGCCCAGCGCAGATCGTCTTCATCCTTTTCGCTTAGGGCTGGAACATTTACAGCAACACCTGGAAGATTAATTCCTTTGTTGTTGGAGAGCTTGCCACCGATGACGGTGACGCACTGAACCTCGTCATCGGTCACTTTCTCTGCCTTGAGGGTAACCTTGCCGTCATCGATTAGAAGCAAGTCGCCAACGTTTACATCGCCACAAAGACCAGTAAAAGTAGTGCTGCAGATATTCTCATCACCCAAGATGTCGCGGGTAGTTATAACAAAAGGATCGCCTGGCTTCAGCTTCACCTTCATATCGTCTTTAAAACGGCCTAGGCGAATTTTTGGTCCCTGCAAATCGGCCAAGATGCCAATCGCGGCATTTTTCTTCTTCGCCGCCTCACGAACCATCGCGTAGCTTTTGCTGTGAACATCGTGGTCACCGTGGCTCATGTTCAGTCTTGCGACATTCATTCCAGCTTCTATCAGCGCTTCGATTTTTTCAGGACTTGCAACAGCTGGACCAAGTGTTGCAAAAATTCTTGCTCTTCTCATAATTACCGTTCAGTTAGCTATACACAGATAGAGGTTGATCGGTTGGCTTGACCGGGAACGGCAAGCGTGACTCTCCCTCTAGATACTCGTCAATTGCACTCGCGGCAGCTCTACCCTCGGCAATTGCCCAAACAACAAGACTTGCTCCCCTACCAGCATCGCCGGCGGCAAACAAACCTTCCTGAACTTCGTATTTGCTACCACGGGCGACATTGCCACGATTATCGAGTTCAACCTTAGCCTGTTCTACCAATTTGTCACCCTCTGTGCCGGTGAAGCCCAGACTTAGAAGAACTAGATCCGCAGGGATCACCCTTTCAGTACCGGGTTTTGGAACACGAGTACCGTCTTTATACTCAGTCTCGGCAACTTCTAAACCGGTGACCTTACCGTTTTCTCCAATAAACCTAACGGTAGATGAAAGGAACTTTCGCTCGCCAAATTCTTCGTGAGCGCTTTGTACCTCAAACAGGTTAGGAATCATTGGCCACGGCATGTCTTCAGTACGCTCAGTCGGTGGCTGCTTGCCAATAGCTAGTGTTGTAACACTTAGAGCTCCCTGCCTGGTGGCAGTTCCAAGACAGTCAGCACCTGTATCTCCACCACCCAAAACGATCACGTGTTTGCCCTTGGCATCAATTCGCTCAGGTAGCTGATCTCCTGCAACCGCCTTATTTGACTGGGTCAAATACTCCATCGCAAAATGAATTCCGTTCAGCTCTCTACCCGGTAGTTCTAGGTTGCGTGGCTTGAGAGCACCAGTTGCTACCAAAACAGCGTCATAACGCTCTCTGAGGTCATTCCAGCTCAGGTCATCACCAATGTTTACGCCAGTTCTAAAAATCGTTCCCTCGGCCTGCATTTGCCTGACCCTGCGATCGATGTGAGTTTTCTCCATTTTGAAATCTGGAATCCCGTAGCGCAAAAGTCCACCGATGCGATCATCGCGTTCGTAAACAGCCACTGTGTGACCAGCTCTGGTCAATTGTTGAGCAGCAGCCAACCCCGCAGGCCCACTTCCGACGACAGCAATTGTTTTACCAGTCAGACGCTCAGGAACGGTAGGTGTTACCCAACCATTTTCAAAAGCGTCATCAATAATGCTCACCTCAATTTCCTTGATGGTCACAGGAGGTTGATTGATTCCCAAAACACAGGTGTCTTCACAGGGTGCTGGACAGATTCTTCCTGTGAACTCAGGAAAGTTGTTTGTTGCATGCAAGCGCTCTATGGCATCTTTGCCTAGACCCTGACGGGTAAGGTCATTCCACTCTGGAATCAAATTCCCTAAAGGGCAACCCTGGTGACAAAAAGGAATACCACAATCCATGCATCTGGATGCCTGGCGCTTTACTACCTCACCGTCTCGCTTCTCATAGACCTCTTTGTAGTCCATGATTCTCACCGGGACTGGACGTCTCTTGGCGGTTTCTCTTTCGGTAGTCTTCAAAAAACCCTTTGGGTCAGCCATTTGTCACCTCCAATATCTTGGTCCATGTGTCTTGTCCGTCTGGATCGGCCCCAGTCTGAATCGCCTCGGTTCTGATTTCCAGGACTCTTGCATAATCACTTGGAACTAGCTTGCTAAATCTGGCAACCTCTGACTCGAAGTCATCAACAATGTCCTGCGCAATTCCTGAGCCAGTGCTT
The DNA here is from genome assembly GCA_965657575.1 of Microbacteriaceae bacterium. Taxonomy (GTDB): domain Bacteria; phylum Actinomycetota; class Actinomycetes; order Actinomycetales; family Microbacteriaceae; genus CAJXVY01. The sequence goes on along the minus strand of CBFHOK010000002.1, from coordinate 13,699 downwards.
TGCACGTGCTCTTCAAGCAGTTTCCGAAGTCTTTGCTGATCGAACTCGTTCAGCCCTTCAATCAAAAGCTCCCCGCTTTGTAGAGCCTGCTCGTTTACCCTGTCTGGATTCAAGTTGTAGAAATAGCCGATACCACCACTCATGCCAGCACCAACGTTAATTCCTGTTCCTCCAAGAATCACTGCCTCGCCACCGGTCATATATTCAAGCGCGTGGTCCCCCACCCCCTCAACTACCGCAACAACTCCAGAGTTTCGGACCAAGAATCGCTCTCCAACGATTCCGGAAACAAAGATTTTTCCACTTGTGGCACCGTAGCCAATGACGTTTCCAGCAATCACACTCTCGTGGCTTTTGTAGCTAGAAGATGCATATGGTCGCACTGACAGCTTTCCACCACTGAGTCCTTTACCCAGGTAATCGTTGACATCTCCCTCAACAGCAATTGATATGCCTTTGGGAACAAACGCGCCCAAGGACTGCCCAGCTGAACCCCTGAGTCTGATATCAATTGTTGACTCTGGTAGACCATCGTTCCCAAAACGCTTTGTTAGCTCATGCCCCAGCATTGTTCCAACAGCTTGGTTTACATTGCTAACTGGCAGGTCAATCTCCACCGGTAGTCCATCTTCAAGACTGGTCTCAGCAAGTTTGATCAGTTGCTGGTCGAAGTGTTTTTCAAGCTCGTGATCCTGACTGGTTGTGTTTTTTCTCTCACCTTCAGGAAGCTCAGTTGAAAGAATTGGACGAAGATCCAGCCCATCAGCCTTCCAATGCTTGATAGCACGGTTTACATCCAGCAAGTCAACTCTTCCGATAGCTTCGTCTAGAGACCTAAAGCCAAGCTCTGCCAGATACTCTCTAACCTCTTGGGCAAGGTATTCAAAGAAGTTCACAACGAACTCGGCTTTGCCACTGAATCTTTCCCTAAGAACGGGGTTTCCAGTGGCAACTCCCACCGGGCAGGTGTCCAGGTGGCAAACACGCATCAGAACGCACCCGCTGACAACCAGTGGTGCTGTTGAGAAACCGTATTCCTCGGCCCCCAACAGGGCGGCCACCATAACGTCTCGGCCGGTCTTCATCTGACCGTCAACCTGAACGCTTACTCTGTCTCGCAAACCGTTATGCATAAGAGTCTGCTGTGTTTCGGCAAGTCCGATTTCCCAAGGGGTTCCGGCGTGCTTCAAGGAATTAAGAGGCGAAGCTCCGGTTCCCCCATCGTGGCCAGATATCAGCACAACATCACTCTTAGCCTTAGCAACTCCTGCTGCAACGGTGCCAACACCAAACTGACTCACTAGTTTCACGTGAATTCTGGCGCTTGGGTTTGCTCGCTTAAGATCGAAGATCAGTTGTTTCAGGTCCTCGATTGAATAAATATCGTGGTGTGGAGGTGGGCTAATGAGACCAACACCAGGTGTTGAGTGTCTGATCTCAGCGATAAACGGATAGACCTTTCCTGGCGGAAGCTGTCCACCCTCACCTGGTTTCGCTCCCTGTGCCATCTTGATCTGGATGTCATCGGCATGGGTCAAATACATGCTGGTCACACCAAAACGACCACTGGCGACCTGTTTGATTGAACTGCGAGTCTCTGGGTTTGTGAGTCTGTCTAGCCTCTCTCCACCCTCACCCGTGTTGCTTTTCGCGCCGAGTCGGTTCATGGCGATGGCGAGTGTCTCGTGAGCTTCTGGAGAGATGGAGCCATAACTCATGGCACCAGTTGCAAACCTCTTTACAATCTCACTTACTGGCTCTACCTCATCTATGGGTATGGGGTTTACTTTCTCAGTTCTGAATTTAAACAGACCTCTGAGCGTCATCAGTCTTTCTGACTGGTCATCAACCGCATTTGTGTATTGCTTGAAGATGTCATACCTACCAGCCCTGGTTGAGTGTTGCAGCTTGAATACTGTTTCAGGGTTGAAGAGGTGGGGAGGACCTTCTCTTCGCCACTTCAGCTCTCCTCCAACATCCAATCCTTCGGTTTCAAACTCTTCAATTGGGTATGCCTTGAGGTGACGGTGTTCAATCTCCTGGTGTAGGACATCGAGCCCAACCCCGCCCAGCTTGCTGGTGGTGCCGGTGAAATACCTGTCGACCAGCTCCTGACCGAGACCAACTGCTTCAAAGCACTGGGCGCCACTGTATGAACTAACTGTGCTGATGCCCATCTTGCTCATAACCTTCAAAACACCCTTGCCCATAGCCTTAGCAAGGTTTTGGGTGGCGGCCTTGGTGGTGATATTAGTCAAATGCTTGGTTCGAACCAATTCTTCTGCTGTCTCCAGTGCCAAATATGGATTCACCGCAGCTGCACCAAAGCCGACGAGAACAGCAACATGGTGAACCTCACGGACATCGCCTGCTTCAACTACCATTCCAACCTTGGTTCGGGTTCCCTGGCGAATCAGATGGTGATGAATGGCACTGGTTGCCAAAAGCGATGGTATTGGCGCAAGCTCACGATTGCTGTCTCGGTCGCTAATTACCAAAAAACTAGCTCCAGCTTCGATTGCCTGATCAACCTCAGTTGCTAAAACTTCGAGTCGGTCAGCAAGCGACTCGGCCCCTCCGTCAACTCCGTATCGGGCGTCAACGATGTGAGTGAAACCAGTTCCTGCCTGCTTTATGTGTTTGATCTTGGCCATTTCGTCGTTGTCCAGAACTGGAAAATCAACCACCATCCGCTTCGCGTGGCCTGAACCTGATGTCAAGATGTTGCCCTCGGGACCTATGACACTGCTCAGCGAGGTGACAATCTCTTCTCTGATTGCGTCTAGCGGTGGGTTTGTCACTTGCGCAAACTGCTGTGTGAAGTAGTCAAACAGCAGCCTTGGTCTGTCGCTAATGGCTGCAATTGGAGTGTCTGTTCCCATAGCACCAATTGGCTCAATGCCCTTCAGTGCCATTGGGCCAATGACTTCCTTGAGTTCTTCTTCGGTATAACCAAACATTTTCTGACGACGCTCAACACTTGCTGACGAGTGCCTTACGTGGTCTCTCTCTGGCAGGTCTCGAAGGTTCAGCCTGTTAGATTCAAGCCAACTGCCCCAGTCTTCCATCTCCGCCATAGTGTTTTTGATCTCTGCGTCACTAATTATGCGACCCTCGTCGGTGTCCACCAAGAACATCTTGCCCGGCTGCAATCTACCGCGCTCTATCACCTTGGATGGGTCTACGTCATAGACTCCGGTCTCGCTTCCAAGGATCACCAATCCATCGTCGGTTACCAGGTATCGTCCTGGCCTTAGGCCGTTTCTATCCAGGGTCGCCCCGACCAGGCTTCCGTCTGTGAAGGTAACGCTTGCTGGGCCGTCCCATGGCTCCATTAGCAGGCTGTGGTACTCATAGAAAGCCTTGAGTTTCGGATCCATATCCTTCTGCTTCTCCCAGGCCTCGGGAATCATCATCATGATTGCGTGTGGAAGAGAGCGACCAGAAAGATGCAAAAGTTCCAACACTTCATCAAAACTTGCTGAATCACTAGCACCTGGAGTGACTATGGGGCGCAAAGACTCAAGTTCCCCTATCAGCTCGCTTTCCAAGGAGGCCTCACGTGCCCTCATCCAGTTGGTGTTTCCCTTTACGGTGTTGATTTCACCGTTGTGGGCGATCAACCTAAACGGATGCGCCAGTGGCCATGAGGGGAATGTGTTTGTGGAGAACCTTGAGTGGACCAATGCCATTTTTGATTCAAGACGCTCATCCTGTAGATCCTTGAAAAACGGTTGTAGCTGAAGGGTTGTCAACATTCCCTTATAAACAATCGTTCTGCAAGAAAGAGTTGGGTGGTAGAGGCCTAGCTCTCGCTCACTACGCTTTCTCGCCCTAAACAGAAGCCTTTCCAACTCAAGACCAGATTGTCCTTCGCTGCCAGCGACGAATACCTGCCCTATGTGGGGCATTGCTTCTCTGGCCAAATCTCCCAGCACATCGGGGTTTGATTCAACCTCACGCCAACCAAGTAGTTTGAGCCCCTCTTGAGCCAGCACCTGCTCTAGTTGATGACGCTGGTCTTCACGAAGCGAACTGTCGGTGTCTTCAAATACGAGACCTGCGCCGTAATGGCCAGCCTCTGGAAGGTCGAAGTGCACGACCTCGCTAAAAAACCTGTGTGGAATCTGCATCAGGATTCCAGCGCCATCTCCGGTACCAGCGTCACTTCCAACCGCTCCCCGGTGCTCAAGGTTGCATAGAGATCCAAGTGCGGTCTGCACGATGTCGTTTCCAGCAAAGCCGCGCAGGGTAGCAACCATCGCCACGCCGCAGGAATCTTTTTCGGCGCTCGAGTCATACAGATCATTTGTCTGTGGGTAGTTGCTAAATCTCCAAAAAGGGCTAGCGGTCATTAAAACTCCGTTCATCGCTTTCGGGGCGGCATTGGCCCGAAGTTTTATCTTCTAGACTACTTGGCTTCAGCTGTTTGTTCTGCCTCGGCCTCCGCCACCTTTTGGGTCCGGAAAATTGAGGTCTCGATACCTCTGTGCCGATAGTGCTGGACAATGATAATAGTTAGCCCAACAACAATGCCAACAATAGCTGACCAAATATTTATCCTTAGACCCAAAACTATTTCACTTGGATCAATCCTGATGGCCTCAATCCAAGCCCTACCTAATGAGTAAATAACTAGATAGAGGCCAAACAGGCGACCAAATCGCAGGTTTAGTTTTCTATCCAAAATCAGCAGAACAACCACACCGGTGAGTGACCAAAGCATTTCATAGGCAAATGTTGGATGAAAGGTTACGCCAGCCGGGAAACCAGCTGGATAAGCAGGATTGCTGGCAGGTATTTCCAACGCCCAAGGAAGATCCGTCGGCAAACCGAATAGCTCCTGATTGAAATAGTTACCCCAACGCCCAATTGCCTGGGCTAACAAAATGCCAGGAGCCAGCGCGTCAGCGACTGACCAAAACTTCAGTCCTGCTTGTCGGACCCCGATATAGGCACCAACTGCCCCCAAAATCAGAGCACCATAAATTGCAAGACCACCCTCCCAGACATAAAAGACTCTGAGGAGATCTGCACCCTCATAGAAATAATCTCTTGGGTGGGTGAAAACGTGAAATAACCTGCCGCCCAAGATGCCAAATGGCACTGCCCACAGGGCAATATCTAAAATCACTCCTCGATCGGCGCCTCTTTTGTGCAAGCGGTAGTCAGACAATAAAACCGCAAGAACAATGCCTGTGAGGATGAACAGGGCGTAAAAGTGCAACCTAAGCGGACCAAGGTCGATATAGGAAATTTCTGGGGAGGGTATTGAGCTAATCACGTTGCAATTCTAGGCCTTTAGAAAGCTCTTTTGTTTTCTCTGTAAGTCCATCTAGTCCGCCATCGGCGTAGGCCCGGATAAACGCTGTGCCAACAATCGCTCCATCTGCATAACCGTTTACTTCTCGCACCTGATCACCGTTACTGATGCCAACACCTACCGCGGTTGGCCTTGGTGAGACCTTACGCAAACGCTCCACCGTCTCCCGAGCCAAAGCGTCAAGGTTTGCACGCTCACCAGTGATTCCCATTGTGGAGACGGTGTAGACAAAACCACGAGATGCCTCTGCATTTTGCTTGATTCGCTGATCGCTTGAACTCGGAGCAATCAGAAACACCCGGTCCAGGTCCAGCTCTTCGCTAACGGCTATCCAGTCCTTTGCCTCATCTGGAATTAGGTCCGGAGTAATAAGTCCATCTGCTCCCGATTGCTTTAATTGCTCCGCAAACTCCCTGAGGCCGATTCTGAGCACCGGATTCCAATAGGTCATGACCAAAATCGGAACATCTGTTTTCTCTCTGAGTCGTTTTATCACCTCAAAGGTGTCCCTCAGTTTGAAACCATTTGTTCTCGCAACCTCAGTGGCTCTCTGAATAACAGGACCATCCATGATTGGGTCGCTGTAGGGAACTCCGAGCTCTAGAATCTCGACACCACCATTGACCATTTCCAAGCATGCTTCAATGCTTTGGTCGATTGTTGGATAACCGGCTGGGAAGTATCCAATTAGGGTGTTTTTGTTTTGACTGAGTAATTTTTCGACTCTACTCATCGCCAACAACCCTGTTCACACCTGTCAACTGGAAATACCTGGCAGCAGTCTCCATGTCCTTATCTCCTCTACCACTGAGATTCACAAGCACGTGCGCGCCGGGGTGTTCTTTGGCAATTCTTTCAATTCCAGCTAGAGCGTGAGCGGTTTCGATTGCTGGGATGATTCCCTCGGTCTTAGAGAGCAATGCCATTGCGTCCATCGCCTGCTTATCGGTGATGTCACGGTATTCAGCCCTACCAAGGTCTTTTAGCCACGCATGCTCAGGTCCAACACCTGGGTAGTCCAGACCAGCAGAAATGCTGTGTGAATCTGAGGTTTGACCGTCTTCATCCTGAAGCATGTAGCTTCTCGCACCATGCAATACTCCTGGTGTTCCCATGCTTATGGTTGCCGAATGCATTGGGGTGTCAATTCCATCCCCAGCGGCTTCAAATCCAATTAGCCTCACGTCGGCGTCGTCAAGAAATTCATGGAAGATTCCAATCGCATTTGATCCACCACCAACACAGGCAATTACGTAATCTGGGTTTCTACCGGTGCGGTCAAGCATCTGCTGTTTCGCCTCGCGACCGATCACGCTGTGAAAGTCTCGAACCATGGTTGGGAAAGGGTGTGGCCCAGCAACTGTGCCTAACAAGTAGTGGGTTGAGTCAACGTTTGCAACCCAGTCTCGCATTGCTTCGTTGATAGCATCTTTTAGTGTTCTGGTGCCAGTTCTGACCGCTACCACCTCAGCTCCAAGCAGACGCATTCTTGCTACGTTTAGAGCCTGTCGCTCGGTGTCAACCTCACCCATGTAGACCACACACTCCAGACCGAAATAGGCTGCGGCTGTAGCTGATGCAACTCCGTGCTGTCCTGCTCCAGTCTCTGCAATGATGCGCTTTTTACCCATTCGTTTGGCAAGCAGTGCTTGTCCCATAACGTTATTGATTTTGTGAGAACCGGTATGGTTCAGATCTTCTCTTTTGAGAAACACTCTGACATCGCCAACTGCTTCGGCAAACTTGGTGGCCTCGGTCAAAACACTCGGTCTTCCCGTGTATTCACGGTGAAGCATGTCTAATTCATCTAGAAAGCTCTGGTCATTGCGGGCTTCGGTGTATACCTGATCCAGCTGGTCAAGGGCTGCAATCAGTGGTTCTGGAACAAAACGACCGCCATACTCACCAAAATATGGACCAACCTGCTCGCTCAATCGAATATCGCTCATTGTCGAATTCTAAGTCAATTAGACACGGAGCGGAAATCTCGTATCAGCGATGCTGCATCGCCAGTCACCAATGCCTCTCCGACAAGCACGGCATCTGCTCCCTGAGCTCGATACAACCGTGCATCCTCAACTCCCCTGACTGCACTCTCTGCCACCTTGATTACATTGCTTGGTAGCTGATTGGCGAGGTGCCCAAAAAGGTTGATGTCGGTTTCAAAGGTGTTTAGATTCCTAGTGTTGATGCCAAGCAGGTTCACTGGCTGACTTAGTGCTCGTTCGATTTCACCCTCCGAGTGAGTTTCAACCAAAACTTCTAAATCCTGTTGTTTGGCAAATTCAAAAAGACGAAGGTATTCCTCGTCACTTAGACCCAGCATTATGAGTAAAACCATTGAGGCTCCGAATGCCTTGGCTTCCAAAATCTGCTCTTCGGTCGAAATGAAATCTTTCCTGAGTGTAGGTATCGCAACGCCAGTACTAACTGTCTCTAAATCCTCAATTTTGCCCTTGAAGCCACTTTCTTCAGTGAGAACAGAGATTGCGGAGGCGCCTGCCTGTTCGTATGTTTTAGCGAGAGCAAGCGGATCTTTGATTTCTGCCATATCGCCCTTGGATGGCGAGGCCCTTTTGATTTCAGCTATGACCGAAAGTTCGCTCTCTCTAAAAAATGAAAGTGCGTCTAAGGGGGTTTGGTCTTTTGCTCGCGCGGTTAGCTCGCCAATTGGAAGCGAAAGCCTTCTTTTTGCCGATTGCTCTAAAGAGTTTTTATATAAACCTTTGAGTAGTTCAGTTTTTGGGCTTTGCGCCATAGCCCATCTGTCTCAGAATATAGCCAACAACAACACCGGCCAATGCTACGCCTGCACTCGCCCAGACCATTAGCGGGATATCAAGAAAGAAGAACACGGTTCCCGCAGTGGTTGCAATCATGATGATTGTTACCGCGGTCCATGCCGCTACTGTGTGGCCGTGGCCGGGATCGTTTGCGTCGTGACTCATATTTTCCTCCTCGAAAAGCTTATCAAGATTGGCTATCCCATATCCCTATTGGGTCATCCCCATCGTTGGATTTGGCGATTCTTTTTGAACCGGCAGTCTTTCTTGGGCTAATTGCCACCCATAAAAGGCTCAAAAGATAAATAATTAGCCCAACAAAATAAACCGCAATAAAGCCGGAGTTAAACACCACCTCGGGAGAGGTGCCAATAGCTCCGGTGACACTGGTTATTCGATCAATTATCGGTCCTGCGTTCAAAAGTGAGTTTGCAGATATGAAGACCAGAAACCCGCTGACGATTGCCAAAGCCAGCGAAAGGATTCTTTGAGCCAGTGGTTTGAAGTAAAAAAGCATAAAAACGCCAAGGGCGAGAACTACTAAAAATGCGCTCGCTAGATTTAGCGTCTCAAACCCGGTTGCCGAAATTTGCTCGTTCGGCAAAAAAAGCCACTCGAGGCTGAGTCCGAAGACTGCTAGCCCTAATCCGACTAAAAGCCCGAGTAGCCGCATCATTTCTTATCCCTGCTGTTTGCTATCGAGATCGCTTTTTGAATTACCTTTGCCTTGGCCAAGGTCTCCTGGAATTCGCTTTCTGGATTGCTATCCAAAACAATTCCAGCGCCAGCTTGCACAAATGCCTGGTCATTCCTTATCAACGCCGTCCTGATTGCAATAGCCAAGTCTGCGTTCCCTTGAAAATCAAAATATCCGACAACTCCCCCAAAAAGACCGCGGTTGATGGGTTCGAGATCTTCAATGATTTCCAACGCCTTCGGCTTCGGAGCGCCACTAAGTGTTCCCGCTGGAAAAGCACTGGTGACAGCACTTACTCTTGAAATACCTTCACGCAGTTGTCCAACAACAGTGCTGACCAGGTGCATGATGTGGCTGTAGCGATGGACGGCCATAAATTCCTCAACGCTGACTGTCGAAGGTTTGCAGCTTCGAAGTAAATCATTCCTCGCTAGGTCCACAAGCATTAAGTGCTCTGATTGCTCCTTGGTGTCAGCCAAAAGTTCCTTTTCCATTTCACTATCGGCTGCTGGGTTTTTACCCCTCGGCCTAGAACCAGCAATTGGATGAGAAATTATCTTCTCTTGGTTTATTTTCACCAATGCCTCAGGACTTGAACCAACGATCCAATAAGGTCCGAGGTCATCTTTCAACTGAAGCAAATACATATAGGGGCTCGGGTTTAGAGCTCGCAGCACCGCATATACCTCATCAGCTGTAGCGTTCAAGGCTTGGGTAAATCTTTGCGAGACCACCACTTGGAATACATCCCCTGCAACCACATGCTGCTTGGCACGTTCGACCATGCTAAGAAACTCTTGCTTTTGCATGCTTATACGAACTGCATCTTCAGCCTCAAAATCCACTCCATAAATCTCTGCAACGGAGGGCTTATCCAAATCTTTCGATATTTGTTGGATTCTAAGTTGTGCTTCTTTGAGTGAATTCTGAAGCTCACCATCCTCTGTGAAAATGTTATGGATGATGTAAATCTTCGAATCAAGATGGTCCAAGACAACGATTTCCCGAAACTGCATGAAATGAATACTTGGAATTGAGTAATCTGCTGGTTTCCTATCAGGCAATTGTTCGAGATACCTAACTACATTCCAGCTCATGTGACCAACTAGCCCGCTCTGTAGCGGAAGCTCGGCTTCTTCCGAAGACTTGAAGTGTTCGGATATCTGTTCCAAGGCTGCAATTGGGTCGGCATCTAATTCAAAACTGAGTTCTGGCCCCGTCCACTTAGCCTTGCCGTCAACCTCAATAAGTTCACCCCTGGGGTTGAAACCGATAAAGCTATACCTAGACCAAACACCCTGCTCGGCTGATTCCAATAAGAACACACTGGATTCCGAGTGAAGTTTTCTATAAATACCCAATGGGGTTTCGCTTGCATTGAAGGACTCACTGAGCAGCGGAATGACATTGTATTCAGTGGCCAGTTTTTCTAGTTTCTCAATATTCATATGTCACTCCCCGGGCTTATCGAAGCAACTCTCAGTGCCAGTATGACAGGTTGGGCCTGCTGGCTTAACCTGAACCAGCAGAGCATCTGAATCGCAGTCCATCGAGATTGAAACTAGTTCTAAGGTGTTTCCTGACGTTTCACCCTTTACCCATAACTCTGACCTGGAGCGCGAGTAAAAAGTCACGAGGTTGGTATCAAGAGTCAAATCAATTGACTCCCTGCTCATGTAGCCAAGCATCAGCACTTTGCCCGTGCTCTCATTTTGAATGATGCTTGCAATAAGTCCGTTGGAATCGAATTTCAGTTGTTCGAGATCAAGCTCTCTCATCGAATTTCCACCCCCGCACCCTTCATGGCCTCTTTTACTTGGCTAATTCTAAGTTCGCCTCTGTGAAACACTCCAGCTGCCAATACTGCGTCAACACCAGTTTCTAATACTTCAACGAAATGCTGTTCGTTGCCTGCTCCCCCACTAGCAATGACTGGAACATTCGAAAGCGATGTGGCAAGTGAGGTCATTTCTAAATCAAAGCCGATTCCTGTGCCATCGCGATCGATGCTGTTTATCAACAACTCCCCGACTGGTGCTTGATTGCAAATCTCAATCCACTTCTCGAGAGTAACCCCCGTTTCCCTTGTGCCACCGTGGGTGAAAAGCTCAAAGCCAATCGAGGTGCGCCTTGCGTCGATTGAACTAACTAGAACCTGAGAGCCAAAGGTTTTCACGATGTCAGCCAATAGGTTTGGGTTTTCTATTGCTGCACTGCTAATGCTGACTTTGTCAGCACCTGCTTCCAATAGGTTCCCAACATCCTCAACAGCCCTTATTCCTCCACCAACGGTTAGTGGAATAAATACCTTTTCCGCAACAGCAGAAACCGCGTCAATAGTTGCGTTTCGTCCTTCTATGGAGGCGCTCACGTCCAAAAAGGTAAGCTCATCAGCCCCTTCGGCAAAATAGAGCTCAGCCAACTCGACCGGATCGCCCAAATCGACAAGGTCCTTGAAATTGACACCCTTGACAACCCTTCCGTCTCTTACATCAAGACAGGGAATTACTCTTATCGTGCTCATTAGATTCGGGCGGCGTGGATTTCGCTGACGAGGATCGCCTTCGCCCCGAGGTTTTGAAGCTCGTCTAGCTTTTGGTTTGTTTCAGAGGCCAGCACCAGCGCTCTCACTGCAACCCAGTCCTTATCCTGTAAAGGTGAGACCGTAGGTGATTCAAATCCGGGAGTCAGTGCGCTCGCCTTCTCCAAAAGGCTAAGCGGGCAGTCATAGTCAAAAATCACGTATTTTCTGGCAACCATCACCCCCTGCAGTCTTCTGAGAAGCCCCTTGGATAGCTCACTTTTACCAGGTGAAGCTATTAGTTGGGCGGTAGAGCGCATCAGTGGCTCGCCAATAATTTCCAGGCCCGCGCGGCGAAGGGTGTTTCCTGTGGAAACTACATCCACGACAGCATCCGCAACTCCCAAGACCACAGCATTCTCAACAGCGCCATCAAGCTTAACAATTTCTGCACTAACACCATTTTTCCCAAGAAGGTCTCTGGTGAGAGTCTCGTAGGCAGTAGCGATTCTTTTTCCGTTGAAATCAGTTATCGCAGTTCCAGACCCCTTTGGAGCGGCCAAAGACAGAGCACTCGCTCCGAATTCGAGATCTTCAACAATTTCAGCCTCGCTATCCCCGTCCAACATGAGATCAAGACCGGTAATCCCGGCATCAAGGGTTCCCTTCCCAACATAGGTGGCAATATCTTTTGGTCTGAGGTAGAAAAACTCAACCTGATTGACCTCATCGGTCAGGTGCAGTTCTTTCGGGTCTCTTCTGGTTGCATAACCTGCCTCGGAGAGCATCGATATCGCAGCCTCGCTCAATACGCCTTTATTTGGGACAGCAACTTTCAGCATCAAAGCTTCTCCTCAAGTTCTTCAAGGGTGATTCCCTTCGCTACCAGCATCACCTGTAAGTGATAAATAAGTTGACTTGCCTCAAGTGCAAGATTCTCCCTGGATTCATGTTCTGCGGCCATCCAGGTCTCGGCAGCCTCTTCAACAATCTTTTTTCCAATTTCATGAACCCCAAGAGCCAACAACTCGGCTGTTCTGCTCTCCTCGGAAGGTGAAGCTTTCCTGGATTCAATAAGTTTGAAAAGTTCATTGAAGGTTGTCATGGCCTCAAGACTACCCTGCTAGACGATTCCTTAGTCCTGCAATTGCCGCAGCTGGGTCAACCCCATCAAACACAGCGCTGCCGGCCACAAAAGTATCGGCACCAGCCTGTCTGGCCAGTTCGATTGTTTCCAAATTGATTCCTCCGTCTACTTGCAGGTAGCAGTTCGGATTTAGTGAATCAATTAGCTCGCGCGCTTTGGTTATTTTGGGGAGCATCTCAACCATAAATTTTTGACCCCCAAAGCCCGGCTCAACAGTCATCACCAACAGCTGATCAATTTTGTCGATTAGGTCTTCATATGGCTGAAGGGGTGTATTTGGTTTTAGTGCTATGCCAACTTTTTTTCCAAGCCGCTTCACTGAATTGATTATTTCTTTGGGATTTTCCGCACTCTCGATGTGAAAAGTTACCATCTCTGATTTTTCTGCATACCTGGGAGCCCAAGTGTCGGGATCGCTAATCATCAGGTGAACGTCAAACTCAACCGGGCTGACTTTTCTCCAGTTCTCAACCACTGGAAGTCCAAAGGTCATGTTTGGAACAAAATGACTATCCATAACATCAACGTGAACCATGTCAGCTGTTGAAATGCTCTTCAACTCAACGGTCATATTGGCGAAATCAGCACTTAGTATCGAAGGGTTAATCCTCATATGAAAACCCTACTGCTTTTGAAAAAGCGCAAGGAACATACAGTCAGAGTTGTGCTGGTCGCTCCATAACTGCAAGGTTTTACGTTGCTTATTAGCTCGAGCGTCAGAGTAGTCATACCAGGGAAGCAGCTCGAAATCAGGATGTGTTGACAAAAACCATCTGGCAACCGCCGTTGTCTCTTCGATTACCGGCGAACAAGTTACGTAGGCGATTATGCCGCCATCGCTAATTATCTCCGCTGCCTTGTTGAGAAGTTTGTGTTGCAGGCTGTTCAACTCTCGAATTTGCGATGGTTTTTTGTTGTGTCTGGATTCCGGTTTTCTTCTGAGTGCGCCAAGGCCCGTGCAGGGGGCGTCTATCAACACAAGTTCGTAGGTTGATGGGTAATCGAATTCTGTTGCGTCTGCAGTGAAAACGGAGGTGTTTTCAAATGGTTCAAGTGCTTTTTCAACCAGCTTTGCTCTTTGTGGATAAAGTTCGATTGCGGTCAATGTAGAGTCTCTTTGCTTCGCAATCGCTGCCAATAATGATGCCTTGCCACCCGGTCCTGCACACATATCCAGCCAGTTACCGTCTTTAGTTGCTTTAGCAGCAATTTCAGTAACCAATTGACT
>CBFHOK010000001.1:0-145639 GCA_965657575.1 Microbacteriaceae bacterium | reverse complement strand
GTCATAGCCTTTGATGCTCCCGGATTTGGCGACTCGAGTGTTTCAAACTTCAACGCCCTGTCTGTCCCGTTCCTGGTAAAGACCGCGGAACTTGTTTTGCAGGAGCACCGCGTGGACCACTTCGACCTGATTGGCCACTCGATGGGTGGCCTAACAGCACTTCTCCTGGCGGACAGTGAACCCGAACGGGTCCTTAATTTCATTAACATCGAAGGCAATGTCGCACCCGAAGACTGCTTCCTCAGCCGCCAGATACTGGACTATCCGGAGCTTGATGCACACGCTTTCATGCAGCGGTTCATCGAAAGGGTTTCGGAGTCGAGGTATTACGGAAGTGCACTATACGCAAGCACACTGGCATTCAAGGTTCGCGCTGAGTCGGTTTATCCAATTTTCTCATCGATGGTGGACCTGTCCGATAACGGCGGTCTTCTAGATCGCTTTCTAACACTTCCGATGCCTCGCTGTCTTATGTACGGTGAGCAGAACGCGAGCCTCAGCTACCTGCCGGAGATTAGAAACAACCAAGGAGTTGAACTGGTCGAAATCCCCGAAAGCGGGCATTTCCCGATGTACTCAAATCCGGTCGCCATGTGGAGACACATTTCTCGCCTGCTGACTTCCTGACGCGCTAGCCATAGTCCGCTCATAAAGTAGCAACGGGCTGAGCAAGATTTACAGACGACGGCTCGCTTGGTGGGGCGTGCGGGACTTGAACCCGCGACCGACGGATTATGAGTCCGCTGCTCTAACCGGCTGAGCTAACGCCCCCAAACGGCATTTGATAAGTTTACAACCCCAGGCATATTCATTACTTACCTTGTGAGCGATTAGGCTTCAGAATATGAAAATTGGCAAAGCAGTTGCTCGCGTAGTTCTTGGTCTAGCGCTTATTTATGCAGGTATTGGTCACTTCACCTTTTCAAGAGCTGAATTCCAAGCGCAGGTGCCAACATGGCTCCCTTTAGATGCTGATTTCGTGGTCTTGGCCTCTGGGGTTGTTGAAATAGGTCTTGGACTGGGCCTAGTTGTTCTTAGCAAATATAAATCACAGGTCGGAATCGTCGCCGCGCTGTTCTTCATCATGATTTTCCCGGGAAACATATCTCAGTACATCAACGGCATAGATGCATTTGGGCTTGATAGCGACCAGGCAAGACTGATCAGATTATTCTTCCAACCGATATTGGTCTTGTGGGCATTTTGGTCAACAGATGCACTTCAGCTTTTCAAAAGAGACAGAGTAAAAAGTTAGTCGGAATCTTTATCGTTTGAACGAAATCTATCCCTTGCCTTATTGAAGTCTTCCTTGACCCCATCAAATTGCTCCCTGAGGTCTTCTCGTGCTTCAGTTATGCGCTCTCGAAGTCCATAGCGTATTTCATCCATTCGTCCGCGAAGCTCTGAAGCTGAGAATCGGAAGGAGTTAACTCGCTCCCTCAAGGACTCACTGAGTCTTCCAATCGGTTCTGAGTAGCCCTCTAGGTTGTCTTCGGTGGTTGGTGCAAATTCACCAATTCCTCGATAGAGGTTTTCAAAAATATTCAAAGTGTTGGTTATGTCGTGAGCTTGAATCAGATGCAATGAATTCTCGCTCATGCGTTCTAACTCGTGCTTGTCTGCTGTCAACACCTCTCGAAGCCTCATCGATAGTTCGTCAACATCTTCGGGTTCATACAAATAACCGTTATCTCCAGAGTGAACGAGATGCGGCAAAGCCATGGCATTGGCAGCAATTACCGGCCTACCGCTAGCCATGGCCTCCATAGTGGCAATGGATTGAAGCTCAGCGATACTTGGCATAGCAAACACGCTTGCTCTCTCATACGCCTTGGGGAGATCTTCTTCAGACACAAAACCAAGAAACTTCACTCTGTCCTCAACCCCGAGTTCAACTGAGAGCTTTTTTAGAGTATCCCGCTCTCCCCCATTACCCACTATTTCAAGTGTTACATCAATCTCGCTTGAAATCTGATGGATGGCACGAATCAGGATATCTAGCCGTTTTTCATAATCGAGTCTTCCAACAAACAAAACACGAGGATCTTGATTGGTGGTTGGGGTGTTGTTGATAAACCTTGAGGCATCAATTCCGCAACTAATCGCCAGAACATCACGCAGGCCACTCTCCCGCTCCAGAATGTCTGCTGCACGCCTGGTGGGGGTGGTTACCTTATCCATTTTCTTTAGCACTTGACCGGTATCCCACCAACCAAACTTCATGATGGGACGTTCGAAAAACTCAGGGATTCTCACCGAGTAGCGAATTAGGTTCTCAGGCATGGTGTGATTGGTGGCAATTGTCCTAATGCCACGCTTTTTGCACTCCCCAACTAGAAGGCGCCCAACCAGAAGATGAGACTGAATATGTACCGCGTCTGGTTTTAGCTCATCCAAGAGCTGCCCGAGTTTTCCCTTGAGCCCAATCGGCTTCATCATTCGAACAGATAATTCTTTACGTATTTGTATTGAAGGAAACCTGTGAACGGTCAACTCGGCACCGTCATGAATTTCTTTATTGGTTCCACTTAGCCCTTTTACGGCCGGGGCGATGATGTGCATGTCGTGTCCACGCCTTGCTAGCCCTGCCGCCAATCGCTCAGCAAACCTTGCGGCACCGTTCACATCCGGACCGAATGTGTCGCAGGCAAGCACAACCCTAAGCTTGTTCTCCATTTGCCTTCAGTCTAATTCTCATTGGTCTGTGGATGGACTTTTTCCAGAAGATAAACGCCAATGACTGCAACCAGAGCACTTCCCAAGAAGGTAAAAATCGTATCGATACTGGCGTCAGCCGCTTCCCCCAAAATTACGATTCCAATTCCAACCGCCACCATCGGATCAATCACCGTAAGTCCAGCGATCACCAAATCAGGTGGTCCAGTAGCGTAGGCGTTCTGCACAAACCATCCGCCTAGGACAGCCGCCAGGATCAAGGCAATCCCTGCAGACAGCGTGAGATTGTCAAAATCCCCCTGAATAAGCCTTTGGATGATGACTTTGGCAAGGGTTGCAACGAAACCGTAAAGAACACCTGCACCAAAAACATAATTCAATGCCTTAACGGTGTTCCCTTGCGTGGCCATCAGGAAACCAAATAGGACCAGCATCAACGCCAGCACTCCCAACACCTGAAGAAGCTTCTCGTCACTCATTTCAACCTCAGTTGCCACCCCTGCAGCAGCAACCACGAAGCTAGATATGCCAGCCAATGTGAGAGCTATGGCGAGAAAGGTCCTTGGACCCAATCGGACTCCATAGATCTTGGCGTTGAGCAAGCTTGTAATAATCAATGCAACAGCACCAATTGGCTGAACGACAATTAGTGGAGCAAGTGTGAGGGCAGCCAACTGCAACACAACACCCAGCATCAGAAACGCAGTGCCCACCAACCACCTGGGTTGTGTGAGAAGCATCAAAAGTTGCCTCATGCCGACTCTGGGGATGCCAGCTTCGGTCACGCGCTTATGTACGCTATCGTTTTGAAACTGAGCGCCTAAGGCCAACCCAACTGCGGCAAGTAACGCCAATATGATGGCTATTGCACGTAAGACTTCCGCAGGAAGCAAGCTCACTCCTAGATTCAGAACTTCTTAAGCCTACTTACTGAATTGCATAAATGAACCAATAGCATTGTTCTATGCCGATTAGACCCATAAAAATCACTGGAACCGAGGTGCTGCATATTCAGGCAGCACCAGTGGTTGATTTTGATGAGACTTTGCAGACGTTGGTTCAAGACATGTTCGAAACCATGGAAAAAGCACCTGGTGTTGGTCTTGCCGCCCCTCAGATAGGCGTTGGGCTTTCGATATTTGTTTATGACTGGACTGATGATGATGAAGTCCAGCACAGAGGCGTGGCAATCAACCCAGAACTGGATCTGTTTGGATCCCAAGAATTTGACAAAGAGGAACACATCGAAGGCTGCCTAAGTGTGCCAGGTCTCAGATATCCATTGGCCAGAGCACCGATGGTGAGACTAACGGCATTAGATTTAGAAGGTAAAAAGTTCACTGTCATTGCCAAGGATTGGCTGGCTCGAATTTTCCAACACGAGTTTGATCACCTGCAGGGAATTCTCTATGTTGACAGACTTGCGGAGGATGAAGAATCACTCGCCACCAAGGACATCGAAGAACAGAACTGGCCAAAGGATAGCTCCTGGATGCCCGGAGTGGATTACGAAGAACCCTAAATCACCATCCTGGTAACCGCTGAAAACGCTGCTGCTGCTGCGATAACAACAATGAAGGGCATTCTTAAATAAAGCAGCAAGGCAGCCAAAATCAAAGCTGGAAATCGACTGTCAATGGTCAATTGACTATCGGTCGTGAATCCCTGTATGCCTACTAGAGCAGAGAGCAAGCCAACTGTTATTGCATCAGCCAGCTTTCTAAATTTAGGATTTGCAACATACCTCTCTGGAACTAGATAACCCATGAGTTTCCAGCTGAAAACCGCCAGCGATGCGGCAATTACGGCAAGAGTCACCTTTTCCCCCAAAGCTGGATAGCTGCTGCAACGGCGGCTCCGAGTAGCACCGGCACACCTGCAGGAACGAAAGCACTGGTGGCGATTGCAACAACAAATGCTGACAGGCCAATGATTCTGTAGAGATTACTGTTGAGTCGCGGCCAAACGAGACCCAAAAACGCCGCAGCTGCAGCACTATCCAGGCCGTAATTGGCAGGGTTTCCCATCTGATCCCCAAGTAACGCACCGGCAAGAGTCATTAGATTCCAAAAGAAAAATACGCTGACACCTGTCCACCAAAACCCGCGTCTCTCTTGCTGAGGATTTTCCTGAGCTGTGGCCACTGCAGTTGATTCGTCAATTGTTAGCTGAGCTGAAAGCAATTTGGCAATGCCCGGCATACCCAAGACAGGTGCCATCCGCAGAGCGTAGAATCCGTTTCTAACCCCAAGCAGCCAAGCAGAGGCAATAGCGGTGGGAATTGCTGCCATTCCGCCCGTAGCAACCACTCCAACAAAGGCAAATTGGCTGGCACCGCTGAACATGACCAGACTCAAAAGCATTGTTTCTAGAACGGAAAGCCCGGCGGTCACGCCTAAAGCTCCGAAGGAAATCGCATAAATCCCGGTAGCCATGCCGATAGACACGGCTACAACGGGAATGCGATTCATCAAGCTCCTCTTGCTCCCCGGCCTGGACTCGAACCAGGAACCCTTCGGTTAACAGCCGAATGCTCTGCCAATTGAGCTACCGAGGAATGTTGCAGGAAAACATTATCAGATAATCCGGGTTTCTAAGACTGCAGAATTCTTCGTTCTCGCTCTAGGTCTTGCAAATGCACCTGAACGAGAGCCATTTCCTTCTGGTGCTTCTCTGGATCAAACCGCCTAAGTGCCAGGAGCAAATCGGATTTCTCTCGGTCGAGGGCATTAATCATCGCTCTTCTAATTACCCCTTCAGCGTATTTCTTGAGTGCTTGTTCGTCTTTAGCTGGCAGGGGTGCGACTGCGAGTTGCCTAAAAAGCTGCTGGTCATCAATCTCTAGCGCATTGCCGACCAAGTTCAGCCAGTCAGGTGCGTCTTTTTTGTCCGATAACTGTTGGAGCACCATCACAATTCTTTGCAAGGCAGAAGAACTGACACCTGATGCGGCTATACGTGAAAGCTGTTCCTTTGAGTAGGCTGTCGGCGCTTGCACCAATACTTCTAAAATTGCTCGTTCCAGTCTGTCAATGTCCTCAACGTCTTGCTTTGGTTGCTGGTCAAGGTTCATCCCCTGAACAGATTCCTTTTTAGAAGTTTTTGCCTGTTTGCTAACCATAGGTTCGATTTCCGACACCTCAAGCGAAACCCAATCAGCCAATTTCCTTATGTACCCCATGCGCAGGGCAGGGTCCGTGATTTCAGCAACAACTGGTGCCGCCGCCCTGGCTGCGGCAATTCGGCTTTCCAATTGCACCAGGTCAAATTGCTCAATTCGATGGCGAATCACGAATTCAAAAAGCGGAATTTTTTGATCAAGCATTTCAACGACAGCTTTGTCGCCTCGTTGTTGGCGTAGGTCTGAAGGGTCTAGTCCGTCGGGACCCGTTGCCACAAATGTCAATGCATTGAACTTCTCGCTGTCACCATAAACCCTTAGCGCAGCCTTTGTTCCGGCGGCATCTGGATCGAAGGTGAATATAACCTCTGCTGGAGAGTCCCCCGAGCCGATAAGTAACCTATTTAGAACTTTAATGTGTTCCTCGCCAAAAGCGGTTCCACAGGTCGCCACTGCAGTGTCCACCCCTGCTAGATGGCAAGCCATCACGTCGGTATAGCCTTCGACTACGACTACCTGGCGCTTCTTCGCAATTGCCTTTTTGGCCAAATCCAAACCGTAAAGCACCCTGGATTTGTGATACACGGGTGTTTCCGAGGTATTTAGGTATTTTGGACCCTTGTCATCCTCATATAAATGCCTTGCTCCGAATCCTAAAACCTGATTATTCGCATCTCTTATTGGCCAGATGAGTCTTCCCCGAAACCGGTCATAGACTCCCCTGTCCCCCTTGGTCAGAAGACCTGAAACCACGAGTTCTTCTTCGCTAAAACCCTTGGACTTGAGGTGGTCTGCCAAATTGGACCACCCTTTGGGAGCGTACCCCACTCCAAAATTCTCCATCGATTCAGCATCGAACCCTCTAGAGATCAGCGTCTCCCGAGCCTGTTTTGCCTCACTGGAAGCCAATTGCTGGATGAAGTAGGCTCCGGCAAGCTGATTTGCCTCAAAAGTTCTTGAACGAGCTTGGACCTCACCGGTATCAACATCGTCATAGTGAAGCGTGTAGCCGACTTTGCTGGCAACTCTTTCGACCGCTTCGCTGAAAGACAACGATTCAATTTCTTGCAGAAACTTATAAACATCCCCGCCAGCCCCGCAACCGAAGCAGTGATAGTAACCCTGTCCATTTCGGACATTGAAAGAGGGGGTTTTCTCGTCGTGGAAAGGGCATAAGCCCTTCAAGGAACCAACACTCGCAGGTTTCAAAGCAACGTAATCACTGATGACGTCTGCAATATTTGCCTGAGCCTTTAGGTTCTCTACATCAGACTGCCTGATTTTCCCGCTCATATAGTCCCCCTGCCGGTAATTTCGGCGTGTAAGGCATGCGCGTGGGCATCTGTCAGGTTGGCAACTGCGTCAATCACAGCTCGCTTTTTGTCTGATGCATTGGATGCGTTTTCAAAGTAATACCTGGTAACTGGATCAAACCCAACACCTTTTTGATACATAGCATTAGCCAAAGAAACCAACAGTTCTCGCTGTTGTTCGTAATACCCCTGCCTTGAATCACTTGTCATCAAGAAGGTGGCAACAAGACCTTTGAGAACCGCTATTTCCTCTTTTACGGAGGTAGGGACAACTAGGTTCTTTTTATAACGATCTTCTTCTTGTGCCAAATTCTGATTCGCCTCAAAAACCCTTGTCACAAAGCCGCCAATCAGGTCGCTGGTTAGGTTCTTCAGCTGAGCAAGATTCTCTCGAGAGCCGTCAAAGCTAGCTATCCAAAATTCATTTGCCCGAATTCTGTCGAAGGCCTCGTAGGCCCTCTGCCTATCTAGAGCAGTTTCAGACCAATCCAAAACCCCTGTTATAACCTCTTCAATAATGGAGTTGCCATTGATTTCCGTTACATCAATAAAGCCCTCAACTATCGCATCCTCAAAATCATGAACGCTGTAGGCAACATCATCACTGAAATCCATCACTTCCGCTTCAATGACCTTTTCTCCTGCTGGCGCTTCCTGCCGAGCCCAGTCGAAGACTTCCAAATCATCCTCATAAACACCGAACTTAACTCCTCCGGGTATGTATTTATGCGCCTCAGATAATCTCCATGGGTATTTACTAATGGCATCAAGTGATGCTCGAGTTAGATTCAAACCTCTAGATACGCCATCGACTAAAACCTTTTGCTCAAGTCGAGTTACAAGTCGAAATGTTTGCGCATTACCCTCAAAGCCACCGATGTCCGCCGCCCACATATTCAGAGCACTCTCGCCGTTGTGGCCGAAGGGTGGGTGCCCGAGGTCATGAGACAAACAGGACATATCCACCAAATCCGCATCGAGCCCAAGCATGATAGCTAGCTCCCTGCCCACCTGCGCCACCTCAAGCGAGTGAGTGAGTCTAGTCCTAGCAAAATCACCACTCTCAGGCGAAAGCACCTGAGTTTTGGCACTAAGTCGTCGAAGAGCTGAGCTGTGCAGCACCCGTGCCCTGTCTCTTGCAAATTCCGAGCGATTTGATCGGGATTTCGGCTGCGAGACAAACCTTTCGGTAACGAACGAAGAATAGTCAGCTTTTTTCAAGAACTAACCTCCAGAAACTGAGAGTTCAGCGTCCAGCAATTCGTTTTTGTGCTTCTCGCTGAGCTTACGGCTGTCCAACCAGTTTTCAGGCAAAACACATTTTTTCTTAGCATTTCCCTGTCTACCCCTCGGACCTTCAGCTTCTTCGCCTGGATAAGGCAAATCTCCATCCAGCTTAGAGAGTATTTCTTCCATCTGTTCAATACTTTCAACACGTGCCAGAGCGCTTCGCAATTCCCCACCGACCGGATAGCCCTTGAAATACCATGCAACATGTTTTCTAATGTCACGACAAGCGTGATCTTCGTCCTCAAAAAACTCCACGAGCAAATGAGCGTGTTTTCTAAAAGCTTCAACGACACCAGCCAAATCGGGCTGCACCTTGTCTATTTTGATATCAGCGTGGGGATTCTCTAAATACTGGTCAATCGCCTGCTCAAGATCTCTAAAAAGCCAGGGCCTCCCTAGACACCCCCTTCCGACCACAATCCCATCCACGCCGGTTTGTTTCATCATTTCAACCGCGTCTGACGCACTCCAAATATCACCATTACCTAAAACCTGAACATCAGGCAGACTCTCTCTCAGTTCGGCAATTGCCGACCAATCAGCTTTACCGCTGTAATACTGAACAGCTGTTCTCGCGTGCAGAGCAACAGCTGCAACACCTGCATCCCGAGCCGCTTTACCAGCATCCAAAAACGTCAGGTGATCGTCATCGATTCCTTTTCGCATCTTCACTGTCACCGGAACATCTCCAGCACTTTTCACGGCCTGCCGCACAATCGCCTCGAATAAATCTTCCTTCCATGGAAGGGCAGCGCCACCGCCTTTTCTTGTGACTTTTGGAACAGGGCAACCAAAATTAAGATCAATGTGATCTGCTCGGTCTTCTTCCAAAAGCATCTCAATTGCCTGACCGATTGTTTTCGGATCCACCCCGTAGAGCTGAACCGAACGTATCTTTTCGCTCTCGTGATGGCTTGCAAGTCGCCACGAGGTTGGGTTTTGCTCCACAAGGGCCCTTGATGTCACCATTTCTGCAACATATAGACCTCCGCCATAGTCCTGGCACAATCTTCTGAAGGCGGTATTGGTAATTCCCGCCATTGGTGCCAAGACCACTGGCGTTTTTATTTCATGTGTGCCGTACTGAAGCAATTACAGAAGTTTCTCAGCTAGGTAGCTAACTACTTGATCCAGTGGAATACGTGACTGCTCCATGCTGTCACGCTCCCTTATGGTGACCGCCTGATCTTCTTTGGTTTCGAAATCTACGGTGATGCAGAAAGGGGTTCCAATTTCATCCTGCCTGCGATAGCGACGACCAATGGCAGCACTCTCGTCGTAATCGATATTCCAAATCTGCCTTAGCTTTGCAGCTAGGTCCCTAGCAATTGGGGTCAATTCCTCATTCTTACTCAAAGGCAGGACGGCCGCTTTCACAGGAGCCAGTTTTGGATGGAGTTTCAAAACAGTTCTGGTGTCAGTTCCGCCCTTGGCGTTTGGAACCTCCTCCTCGTGGTAGGCATCAACCAAAAACGCCATAAGAGACCTGGTGAGACCGGCTGCAGGCTCAATAACGAATGGGGTCCAACGCTCCCCCTCCGATTGATCGAAGTAGCTCAAGTCAACACCTGAGTGTTTGCTATGCGTGGTCAGGTCAAAGTTGGTTCGGTTGGCAACGCCCTCCAGTTCACCAAACTCCCCACCCTGGAAACCAAATCGGTACTCAATATCAACTGTTCTCTTCGAATAGTGGGAGAGCTTATCTTTGGGGTGTTCGAACAACCTTAGGTTTTCGGGATTTATGCCCAGGTCGACATACCACTGGTAGCGCTGCTCAATCCAGTATTCGTGCCACTGCTCATCTTCACCCGGCTTTACAAAGAACTCCATCTCCATTTGTTCGAACTCCCTGGTTCTGAAAATGAAGTTGCCGGGAGTTATTTCATTTCTAAAACTTTTTCCCATCTGACCAATTCCAAATGGTGGCTTCATCCGAGCGGTATTCAAAACATTGTTGAAATTCACAAAAATACCCTGAGCGGTTTCAGGACGAAGGTAGTGAAGACCTGACTCATCCTCGACTGGTCCAAGTGTCGTTTTCAAAAGCCCGTTGAAAAGCTTCGGCTCTGTCCAAGCGTCCCTGGTTCCGCAATTCGGGCAGGCAATTTCAGCTAGTGATTCGGGTGCTCTTCCCTTTTTCTCCTCAAAAGCCTCCTCTAAGTGATCAGCTCGGAACCTTCTGTGACAGCTGGTGCACTCAATAAGAGGGTCAACGAACTCTTGGATGTGACCACTTGCCTCCCAAACGGCCTTTGGGAGAATAATTGAGCTGTCGAGGCCAACAACGTCCTCCCTGGAAGAGACCACAGCCCTCCACCACTCTCGCTTGATTGCTTCTTTGAGCTCGACTCCTAAAGGCCCATAATCCCAAGCAGATCTCGATCCACCATAGATCTCTCCAGCTTGAAATACGAAGCCTCTTCGTTTAGCAAGCGATATAACCTGGTCTAGTTTGGATTGGGGTGCCATCAAAGCCTTTCTTAGGTTGAACCTTTAGTTTAGCCTTCACCGGGACTATCTTTGGCGGAGCCGAAACGTCTGTCTCGACTCTGAAATTCCGCTACCGCATCCCAAAGGGTCTCGCGAGTAAAGTCTGGCCAGAGCGTCTCGCTGAAAACCATCTCTGCGTAGGTTGATTGCCAGGGCAGGAAATTGCTTGTTCTATGCTCACCGCTTGACCGTATGAATAAATCAACATCGGGCAACCTTGACTGATACAAAGCGCTCTGGAAGGTTTTCGAGGTTATTCGCTCCGGGTCAAGTTCTCCGTTTTTCGCCATTTTTGCGATCTTTTTGGCAGCATTGGTAATCTCAGTTCGTCCTCCGTAGTTCACGCACATATTCAAAGTCATTTTGGATAGATTTGCTGTCATCTGCTCAGATTCTCGAAGTTCACGGATCACACTTTTCCATAGCTTCTTCTCAGAGCCCGACCAAACCACCCTCACCTGCCAGTCGACCAGCTGATCTCTTCTTCTTCTGAGAACATCCCGATTGAAACCCATTAGAAACCTGACCTCCTCGGGGTCGCGCTTCCAGTTTTCAGTTGAAAACGCATAGGCGCTGACTGCCTCTACGCCAATCTCCAAAGCACCACTGACCACCTCTAATAAGGCCTGTTCGCCAGCTTTGTGCCCCTCGGTCCTGGAAAGGCCTCTCTGGTTGGCCCAACGTCCGTTTCCATCCATCACAATCGCAACGTGCCTTGGCACCTTCAAAAACTCGGGAGCTGGTCTATTTGGGTCTTTATAGCTCACTTGCTCTCCGTTATATTCATTGATTTCAACCCTCGCTCCAAATGCCACTGCATAAACGCCCTGATAATACCGCTTGCCTGCTCAGATGAGAAAGAGTCGGCGCCATCTACGATGGGCCAGTCACCGCTTAGCAGAGCGCTAAGCAGAAGCATGGTGTGTGGATGGAGACGGTTTGCCTCAGGTGGTGCGCACTCCTCGCAAACAGCTCCCCCGACTTGAACCAAGAATCTCTCGTGGGGACCTTCCAGCTGGCAACCTGAGCACTGATCAAAACTTGGCGTCCATCCGGAGAGCGAAAGTGCTCGAAGTTGATATGAATTGGCAATCGAACTCGGTTTGTGTTCAAGCCGTGACAGAGACCGGAGCGCCCCCAGCAAGAGTAAATAGTGCTGTTGAGTTGAAGTCTCGCGGGTAAGTCTCTCAGCCGTTTCTAATATTTGACTGCCTGCGAGATATGCATCGTAATCCGCAACTATTTGCTTCCCATAAGCCCCAAGTGTTTCGACCTGAGTAACAACATCTAGAGTTTTGCCCTTATAAAACTGTGCCTCAACAGCCATGAATGGCTCCAGTCGTGCCCCAATTTTTGAAGATGTCTTCCTGACCCCTTTTGCCACAGCCCTTATTTGCCCGGAGTTTTTTGTCAACAGCGTGATTATCCTGTCGGTCTCGCCGAGCTTATGGGTTCTGAGGACTATCCCCTCTTCTTTGAACTGTGGCACCTAAAAAGTATCCACCATCAATCCAAATCTTCGCAGGAACTATACCCGTAAGGCTCTATTTATAGCTGAAATCAGAGCCTTCAGGCTGGCAGTTGCAATATCGCCATCGATGCCGACTCCCCAAAGCGGGTCGCCGTCATCTACTTTCAGTTCGATGTATGCAGCAGCCTGCGCATCCCCTGAGGCACTCAGTGTGTGCTCAACGTAATCAAGAAGGTCAATTTCCAATCCCTTTTTGTTCATAATTTCTATAAACGCTGAGATTGGTCCATTTCCGTTGCCTGTTTCCTCGATAGTGCTCTCACCGTCTCTGAGTTCAACCTTTAGGTTCACCTCGCCGGTCATATCACTTTCGGATGCGGTTCTAAGTAGCTCAAACCTTCCCCACTTAGTGTGATCCTCTTGTCCGGGAAGATACTCGTCGGTGAACGAGTGCCAAAGTTGCTGAGACGTGATTTCACCACCGTTTGAATCTGCTAGTTCCTGAACAACTCTTGAGAACTCAATTTGCAATCTTCTTGGAAGATCCATGTGGTAATCACTTTTCAGCAGGTATGCAACTCCACCCTTACCGCTCTGCGAGTTGACCCTGATAATCGCCTCATAGCTGCGGTTGAGATCCTGTGGGTCAATGGGCAGATATGGGACTTCCCAGTTCACGGTATGTCTGGAACCACCCTCGGTCTCGGCAATCCGGTCAAGATCTTCAAGACCCTTCTTGATTGCATCTTGATGAGATCCACTAAATGCTGTGAATACAAGATCTCCGCCGTACGGACTTCTCTCGTGAACTGGCATTTGATTGCAATACTCGACGGTTCTGCGAATCTCATCGATATCGCTGAAATCAATCATTGGGTCAACACCCTGGCTGAAAAGATTCAGGCCCAACGTGATTAGGTCGACGTTTCCAGTGCGTTCACCGTTTCCGAATAAACAACCCTCAATTCGATCAGCTCCAGCCTGATATCCAAGCTCAGCTGCCGCCACTGCAGTTCCCCGGTCGTTGTGGGGGTGCAGTGAGAGCAGGATGTTCTCCCTAGGGATCAGGTGGTTACTCATCCACTCGATACTGTCTGCATAAACATTAGGTGTGGTCATTTCAACGGTGGCAGGTAAGTTGATGATCAACTTCTTTTCCTTGGTTGGCCTAATGACTTCCGCTACCGCATTACAGACCTCAACCGCATACTCCAGCTCAGTTCCGGTATAGCTCTCTGGACTGTATTCGTAATAGACATCAGTTTCCGGAATGGTTTTTTCCATCTCCAGGCAGATTTCTGCAGCATCGGTGGCAATCTTTTTTATTTCGTCCTGGTCAGCACGAAAAACCACTCTTCTTTGCAACACTGATGTTGAGTTATAGAAATGTACTATGGCCTTTTTAGCACCCTTGATTGACTCATATGTGCGCTCGATTAGGTGTCTTCTTGATTGGGTCAACACCTGGATGGTGACATCTTCCGGAATCAAATCCTGCTCGATAAGTTGCCTAACAAAATCAAAATCGGTTTGCGAGGCAGATGGGAACCCGACTTCGATTTCTTTGTATCCCATGCGGACCAAAAGCTGAAACATCTTTAGCTTTCGCTCTGGGCTCATCGGGTCAATCAGGGCTTGATTTCCATCCCTCAGATCAACAGCACACCACCTAGGGGCTGTGTCTATGATTTTGTCAGGCCAAGTTCTTTTTTCGAGTTTTACTTCAATTTGTTCGTGAAACGGCTTATACCGGTGAAAAGGCATACCCGATGACTTTTGATTATTTTCCAATTTTTCTCTCCATGCTCTTCAGAAATTTAGCGGCCAAAACCTCCGCGACGAGCTGGGCCAGAAATTAGGCCTCGTCGCGGCCGCTAAGCAGAAGCTGGAAAAGCATATGTCAACGCTAGCACTAAAACCCAAGTCGACCAAGTAGCTTCGGATCCTGTTGCCAGTCTTTTGAAACTTTTACATGCAACCTAAGCTTTGTTGGCTTACCTGTAATTTTTCTTATGTTGCGTTGCGAGCGCTGTCTGATTTGACTCAATCGCTCACCCTTATTGCCGATAATGATTCCCTTTTGACTGTCTCTTTCAACGTGGATTGAGATGTGCATTTCATCTCCATTCCACTCATCCATTGTCACCGCGAGTGAGTGGGGCAATTCATTTTGCAGAAACCCCAAGGCTGATTCCCTCACCTCTTCGCAGGCTCTATCCGCATCACTGAGCTCTGTGACCGTCTCTGACGGGTATAACATCTCCGATTCGGGCATCATTGTTACAGCCAAGTCAGCTAAAAGCTCTATTTGACTATTGGCTTTAGCGCTAACCGGAATGATCTCATCCCACTCGAATGAGTCTGCAAGCTCCATCAGCCGCTGGGCAATTCTCTCCCCTCCGACCAAATCAGTTTTGGTGAGAATTGCAATCTTTTTGGGTTTTTTGTATGCGGCCAGCTGTTCTATGATCCTTTTATCTCCCGGTCCTAGATCTTCATTGGCAGGCGAGCAAAAACCGATGACATCCATATCCGATAGCTCTGACTCAACCAAGTCATTCAGCCTCTGGCCCAAAAGGGTCCTGGGTTTGTGTAAACCTGGAGTGTCGACAATTATCAGCTGACCCGCATCTGAATTTCTGATTCCGCGTATTGCTTTTCTGGTTGTCTGCGGCCTATCCGATGTGATGGCGATTTTCTGTCCAACCAGTGCATTTGTTAGAGATGATTTCCCAGCATTGGGTCTTCCAACAAAGGAAATGAAGCCTGCTCTACTCATCGATTTTTTTCACCAAAATCGAAGTTAGCCTTCCACGCCTAACGTCAACTCTCTCTGCCACGAACTCAAATCCGTGACCACTGACTCGCTCTCCTCCGCTGGGAAGCCGGTCCAAAAGCTTGATAATCAAACCACTGACTGTGTCAACATCCTCATCGTCGATTTCAATTTCGAAGTGCTCACCAAAAGCACTCAGGTTCATCCTTGGATGGACCCTGTAAAGGTTTTCACCAATTCCCGTTATCTCATCCAGTTCCCGGTCGTATTCGTCACTTATCTCTCCGACTAGCTCTTCGATCAGGTCCTCCATTGTGACCATCCCGGCAATTCCGCCATACTCATCAATAATCAGAGCCAGCTGGGTTTGGGTTGATTGCATCTGTTCTAACAAATCAACAACTGGTTTACTTTCGGGCACAAAAACTGCCTGTCTTGAATTCGGTTCAGCCTTTTCTGTCTGGAGTTTCGCTGGATTTTCCAGAACAGTTTTGGCGATGTCTTTTAAGAACAACACTCCCCTGATGTCATCTGGTCCATCGCCTGTCACCGGAAGTCTTGAATGGCCACTTGATACAAATGCACTCAGTGCCACCTCCAGGGTATCTTCGGCATCGATAGTGCGGATGTCAATTCTTGGAACCATGACTTCCCTGACAACGGTTTCCCCGAAATCTTCGATTGATTGCAGAAACTCCTTTTCAAACTCCTCCGGGTCTGGGGCATCCGGAAGTTTGAACAGTCTAAATATCTCTTCCCAAGCGAGATAAATTCGCTGTAATGCGTTATTCACTCCGGCCGCAAAACCACTGGCGGCTGCTTTTCTGGCAACCACATGCGAAACCAGCAGTGCGCTACTGACAATTACCAGTGAGGCCAAAACAGACCATAGGTCAATAAACTCCGTCAAACCCATTGCCAATAAAGCACCGGCAACCGCAAAAAGCATCATTCGAAGGTAAATACCACCCTCATGAATCTTCTCACTTACCCTTTGCTGAGCTTCTGCAAGAGTCATAAAAAACGCGATGATCAAGGGCAATAATGCAGTGATTGCAATCAACTGAGCTCCTCTGCTTCAAAAGATTCCAAAAGCTGGCGCTGTAATCCGAACATTTCAGCCTCTTCCTCGGGCTCAGAGTGGTCAAAACCCAACAGATGCAGAAGGCCATGGGTTGCTAACAGCATGATCTCTTCGAACTCGGTATGGCCAGCAGCGTCAGACTGCAACCTTGCAACCTGAGGGCAAATAACTATGTCACCTAAAACACCCTCAGCATCGGTATTTCCAGGGCGCAATTCATCCATTGGGAAACTCAGGACATCGGTAGGACCAGGCTCATCCATCCACTTGATGTGGAGATCTTCCATCGGTTGTTCGTTGATTAAAAGTATTGATAGATCTGCTCTTGGGCTGAGCCTAAGGTGACCGAAGTGATGAACCATCATCGACAGAAGCCTCTCTGAGTCGACCTCGATGTCTGATTCGTTATTAATTTCAACGCTCACTGTGGCCCTCGTAAGCGTTGACGATTCTAGTCACCAGCTCGTGCCTGACGACGTCCTTGCTTGACAGTCTGGAGACATTTAGGTCCTCGACGTTACTTAGAATCTCAACGGCAGCTGCCAGCCCACTCTTGCCTCCAGGCAAATCAACTTGGGTGGTGTCACCAGTGATGATCATCTTTGAATTAAAGCCAAGCCTTGTTAAGAACATCTTCATTTGCTCGCTAGTGGTGTTCTGAGCTTCATCGAGAATAATGAAAGCGTCGTTCAAGGTCCGGCCGCGCATATATGCAAGTGGGGCAACTTCCACGACTCCGCTTTCCAAAAACTTGCTCAACGACTCTGCCGGCAACATTTCTTGCAGGGCGTCAAATAGCGGTCTGAGATACGGATCTATTTTCTCCGATAGTGTCCCTGGCAAATAGCCAAGGCGCTCACCCGCCTCAACAGCTGGTCTGGTGAGTATTATTCGGCTGCATTTTTTATTTAGCAATGCTTCAACAGCCTTGGCCATAGCCAAATATGTTTTTCCGGTGCCGGCCGGCCCCAAACCAAAAATCACTGTGTTCTCATCTATGTTTTTCAAATACTGCATCTGGCCCGGGGTCTTCGCCCTGATCCTTTTTTCACCAGCTGTTATGAATTTGCCCGCAAAACCCTCAGTTGACTTTTCGGAAAACCGAGAAAGCTCGGAGACATCTCGGCGGGAAACGCTGTCACTTTTGCTGGCAATCTCCTCAAGTTGCGAAAGTACTCTTCTCAGCGAGTCAATTCGTTTTTCATCCCCAGCGACACTCCAGCTTGATCCTCGGAGCAAAATGTTTAGATCGGAAAACTGAGACTCCAACTCACGCAAGTGAGAGTCGTTCGGTCCAACAAGTTGCCCGATATAGGCGGGATTAGTTTCAAAAACTACTTCGCTCAACTAGCTCCCTGACTCAAGATGTGACCATGGGCATGAAAAACAGTTTGGCCGGCTTCCTCGCCAGTATTGAACAAAAACTTGAAATGACCATTGGTCTCATTTTCGCTGACCTCGCGCATCAAGCTCATAACAAAACCCATCGATTGCTCATCTCTGGAAAGCTCCGCGATGTTTTTCGAATGCACTTTAGGAACAACAAGAATGTGAACGTTTGCCTCTGGGTTAATATCCCTAAAGGCAATAGCTCCATCGTTCTCACCAACGCGATCGCTAGGAATTTCACCTTCTACGATTTTGCAAAAAATACAATCGGTCAATTTGCCTCCTGATTCAATACTAACCCCAGCCATGCAGTGTTCTGATGGTCGCTATTGCTGCAGGAGCCGCCGTGGAGGTTCTAAAAACACTATTCCCCAAAGAGGCCAATTGAGCTCCACGCGCAACGAGATTTTGAAGCTCGTTATCGGATATCCCGCCCTCTGGTCCGACCACGAGTGTTACTTCATTTTCAATGGCCATCGAGGTCAGCGATTGCTCAGCGTCGGGGTCGAGCACGATTAGCTGCCCGGTTATCGCAAAATCGGTATTTCTTGCTAGGGAAGTAACAAGCGGCACCCATGCTTGATGAGACTGTTTTGTCGCCTCGTTTGCAATTGACTGCCACCGGCCCACCCCCTTGGCTGCTTTTTTCTCATCCCAACGGATAATTGATCGCTCTGATTGCCAAGGAGTGAACTTAGCCGCCCCCAACTCCGTTGAAGTTTGAACTGCAAGTTCGTCTCTATCGCCTTTAGCGAGGGCTTGGACGACATGAATGACTGGCTGAACCGGTTCGGCGCTCCAGAGCTCAATAATTTTTAGCGGCTCACCAAACTCAGCAATGGCAAGTTTCCCTTTGCCGTCCGTGAGCCTTATTTGCTCACCGTCTCTGATCCTCAAAGATTTTGTTGCGTGCTGATACTCTTCGGCGCCCAATTCAGGAATCTCAACCGATAGTGAATCAACAAAGAACTGATGCATCATTTGCGACCGAAACCGAATCCTTGTCTTCGCTCCCGAAGGCCGGCGAATTCCTTGCTAAGTCCTCTGAGCTCTTGAACCAACTGCTTTTCCTTTTTAGAAAGTTTTTGTGGGACGGACACATGAGCCTCAAGCACCAGATTTCCTCTGCCAGAACCTCTCAACTTGGTTGCACCCTTACCTTTGATAACGATTTTTTCACCAGTTTGAATGCCAGGTTTTACCTCAATCGTTTCAATGCCATCAAAGCTCTCAAGTTCTATATCTGATCCCAAAATGGCGTCAACGTAGGGAACCTCTAACCTCGCAACCAAATCATCGCCGTCTCTGGCAAAAATTGGGTCGGGGTTGACGCTTACTTCAAGATAAAGATCTCCCGAAGGCCCTCCCGCAAAACCCACCTCGCCCTCGCCAGCAAGGTGCAATCGCATACCGTCCTGCACTCCTGCGGGGATATCTAGGTTTAGCTCTCGATTTTCACGCACTCTCCCTTGAGCCCTGCATTTTTGGCACGGGTGCGGAATAACCTCTCCAGTCCCACGGCATGAACCACAGGGCTGGGAGGTGACAACAGTGCCCATGAAAGACTGGACCTGTCTTGAAATGCTTCCGCTCCCTCGACATATATCGCATACCTGGACGCTGGTTCCCGGCTGTGCACAACTCCCCTCACATGTCGGACAAAGCACTGCAGTCGTGATGGTCATTGTTTTGCTGACGCCGAATATTGCCTCCTTTAGGTCCAGATCAACCCGCAGCAGGGCATCTTGCCCTCGTTGAGCACGAGACTTTGGACCTCGCTGGCCGCCGCCAAAAAATGTCTCGAATATGTCTCCGAGGCCAACACCCTGATCTCCCCCGCGATCGTATTTGTCTCTTTCCTGCGGATCACTCAATACCTCGTATGCATGGGTGACAGCCTTAAATCTCTCCTGGGCCTCGGGGTCAGGGTTGATATCTGGATGCAATTCGCGCGCTAATTTGCGATAGGCCTTTTTGATTTCTTCCGTGGTGGCGCTTTGACTAACGCCCAAAACCTCGTAGTAATCGCTCAATTAATTTCCGTTCACTGACTTACTCAGATATCTTGCAACAGCTCGCAGAGAAGCAATGTTCCCTCGATAGTTCATTCGAGTTGGACCGAGAATACCAACTCTTGCTGCGTTCTGCCCCTCACCATACTCACCTATCAAAACACTTGCTCCGGTGAGTCCCTGCTGGGTGTTTTCTGACCCAATCGACACCCCTAAACCATCACGTTCCAGTTCTATTTCCCTCAGCAGCTTCATCAGCACTACCTGCTCCTCCATCATTTCCAGCAATGGAGCGAAGCCCTCAAAATCAGCCTCGGATCGAACCAAATTTGCAGCACCGCTAACGGCAACTTTTTCTTGGCGGTTTTCGTCAACCAGAGATTGCAAAGTCTGGATAATCGGCTTGGTTTGCTTTTTTGCCGCCTCGCTCAAATCCTGAAGCATGTCTTCTCCCCGACCACTGACCTCGCTCAGCGGTTGACCAGATAGTTGTCCATTGAGTCGTCCACGAACATCCTGCAAAAGCTCTTCGCTAATTTCCTGCTCTAAAGCTGAGACCTCTTGCTGGATTTGTCCGGAGCTCGAGATCATCATCACCAAAACCCTGGTTTCGTTTATGGGAATCAGTTCGATATGGCGAATGTAACTCCCTCCAAAAGATGGATAGGAAATCAACGCTAATGAATTTGTTAGCTGGCTTAGGGTTCGAGCGCTCTGCTGCAATAGGTCTTCGATACTGAGCTGTTCTTCCAAGAATGATTCGATGGCTTTTTTCTCAGGTTTGCTGATTGAGCTCAGGTTTCTGATTTGCTCAACAAACAATCTGTAACCCTTATCAGTTGGAATCCTGCCACTTGAGGTGTGAGGGGCAACAATTAGCTCCTCTTCCTCTAATAAAGCCATGTCATTTCTAATCGTCGCGGCACTTACACCAAGCGGGTGCCTGTCAAGAAGAGACTTTGACCCAACCGGCTGGTTTGTTTGGACGTAGTCTTCGACAATTGCCCGCAAAACCTCAAGCGATCTCTCAGGAATCATTCGCTAGCACTCTCCAATCTTGAGTGCCAATTGTAATCAACTCTTCAATCATTTAGAAGATTTAACACCACTCGATCGGCCATCTGCCTACCCTTCAGGGTCAACACATACCGGTCATGAATTACTTGCAGATACCCATATTCAAGCTGTTCACTAATAAGTTCCCGACTGACGCCAATTTGGTTTAGCAGCTCAACGTGCACCCCCTCTGCCAGCCTTATCTCTAACAGCAGTCGCTCTTGAAAGTGTTGATTCTTTTCAATCTTTTCATAGGCCTGTATTGGCAGATTCTCACTCAAAGAGTCAGCGTAGGCAGAGGGGTGCTTTCTGTTCCAAAACCTCATGTCCCCTATAAATGAATGCGCTCCAGGACCAAACCCGTACCAATAGTTGGATTTCCAGTAGGCCAAGTTGTGTTGGGACTGAGTGCTCTTGCCAGAGCTGAAATTGGAAAGCTCGTACCAATTGAGCCCCCTCTTGGACGTCATTTCATCCAAAAGTTGATACTTATCAGCCATCAGGTCATCATCCGGTTCAGAATAGACACCCTTTGAAATTTGCCTTGCCAACTTAGTTCCTGCCTCAACAATCAGAGCGTAGGCGCTCAAATGATCCGGGTTCATCGATAGAGCCTTGTCCAGCGAATCTTCCCAGCTTGCAAGCGATTCGCCGGGTGCGCCATAAATCAAATCGATTGAGACCTGCAAACCTGCGTTTCTTGCGAAGCTAACAGCCGCTTCAACGTTCTCAGGATTATGTGTTCTATCTAAGACCGCCAGCACCTCTGGGTCAAAGCTTTGCGCCCCAATGCTTACTCTTGTAATTCCAAGGTCGGCAACTGAATTCAAATACTGTTGGTCAACTGTGTCAGGGTTGAGCTCCATAGTTATCTCGGCGTTTGGCACAATCCCGAAACTCTTACTGAGCTCCTTGATGACACGTTCTATTTGATCCACTCTAAAAAGGCTTGGTGTACCACCACCGAAAAACACTGTTGAAAATGGCTTTGATTCGACCTTCGCCTGTTGAAGATAAGTGCTTGCGGTGTTTATTTCTGTTGACAGCGAGTGCTCAAACTCAGATCTCTTTACGCCCTGAACCTCATCGGAGGTGTAGGTATTGAAATCGCAATACCCGCATCTCACTTCGCAAAAAGGAATGTGAACGTAGGCATGCCATGACTTAGATTCTTGAAAGTCATTGAAGCTAGGAAACTGTCCATTCCATGCAAGCCCCACTGGCAAAGCCCCGGGCATAACTACTTTTTCTTTTCGGCTTTACTGCCATCTGAGCTGAGGGCAGCAATGAAAGCCTCTTGCGGAACCTCGACTTTTCCAACCATCTTCATTCGGCGCTTACCCTCTTTTTGCTTCTCCAGCAGCTTGCGCTTTCTGGTGATGTCTCCTCCGTAGCACTTTGCCAAAACGTCTTTGCGCATAGCCCTGATGGATTCCCTGGCAATGATTCTTGAGCCAACGGCTGCCTGAATTGGAACTTCAAACTGCTGTCTCGGTATCAACTCTCTGAGCTTGGCGGTAATTGAAACGCCGTGAGCATAAGCCTTGTCTTTATGCACAATCGCACTAAATGCATCGACCTGATCGCCTTGCAATAGCAGATCGACCTTTACTAGATCGCTTGCCTGCAGGCCGGACTCTTCGTAATCCAGGGATGCATAGCCCTGTGTTTTGCTCTTTAGCTGGTCGAAGAAGTCAAAAACAATCTCAGCAAGTGGAAGCTTGTATCGAAGCTGCACACGATCTTCACTTAGATACTGCATATCAATCATGCTTCCCCGTCTGGTTTGACAGAGTTCCATGATTGTTCCGACATAGTCCCTAGGGGTCAAAATTGTTGCGTTTACCACTGGCTCCAAAACCTCTTTGATTTTGCCCGTTGGGAACTCGCTGGGGTTGGTCACAGTGTGTTCGGAGCCATCTTCCATGGTTACCCGATAAACCACCGAGGGGCTGGTGGCAATCAACCCCAGGTCAAACTCGCGCTCAAGTCTCTCGGTAATAATTTCAAGGTGCAAAAGCCCCAAAAACCCACACCTAAAGCCAAACCCCAAAGCTACCGATGTCTCTGGTTCGTACACCAGTGCAGCGTCACTAAGCCTGAGCTTGTCTAGAGCCTCCCTCAGGGCTGGGTAATCCCCGCCATCGATAGGGTAGATACCGCTAAAAACCATAGGTTTTGGCTCAACATAGCCCTTGAGTGATTCACTTGCGGTGTTGTCCTTGCTGGTGACAGTGTCGCCGACTTTTGATTGACGAACGTCCTTCACCCCAGTAATCAGATATCCAACCTCACCGGCAGAAAGTGTTTTGGAAGGTGTTGGCTCAGGTGAGCTAACACCGATCTCCAAAAGTTCGTGAACCGCGCCAGTTGACATCATCTTGATCTTTTCGCGCGATGAAATGCTTCCGTCTACCATGCGAACGTAGGTAATCACGCCTCGGTATGCATCGTAAACACTGTCAAAAATCATTGCTCTGGGGGCAGCGTCTAACACTCCAGTGGGAGCAGGTATGTCTCTGACCAACCTGTCCAGTAGTTCAGGAACTCCCTGACCGGTTTTTCCTGAAACCTGCAGAATATCGTCAACACCGCAACCAATTAGCCCTGCCAGCTCTTCGGCATATTTTTCTGGTTGGGCAGCGGGGAGATCTATTTTGTTCAAAACAGGGATGATTTCCAAGTCGTTTTCCATTGCCAGATAGAGGTTTGCAAGGGTTTGCGCTTCGATTCCCTGAGCTGCATCAACTAGCAAGACTGCCCCCTCACAAGCTGCCAGAGACCTAGAAACCTCGTAACTAAAATCAACGTGACCCGGGGTGTCAATCATGTTCAACACATAATCTTGCTCGCCTATTTTCCAAGGCAATCTGACAGCTTGGCTTTTGATCGTGATTCCTCGTTCACGCTCAAGGTCCATTCGATCCAAATATTGATCACGCATTTGGCGGTCATTTACTATTCCGGTTAGCTGCAGCATTCGGTCCGCAAGGGTTGATTTGCCGTGGTCGATGTGGGCAATGATGCAGAAATTGCGCATGTTGGGTGCGGGAGAGTCCACTTAAATCATCAACCTGTCTGTGAATGTTTAGAAACTATATTCTCGCATAGTTAACTCATATCTCTTGAGTTTGCATTCCATTAGCTGGTAGTCTTTAGCTTTGTCCAAAGCAGACATAGATTTAGAAAGTTACTAATGGCAAACATTAAGTCAAAGATCAAGCGCATCGGAACCAACCGCAAGGCTCAGGAGCGCAACAATGCAGTGCGTAGCGAAATGAAGACAGCTATCCGTGCGGCCAGAGAAGCCATCACAGCAGGTGACAAGGCTCGTGCCGAAGAAACCGTAAAGCTTGCTTCAAAGAAGCTAGACAAAGCTGTTAGCAAAGGTGTTATTCACAAAAACCAGGCTGCTAACAAAAAAAGCGCAATCGCAACAAAGCTTGCAAAGCTCAGCTAGTTTTTTCACTGACTGCTATCAGCAGTCTTTCAAGGTCGTAATCAGGGTGGCGAGAGCCACCCTTTACCATTTCATCGGTATGCGCGATAAGTCTTATCAAAGACTCCAATCCGCCCTCGCTCCATCCAGCCAACTCATTTCTAAGCTTCCGAAGCTGCCAGTCTGCGACACCAATATCCGAGGCTGGAGCAGATGGTGAAGATATTAGTTTTGCAAGCTGTCTGGCCCTCATGGCGATCGTGGCGACTAACGGCACTGGATCGATGCCTGTATCTCTTGCATTTCTGAGTAACCTAAGCGCCGAAGAAAGATCACCTGCAAAGGCGGCATCAACAACTTTGAAGGCGGTTGTTTGTTCACGACCACCGAAAAGTGAGTCGACTTGCTCAAAGTCAATCTCATCCCTGTCAGTTTGCGCAAGCTGAGAGCAGGCCGCTGCCAGCTCAGCCAAGTCGCCACCAAATGTTTGCAAAAGTAACCTCTGCGCATCAGCCGCCATTGACTTCCCGTGTTGCCTTATCTCGGCTTGCAAGAACGCTTGCCGGTCTGGCTCTCTCTTGAGATCATCACAATCAATTTGTTGTGCTTGTAATTTCATCAGCTCTTTGTTCACAGAAGACTGTCCCTGAATTCTGATGGCGACGAAGGTCATATCCGCGGGATCATCAATAAACCTTTTTAGGTCATCCAGCAATTGTTGGTTAGGTGATTGGATGTAGATGATTCTTGGCTCGCTAAACAGGGATGGACTTGCAAGACTCATGAGTTGACCAGCCTGGTAGCTTTCCTCGATGGTGTGCTGCTCAGTTTCTGGAAACTTTTCATGCACCGCAGAACGGATAACTCCGAAACCACGAGCAGCAAGATAGTCGTTGGCCCCAATAAGAAGCGTCAACGGCTGCACGCTTGCATTTCTAAAACTCACCTTAGCCACCATCAAAGTTTACCCGTGGCAAAAACTTCCAGCTCAGGCTCGCTCTGAATGCCTATCATTCCACTCTGATCCGTCCTCAAAACCTTCGATCCGAGCGAGCGTAGTTGTGAGATTAGTCGCGGATCTGGGTGACCATAGCTATTCTCGCCAACTGAAATGATTGAAACCTCAGGGGCTAGGTTTTGATGAAGGGCGAGACTTTGATCGGCGGAACCATGATGACTTACCTTTAGTATTAGCGGTTTCCGCTCGTCGATCCGCCCGATAAGACCCTGATTCAGAATCCTTTCCTGAATGTCCTCGCCGATGTCCCCAAGTGCCAGCACTTGCATGTTTGGAAGCGTTAGCAACATAACAAGCGAGGCGTCGTTGGCGTTTAGTGCCCCTGCAGCGTTTGCTGTTGGTGACACAATCTCCCAAAACCCAGATCCGAAATCACCAGTCATACCCCGGTAGCCAGCAGCCACCACGGTGGAACCCTGTGCTAAAAAGTCATCAACCATCCTCACCGCATCACGAGTGTCATCGAAACCTGAAACCAATACCTTTTCGATCTCAATACTCTCTAAACCCTCTATTCCGCCAACATGGTCATAGTCGTAATGACTAAGCACCAGCAAATCGATTCTGGAGACCTCGTTATCTTGAAGACACTTTGATATCAAGGCTGCATCGCGACCAACATCTATCAACATCGTTTGCCCTTGCGAGCGAATCAACAATGCATCCCCCTGACCAACATCGCAGTTCACAATCTCCGGCGACTGACTGGCGAATTGCTGAATTCGTAGCTGATTCTCGGCGTAACCAAATACTGAACCCAGAACCATAATTGAGGTTGTTGAAAGCCCAAGCATTCGATGACGCCGAGACAGCACACTCAAGGTGATAGTCAGCGCCATCAAAACCGCCAGAGAAAGCCCGAGAAAGTCATTAGGCCAAGGAAGAGTAGCCTGCGGAAGGGAACCTAGGCGATTTGCCACCAAAGCAATCCACCAGGTTCCCAAGCTTGCAATAAAGCTCAAAAGCGAACTAACCGCAGGCAAAAACGGTGATAAAAACACCGCTGTTATACCTAACACTGTTACTGGTGCAACCATTGGCTCAGCCAAGATGTTTGCCAGTACACCCAAAAGAGGTAATTCGGGTTGCAACATAAGCATTACCGGAATGCAATAGAGCTGCGCCGAGAAACTCACGGCCAAACCAACCGCCAGCGGTTTTGGCACCATCGAGAGTCGCTCATAAATTGCAGGAGCCAAAACCAATATGCCAAGTGTTGAAAAAACACTGAGCGCGAAGGCGAAATCGGTTGCCAACCAGGGGTCAAATGTCAAAAGCACCAGCATTGATAGAGCAAGCGCTCTCAAGGGCGCGACTCCTCTACCCAACCACATAGCCAAAATCACCGTTGCCGCCATAAAACCCGCTCGCAAAACACTTGGCTCGAAGCCAACAACTAGAACATAGATAACCAGGGAAGCAAGGGCTGCAATAAAGCGCATCCTTCTTGGCGCCCTCAGAAGACCAAGGCCGAAATAAACGCTTGCCAACACAATTGCGCAATTAGCTCCTGAAACCGCAACTAGGTGGGTCAGAGCAACCCTGCGCATGTTCTCACTGGTCTCCTCAGACAATAAAGTTCGCTCACCAACTGCAAGACCTGCAACCAATCCCTTGCTATCAGCGCTCACACCATCAAGTGAGGCTAGAAAACTAGCTCGTATCTGACCAATAATTGATTCGATGAAGCCAGGATTGTCAATCAAAACTGGAGGTGAGCTCGCGTTGGCAATGAAATGCCCTCGTCCGTTCATCCAGTTTGGTTCCAAGGAAAGAGTTGCTGAGTAACTTTCGCCCCATTTATAACCCCCCTCATCATCAATCAGTGAACCGATGGTTGGGCTGAAATCATTGGCGGAGAATTCAATCCAGGTTCTATAGCCGGATCCAAATGCCGCGCTATCGCTTTGAACGGTGAATTGGCCTTCGAGTGACAGTTGATTCTGAATAGCTTTGCTTTCAGAGCTCTGTTCAACGCTCCAAATTTGGATAGCTGAGATTGCTAGTGCCACGACCACAGAAACCAAAGCAAAGCGAAGAAGCCTATTCTCCTGCATCCAGACCGCTAGCAAAACAATCAACAAAGCCAGAACCCCAAACAGCGGGGCGATTAGAATTTCAACCAATCTGGCTAGCCAGAGTCCGCCTGCCAAAACAATCAAAGTCGAATCAGATCTTTTATATTTTCAAACATTTTGGGCCCGATACCGCTGACTTCCGTAAGTTGCCGCAAAGAGCTAAACGGACCATTTTTCTCACGGTGATCAATTATCTTCGAAGCAATAGAAGGTCCGACTCCGGGTATTTCATCCAGTTGATCCGCGCTCGCGTCATTGATGCTAATTTTCGAATCCAGCTCTTGCTGAAATTCAACCGAGCTTTTGACAATCACCTGTTCTCCATCGACCAGAATCCTCGCAAGGTTCACACTGGACATACTTGCGTTTTCACTAACCCCGCCAGCCATCTCTACTAAATCGCTAACTCGACTGCCTATCGGAAGTTGATAAAGCCCGGGACTGAGAACCTCTCCAACAACGTGAATGCTTATTTCAGACTGCCTCATCACGCGAGTCCCTGATTCCTCAAAGGAAATATCTTCAGGTTCAACCCGTGGCCATAAAAGCCAAACCAAGAGCGCTATTCCGGCAACGACACTGACAATGGTCACTTTGTTGACAGATTGCGCAAGCGTCTTTATCCGATCAAGGATTTCCATGCATGCAAAACTAAAGTCTTTTGCCTACGAAATTTAGCTAGGCGTTGGAAATGTGGAAAGAGTTAGCTTTTGACGGCAATGTTGACAAGCTTCGGGGCTTTCACAATCACCTTCACAATCTCTCCATCAGCAATCGCCCTTTTCACATTCTCGCTATCCATTGCTAGTTGCTCTAAATCTGCGTCACTAATGTCAACGGAAACCTCAAACTTGTCTCTTAGCTTGCCATTTACCTGGGCAACAGCAACAACACTGTCTTGCACAAGTAGATCTTTTTCAACTTCCCCAAAACCTGCATGCGCAACTGGGGTGTCATAACCCAAGATATGCCACATATCCTCAGCAACATAAGGAGCAAACAGACTAAGTCCCTTTGCTAATTCTTCAGCACCCTCACGAACGGCAGGGTTTGTAGCTCCACAACCAGAATCAATAGCTTTTCTGAGTGCGTTGACCAACTCCATGGTTTTTGCAACCGCGACATTGAATTTAAAGTTTTCAATGTTTGCCCCGAAGTCATTCAAGAAGCTGTGAGTGGCAACCCTCACCTGCCTATCGGCTTCACCTGACTGCTCCGCCTCGGAAACATCCTTGGCAATCCTCCAAGCTCTGGCCAAAAACTTGGCTGAGGCTTGTGGGGAGACGTCTTTCCAGTCGATGTCATCTTCTGGGGGGCCAGCAAAACTCATGGTGATTCGGATTGCATCTACGCCGTGCTCGTCCAGCTGATCCCCGAGCTTGACGAGGTTCCCCCTTGATTTACTCATAGCCGAACCATCCATCAGCACCATGCCCTGGTTCAATAACCGCTTGAACGGCTCTTCAAAATCAAGCATTCCCAAATCGAAAAGCACCTTTGTGAAAAAGCGTGCGTAGAGCAGGTGCAAAATCGCATGGGTTACGCCACCCACATACTGATCAACTGCACCCCATTGCTTTACGCCCTCTGGGTCGAAGGCAAACTCTTCGCTTTGTGGTGAGAAAAATCTTAGGAAATACCATGAGGAATCAACGAAGGTGTCCATTGTGTCGGTGTCACGTTTTGCAGGTCCCTGACATTTAGGGCAACTGACATTAACCCAGTCTTCAGCTCCACCCAGGGGGGAAGTCCCCTTGGGGGCGAGATCTAGACCATTGCTGTCAGGAAGTTCGACTGGCAGCTGATCTTGTTCAACCGGAACTTCACCACAACTATCGCAGTGAATGATTGGGATTGGTGTTCCCCAGTAACGTTGTCTTGAAATCAACCAATCGCGCAACCTAAAGGTTTTGGTTTTCTCGCCTGTTCCGCGCTGATGCAAAATTTCAATTGCCCTTGAAATTGCATCTGCCTTGCTAAGCCCATCAAGCGGACCAGAGTTGATTAGTGTTCCATCCCCTGCGGTTGCAACCTTCGAAACTTCTGGATTTTCATCACCTGTGTCAACAACCGTGCGGATTGGCAAATCAAACTTGACAGCAAATTCCATGTCGCGCTCATCATGGGCAGGAACAGCCATGATGGCACCTGTTCCGTAGTCTGCGAGCACATAATCACTTGCCCACATCGGCAAACGTTCCCCGTTCAGCGGGTTTATTGCATGCCTACCCAAGAAAACACCAGACTTCTCCCTGTCGGTGGAGAGTCTGTCGATATCACTGGTTTTCTTTACGGTCTCAACATATTCAGCAAATTGCTTTTTGGTGTCATCATCTGCTTTTTCAGCAAGCTCAGCTGCCAACTCGCTATCAGCGGCAACGACCATAAACGTTGCACCGTATAAAGTGTCAGGTCTGGTCGTGAAGACCTCGATCGGCTCTTCCCTGTCTTCGACAACGAACTTTACATTCGCACCATAGCTTCGACCAATCCAGTTTCGCTGCATGGTAAGAACCTTCGATGGCCAATTGCCTTCAAGGGTGTCTAAGTCATCGAGCAATCTATCCGCATAGTCGGTGACCTTGAAATACCACTGGGTGAGAGCCTTTTTGGTGACTTCTGTATCGCAACGCTCACACAGCCCAGCAACCACCTGCTCATTTGCCAAAACGGTCTGGCAGGAAGGGCACCAGTTCACATTCGAATTCTTACGGTACGCCAGTCCCTTTTTATAAAACTCCAAGAACAGCCACTGGTTCCATCTGTAATAAATCGGGTCACAGGTTCTTAGAACTCTGTTCCAATCAAAACTGCAGGCATAGTTTTCCATTGAACTGCGCTGCTGATCGATGTTGTCATAAGTCCACTGACGTGGATCCAGACCTCTTTTGATGGCAGCGTTCTCAGCTGGTAGACCAAAAGCGTCCCAACCTATTGGGTGCAAGACATTGAAGCCTCTTTGAACCCAGTATCTGCTGACCACATCACCAAGCGCATAGGCCTCAGCGTGACCCATGTGAAGATCACCACTGGGATAGGGAAACATGTCCAATACATACTTCTTTGGACGCGCATCATCGCTTTTGGAGCTGTCGAAGGGTTGAGTCTGTTGCCAATAGGGCAACCACTTAGCCTGTATATTCTGAAAATCGTATTCTGATTCGGTCAATCTAACCTCTGCCGTTCAACACAAGATTACCAAGTTACATCACCTCGAATGGTCTCAACCAGAGCTTTTGCTTTCAATTGCATCTCCAAATACTCCGATTTTGGGTCACTCCCCCAGGTGATACCTCCACCAACTCCAATTGAGCACCGATCTTCAGAGACAATAATGCTGCGAATGGTCATTGCCAGCTCGCTATCTCCGTTGCCACCTATCCAGCCAAAAGCGCCGGAGTAAAAACCTCTTTCGGTTACCTCCAGGTCTTTCAAAAAACTCACCGCTGAGTGCTTCGGTGCTCCGGTCATCGAACCTGCAGGGAAAAGACTTTGTATTGCTTGGGTGACTGAATAGTCCTCGTGCAGCTTGGCTGAAACGGTTGAAACAAGTTGATGCACACTGCTAAAACTTTGAAGTTCAAATAGCTTCTCGGTAACCACCGAATCTAGCTCACTGACTTTCGTCAAATCATTTCTAACCAGATCAACAATCATCAGGTTTTCGGCACGCTCTTTCTCATTCGATAAAAGCTCTTGGCTGATTTCTCTATCCCGTTTTTCATTATCGCTTCGCGGTCGGGTGCCTTTTATTGGAGAAGACCTGATAACTCCTTTATTTATTGAGCAGAACAACTCTGGAGAAATAGAAACGAGTTGAGTGTCACCGAAATCGATTATGGATGCAAAGGGT
Source organism: Microbacteriaceae bacterium (assembly GCA_965657575.1). Classification (GTDB taxonomy): domain Bacteria; phylum Actinomycetota; class Actinomycetes; order Actinomycetales; family Microbacteriaceae; genus CAJXVY01. Next base: position 114,573 of record CBFHOK010000001.1, on the reverse strand, counting down.
GCTGGGTGCCTTTTCTTTAGGTGATAAAAGACTTCTTTCGGATCGGCATTAATTGTTCCAGTCAACGAAGTGGTCAAGCACAGTTGATAACTCTGCCCCTTTTCAATCTGGTTCCTGCACTCCTCAACTGCCCTCAGGTAGCTCTGTTCGGAATTCAAAGATCGAAGTTTGGCGCTTACCTCCCCAGTCAAGTTGAGAGATTCTCCGCCAGTTAGAGCAATTCGCAAAAACACCGAGTGCTTCCAGTTATCGAAATCATTCTGGGTTGAAAAACTTCCAACCAACCAGCAGGCTCTTTCTTGATGACCAAAAACCATCGCACGATCAACCTTTATGCCCTTCGAAACACCTCCAGAACCTATTCCCATGTGGGCAAGGCCCATTTCATAGTTCAGCGCGACAACCACCCCTGGTCGGAAGCTGAACGGAAGGTCTGCACCATCGTCAGATTGCTCGAATTGAAGTTCGTCGAAAGAAGAAAATTCGAAGACCTCACCAGAACCGATAATTGAATAGGCTTCAGCGTTATTTGAGCGATCGAAATAAAAACTGTTTGAGAGGGATGCGTAAAGAGATAAATAAACATCGTCTGGGTTGTACCACCAGTTTGTTAACTTCTCTGTAAATAGCATTTTCAATGTCCCTAGCCTCGTAGTCTAGAACCAGGAACGGAGGAATCGGCTGTGAGCGTTGAAGGTGATTTCCTAGTCTTTGACTCGGGAAAACTTATCAACTTTGATAAGACTGACACAACAGCACTCACCGTTGCCGATTCTTGGTTGGTTGAAAATGGAAAAACAAGGTCCTTAGATAGACACTTTCAGAGATTCCAAACCTGGGTGGTCCAGCATGAACGAATAGACAACCAGACGTTTGATGAATTCTTTGAAACGGTGAGGCAGGCATTGCCAAAAACAGGCGAATGGTTTCCGCGGATTGAATTCAGACAACACAGCACCCTGGGTGATCGATTGTTTTTGCGAATCCGCCCAGCACCCGAAAGAACTGAATTTACCTCCCTATGGACATACCCAGAAACAGACCCAAGAGAAAACCCGCTCATAAAGGGGCCGGACCTGTCTCTGTGCCAACAGCTAAGACGCAAGGCAAACCTGCATGGTGCGGACGAAGCGGTGTTATTGGACACGGAGGGCTTCATCGCTGACGGTGCTCTTTCAAGCATTCTCTGGTGGCGAGAGGACAGGTTATGCGGGCCAAACGATGAAACCAATTGGCTTGACTCGATTACTCGCCAGGAATTATTTGATTTGGCAAATCAAGCAGGGTATGAAACCGTTACCGAAAAATGCCGGCCAGCAGATTTACACGGTTTAGAAATTTGGAGTGCATCGAGCTTGCAAGGCGTGAGGGGCGTTCAGAGCTGGAAGGGTGTAGACGTAGGACCAGTAGAAAAATTAAAGTCGTTCAGAACCAGAATGCATCTCCTTAGGTCGCAAATTTCTTAGCGCTATTAAGTCACGTCGGTAGACAATGAGATTTCTAGCAATCTGCTAAATCGAGTGAAACTTGGTCCCGTAGGTGAGAAAATCAGTAAATGAACGAATACGTGGATGCATTCATAGATGCTGTGCAGGGAGTGCATCCTGGGATTCGCAATTTGCTTGCAGGTTTAGCGATCATGCTGGAAACAACAATCCTGCTTGGTCTTGTAATACCCGGTGACACCGTTGTCTTGGTTGCCTCCACCGGCGTACTGGACTGGGGAGATTTTGGATGGCTTCTAATGGCGGTGCTGGTTGGCTCGTTGATTGGCGAAACAATCGGCTACTCAATTGGCTTCTGGCTCGGACCGAAACTTCGAAACACCAGATTGGGTAAGGCAATTGGTCAGCATCGCTGGGATAAAGCCGAAAAGTTTGTCGCCCGAAGGGGTGGGGTCGCTGTATTTATATCTCGATTCTTACCCGTCCTTCACAGCGTTGTTCCGGCAGTTGCAGGCGCAACGAAGATGCCCTACAAGGTCTTCATCTCCTGGACCTTTGCAGCCTGCACCATCTGGGCATCGCTTTATGTTGGTGTTGGCTTCCTGGCTAGGGAAAGCTATGAACTGCTCAGTGAAAACCTAAGGTTTGGCTCACTGGTGGCAATTGGAATCTTGCTTGCAGCCCTAGCGATAATTGCTTTGGCCAAAAAGTTTTTGCAGAAATTCAGCGACAGGATAAGCGACTAGGCATGTGTGGCCGATTTGTGGTCTCCAAATCCAGTGCTGAATTAAGCCTCGAGCTTTTGGCAGAGGATTGTTTTGAAGGAAAACTTCCAAGCTTCAACTTCGCCCCCACCCAATCAATACCGCTTGTGATTAATCACCCAGAGAAGCTACTGATCGGTGCGAGCTGGGGACTTATCCCATCTTGGGCAGCTGCTCCGCCAAGTTCGCCACTTATAAATGCTCGAGTAGAGACTGTAGCTGAAAAGCCAAGCTTCAAAAATTCACTAACTGCCCGTAGAGGAATTGTCCCTGCCAGTGGTTATTTTGAATGGACACAGAATGGAGCTCAAAAGACGCCCTTTTTTATCCATTCGAAAAAACTTCTGATGTTCGCGGCCATTTTCGAACCACCAAATAAATTGAGCTCCAATTACAGCGTGAGCGTAGTCACCAAAGAGTCAGCTCATGAAATTAAACACATTCACGACAGAAACCCAGTAATGGTTGAAGACATTGATTCATGGCTCGATCCAGACTCAGATTCCCGTCAACTTCTAGCAGATATTGCTACTCAATCTGATGAAATTGCAAAAACACTGAATTTTTATGAGGTGAATAAGGCTGTTGGTGCCGTTAGAAACAACCATCCGGGATTGATTGCGCCCGAATCGGAGCAAAAGCTATTCGATTAGCACTTCACAATGTCCTAGGAATCTCTTAGACTTCTATTCGAACAAATGTTCGAATAAGGGGAACTTAGTTGATTCAAGTAGATGAGCCTATTGCCGTTATGACAAACCATGACGGTCAGCCAGTCAGCTTTGATTGGCGAGGGTCGCACTATCTGGCAACAGGCGTTCCGGTTCGTTGGTATGTAAGAAAAAGCTGGTGGAGAGAGATAGATCAGGCACCAAAGGGCTTTTCCGCTGAATTTATAGAAGTTGAAATGTGGAGGGTTAGAGCTCAATCTGAAGGAGATAGTGGTCTTTTTGAGTTGAGGCACAGTAGCTCACGTGATGAGTGGAAGTTGGTGCGAATTATCTAGTGGCCGGTTTTACTCATCTCAATTTTTCTTCAGCCTATTCTGCTCATTTTGGAGTAAACCGACCTGAACAAGCAGTTTTTCAAGCCAAGCAACTTGGATTTGACGCACTGGCGATAACGGACAGAGATGGTCTTTATGGTGCAGCCAAGCACATAGCTGCCTGCATTGAAAACAAAATAGACCCCATTATTGGCGTAAGCCTCGAGGTTACAGACCAGATCTCACTTGGCAGAGTTGTTATCTTGTCACATGGGCACAATCGTGGGGCTGGGTGGAGTGCGCTTTGCCGAATAATCAGCAAAGCCCATCAGAAAAAGAAAAACGAAGCACCCTCCATTGATAGAAAAGAGTTAGCTGAACTAACTCAACAAGATTTAGCCAACTGCACTGTTTTACTTGGGCCAGACAGCGATGTTGGTAGATCATCCCTTTTCGAACCAACAAAAGCCTCCAAGTTGCTAGATCGGTGGATGGAGCATTTCAACACTCGTGGCAGCTTGGCGATTGAAGTCTTTAGCCACCTAACAGAGCCTGGGACAAGCTATTCAAATGAGCACGCCAGGGCTCTTATCTCACTTGCAGATTATAAAAAGCTTCCAGCGGTGCTTACGAATGCGGCAAGATACCTGCAGCCCGATGATGCACTCACCGCAGATGTTTTAGACTCCGCGAGGCATTTGGAGCCACTTGGTATTTTTCTCCCTCAGCCAAATGCGCAGGCATGGCTAAAACCCCCTGCAGAAATGGCATCGCTGGCTCTTGAAATTACTGGAGATACAAAATCTGCCAAAAAACTCTTGGCGACAACCGAGCAACTAACAGATAGATGCCGAATAGACCCAGTTGAAGACTGCGATTGGGGAAGACCGAAGACACCTGAAAAGCAACTGCTTGGAATAGAGGGGAATCCATTTGAAGTGCTTTGGCAAAAAACCCACTCAGCAATCGATTATCGCTATCCAGATGCAAAACCAAGCCTTATTACACAGGTTCAACACCAGCTTTCAAAAGAGTTGATCACCATAAACAAGCTTGGCTTTGCAACTTTTTTTCTAACCGTTGCAGATGTCGCTCAAATGATTAGAGACATGCGAATCAGAATCGCCGCCCGAGGTTCGGGGGCCGGATCTTTAGTGAACTACCTGCTTGGCATAAGTCACATTGACCCAATTGAACAAGGTTTGTTATTTGAAAGATTTCTATCCACCGAAAGATCCACTCTTCCGGATATCGACATAGATGTTGAATCTGCAAGAAGGCATGAGATATATCGAGCAATCTTTCGTCGCTACGGTGGCGACCGGGTGACTTTGCTTTCAATGCAGTCAACATATCGAGGCAGGGGTGCGATTCGAGACAGCGGACTGGCACTGGGCTTAGATGAGGATCAAATTGATCAGATTGCAAAAAGTTCTTGGCGGTTTAGCGCAAGAAGTTTTAGGGCGGCTTTGGAGGTAAAGCCCGAGTTGGCAAAACTTGCCAAGCAGGTTGGGAAAGATAGAAAACTAAATCTGCTTGTTGACCTAACCCAAAGGTTAGACAAACTCCCCCGGCATATTTCAATGCACCCCTGCGGAGTGATTCTTGGTGATAGAAGACTTTTAGATCTAACCCCCACCGAACCAAGCGGCTTAGGGCTTCCGATGAGTCAGTTTGATAAAGACGACATGGATCCGCTGGGATTTTTGAAGCTTGATGTTTTGGGAGTAAGGATGCAAAGCACAATGGCTTATGCGGTGAGTGAGGTTGAGAGAGTTGAAAATAAAAAACTTGACCTGGATTCAGTAGCAACCGATGACAAGAAGGTGTTCGAGCTAATTAGAACCACCAATACTTTGGGTATTTTCCAAATTGAAAGCCCAGGCCAAAGAGAGCTCACCGGCAAGCATCAGCCAACAGAATTCAATGACCTCACATTGCAAATTTCACTTTTTAGGCCGGGGCCGATGAAGGGAAACATGATTTCCCCCTACCTGGACGGTAGGCACGGCTTTATTCAACCGGATTATTTTCATCCAGATTTAAAACCAATACTGGAAGAAAGCTACGGAGTGGTGGTCTTTCACGAACAATTGATGAGAATCATGAAGGTGATGACCGGCTGCACTCTGGCAAAGGCCGACGAGATGCGCAGAAAGATGTCAAATCCAGACAGAAAGCAGGAAATTGAGTCCTATTTCAAACAAAGCTCACTCGCCAGGGGTTATAAAACAGCTGTCGTAAATAGGGTTTGGCAGGTGCTGGAGGGGTTTGGAAGCTTTGGTTTCTGCAAGGCTCATGGAGCTGCCTTCGCACTCCCCACATATCAATCAGCCTGGCTAAAAACTCACTATCCAGCTGAGTTCATAGCTGGCATTCTGACCCATGATCCAGGGATGTATCCAAAGAGGTTGCTTCTTGCAGAAGCTAGACGACTTGGGGTTGAACTGTGGCCGATTGATGTGAATAAATCAACGGATGAATACTGGGTGGAGAAACTCTCTGGAAAAAAAGGGGTGAGAATGTCACTTATTGAGATTGCTGGCATATCGACCCCTGAAATAAGCAGAATCATCAAAAACGCACCTTTTAGGGACCTTGCTGATTTCTATACAAAAGCACGACCCTCAAGAAAAACAATTGCTCGCTTGGCCGCAATAGGTGCACTGGATTCGCTGGTCGATGTGTCAGTTACCCGCGGAGACATAATTCAAAAAATTCGGGAAATGACAACTAAGCCGGCTCCGAATATAAACCCCTCTCAAGCCGAACTAGATTTCACTGTTGGTCAAGAAATAACTTCAGGCAATCCGCAATTCACGATTGAACAGCAGCTGGATCAGGAGCTTCAACTCACCGGCATGGACATCTCCTCACACATAATAGATAAATACCGACCGATGCTCGATGATCTTGGGGCATCAATGGCAAGTGAACTAAAAACCCTACGAGGAAACACAGAGGTGTTGGTTGCTGGCGTCAGAGTGGCCACGCAGACCCCACCAATGAGAAGTGGCAAGCGGGTTGTTTTTATTAGCCTGGATGATGGTTCGGGGTGTGCGGATGCAACTTTTTTTGACGAGGCTCAAGCTAGGTGCTCGGAGCTTTTGTTCAACAACAGGATGCTTTTAATATCGGGCAAACTCAGAAGAACCGGTAAAAACGGTGTTTCCGTTTTGGCGGAGAATGCTTGGGATCTAAATCAACTGTGGATTAAATGGGAAAGGGGTGAGCGCCTGGCTGGCTAACTCACCCCTTACCCGTACGAGATTATTCCTGATTAAAAATTGCAAGCATCCTGAGGATTTCAATGTAGAGCCAGACCAAAGTGGCTGTCATGCCAAATGCGGCCCTCCACTCAAATTCCTCTGGAGCTCTTTGGGCAACACCCTGTTTGATTGCCTCAAAATCGAGATTCAAAGTGAATGCAGCTAGGCCAACACCAATTAGTGCAGCAATCCAGCCAAACTGCGAGGTGTAAATTCCTCCGCCACCGAACAAAGCAAACCCAAGGTTGATCATTGCAAAACCAAAGTAACCAATGAGTGCAAAGGTCATTATCTTGGTAAATCTTTCATTTACCTTGATCCAGCCGAAGCGGTAGGCGACAAACATTCCACCGGCTGTTGTTAGAGTTCCCAGAACCGCACTCTGAACAATTCCCGGATACATAGATTCAAAAATTGATGAAATACCGCCTATGAACACGCCCTGAACTGCTGCGTATAGGTAGTAAAGCCATGGGCGAGTTACTTTTGAAAAAGCAGCCCATAGACCCAAGCCAAGACCCACGAACATGGCGGGGAACGCCAGTGACTCTAGGTTGAAAACCCAGGTTCCAGCAGCACCCAAAACCACCAGCATGAGCATTCCAATAACTTTGGAGGCGGTTCCCTCCATAGTCATTGGCCTGGTCGAAGTTATCTCTTCAAACCTTGTGTCAACTTCAACCTGCTGGAGCCCCTTCGCACCACTGCGCATTGATTGATTGAATACCGGATTGTGTGAAATAGCCACGTTTCTCCTTCAAAGAATTTTCTTGTTAGATATTAGGTCAGTTCTCTGTTAATTTGCTGGATATGTTCTGGAGAAATCTGATGACCACCTTGATGCGATAGAACAATTACCTCAGCCCCAGCAGCTTTCAATTCGGAAGCAAAAGCGTCAGTTATCCCCTGGGGCGCATAGGGGTCTCGCTCACCGTTGGCAATGAAGACCCTCTTGTCTCTTAGGTTGGTTCCAACCGGTTCATTGAGTGGCTTGGTGGCACCAAATGCCATCACTGTAGTAAACACCTCCGGCCGAGTGACCAGAGTTGCTAGGGCAGTATTCGCTCCATTTGAAAAACCGCAAGCGGAAAGGCTGTCTGGATCAAAGCCATACTCCTCTTGGGCTAGATCAATAAACGTCACCAAGTCTGAAACCGCCTGCTTCACTGACTCTTGAACGAATTCACCCATTGGCGTTCTCTCGAAGAAACGATTCATGCCGTTTTCATTCACTAGTCCCCTTGGGGAAAGAAGATTGTAATCGGGGGCAATCAGCTCTCCAAGTTGCAACAAATCGCGCTCATCGGCCCCTGTTCCATGCAACAACAGCAACGTATCGTTGGATTGTTTGTCAATCCAAACATGTGGTCTCGAAATCACCTTAGGCCTCAATCCTTGGCAAGCTGGCTGCAATCTGTTCTCGACTTGGCTCCAACCAAGGCGGAAGCTTGAGCTTTTTGCCCAATTCTAAAAGTGGTTCATCAATATCAAAACCAGGGTCATCGGTGGCAATTTCAAACAAGACACCACCCGGCTCACGGAAGTAAATGCTCTTGAAATATTGCCTGTCCATAACCTCAGTAACCGGAACACCCTGCTCCACCAGCTGCTGCCTCCAGTTTTCCATGGTGTTCAAATCCGGTGCTCTAAACGCAACGTGGTGAACCGTTCCACCTGCTTGCAGTCCTCGCTCGGTTACCCCAGGAAGGACTTCTACAAGTGCTCCAGTTGTACCATCCCCCATTGCAAACTGAGCACCGGATGAGGTTTCTGCTGAGGCTTTCATGCCCAGCATTTCTGTCAACATGATTGCTGTTGGATCCAAAAGCTGCTGACTCAGAGTCACTGAGTGCAATCCTCTGATTGCATCCTCTGCAGGGATTGACGACTCACCATCCCAACCTGAACGATCATCACCCTCAGTTCCGACTAGCTCAACACTCATGCCGTCCTGATCTCGAAGTCTGATTAGGTCCAATCCGCTGGCGTTTTTTGCACGACTACTCTCAACACCTAAGGATTTCAATCGTTTTTCCCAAAATCCGATTGAATCCAATGGGACAGAGAATGAAGTGGCGGTTGTGAGACCAGAACCCTCTTTTCCTTGAATCACACCGGGCCAAGGGAAAAAGGTCAGAATCGAAGACGGTGATCCTTTCTGGTCGCCGTAATAAAGGTGCCAAACATGGGGAGCGTCGAAGTTCACGGTTTGTTTGACAAGTCTCAAACCAAGGATTTTGGTGTAGAAATCAACGTTTTTCTGAGGGTCTGAGGCAATTGCCGTTACATGGTGCAATCCATGAGGGTTTATGTCTGTAATCACTCTTGATTCAACACATGCTGTTGGTTCAAATTCCGTTAGCGAAACAAAACTTAATGGTGCTCTCCCTGTTTCTGTTGCCACTATTTTTCAGAAAAACCGCAGTTACTTCGCAGATTCGTCAACTTCAAACACACCAAACGCATTATCGTCAGGGTCCCAAAAATAGCCTTGCCAGCATCTACCAGGCACCGCAAACTTTTCCATTGCGATTGTTCCACCCAAATCTTTTATTGTCGTCGCTATGTCATCAAAGCTATCCACTTGCATTGAAACAAGAAAAGCGTTTGTACCGTGCGAAGTAGGTGGTGTCTTAACCGGTCGCTTTAGGAGCGCTCCGTCAATTCCCTCTGTTTCTATTCGCCACATCTCAACCGGCAGACCCTCTTGTTTTGTAAATCTCCAACCAAAAACACTCTTGTAAAAATCAATCAATTTGCTTGGACTGTCCGACTGTATTTCAAAAAATTGTGGCTGGTTCATAGTAGATAATCTAACAAAAAGCAGAAGCAAGTAGCTCAGGCTTTGTGTGTAGGCAAAAGTGAAGCGCGCAAATAGCTGCTTAGGCGTTATTGCTAGGCGCACCGGATGTTACATTCTCAGAAATATAGAGGCTTGCACTGCAAAGTGCTCTGATGTCTGGCTGGCGGAAAGTAAAAAGAAGTTGGTGGACCTGAGGGGACTCGAACCCCTGACCCCCTGCATGCCATGCAGGTGCGCTACCAGCTGCGCCACAGGCCCAAAGCCTTCAAAGTCTAATGCAAAATTCAGCTGACTGAAACAACTGGACAGTCTTTCCAAAGTCTCTCCAGTGAATAAAACTCACGTTCTTGCTCGTGCATCACGTGCACCACAAGATCTCCAAAGTCCATCAACACCCAGCGACCTGACTGCTTGCCCTCTAAAACTCTTGCTTTGTGACCCGACTCACGAAGTCTCTCTTCTATCTCCTCAGAGATGGCAACAATTTGGCGTTCATTGCTACCGCTGACGATCAAGAAAATCTCCGCCAAGCCAAACGGGTCACTGACATCCAGTGCGATTGGGTTTTCGGCCAATTTGTCTTCTGCAGCTTTGGCTGCCAGGCGAGCTAGTGAAACTGCTTCAGCGGTTGCTGTCATGAACTGAAAGGACCCATCTCACTCAAGGCCCACCATAGGCCGATTCCAGCGAGGACGAACATGACCCCACCTAGCACTGCAAAAGTAATGGAAACAGCCCTGTTTTTCACGACTATTTTTCCGGGAACTATGACCTCTGGTTCCCTAGAGTCAGCAACCAGTTTCGCACTCACCGGATCAACCAGTGAGATTCTGCCGGTGACAGTGTCTTTTTGATCTTCAGAATCGTATTTCAAATCATCCATGACAGCCGACAGTGATGGGTGGCTGCCAGTCACAACTTCGATTGATTCGGAGTTGGCGACCACAAAGTCGGCAGTTTGAGGGCCTAATGAATCAGGTATTGAATCTAAAGTCACCGTATTGCTTGATTCCTGGTAGATGTAGCTCTTAGCGGTTAGTGGCTGGTCTTCGGGGTCACTCTCTCCTTGGAAACTGCGCTCTTCCATAGTTTCCGAATCAGTCTCAGGTTGCGAATCTGTGTTGGGAGTTTCGGTATTGGGTGTGCTCTCATATTGCTCAACGCTTTGTTCAGATTGATTTTCTAGAGTTTCCCTATTTCTCTCACGCAGATCTCTCCTGCTTTGAAAACTTTTCTCCGCTGTGGAAACCTCGGGCTCACTTGATTCAGAAACTCGAACGGTGGTCTCTGAATCATCCTCTGAGTTCACGACAGGTGAAGACAGTCCCGCCTTCTCTGCTTCTCTGCGCTCTCGTCTGGTTCTGTATTCCATCTAGCTCCCGTACAGGTGGTGCTTGCTAATGTACTGAACAACCCCGTCTGGAACCAAATACCAGATGGGTTTTCCATCAGCCACTCGCTGACGAACATCAGTTGAACTAATCGACAGAGCAGGCACCTCGAGTTCGCTAATTGCGCCTTTTGGAGCCTTTGGTAGCTTTAGTTTGTGACCGGGCCTACTTACTGCAACAAAGTGCGCGAGATCCCAGACGCTATCGATATCTTTCCAAGCAATAATTTGGGCGATGGCGTCAGCTCCCGAGATAAAAAACAGATCAGCGTCTGGAAACTGTTCATTTAGTTCATTTAGGGTGTCCACGGTGTAGGTAAACCCTGGTCGATCGACATCTACCCGACTGACTTTGAATTGAGGATTGGAAGCTGTTGCAACGACGCTCATTAGATATCTGTGCTCTGCAGGTGAGACCTCTTGCTTTTGCCAGGGTTTTCCAGTGGGCACAAACAGCACCTCGTCTAATTCCATAGCACTCGCCACCTCGCTGGCGGCAACAAGGTGACCGTTGTGAATGGGGTCAAAGGTTCCACCCATGACCCCTATGCGTCGTTTAGTCGACATTCTCCCCTAGTGGTGAGCCTCAGAGGAATCAACATGAGCGTGCTTATTAGAAACGTTCATGAAACTCATGGTGACAATTCCAAGAGCGGTAAAAATACCTAGGGTAATAATTCCGTAAACGATAGTTGGGATTGGCAGCTCGCGATATTCAACGTAAGCACCCTCTGCTAATAGTTCAAGCATTTAGTTCCTCCTGGCTTTTATATAAGTTTAGCTGCGAATCTGACCATCGCCACGAACAAGCCACTTGGTGCTTGTCAGTTCATTCAATCCCATTGGCCCTCTGGCGTGAAGTTTTTGTGTTGAAATACCCACCTCAGCACCCATGCCAAATTGGCCACCATCAGTGAACCTCGTGGAAGCGTTCACCATTACAGCAGCGCTGTCGACCTCCGCAAGGAATCTTTCTGCGGTGGTGTAGTCCTCTGTGACAATGCTTTCAGTGTGGTGGGTTGAATACTTCGCAATGTGGGAAAGTGCTTCCTCCAGGCTCTCAACTGTCTTTACAGATATCTCCATTGCCAAATATTCAGTTGCCCAGTTCTCATCCGACGCTTGATTTGCTGCAGGGAAAACCGCTCTGGTTTTCTCGCAGGCGTTAATCTTTACGCCACTTGCGTGCAGATTCTCGATTATTTTCAATCCGATTGAGCCCAATACCGCTTCATGAATCAAAAGTGTTTCTAGTGAATTGCAAACGCTGACACGGTGAGTCTTCGAATTGTTAGCAATTTGAATCGCCTTCTGTTCATCAGCATCTTTGTCAATGAACAAATGAACTATCCCATCGCCGGTTTCAATTACCGGAACCTTAGATTCCAAAACCACAGTTTGGATCAAACTCGCACTGCCCCTTGGAATCAAAACATCAATCAAGCCTCTAGCCTGCATCATCTCCGTTCCACCCTGGCGTCCAAAATCATCAACTGTTTGAACAAGGTCTCTGGAGAGTCCTGCGTGCTCGAGAGCATCTTGAATCAGGTCTATCAGCACCCTGTTTGTTTCAACGGCAGCACTGCCGCCTCGCAGAACTGCAGCGTTCCCACTTTTTATGGCAAGTGAAGCGATGTCGATTGTTACATTCGGCCTCGCTTCATAAATGACCCCGATAACACCAAAAGGAACCCTTATCTGCTCGATTCTGAGACCGTTTTCTAGCTTGCTTCCTCTGAGCACGTCCCCGATCGGGTCTGGGAAAGCAATGATTTCATCTATCGAGGTTTGCAATCCGGCAATGCGCTCAGAGGTTAGTCGAAGGCGATCAAACAGAGATTTGGCCAGGCCTTCTTGCTCACCTCTGTCTAAATCTTTTTTGTTGGCATCGAGTATTCGTTGCTCATTCGAACCCAAGAGGTCTCTGAGGCTCACGAGTGCTAAGTGCTTCTGACCAGTGCTTGCCTGGGCAAGTATTGGCGAAGCTCTCTTTGTCGCCTCAAGAATTTGTGAAACTGTCATGTCTAAAGCTTATTCTTTGCTTCAAACCAGGTGTGAGTGAAATCTTCAGTCATTATTTTCTGACTGTTGACAACCGAGGTCAGCATTACGGGGATTCCTGCCTCTGACACTTTCAGCGCGGCACTTACCTTGGTCAGCGCCCCTCCAGTTCCAAAGCCGGTTGAAGTCCCAGAAATCTTTACATCATCCAAATCTCTCTCTGAACTTATCCTTGCTATCGGGGTCGAGCCCTCTTCGTCCGGAGGACCTGTGTAAATGGCATCAACGTCGCTCAGCAGAATCAACAAGTCCGCGTTTAGCAGGGTTGAAACGTTTGCCGCCAAGCCATCATTGTCACCAAAGCGAATCTCTTGAGTGGCAACAGTGTCGTTTTCATTCACAATCGGAACAACACCCATTTCAATCAATCTAGAAAAAGCTTGTATTGAATTCGAGCGAGTTTGCGGGTTGTCCATGTTCTCAACTGTCAATAACACTTGTCCTGCAATCAAATCGTGCTTTGAAAGTTCCCTCTGGTAATCAGCCATCAACTTCAGCTGTCCAACAGCAGCCATCGCTTGGGAAGTTGGGAGGTCGGTTGCCTTGGCAGTGAGTCCCAGGATTGGTCCAGAGGATGCGATCGCACCACTGCTGACGACCACCACCGAAATTTCCCTCGCCCTCAGCTCAGAAACTAACTGACAAACAAGTTGCAACTGATGAGCGTTTTCGCCCGTTATTGAGGAACTTCCGATTTTGACAACCACAAGTCCTGCTTGACTGATCTCACCTGCGTTACTTAGCAACTTACTCCTCGTCCAAATACTGCTCGCTGAGTTTTGATGCCTCTCTCTCGGCCTGCATCTTTTCCCTCATGCGCGATCTGCTGTCCATCATCTCGTGATACTGCTCACGTCTTTCTTTGGTGGTTCGTCGATCGCTTCCGTCTATTCGTGAATCACTACCCCTAGGGGTTGTCACCTCTGCAATTGAGCTAATCATCGGCTGCCATTCAAAAAGAACGCCATTCTCTGAACCAATAATCACTGTTGAACCAGCTTTGGCCCCAGTTTTCATAAGTCGCTCCTCAACACCGAGTTTGGCAAGCCTCTCCGCCAGATATCCGACTGCCTCATCGTTGCTGAAATCAGTCTGTGCCACCCAACGCTCTGGTTTTACGCCAGTGATTCTAAAAATAACTCCCTCGGAACTATTTTCCGCCTTTACCTCAAATTCATCACTGGGTTCTTGCTTCACGAGACTAATAATTTCCCTGGCATCGGCCTGTGTTTCTGAATGTTCATCAATGAGCACACTCAGGGCGAAACTTAGCTCTTTGAGCCCCTGTTTGGATATTGCAGACACTTCAAAAACGTCTAGCCCCATCTTTTCAAACTCGGGCCGGACCATCTTTGCAATGGTTTCACCATCTTCGAGATCAATCTTGTTCAGCGCAATCAGTTGAGGCCTTTGGCTTAGTGGCATACCATTCTCAACCTCATAGTTCTCAAGTTCTTGAACTATCGCTTTGTAATCTTTTAGTGGCTCGCGATCTGATTCAAGATTGGCGCAATCAATCACGTGCAAGATGACACTGCATCTTTCGATATGCCTTAGAAACTGAAGTCCCAGCCCCTTGCCTTCACTGGCGCCCTCAATCAAGCCTGGAACGTCCGCGATGGTGTAGCTTTTTTCGCCAGCTCTAACAACCCCGAGATTTGGATGCAGAGTTGTAAAAGGATAATCGGCTATCTTTGGCCTAGCTGCGCTCATGGCCGCAATCAACGAAGATTTACCTGCACTGGGATAACCCACCAAGGCAACGTCGGCCACTGTCTTCAGCTCAAGAACAATCTCCCCGCTCCAACCAGGTATTCCAAGCAACGCAAACCCAGGAGCCTTTCTGCGCTTGCTAGCAAGTGCGGCGTTACCCAGACCACCCATACCACCCTGCGCCACCTCAAGCTTCATGCCAGGCTGATTCAAATCTGCCAGAACATCACCCTGGGGGTTTTTGACAACAGTTCCAACAGGAACATCGAGGATCAAATCTTCACCCTTTGCGCCGTTGCGAAAGTCTCCCGCTCCAGCGTCTCCTCGTCCTGCAGATCGGTGAGGCCGGTAGTGATAATCAATAAGTGTTCCGGTATTGGTGTCCGCTACCAGCCAGATAGAGCCGCCCGTCCCACCGTTTCCGCCATCAGGGCCTGCAAGTGGTTTATATCGCTCACGCTTTACAGAAACACACCCGTTGCCGCCATCTCCCGCGGCAAGGTGAAGCTTTACCTCATCAACAAAAGTAACCACTTCACCTCCAAATAAAAATGGGCGGACCCATAGGCCCGCCCAAAAATCTTACTCTCGACTATTCAGCCAAGATGTTTACGACCCTGCGACCACCCTTGTTACCGAATTCAACGGCTCCTCCGGCTAGGGCGAATAGGGTGTCATCCTTGCCGCGACCAACGTTTGACCCCGGGTGGAAGTGGGTTCCGCGCTGGCGAACGATGATTTCACCGGCGTTTACAACCTCTCCTGCAAATCTTTTAACACCAAGACGCTGTGCGTTTGAATCGCGACCGTTCTTGGTAGAGCTAGCTCCCTTTTTATGTGCCATTTGCGCCTACTTTATCTCGGTGACTTTCACGCGGGTCAAATCCTGACGGTGACCCTGACGCTTCTTATAGCCAGTTTTGTTCTTGTATTTCTGAATAACAATCTTTGGTCCTCGCAGGTCTTCGACTACCTCTGCGGTTACCTTTACCTTTGCAAGCGCCTTTGCATCGGTGGTGACTTTGTCACCATCTACGAGCAATACTGCAGGTAGCTCAACCTTGCCATTGGCAGATTTGACACGGTCCATGGTCACTAGTGACCCGACCTCTACTTTTTCCTGGCGCCCACCGGCGCGAACTACTGCGTAAACCACGCTTAACCTCTTTTTGTCTGCTTAGGGATGTTGCAAGCAACAGCCTTGAATTCTACACCGAAAATCATCTATTGGTCAACGTTTGGAGTTGCTTGTTTTGTGCTGACTCTTCTTCGCCTTGGTTTCTTTGGCTTCGTGGGCTCTGGCTCGGGCAGAGAATCCAATACTTTGTCCAAAATTTCCGAGGAATCGCCTGACTTCTCTGCTTCTTCCCCTGCTGCCGCATCGTGAATCTTGTTCACCATCGAACCAAGCTCCTTGGCCTTTTCGGGGTCAACAATTTTCTTTGTCTCGGTTTTGGTCTTAGACGTTTTTGTTTCTGCCTTATATTTTTGCTCTTCGGTGATCGTCATACCTCGACCACCGCAACACTCACACACTTCACCGAAGGTCTCCAACAGACCGACACCGAGTTTCTTTCGAGTCATCTGCACTAAACCAAGAGAGGTTACCTCTGCAACTTGGTGCTTTGTTCTGTCTCTTGACAAGCACTCCATCAACCTTCGCTGCACCTGTTCCCTATTTGACTCCAAGGTCATGTCAATGAAGTCGACAACAATGATTCCGCCGATGTCTCTGAGTCTCAACTGACGGACAAGCTCTTCAGCAGCCTCGAGGTTATTCTTTGTGACGGTCTGCTCCAGGTTTCCGCCACTTCCGATGAATTTTCCGGTGTTGACATCAACAACCGTCATCGCCTCTGTTCGGTCAATAACCAGCGAACCGCCACTGGGGAGGTATACCTTGCGCTCAAGTGCCTTGTGGATTTGATCACCAATTCTGAATGCATCAAAGATGTCTTCCTTGTCTTTGTGTGAACCCAGTCTTTCCTTGAGCTCTGGCGCAACGCTGTCCAGGTAATCAACAATCGAGCGCTCCGTGTCTTCGCCCTGAACAACCATCGACTGAAAGTCTTCATTGAAGACGTCTCGAATGATTTTTATCAACTGATCTGATTCAGTGTGCAAAAGAGAGGGCGCTTTACCCTTTTCGCTCTTTTTACCGATTGTCTGCCATTGTTCGGTGAGTCTCTTTACATCAAGTGCCAGCTGTTCCTCGGTTGCACCCTCTGCAGCAGTCCTAACGATTACTCCAGCGTCAGCTGGAAGCAGTTCTTTCAAGATGGCCTTCAAGCGCTGACGCTCTTTGTCCGGCAACTTTCTTGAAATGCCATTCATGTTCCCACCTGGCACATAAACCAAATAGCGCCCCGGGAGAGAAATTTGACTTGTTAGTCTCGCTCCTTTTTGTCCGACAGGGTCCTTAGTCACCTGCACCAACACCTTGTCGCCCGTTTTCAAAGCCAACTCGATTTTTCTCGGTTGGTTGCCGGTCTCAGCTGCATCCCAATCAACTTCGCCTGAATACAAAACTGCGTTTCTACCCTTGCCGATATCAACAAAGGCTGCCTCCATGCTGGGCAAAACATTCTGAACCTTACCCAGATAAATGTTTCCAATCAGAGATGCTGATTGAGACTGAGCAACGTAGTGCTCAACAAGAATTCCATCCTCTAAAACACCGATCTGAACACGATCATCCGCCTCGCGAACAATCATCTTCCTATCTACAGACTCACGCCTTGCCAAAAACTCACTCTCGGAGATTGTGTTTCTGCGACGGTTCTCTGTCCGTGGTTCTCGCCTGCGCTGACGTTTTGCCTCGACGCGAGTTGAATCATCCGCCTTTGCCTCTGCTGTCTTCTGCTCGGCCGGCTTATTGTCCGAGGTCCTGGTTCTTTTGCGCTTGCGCGGTTCGGAATCATCCTGTTTCGGTGGTCGGGCGGTTTCACCCTTTAGTTTTCCGCTTCTGCTGTCAACCTCAGGGGTTGGCAAATCTGGGGCTTGAAACAACAGTGTTGCTGCTGGTGGCTGAACAGCTTTTGGTTCAGCCTCGGTCTTTTTCCTTGGCACTTTGGCTCCTGTGCCGATTCGTCCACAGCCTGTCTCGGCGTCAAATCTCAACTCTTGCGCGTCTTCGCGCTAATCACGGTGGCCCTTTATCTGGCTTAAAATTCCGCAAAAATCTTCGGTGCACCTGTGGTTACACCTATCCTTAGCTTATCAAAAACAGCCCAGAAATGAGATACTTGCCCAGTGAGTGAAACAATTGAGACGAAAACCACCGTGAAGCCAGGGGTTATCTACGCTCTGACCTCGATATTGTTCGGGGTTGTCGGATGGATTGCATCACTTGCATTGACAATCGAACGAATTAGAGTGGCTGAAAATCCTGAAGCAACGCTGGGCTGTGATGTTTCTCCTTTTATCTCATGTAAATCCGTAATGCTCACCGAGCAAGCTTCGCTGTTTGGCTTTCCAAATCCCTTGATTGGTCTTGCCAGTTTTTTCGCGCCAATTCTGATTGGTTTTGCAATCTTGGCCGGAGCCGAGTTCAAAAACTGGTTCTGGAATGCATACCTGATTGGAAACGTTTTAGGTTTCGTCTTTGTTTTATGGCTGTTTAGTCAAAGTGTTTTTGTTATTGGAGCTCTTTGCCCTTATTGCATGGTTGCCTGGATTGCAATGATTCCGCTGTTGTGGATGAATGCTGGTCTAGTTCTTGCAAAAGGTGGCCTAGGAGAAAAGCTCACCGGCACCGGTGAACTCATTTACGAGTGGAACTGGGTTGCAACAGTAGCGACCTACGTGGCGATATCACTGGTAATTCTGGTTGTCTATTGGGATTTGTGGCCGAGTCTTTTCTAACCAAACCAGATTTTCAGCTCACGCTCCGCTGACTCTTCAGAATCAGATCCATGAACCAAATTCTGCTGAACCTTTAAACCCCAGTCCCTTGCCAGGTCTCCGCGTATTGTGCCCGCCGCAGCGGTTGTCGGATCAGTAGTCCCCGCAATTGAGCGGAACCCTTCTATGACCCTGTCCCCTGAGAGCTTGCATGCCAGAGTTGGACCACTCAGCATGAAATCAATAAGAGGCTCAAAAAATGGCTTTCCCTGGTGCTCTGCGTAATGCTCTTCCAATAACTCCCTGGAGGGTTGAAAAAGCTTGAGGTCATCAATCACATAGCCTTTAGCCTCACACCTTCTGAGGATTTCACCAATTAGGTTTCTTTTCACTCCATCGGGTTTTATTAGAACCAAAGTTGATTGCATCTCAGCTCTCCTCTTCCATTTGCTTTAGGTAATTCTCACGGGCTTTATCGACTGCTCTTCCAGCAATCATCATCCATATCCAAAGTCCAGCGAAAAGCGCTCCAACGAAGAACATGCCCCAAATCCAAAATCCGCTAACGATCAAAAGCACCTGCATAAGTGACCCGAAAATATAGCCACCGGGCTTTCCCAAAATAGCTGGGGTGACCATCATGATTAGCGAGATCGTGATACCAATCCCCCACACCCACTCAGCTGGCGCCAATTCAAGACCAAAGGCAACAAGGGTTGCGAAAAAGACCACAAAAGCCTCAAATACAAGCAGAATACTGCCGAGGGTTCTCTGGGTCGATCTAGTCTTTTTCAATCTCAGCCTCCATCCGCTCTTGTTTGATAATCTCACCAATTAGCAAAATACTGCCAGTAACAACAATCGGAAGATCTCTGTCCAAGGCTATATCGGTGGCGTATTCAAGCGCCAATTCAACGCTTTCAATCTCCTCAAACTCAATTTCCAGCTTCTCAGCCGCTGCAGCGAGAGCCGAGGTTTCTGCCGAGCGTTCTGTTTGTGCCTGGGTAATCACAAGTTGAGCGGTGATTGGTTTCAGGATTTCCAACATTTGTTCGTAATCTTTATCGGCCATCGTCCCCATAACCAAGACACATGATTCGATTTCGAAGAAATGCTTTAGGGAGTCAACCAACGATTGCGCTCCAGCCGGGTTATGAGCGGCATCCAGAATTGTCATTGGAGATTTGCTAATTACCTGCAGCCTTCCGGGACTGGTGGCATCGGCCAAAGCGCTGTGAAGAATTGGCTCTGAAATAGCCACCTGGCCACCGCCAAGAAATGCCTCACAAGCACTTGCAGCCAACATGGCATTTCTCAACTGATACTCGCCAGCTAAAGGCAGAAAAAGGTTTTGATAGCCAACCAACTGGGTCTCAAACGAAAAGCGATAACCGCCATTTTCAGGTCTGTGCGAGACAAGTCTAAAATCTGTGTTTTCAACCAGCATTTTTTGACCGTCCAAAAGCTTATTTCTCAACTGAAACTCTGCCTCTGGCTTTTGTTGCTGAGTGACAACTATCGATTCAGGTTTGATGATGCCAGATTTGGTCTTTGCTACCTCGCTAACTGTTTTACCAAGCTGTTTTGTGTGATCGAGGGCAATTTGAGAAAAAACCGCAACCTGGGCGTTCACGACATTGGTTGCATCCCACTCACCGCCCATCCCAACTTCGATGACTGCAACATCCACCGGAGAGTCCGCAAAGGCCTGAAAGGCCAAGAGTGTCATCGCTTCAAAATAGGTAATCTTCGGCTTATCCATGTCCTGAAGCTTGGAATCCGCTAAATCTAGAATCGGCGATATCTGATCCCAGTATTCTGCAAATAGCTCACTCTCCAACGGTTCGCCATCAATCGCAATCCGCTCATTTACATCAACCAGGTGCGGTGATGTGTAACGACCTGTTCTTAGCCCATGCTCCCTGAGTATTCGCTCGATAATCCTGGCTGTTGATGTTTTTCCATTTGTTCCAGTTATGTGGATAACAGGAAAAGCTAAATGCGGGTCTCCCAATAGCTCAACAGCAAGCTGCATTGGATATAAATCAGGAGTTGGTTTCGCCTCCCCCACTCTGGAAAGAATTTCCTGGTGGGCTCTTTGAAAATCGGAGTCAGTCAAGTTTTTCCAATTTCACTTTAATTTTTTCCGCGTCTCCAACTGCCAGTTCCCCATCGCTGGAGGTGTCTATTGAAATTTGCCTTGCCAGAGTTTCATGCATAATCAACTCCTGATATTGCTCCAAAGCACTCAAAGCACCGGAAGTTGCCTGAAGATCTAAAGAGATGCGGTCTGAGACATCCAACCCAGCGTCTTTTCTCGCCTGCTGAATGTGACGAATGGCATCTCTGGCCATTCCCTCTGCCTGCAAAGATTCATCCAGCTCGGTGTCTAAAATCAAAAATCCCTCCGGAAGAATCCCAATCGCTGAGTTGTCATCCCCGCCAGCGAGTTTCATCTCATATTCCTCTGGCAGAAGCTCAATTCCGCCTGCAATAACCGTGCCCGACTCATCTGACCAATCGCCATTCTTGCTCGCTGCAATAACCTGTTGCACCTGAGAGCCAATTCGAGGTCCCAGTGCTCTGGCATTTACGTTCAATTGCTTCACAAGTCCAAATCGAACTGCGGTGTCTTCACTCATCGGAACTAGTTCAACGTTTTTGAGATTGAGCTCCTCTTGAATTAGGTCAACAAAAGGCTTGATCCCCTCAACGTTATTGCTAGCAATCACAGCTGATCTAAGAGGCAACCTAACCCTTAGCCCAGACTGCTTGCGAAGAGCTAGGCCAACACTTGCAATGTCTCGGATTTCATCCATTGACTGAACCAGCTTTGCGTCAAAAGGAAACTCTTCAGGCTTTGGCCAGTTTGTGAGGTGAACGCTACGACCGCCGGTCAATCCCTGCCAGATATCCTCGCTGAGCATCGGTAGCATAGGTGCAGTCAGCCTGGAAAGGGTCTCCATTACCGTATACAAGGTGTCCTGAGCATCCTCATCACCCTCCCAGAACCTATCTCTGGAGCGACGGATGAACCAGTTGGTTAGAACCTCACCGAAATCTCGTAGCAGGTTGGTCGCGCGATAGCTGTCAAAATTCTCCATCGCGTCAGTCAACTCAGAAACTAACTGATTCAACTTTCCAAACAGATATCGATCGAGAATCTGCTCGGACGAGGTCGAATAACTTGCCTGATAGTTGTTGGCATTGGCATAGAGGGTAAAGAAGTAATAGCTATTCCATAGCGGAAGCATGAACTGTCTAACGGCTTCGCGAATACCCGCTTCAGAGACAGACAGGTTGCCACCGCGAAGGATTGTTGAGCTCATCAAAAACCAACGCATTGCATCAGAACCGTCTCGTTCAAACACCTCTT
Organism: Microbacteriaceae bacterium; assembly: GCA_965657575.1. Classification (GTDB taxonomy): domain Bacteria; phylum Actinomycetota; class Actinomycetes; order Actinomycetales; family Microbacteriaceae; genus CAJXVY01. Next base: position 92,924 of record CBFHOK010000001.1, on the reverse strand, counting down.
GCACATCTGGATAGTTCCTGAGTGACTTACTCATCTTCTGCCCGTCATCGCCAAGCACAATTCCGTGGCTTACGGCGTTTTTGAAAGCCGGCTTGTCAAACAATGCCGTGGCAAGGACGTGCAGAGTATAGAACCAGCCCCTAGTTTGACCAACGTATTCCACGATGAAATCACCCGGGAAATGGGTCTCGAACCATTCGGTGTTTTCAAATGGGTAGTGAACCTGAGCAAACGGCATCGAACCTGATTCAAACCAGCAATCCAAAACTTCTGGAACACGTCTCATCATTGACTTGCCGGTTGGGTCATCTGGATTTGGCCTGACAAGCTCATCAATTTCAGGTCTGTGGAAATCACTCGGCGCTTTTCCAAAGTCTCGCTCTAGCTCCTCGAGTGAGCCATAGACGTCGATTCGTGGATAGTTGGGGTCGTCAGATTTCCAAACTGGAATGGGAGCTCCCCAGAATCTATTTCGGCTAATAGCCCAGTCACGAACGTTTTCTAGCCACTTGCCAAACGAACCATCCTTGGTGTGATTGGGAACCCAGTTGATTTCCTGATTTAGCTCAAGCATCCGATCTTTGATCTTGGTGGTCTCAACAAACCAAGAAGAAACAGCCTTGTAAATCAAAGGGTTTTTGCATCGGTAGCAGTGAGGGTATGGGTGGTCATAGCTTGCCTGCCTGAACAACCTGCCCGAATCCTTCAATTTCTGAGTGATCGGTTTATTTGCATCGAACACGTGCATGCCTTCGAAATCACTAATGAGTGAATTGAACTCACCGCGCTCGTTGACGCTGACATAGGTTGGAATGCCAGCTTCATTACACAGCGCCTGGTCATCCTCACCATAAGCCGGTGCCTGGTGAACAATTCCAGTTCCCTCATCAGCACTTACATAGTCACCCACCAAAATCTGCCAGGCGTTTTCTGTTTCAAAGCCGGTTGTGTAGTAATCAAAAACAGGCTGGTATCTCAGACCTGCCAAGTCAGCCCCGCTAACTGTTTTGACAACGGTCAACTCATCCTCGGACTCGACACCGAATTCCTTCAAATATTGACCCTTGAGACTACTCGCAATCAAAAACTGTTTACCGTTTGCCTCAATTACTGAGTATTCAATTTCCGGTCCCACGGCCACGGCGAAGTTGGTTGGAAGTGTCCAAGGAGTTGTTGTCCATGCCAAAAGGTTTACACCCTTGAATTCGCCCTCGGTTGTAATCGGGAAAGTTACCGTGACAGCCTGATCCTGACGGGGGCGATAAACCTCATCGTCCATTCTGAGCTCATGGTTGCTAAGCGGTGTCTCACACCTCCAGCAATAAGCCAGGACCTTGAAGCCCTCATAAACCAGTCCCTTGTTATGAAGTTCCTTAAACGCCCACAAAACACTCTCGGTGTAGTTTTTGTCCAAGGTTTTGTAGTCGTTATCAAAATCCACCCAGCGCGCCTGGCGGGTAACGTAGCTGCGCCAGTCCTCGGTGTATTTCAAAACTGATGTTTTACAAAACTCATTGAATTTTTTTACACCGTAGTTTTCAATCTCTGGTCGACCACTGATTCCCAAAAGTCTTTCGGCTTCAACCTCTGCTGGCAATCCGTGAGTGTCCCAACCAAACCTCCGCTCCACACGATGTCCTCGCATGGTTTGAAACCTGGGGACAAAATCTTTTACGTACCCGGTTAGCAGGTGTCCGTAGTGAGGGAGGCCGTTTGCAAAAGGAGGCCCGTCATAGAAAACAAACTCTTCCGCTTCCTCTTCAATCCTCTGATCTATTGAGTATTGGAAGGTGTCGTCCTTGCTCCAAAACTCCAAAACTCGGTTCTCAATCTTTGGAAAAGATGGGCTTGCATCAATGCCGGATTTCTGCTGATTGTTCCTTGGGTACATTTGCACTTTCTAAATCTGCCAAAATAACACTGTTAATCTTAGAGAACCTTTGAAAGGGAGATCTCTTGTCATCAGTCAAGCCTAATCCGCTAAATCCTGCCAGCACTCCAGAAAAAGCTGCCCTGGAGGGTCTCGAGCAAAAATGGAACGAATTTTGGAATGAGGAAGAAGTCTATCGTTTTGACCACAACTCCTCACGAGCAGAGATTTACTCAATTGACACTCCTCCGCCCACCGCCAGCGGCAGTCTGCACGTGGGACACGTGTTTAGCTACACCCACACGGACATAATCGCCAGACACCGCCGAATGATAGGCAAAAAGGTGTTCTACCCAATGGGCTGGGATGACAATGGGCTGCCAACTGAGAGAAGAGTTCAGAACTATTACGGGGTTAGGTGTGAACCGACTCTTCCTTATGAAAACGATTTCACTCCACCCATTACCGGTGGAAGCAACAAAAGCTCGAAGCCTCAAGATCAACTTCCAATCAGCAGAAAAAACTTCATCGAACTCTGTGAGGCGCTAACCGAGGAAGATGAGCAGACATTTGAAAATCTGTGGCGCAACTTGGGCCTGAGTGTTGACTGGAAAGAAAGCTATCGAACTATCTCGGATAAGGCCCAGGCAACCTCGCAGCTTGCATTTTTGAAAAACCTTGAGCGCGGCGAAGCCTATATCTCAATGGCTCCAACCCTTTGGGATGTGACCTTTAGAACCGCTGTTGCCCAAGCCGAGCTTGAGGACAGAGAACAACCGAGTGCTTACCACCAGCTCGCTTTCCACGGACCTGATGGCGATATTCTGATCGACACAACACGACCTGAATTACTACCTGCCTGTGTTGCATTGGTAGCCCACCCCGATGACGAGCGCTATCAGGGGCTTTTCGGGACAACCTGCAAAACACCACTGTTCGATGTCGAGGTGCCGATTGTTGCTCACCCGCTAGCTCAACCGGACAAGGGAACCGGAATTGCAATGATTTGTACTTTCGGAGATGTCAATGACGTTACCTGGTGGAGAGAACTGAACCTTCCAAACCGGGCAATACTCGGTTTTGACGGACGCGTTCAATCAACTCCCCCGGCGGGTCTCGACTCACCCAAAGCTCAAGAACTTTTCGCCGAACTTGCAGGCAAGACAGTCTTCTCCGCGAAGCAGAGAATTGTTGAAATGCTCCAAGAAAGTGGTGATCTGAAAGGTGATATTCGACCAATAACACACCAGGTCAAGTTTTTTGAAAAAGGTGACAAACCGCTTGAAATTGTTTCCACTAGGCAGTGGTACATCAAAAACGGTGGACGCGATGAGGAAATCAAGAAGCGTCTTTTGGACCTCGGTAAGCAGCTGAATTTCCACCCGGATTTTATGAGCGTGCGGCTTGCTGATTGGATCAACGGTCTAAACGGCGACTGGTTGATTTCAAGACAAAGATTCTTTGGAGTCCCCATCCCTGTCTGGTATCCAATAAACGATGCCGGCGAGACCGATTATGAAAACCCCATCACACCTTCGTCTAACCAGCTTCCAGTTGACCCATCAAGTGATGTTCCGGAAGGTTTCACCGAAGATCAGCGTGGAAAGCTCGGAGGGTTTGAAGGCGAAAAGGACATTATGGACACCTGGGCAACCTCCTCGCTAACTCCTCAGTTGGCTGCCGGTTGGATTGATAACCCTGAGCTGTTTGAAAAAATCTTCCCCTATGACCTGCGGCCACAGGGTCAGGACATCATCCGCACCTGGCTGTTCTCAACCCTGGTCCGCTCAGAGCTTGAACACCAAGTCCTGCCCTGGAAACATGCAGCTATTTCAGGATGGATTTTGGACCCTGATCGTAAAAAGATGTCAAAGAGCAAAGGAAACGTTGTTGTTCCCGATCAACTCTTGAAAGACCACGGCTCTGACGGGGTTCGCTATTGGGCAGCTAGTGCGAGGCTAGGCACTGACACCGCCTTCGACGAGGGGCAAATGAAAATCGGTCGGAGGCTTGCTCTAAAGCTTTTGAACGCGGGAAAGTTTGCACTGAACTTCGAACTCCCAAGCGTTGATGCCAAACCAACTCATGAGCTCGATAAGGGTCTTCTGGCTGCCCTTGCTGAGGTAGTGGAGAAATCTACTGAGGCTCTGGAGAAATACGACCACACAAAAGCCCTCGAGCTTACTGAGAGCTTTTTCTGGACCTTTACCGACGATTACCTGGAAAGCGTGAAAGACCGCGCTTATGCGGGAACAACCGAGGACAGAGAATCGGCTGTTATAACTCTCCGAATTGCACTATCAATACTCAATCGCCTGTTTGCTCCATTTATCCCGTTTGCCGCCGAGGAGATGTGGAGCTGGTGGCAGTCTGGATCGGTGCATGTTTCACAGTGGCCAACCGTTGACGAGCTTGGTGAAATCGGAGACAAAAAGTATTTGGAAGTGCTCACCGCGGCACTTGCAGTGATTAGAAGAACAAAGAGTGACCAGAAACTATCGATGAAAGCAGAGATTGAATCAGCAGAGCTAAGTGTTCCAGCAGAAGATTTGGCTCTTGCAGAAAATCTTGCTGGTGACCTAAAACTGGTTGGAAGAATCAAGGAGCTAAAGATAACCGAGGGAGAATACGGGCTCGGTTCAGTTGTCTTTAGCTAGCTGATTTCTTTTTCTCGCTAAATGGCATCACCTTTGGCTGCTCGCCGTTTACCACTGATTGATCGACAATCACCTTGCCCTGCTCATTCATGCTTGGAAGTTCGAACATCAAAGGAGAGAGCGTCTCTTCCAAAATTGCCCTGAGTCCCCTTGCGCCAGTTTCACGCTCGATTGCTTTCTCGGCAATCAGCTCTAAGGCGTCCTCGGTGAATTCAAGCTCAAATCCGTCCAGCTCAAACATCTTTTGATACTGCTTGGTAAGCGCATTCTTCGGTTCACTAAGAATTGAAATCAGTGCATCTTTACCAAGCTGGTTGACTGTGGTCACAACCGGCAGCCGACCAATAAACTCAGGAATCAGACCAAATTTTCGAAGATCTTCAGGCTGAACCTGATTGAAAATCTCCGCCTCATCTGTTTTTTCCTTTAGAGGCGAATTAAATCCGATGCCTTTTTTGCCAACTCTCTCGCCGACAATCGAGTCAAGTCCAGCAAAAGCTCCGGCAACGATGAACAGCACGTTTTTGGTATCAAGCGAAATGAATTCTTGCTGCGGGTGCTTCCTGCCTCCTTGAGGTGGCACAGAGGCAACACTGCCTTCCAAAATTTTCAACAGTGCCTGCTGCACACCTTCGCCAGAAACATCTCGAGTGATCGATGGGTTTTCACTCTTTTTCGAAATCTTGTCAATTTCGTCGATGTAAATAATGCCCATCTCTGCTTTTTTCACATCAAAATCAGCTGCTTGCAAAAGCTTCAGAAGGATATTTTCAACGTCCTCACCCACATATCCGGCCTCGGTCAATGCTGTTGCATCGGCAACCGCGAAGGGAACATCCAGCATCTTTGCAAGAGTTTGGGCTAGGTAGGTCTTTCCGCAACCGGTTGGACCCATCATCAAGATATTCGATTTGGCAATCTCAACATCGTCTCGATTTTTGCCGCTTCTGCTAAGTGTTCCACCAGCTCTGACACGCTTATAGTGGTTATAAACCGCAACCGCCAAGGCCCGCTTGGCTTGATCCTGACCAATGACGTACTCATCTAAGAACTCTTTGATTTCCTTAGGTTTCGGAAGCTCTTGTTCTAGTCCTTGAGGTTTTTCGGCCTTGCCAAGTTCCTCTTCAATGATTTCATTACAAAGCTCAATGCACTCATCGCATATGTAAACACCGCCGCCAGCGATTAGCTTTCGTACCTGTTTCTGGCTCTTTCCGCAGAAAGAACACTTTAAAAGCTCAGAGCTTTCTCCCAAAGTGGTCATGGTTAAACACTATCCGCCATCACCGACGTTATTGCTCTAGCGTTCGGAGTTTTGAATTAGCGCCCTAAAACAGGTTTCCTGCTGGATAGCACCTGATCGATGATTCCGTATTCCAAAGCTTCTTCAGCGGTGAGGATCTTATCCCTGTCAATATCCTTATTCACCTGCTCAATGCTTCTGCCTGTGTGATCACTAAGAGTCTTTTCCAGCCACTCGCGCATACGCATGATTTCTTTGGCTTGAATTTCAATATCGCTGGCCTGACCCTGTCCGCCACCGCCACTTGCTGGCTGGTGAATCAAAACTCTGGCATTTGGTAGGGCAAGTCTCTTGCCTGGTGCTCCCGCAGCCAGAAGCACAGCAGCAGCACTGGCAGCCTGTCCCAAACACACAGTCTGGATGTTTGGCTTGATGTATTGCATGGTGTCATAAATCGCTGTCAGCGCAGTAAAAGATCCGCCCGGAGAGTTGATATACATTGTGATGTCTCTGTCTGGGTCTTGTGATTCCAAAACCAGCAACTGTGCCATAACATCATCCGCACTAGCGTCATCCACCTGCACCCCTAGGAACACGATGCGGTCTTCAAAAAGCTTGGTGTAAGGGTTGTGACGCTTGAAGCCGTAGCTTGTTCGCTCTTCAAACTCTGGAAGGATGTAGCGAGACTGAGGAAGGGCCACCTTCTCGCCCAATGAATTTTCTACGTAGCTCATTTTTCTCCTCCGACTCCAGTTATAGGTGTTGCAAAAGTCTGAATGTGATCGATAAAGCCATACTCCAAGGCTTCTTCGGCTGTAAACCAGCGGTCGCGGTCACCATCAGCCATAATCTGCTCAACGGTCTTACCGGTCTGCTCAGCGGTGATTGTGGCCAGTTGACGCTTCATTGAGTTAATCAACTCCGCCTGGGTTTGAATATCACTGGCGGTTCCACCAAATCCACCGAGTGGTTGGTGTAGCAAAATTCTGGTGTTCGGGGTCGCGTAACGTTTTCCCTTGGTTCCACTGGAGAGCAAGAATTGTCCCATTGAGGCTGCCATACCAATACCCACTGTCACGATGTCATTCGGAACGTACTGCATGGTGTCGTAGATAGCCATGCCGGCAGTGATCGAACCGCCTGGCGAGTTTATGTACAGGTAAATATCGCGTTCACTGTCTTCGGCTGCTAGCAAAAGCATTTTTGCAGCGATTTCGTTTGCGTTATCGTCACGCACGTCGCTGCCAAGCCAAATAATGCGGTCTTTGAGCAAGCGGTCAAAAACTGACTGCGGTGGAGTCATTTGGGTGGTCATTAATTCTCCTCGCTGGAAATAACTATCTTTAGCTAACCAACTATTGAGAAAGAATTCTCCCCTGTTCGCTTGTGGCGTTTAGCTCTCTGCCTCTTCAGGCTTAGCAAACTTCACAGCTTTTCCTTTGGTGTCAACAACTTTTGCATTGTCTACCAAGAAATCAAGCGCCTTTCGCCTGGAAAGCTCAGAGGCGAACATACCAATCTGACCGTTCTGACTGATGGTTTGAATAAAGTCATTTGGCTGCATCCCATACTGACCAGCACTTTCAACCAAATAGTTGATTAGCTCCTGATCCTCTGGGCGAATCTCCTCAGCCTTTGCAACCTCATCCAGAATCATCTGTGACTTGAAAGACTTTTCACTCTCCTCGGTGACCTCGGCTCGGTGCTTATCATCCTCAAGCCTTCCCTCACCTTCAAGGTGGTTGTGAACCTCGCGCTCAATAACCTCTTCACTAACGGGAACATCAACTGAGGCAATTAGTTTTTCAAGTGCTTTTTCTCTAGCCTGAACCCTTTGCTTCTGAGCCATTCCCTCCAAGGCCTTCGCCTCCAGGTCCTTGCGAAGTTCCTCGAGGGTGTCAAATTCACTTGCTAGCTGCGCAAAGTCATCATCAGCCTTTGGAAGCTCGCGCTCTTTCACGCTCTGCAGGGTTACGTTCACCTCTGCCTCTTTGCCAGCGTGCTCTCCACCAACAAGGGTTGACTTGAAAGTGGTTGACTCCCCAGCTGTGAGAGTCAGGAGTGCCTCGTCGATTCCATCAAGAAGATTTCCCGATCCGATTTCATAGCTAATTCCCTCAGCTTCATCGATTAGCTCTCCATCAATGCTGGCCTTCAAGTCGATTGAGGTGAAGTCACCGGTTTTGGCCGGACGCTCAACGGTGACAAGCGATCCGAAACGAGCCTGCAAGGCCTCTAGTTCAGCGTCAACGTCCTTTTTAGAAACCTTAGCCTCGTCAACCTCTAGCTCAAGACCCTTATAGTCCTTCAGGGTAATTTCTGGACGAACTTCTACCTCTACCTCGACCTCTAGGTTTCCCTCAAGGGTTGTCTCATCTGGAGACTTTTTGACATCAGCAGATGGCTGGCCTAGCGGAGAGAGTCCTGTCTCTTCCAATGCCTGACGGTAGTAGTCGTCCAAGCTGTCGTTGATTGCTTGACCGATGATTGCTCCGCGGCCGACTCGCTGATCCAAAATCGGTGCAGGAACCTTGCCTTTTCTAAACCCAGGAATGTTGACCTGAGAAGCAATCTCCTCATAGGCCTTATCCAGTGCTGGCTTGAATTCCTCGGGAGTCACTTCAAAGGTGATTTTTGCGCGAGTGGGCTTAATTCGGTCAACGGTAGTTTTCAAGATTCTCCTGATTGGGTTTTATTTTCAGTCGGGGTGACAGGACTCGAACCTGCGATCCCCTGCTCCCAAAGCAGGTGCGCTAGCCACTACGCTACACCCCGGATCCAGAAGAAATCTTACTTGATTTCAACCTTCAGAAGTCTAGCGTACTATTATGGAGTTCTGTCATGCGGATGTAGCTCAATGGTAGAGTCTCAGTCTTCCAAACTGATTGTGCGGGTTCGATTCCCGTCATCCGCTCCAATTCAGCCCTGACAGGCCTCGCACCAATAAAGCTTTCTGGCCTGCATCAATGAAATTGAAACCATTCCGCCGCACTCCCTGCAGCTAAGACCCTGTCTTTTATAAACGTAATAACGGTCACTGACCTTCGGTCGACCTCTTAGTTTGTCTTCCCTGGTGAGCATGATGCCTTTTTTGACACCAATTTTCATAAGCCTCTGCGCATCAGACCAGATTGTTTCTAAAACTTCTAGCCTCACTTGCTCTCCTGGAGTGAAAGGCGATTGTTTGGCGCGGAACAACAACTCCGCTCTATAAACATTGCCAATGCCAGCGATTATCTCCTGATTCATCAAAAGTTGACCGATGCTCACCTTTGATTTCTGCACTCGGTCAATAAACTCCTGCTGTTTATAGCCTTTGGGGTCAAGCTGCAAAGGATCTGGGCCGAGTCTTTTCGTTATAGCCTTCACCTCTGATGGGTTCAAAACCTCACAAGCCGTCGGTCCCCGCAAATCTGCCATATTATTTTCTGAAATCAACCGCAGTCGAACTTGACCGACTGCTTCTGGAGGGTTTTCATCGAATGTCCGAAAACCCCATTTGCCATAAATCCCTAAGTGAACCCTGAGTGTCAGGCGATTATCAAACTCCGCGAATAACTGTTTGCCATGGGCTTTGGCTTTCACCAAGCTATGGCCCTCAAGCAGCTTTGCACCCTCAGCAAATCTTCCCTGCGGGGAGCTGACGTTTAGAGATTTTCCAGCAAATAACTCATTTAGCTTTTTTGCATGGCGATGAACAGAATGACCCTCGGGCACTTAGTAGAGCACCTCGCCGGTGTTTTCGTAAGTCGCAATTTTGCCAATTCTTCGAACATGTCGTTCATCATTACTAAACGGTTCTGAGATGAAATGTTTTATAAGCTCTAGAACTTCCTCTTGGCTGTGTTGTCTGGCACCAACAGCGCAAACATTGGCATCGTTGTGCTCTCGAGCTAGCTTGGCCGTTGATTCATTCCAAATCAAAGCCGCACGGATGCCTTTGACCTTATTGGCCGCCATCTGCTCACCATTGCCGCTGCCACCTAAAACGATTCCCAAGGATTGCTCCCCCGATTCCCAGTCATTAGCAACAGCAATCGCCGCAGCAATGCAGAAACCTGGGTAGTCATCCAGCGGGTCATAATCACTTGGTCCGTGGTCATTGACCTCGTGACCTAAGTTTCGTAGTTCTGAAATCAGAAACTGGCTCAGCTCCATGCCAGCGTGGTCTGTTGCAATGTGAAGTTTCAAGATAGTTTCCTTTCAATCTGTGACTTCAATTTTTCAGCCTCATCGCTTCTTATCAGTATTTTGTTTCCGTGACGCCTAGTTACCGCCAGCGCAGGACCCGAGGATGGCAAAAAAGCAACATCTCCGGCTAGATTCATTCTCAGACCCCAACCGCCAAACTCAGAAGCCTTGAGTTTCTCTTCTCCAACTCGCTCAATATCTATAAAAGGAACTCTCGCCAGAGGTATTCCCAGTGAGGAAATAGTGAGTTCATCTTCACCGATGTCGATCTTGGGTTTTGTCAAAAGCAGGGGCAGCAGAACAATCAGGGGCAAAAACAACAACAGGAAAAAGTTTGCATTCAGCGATGCCACTTCACCAGCTTGCAAATCAAGCTGAATAATCAAGAGGTAAGCGCTGATCATAAAAAACAGTGCCGTAAAACCAATCGGTAGCCATAGAAAAATGCCGGTTAGCCCCTTGTCTCGAAGGCCTCTGCCAAACAGTAGGGCAATCATCGCAGGAATCAGAATCAGGGATGCGTTTAGTAAAACCGCAGGCCAAAAGCCCATAAACCCATCAGCCGTTCCGCTGATACCAAAATGAATCGCCAGTGGATCAGGCAATCTGTCCCTAAGCGCGATTGCACTCAAAACAAAAATCAATGCGGCGAGGACGGGGACCAAAGCAATAAATCTTCGAAGCATTAGGGCTTCCTCTCAAGCTTCGACCTTGTCACCCACAACAAAACACTGGCTGCGATGCTGGTGAGAATTACGTAGGTGAGAGTCAGCGCCTGCAGATTCACAGCCGTAACCACTGGTGCCGCCAAAGCAGCAATCACCATTGAAAACTCTCCACGCGCAGTCAAGAATGCTCCGGCCCTTCGCCAGCTCATCCGGTCACTTAGGTCTCGGGTAACCCACCAACCGGTGAACATCTTTCCGACTATGCCGATTACCAATAGCACCACCGCAATAGGCAAAACAGCCGGCACGTCTCTTGGGTCTGTGGCCAAACCGAAAAACACAAAGAAAATGGCAGCGAAAATGTCTCGAATTGGGGATAGACGCGCTCTGGCTGTTTGAGCAACCTCACCGGTAAGTAACAACCCAATCAAAAACGCTGCAACCACTCCACTAAAGCCAATCAGATCAGCTAAGCCTGCGGCTAATAACGCAGCTCCAAACACCGTCAACAGCAGAGCACCAGGCTCGGTGGGGTCCAAAATCTTCATGATTTTGTTTCCACCCTTGAAGCTCAAAAGGATTACCAACCCGGTAATTGCCAGCGCCACACCAACAGAAATCAGTCCGCTAACTGCACTCACTCCCAACACCAACGACGTCAATAGCGGTAGATAGGGAGCAAGGGCCAAGTCTTCAAAAACCAGGACACCGATGGCTCTTTTGGCAACCTCAGAGCGCATCCAGCCCATTTCCTTGATCAACTGAGCGGCAATACCACTGGAACTTACGTATGTAATACCAGCAAGTGCAATCGCTCCAATCCAACCCCAGCCCAGTAATAACCCAATAATCAGTCCAGGTGCGCCATTCACGACCAAGTCAATAAGACCGGCGCTTTTTCGCTCTTTGAAGGCTTTCGCTAGGTCGTAGGAGGAGTATTCGAGGCCAAGCAATAACAGCAACAGGATTGCCCCAATTTGAGCACCGGTGTTCAAAAAATCTTCGCTCAGCGAAACAGGCAACAGTCCACCCTCGCCCAAACTTAGGCCCACTATCAGATAAACAGGGACCACTGAGAACTTGAATCTGGCGGCCAAAAAAGCGATTACCCCTAAAGCCAGCAGCATCGCTCCGATTTCGGCCAATATGGCAGGCGTATCACTTCCTGCTTCGGCAGCGGCTAAGGGAAACATACTTCATTATCCCAGTAGCGAAACTTTCTATTGCCAAGGAATGGGAAATTAGGCTAAAGGTGATGGAAGGAAGACATTGCCAGGACAGAATTTAACTCGTCAGGAGGCTCAACTACGGGCCGAATTGATTTCAGTCGAATCATATGAAATCGAACTGAAACTCGATTCGGATTCAGACACGTTTCTAAGTAAGACCAAGGTGAGGTTTTCCGCCAAGGAAGGCTCTGAGAGCTTTATAGACGCATCGGCTGCCAAGATTCACCTGATTGAACTAAATGGCGAAACCTTTCCTACCTCCAATTTTGAAGACCACCGAATTTTCTTGCCCAACCTGCAGCAGCAAAACGAGTTAGTCATTGAAGGAAGCTTCGAATACACAAACTCTGGCGAAGGTCTACACAAATTCGTTGACCCCGTTGATGGCGAAACTTATTTGTATAGCCAATTCGAAGTACCCGATTCTCGCAGGGTGTTTGCGGTATTCGAACAGCCCGACCTCAAGGCGACTTTCCAATTCACAATCTCGGCACCGAATCACTGGAGTGTAACCTCCAACTCCCCTACTCCGGAACCAGAGGAGCTCGGGCACGGTTTCTCCAAGTGGGTATTTTCACCAACACCCAAAATCTCAAGCTATATAACAGCCATCATTGCAGGCCCCTACGTGTCTGAGACAAGCAGCCTCATCAGCTCGGACGGGAGAGAAATTCCACTGGGGGTTTTCTGCAGGAAATCTCTTGCTGAATACCTTGATGCCGATTACATATTTGAGAAAACCAAACAGGGCTTTGAGTTCTACGAGAAACTTTTTGACTATCCGTATCCATTTGAAAAATACGATCAGTTGTTTGTTCCGGAGTTCAACGCAGGGGCTATGGAAAACGCTGGAGCGGTCACCTTTGTTGAAAGCTATGTCTTTAGATCTAAAGTCACCGATGCAACTCGCGAGCGCAGGGTTGTGACAATCCTGCATGAGCTTGCACATATGTGGTTTGGAGACCTGGTCACCATGAAGTGGTGGAATGACTTGTGGCTCAACGAGTCTTTTGCGGAATATGCCTCCACTCTGGCAACCGTTGAAGCAACTGAGTGGACTGGAGGCTGGACAACTTTTTCCTCACTCGAGAAAAACTGGGCCTACAGACAAGACCAACTTCCCTCAACTCATCCAATCGTTGCTGAAATTAACGATTTAGAGGATGTCCAGGTGAACTTTGACGGGATTACCTATGCCAAGGGCGCAAGTGTCTTGAAACAACTCGTTGCCTACGTTGGAAAAGACCAATTTTTTGAAGGAATCGCAAACTACTTCAAAAAGCATCAGTTTGGAAACACTGTATTGAGTGATCTGCTGGTCGAGTTAGAAAAAACCTCCGGCAGGGACCTTGCAGAGTGGTCTAAGGCTTGGTTGGAAACTGCCGGAGTAAACACCCTTACCGCCGAAATTCAAAAGGATGAAAGCGGAGCCATCAAAAGCTTTGAGCTGAACCAAACAGCCACTGAGGACTATCCGACCCTCAGACCACACCGTTTGGGAATCGGTCTCTATTCAGGAACCGACACAGTGACACGGACAAAGTATTTCGAACTTGACGTAATGGAACCGAAAACAACCATCAATCAACTTTCGGGGGTCGACCATCCTGGATTGATTCTGGTAAATGATGAAGATCTGGCCTATGCGAAGGTGAGGCTGGATAAGGATTCCAGAGAATTCGCAATTCGAAACCTGAGTAATTTCGAAGACCCTCTAGCAAGAAGCGTTATATGGACCTCGGTTTGGGACAGCGCCAGAGATGCAGAGATTCCAATAACTGAATTTATTGAGCTAGTGCTGAACAACATCTATGCCGAAACTGAGTCAACAACTCTGCTGACACTTATTAGACAGCTGGTGACTTCAATCACCCTTTATCTGCCCGAAAACCAACGTGAAAAGTCAAGCTCAGAAGCAGCTGAAAGATTCATTTCTCTGAGCGAAGAAGTTTCATCAGGTTCAGACCTGCAGTTTCAACTGGTGAAAGGTGCGGCATTGTTATCAACCTCAGCGCAGGGTGGATGGCTAAAAAATGTTATGAGCGGAGAGAAAACAATTGCCGGACTTGCAATAGACCAGGATTTGCGCTGGGAATTGATGGCCGCCCTGGCAACCCTGGGTGCAATAACCCTAGAGGAGCTCGAGAGTGAGCTGTCTAAAGACAACACCGCGAACGGTCAGAAGGCTTTCGCTTTGGCCAAAGCTGCCTTGCCGGTTGCCAAGAACAAAGCTTTGATGTGGGAGGAGATGGTGCATCAGGACACCATGTCAAATGCCATTTTGGAAAGTGCATCGCGCGGATTCACTCGAGTTAGTGACCCAAGTGTTCTCCATCCATATGTCGATAAATACCTAGAAAGCGCCCTTGAGATCTGGGATACCAAGAGCTTCAGCATTGCCGAATACTTGCTGCTGAACCTCTACCCAATCGAGATTGCAAACCGAGACCTCCGTGAGAGGACTGCAAAGCTTTTGGAAAAACCGGAAATTCAATCCAAAGCCGCGCTTCGAAGAATTCTGGTTGAGCATCTGGCAAACTTAGACCGAGCACTTGCCTGTCAAAACCGAATGGAGAAATAAATGGATTTCCAGCAATTCATTCAAGATTGGGAACCACTAATTCGAATTGTTTTCATCATTGTCGGTGCGATAACGCTTGCGATTGTTCTTCGACTGAGTTCCAGAAAAATTGTTAACGCGATTATTAGTGGTGTGAACACTCACGCTCGTGAGGTTGCCGACAAAGTAGTTGAAGAGCAGCGAATCCTGCAAAGAACCAAGACCATTGCAAGTGTTTTAGACAACTTCATTTTGTGGGGAATCTCAATCACGGCAGTTGTCATGGTGTTGGGTGAACTTGGTGTGAACATTGGTGCCCTAATTGCCGTCACATCAATTCTGGGTGCAGCAATTGGTTTTGGTGCGCAATCACTTGTGAAGGACATCCTCAGCGGAATCTTCATTGTCTTCGAAGATCAATACGGTGTTGGTGACTGGGTAGATGTTGGAGAGGCCAACGGTGAGGTTGAAAAAGTTGGACTCAGGGTTACTGAACTAAGAGATGTCCACGGAACCCTGTGGTTTGTTAGAAACGGTGAAATCACCCGTGTTGGAAACTACACCCAGGACTGGGCAAGAGCGCTATTAGACCTACCCTTCAGCTATGAAAACGATATCGATAAGGTCAACAAGCTAATCACCGAAGTTTCACTCGAACTATCCAAAGACCCGCAGTTTGACCCATCTATCCTTGGTGAACCTGAAATCTGGGGTATGGACTATGTAAGCGGCGAGCAGTTTGTTATTCGAGTAGCGCTAACCACAAAGCCATCAAAGCAGTGGGCTGTCACTCGCGAACTCCGCTCAAGACTGAAAATTGCCTTTGATAGAGAAGGCATCTCTTTGCAAAAAGCCACCAGAATCAACCTCTCAAACTAAGTGGATAGCGAACTATTCAATCGCCTCGGCGGTGAGCAAACCTTCAGCACCATCGCTCGTGTTTTCTATGAGGGGGTAAGTGCAGATCCGGTGTTGCATGAGATGTATCCAGAAGAGGATCTTGGTCCTGCCGAAGAGCGGCTCAGACTATTTTTGATCCAATACTGGGGAGGACCAAATCACTATCAGGAGCAAAGGGGTCACCCAAGACTCAGAATGCGGCATTCACCCTTCAAGATAAACCCAAATGCAAAAAAGCACTGGCTCGAAGCTATGCGAAAAGCGGTCGATGCAGCCAAGCTGAGCCCAGCGGATGATGCAATTGTTTGGGATTATTTTGAGCGTGCAGCACTTGCTATGGTCAACACCTTCGAAGACTAGGAGATTCTGGTCGACTCTCTCGTAATAACGTGACCATAACTGGTTGACAGTCTCAGCCAGTTTTTCACTCGATAGGCCTTCACATTCTCACCTTTAACCAAAAACCCAAGCCCTGCCATAGCAAAGGCGGCAGCTCCTGGAAGCATCAGCCCAATATCAACAGGCCTTGACCAAATCTGGGCTCTGATTCTGGCCGCCACCGGACCACCAACGCTGTCCGGCAATGACTCGGCGACATCCTTGATGCCCTTTTTTGCCCACTCGCTGACCTGATCCTCTGAATACTCAGTGGTCAACTCCCAACCATTGCGTGGTGCCGAGATCCCTGTCCAGGAGGCAGGTTTGTGATCAAGCGGAACCTCGAGCTGAAGGCTTTCCTCGGCCTTTGGGAGTCTTTGCAAAACCTCACCTAATAACACCACAGAGTCAACCTCGGTCGCCTTAGCAAGTTTCATTGTTCGCATACCGATTGCAGTTGGACCATCGGCGAAAAGACTTGAGGTAAAGATAGGTGCTACAGAAACAGCTAAAACATCCCCAAAAGCCCTGAGCCTGACCACCCCGTCATCGTCCATTTTCTTGGCACGGGACAGGAAATTAATTAGATCACTAGCCTGTTGGGCAGAGTTTAGAAAAATTGGTTGATTCATCAGACCTCTAAACTAATGCAAGGAAAGCGCGGAACAATGAACCAATCACCGATTAGCCAGCTAAGGCAAACCTTGGACCTAACCCAGCTGGATGAAAACAGGTTTCAAGGGCAAAGCCTGTGGATGCCCCACGGAAGAGTCTTCGGCGGACAGGTGATGGCTCAGGCACTCGCCGCTTCAATAAAAACCGTCGATGAGTCGAGGCCGGTGCATTCACTTCACGGCTATTTCCTCAGACCGGGAGATGTTGAAAAAGACATAGTTTTTGACGTTGAAATTCTTCGAGACGGAAGGTCTTTTAGCGCAAGACGGGTCCAGGCAATTCAAAACGAAAAGGTGATTTTTTCAATGATTGCCAGTTTTCAAATCAACGAGCCAGGCCTTGACCACCAAACGGAACCAACTGGAAATAACGGCGACCCAGAAGACTTGCCAACCGCCAGCTCAATCCTTGGAGATATTGACCACCCGAGCGCTCAGTATTGGGCAAATGCAAGGCCTTTTGACATAAGACACCACCCAGATGATTTATATCTCAAAGTTAGATCAACTCAACCAAACCAAACAGTTTGGCTAAAAACCCAAGAGGAAATCGTTCTTCCAGATCAGCTTCACGCTGCGGCCTTGGCTTTTGCCAGTGACTACACAATTTTGGAATCTGGTCTGAGAAGGCATGGAATCAGCTGGGCTCATCCCGGAATGGCAAGTGCTTCACTTGATCATGCGATGTGGTTTCACAGACCATTTGATATCAACCGCTGGCTTTTATACGAACAGCAATCACCCTCGACACAAGGCTCCAGAAACCTAAACCTTGGAAAGATTTACCAGGACGGAGTCTTGGTAGCCTCTGTTGCCCAAGAAGGAATGCTGAGAGTCCCAGAGTTTTCTTAGTCCCTGGTGAGTCTTCTGTAAGTGGTTCTGTGAGGCTTTGCTGCCTCTTCACCGAGTCGCTCAATCTTGTTTTCTTCATAGGACTGGAAGTTACCCTCAAACCAGTACCAGTTGTCTGGGTTGTCCTCGGTTCCCTCATAGGCAAGGATGTGAGTAGCAACCCTGTCTAGAAACCACCTGTCGTGAGTAATCACAACAGCACAACCAGGAAACTCTTCCAGTGCATTTTCTAAGCTTCCAAGGGTTTCAACATCTAGATCGTTTGTCGGCTCATCCAATAGCAATAGGTTTCCACCCTGCTTCAGTGTCAAAGCAAGGTTCAATCTGTTTCGCTCTCCACCTGACAAAACTCCAGCAGGCTTTTGCTGGTCTGGGCCCTTAAAGCCAAATGCAGCGACATAAGCCCTAGAAGGCATCTCAACGTTTCCAACCTGGATGTAATCAAGTCCACCAGAGACCACCTCCCAAAGAGACTTCTTTGGGTCAATTCCCTCTCGCGCTTGGTCCACGTAGCTGATTTTTACTGTTTCACCGATTTTCAGGTTTCCACTATCAATTTCTTCCATGCCAACAATGCACTTGAACAAAGTCGATTTACCAACACCGTTTGGACCAATTACTCCGACGATGCCATTTCTTGGAAGAGTGAAGCTCAAATCGCTAAATAATGACCTTCCGTCGAAGCCCTTGGCAATTTTGTCGGCGTCAATAACAACATCACCCAATCGAGGTCCCGGTGGGATCTGGATTTCCTCGAAATCGAGCTTTCTGGTCTTGTCTGCCTCAGCAGCCATCTCCTCATACCTTGCCAAACGAGCCTTTGACTTCGTTTGCTTGGCCTTTGGTGATGACCTAACCCACTCAAGCTCATCTTTCAGACGCTTCGCCATCTTGGCGTCCTTCTTGCCCTGAACCTGAAGTCTCTCCTGCTTCTTTTCGAGGTAGGTGCTGTAATTACCCTCATATGGGTATGCGCGACCTCGGTCTAACTCCAAAATCCACTCAGCGACATTGTCTAGAAAATAACGGTCGTGAGTTACTGCCAAAACAGCACCTGGGTACTTGGCCAAGTGTTGCTCCAGCCATAAAACGCTCTCGGCATCAAGGTGGTTGGTTGGCTCATCCAGCAATAGAAGATCGGGCTTCTCTAAAAGCAACTTACACAACGCAACCCGTCGACGCTCTCCACCAGAAAGGTGCGTGACCGGAGAGTCGCTTGGTGGGCAGCGGAGGGCATCCATCGCTTGCTCCAGCTGGTTTTCTAAATCCCACGCATCTAGTCGGTCAATCTCCTCTTGTAGCTTTCCCATTTCCTCCAACAAGCTGTCATAGTCAGCATCTGGATTGGCAAGCTCTTCCGAAATCTGGTTGAACCGATCGACTTTGGCGATAGTGTCAGCGACTGCCTCCTGCACGTTTCCAAGAACTGTTTTTTCCTCATTCAGAGGTGGTTCCTGGAGCAAAATTCCGACTGTGTGACCGGGGGCCAATCGAGCCTCGCCATTGCTTGGCTGATCTAGTCCGGCCATAATTTTCAAAACTGATGACTTACCAGCACCGTTGGGCCCAACGACACCAATCTTGGCTCCCGGATAGAAGGCCAATGTCACATCGTCAAGGATTACCTTGTCTCCGTGCGCTTTGCGGGCGCTAATCATTTGATAAATAAATTCAGCCATTTGCAACTTTCCAATTTGAGTGCGACGCTCCCAAATTGTAGCCGACAGAACTAGCTGGCTGCTGCAGTGAGCTCCTCAGGTTCGCTTGACTGATAAACCGTTCGCTCAAAAACACTTGTTCCCCAACTGAGGTCATGACCGATTCCTAAAACTTCTATCTCTACGGTTGTGCCGGTCTTTTCGCCGTTATCCCAGTCCTTTACCCGAAGTCTCCCCTGCAGAACAACTCTTTGGCCCTTTTCCAAACTAGCTGCCATATTCTCAGCTATCCTTCGAAAACCTACAACGGTATACCAGTTGGTGTTTGAGTCCTCCCACTGAGCTATCTCCCGATTGAACCTTCTGGCAGCACTCACTAGACGAAACGACGTTAGCTGAATGCCCTCTTTAGTGGTGACGGTCCTGGGTGTTGTTGCAACCAACCCCTGTAGTGAAATTAGTTCCTGCATTGTTATCTCCTCTCGATATAAATCGATTGTGAGATACATAAGAAACTCAAACCCGGTTCTCAAATAATCTGTTGATAACCAGGCATATTTGAGCTTGTTAGCGCATCAAAGAAGAGAAACTTGCCCTGACCTTGGCTACCTTGGGTGATACAACCGCTAGGCAGTAACCCTGGTTTGGGTTTTTAGCAAAATAATCCTGGTGGTAAGACTCTGCCTCATAAAAAGTCTCAAGTGGAACCACCTCGGTGACAACGCCCTCGCCCCAGATTTCCTTGGCTCGCTCAACTGATGTTTCAAAAAGCTTTTTTTGGGATTCGTTTTCATACATCATCGATGACCGGTACTGACTACCAACGTCAGCCCCCTGTCGATTGAGCTGAGTTGGATCGTGAAGAGTAAAGAAAATATCCAGAATGTTCTCAGCTGAGACCTCTTCAGGATCGAAGGTGACTTCTAGTACTTCAGCGTGACCGGTGTCCATGTGACAGACCTGTTCGTAGGTAGGATTTTTCACATGTCCTCCCGCATATCCTGCGATTGAAGAGCTCACTCCCCTAACATTTCGATAAACCGCATCCAAACACCAAAAACATCCACCACCGAGTACAAATTTTTCCATGTTCCTACTCTAAACTTCTCTGGTGCAATTTATAAATTCAATGGTCATGAATTGACCCAGCGCTATCCACTGCTGGGGGCTTTTTATGCAGTGCTGGCAGCCTTTTTATTCGGCATAAACGGGGCAACCTCGAAAGTCGCAATCACCACCGGTCTAACTCCCGAGCAAGTGGTTTCTGTTAGAACTCTGACTGCTGCGATGCTTGCCCTCGGTTGGGCACTTGCCAGAAACCCCAGGCTGCTGCTAATAAACCCCCGCGATCTTCCACGACTGATGATTCTTGGCGGAATCGGAGTTGGCGGTTTGCAGTGGACGTATTCAATTGGAGTCTCGAATCTTCCTGTCGGAATTGCACTGCTTATTGAATACACGGCTGTGATCATGATTCCGATAGCAACTTTTTTGTTTTTCAAAGAAAAAGCAAAACCGCAGCTCTGGATCGGTGCCTTTATGGTCATCATCGGTCTGGTTATGGTGAGTGAGATATGGGGAGGTGGGCTAAACCCGACGGGTGTGATATTTGCCTTTGGTGCAGCACTTTGCCTGACCTACTACTTCATCGGTGCCGAGCGAATACAGCGACGAGTTAGCACAACTGCAGTCATGGTTTACGCCATTGGAACCGCAGCCATCCTGTTTTTCATCTTTGCCGACTGGGGCAGCTTGGAGCCAGGCAGATTGACACAGACGGTCAACCTAATGGGAAACCTTGAGAGCATCAATGTCCCACAGTGGTGGTTGATGATTTGGCTTGGAATTATGGGGGCGTTTTTGCCAATGCTTTTCACCTACCTAGCTGTTCGCCACATCTCCTCAACCGTCATGGGTGTCATCTCCACCAGCGAGGTGCTTTTCGCATTTTTGTTCGGTTTTTTATGGCTTGGGGAGACGATTGGCATCATCCAAACCTTGGGGGGTATCGTGGTACTCGCAGGAATATTGATTGCGCAAACCTCACGAGTTAGGCGTTTAGGAAAAAGAAACGGAGAAATCAATGTCAACAGTCGACCTAACACTGGAGGACTTCGAGAAGACAGTACTGTCTGAGGGAATCACCTTTGTGGATTTTTGGGCGGATTGGTGCGGCCCATGCAAGTCATTCGCACCCATTTTCGAAAAAGCCAGTGAAGACAACCCAGAGATGACCTTCGCCAAGGTTGACACCGAGGCAGAGCAGCAGCTTGCCCAGATGGCAGGCATCTCATCAATTCCAACATTGATGATCTTCCGCGACGGAATTTTGCTTTTCAACCAACCAGGAGCCCTTCCAGGTCCAGCACTGGATGAGCTAATCGGCAAGGTGCAAGAGCTTGACATGGATGAGGTAAGGGCGGAAATCGCCAAAGAGCAAGCCAAGGGTGAAGAATAATTCACTAGCCATGCTGGCCACGGTGGCCGGCGTTGGCGTACTTGCCTGGTGGGTTGGGTTTTTTGACCCCGAAACCTGCTCCCCCGATGTTCAGCAAGAAGGCTGGACGTCCTGCGAGGAGATTGCAAATCAACAGGCAATTGCCTTTTGGGTTCTTCTAGGGGCACTAATTTTTGGAGTAATCGTTACTTCAATCACCGCCAGAAGGAAGAAAAAATAGTCCAAAGTTTGTTGAAGCAGGAACCTAGTCCGTTGAATTTGTTTTGAGGTTTCCAGACAACTTTTCCATTGAGCGAGTTTTGTTGCAATAAATAGATAAGCATCTATATATTAGTGCCATGAGCGAATTTAATTACACCAAGTGCGCAAAGCCATTTCACTCTCAAGCCGAGGCGAGAGAGTTCATGTTGGAAAAAGACTTCAAGGGTCAGATTTTGGCACGAGAAGATGGCACCTTCACAGCTGTTTGCCCCACTTACCCAGAAGGTTATTACCCAGACGCAGTGACTGTTGAGGTCATTGACGACAGCACACCCAAAACCCTAAGCATTGCAAGTAAAAACTGCTGCTAAACAAAGTTTGAAATAACCTTTATAAACCCTAGACTTTCGGCTATGTCTATTAGCGAAAACCACAGCGAAACCATAAGTGAAACAGAACTGATTGCAGGCCAGGCCAACGAGCTTGCAAAGTCCTGGTCTTCGGAGGCATCGCTAGCTAAATCCTCACCGGCAGCCGAGCGTTTGGCAGGATTGCTAGCTGATCCAGACGGGCTGTATTTCGCAGTTGGCTTTATCGATGGAGTTGTCAGACCCGAAGATAACAAAGTGGCGGCTCGAGCCTTGGCAAGAGTTGCCAAGAGAGTTCCCAAGTTTCTGCCCCTTCCCCTCAGGGGTCTAGTAAAGCTGGGGGGATTAGTGGCTCCAATGCTCCCCTGGCCTGTGATTCCTATTGCCAAAACAGTGCTCCGTGGCTTTGTTCAGCACCTGGTTATTGACGCAACTGATAGCAAGCTCACCAAATCACTAAAAAAGATCTCTGCGGATGATGTGACGTTGAACATCAACCTTCTGGGCGAGGCAGTGCTTGGTGAATCAGAGGCTAAATCCAGATATCAAAAACTTAGAGCGCTTCTAAATCGCAAAGACGTAAGTTATGTCTCGCTAAAGGTTTCATCAGTTATCGCCCCCCATCCGGCCTGGGCGTTTGACGAGTCAGTGGACAAAATAGTTGAAACCCTGAGACCTCTATACGAACTTGCCGCAGGTTCCTCACCTCAGAAATTCATAAACCTGGACATGGAGGAGTACAAAGACCTTCGTCTAACAATCGAGGTTTTCAAAAAGATTCTCTCCGAGGAGCAATTTCTCAATCTAAACGCTGGCATTGTTTTGCAGGCCTACCTGCCGGATGCCTTGGATGAAATGCGACAGCTACAGCAATGGGCCGCAAAAAGAGTGGAAACTGGTGGAAGTTCAATCAAGGTGAGGCTTGTAAAAGGTGCCAACCTGCCAATGGAGATTGTTGATGCAGAGATGCACGATTGGCCACTGGCAACAGTTGAATCAAAACAGGCGGCAGATGCCAACTTTAAACGGGTTCTGGACTATGCACTGACTCCCGAGAGAACGAAAAACCTAAGAGTTGGAATCGCCGGACACAACCTATTCGACCTAGCCTTTGGATACTTACTAGCCGAAAAACGTGGCTGCAAAGAGGGCATAGACGTTGAGATGCTTTTGGGAATGGCGGAGGCTCAGGCCGAGGCGGTTAAGAAAACAATAGGTGGATTGGTTTTGTATACGCCGGTTGTTCACCCAGGTGAATTCGACGTTGCCATTGCCTACCTAATCCGAAGGCTGGAAGAGGGTGCCAGCACGGATAACTTCATGAGTGGATTATTTGAACTGGAGAAGGACAAAGCGGTCTTCGAAAGAGAGAAAATTCGCTTTATGGCCTCCATTCAGGACCTATCCAAGCCTGACCCGAGTTCCAACCGAACCCCAAGAAAACTCCCCGGTGAACCGCAAACTGATTTTCATAACGTGCCAGACACCGATCCGTCTGTCCCAGAGAATCTCAAATGGGCAAGCGAAATACTTGAAAGGGCAAAAGTCAGCATCCTTGGAACCAAGGAAACTGACCAAGACTTTTTGAAAACGGAGAAAGATTTAGAAAAGACCATCGCCAAAGCGGTCAAGGGTTTTGCTAAGTGGCAGAAAACAGACCTTCAAAAGCGTGTCTCTATCCTCAGAAACGTCGCACTGGAATTGGAGAAAAACAGGGCTGCATTGCTGGAGGTAATGGCAAGTGAGGCTGGAAAAACCATCGAGCAGGGCGACCCCGAAATCAGCGAGGCAATCGACTTCGCAAACTATTACGCCAAGCTTGCCGAGGAACTAGCTGAGCTTGACGGTGCAAAACATATCCCTGAGCAACTGGTTTTGGTCACTCCCCCCTGGAATTTCCCCAGCGCTATCCCTGCTGGATCCTCGCTTGCAGCACTTGCTGCGGGATCGGCAGTGATTTTCAAGCCTGCCGGTCAGGTGAAAAGAACTGGCGCGCTACTCGCTCGTATTTTCCACGATGCGGGTGTTCCCAAGGATGTAATGGTTCCAATTCAAATCTCTGAGCGAGATTTAGGAAAGCAACTGATTACTCACAAAGAAATCTCCAGAGTGATTCTCACCGGTGGCTATGAAACAGCTCAGCTGTTTAGGTCATTCAGGCCAGATTTGCCACTGCTTGCTGAAACTAGTGGGAAAAACGCACTTGTGATCACACCTAGTGCCGATTTGGACCTGGCAGCAAAAGATCTTGCCTACAGTGCCTTTGGTCACGCCGGTCAGAAGTGCTCGGCGGCCTCTATCGCGATTTTGGTTGGCACAGTTGCTGACTCAGAGCGATTCAATAGGCAGCTACTGGATGCAGTTGAAGGCTTAGTGGTTGATTTCCCAACCAATCCAAGCGCAAACATGGGACCCTTAATCGAGGCTCCCTCACCGAAGCTCGCCCACGGTTTAGAGAAGCTCGACAACAATGAGCACTGGATAGTCAAACCAGAGTCGCTCAATCCGGAAAGGACCCTTTGGACACCTGGTGTTAGAGGAAACGTTGAACCTGGAGCAGCAAGTCACTTGCAAGAATACTTCGGTCCGGTGCTTGCACTCATGCGGGCAAAAGACCTTGAACATGCCCTGGAGATTCAAAACGCGGTTGACTATGGATTGACAGCCGGAATCCACTCTCTAGATCCCAAGGAAATCAACTACTGGCTGGCTAACGTTCAGGCAGGAAACCTATATGTCAACAGGGGAATCACTGGAGCAATCGTTCAGCGCCAACCATTTGGTGGTTGGAAGCGAAGCGCAATCGGGCCGGGTGCTAAGGCCGGAGGGCCAAGCTATTTGCTTGGCTTTGGAGCTTTTGAAACCTCTGAGGCCCATAATGTAGCCGAAGTTTCACCTGCAACCAGTCAACTAGTCAAAAAACTAAGCGCAGCGAACCTTAGCCGAACAGCGGGAGCCTACGCATACCAAATTCAGGAATTCTTCCTAAACCCAAAGGATAGAACTGGGCTGGCTTCGGAGAAAAACATTTTTAGGCATCTCAGAGACGAAGATTCAATGATTTGGATTGATGCGACTGCAGGTGAGGAGGATGTCGACAGAGCTTTGGTTGTTGCCTCAACTGTTGGCACTGACCTGGTATTTGCTGATCCTAAATGGTCTGCTAAGCAGTCTGCATTTGCTCAGTTGAAGCTGATCAGCTTAGAAGAATTTGTGGATCTGCTTTCTCAAAAACCACTCGGGGCAACTATCCGTTGGGTTGGTCAAGCGCCTGACCTGAACAACTCAAGGGTTCTGTCGAGCCCGGATGTAGCAATCTACACTGGCCCAGTGACCGAGAGTGGACGAAGAGAGTTGATGCCGTTTTTCAAAGAACAAGCTGTATCAATAACCGCCCACAGATTTGGAAACCCGCTTCCGTTGGTCAATGAGGCGGTTGCCGAGGTTTTTTCCTCTGCGAACTAGGTTCGGGCTTAGCCCAAATTCAGAAACTGGAGGTCGCTTGCAGTAAATTCTCAGCAAGCTAGAGAATTATTATCAGTATTAGACACAGTTCCGTGCGGAGAAAGTGAGCTAAATGGATAGCTATCTGCTGAGTGCAGCAGTAGTTCTTTTCTTCATCTTCCTTGGAGGGCTGTTTGCCGCCAGTGAGTTAGCACTGGTTTCTGTTCGAGAATCGCAGCTGGACGCAATAGAGAAAAAAGGTTTCCGCGGTCGAACCGTCGCCAAACTAGCTCGCGATCCAAATACATTTCTGGGTGCTGTTCAAATTGGAGTAACGCTCTCAGGATTTTTCTCGGCAGCTTTTGGTGCCACTGCCCTAGCTCCAGTTCTTTTCCCACTGCTTGAAGCACTCGGGCTCAACCAAGCAACTGTGGAACTGTTGGCTGTTTTGGCTTTGACCTTAGTGATTGCCTACCTCTCTCTGGTTTTTGGCGAACTTGCACCAAAGCGATTGGCCATGCAAAAACCAGAGGCTTTGTCGTTACTGGTAGCACCGATGATTTCGATACTTGCAAAAGTCTTCAAGCCAGTTATTTGGTTGGTCGGAAAATCGAGCGATTTGGTTGTGAAGCTGCTGGGCGGGGACCCAAATAGAAAAGTCGATGGGCCAAGCTCTGAAGAGCTTGTTTCAATAGTCGAAACACACGAGGAGTTCACTGAAGAGCAGAGAGAGATTCTTGCAGATGTCATCGAATCTGCAAGACACACCCTTGATTCGGTCATGCGACCAAGGGGTGACGTCAGAACACTAAACACAGATATGACCATCGAGCAGGCTTTGAGGTCAATCAAGGAAGATGTTTATTCCAGATATCCGATCATTGATAAAAACCTAGATGACTGTAACTCTTTCGTCCATATCCGCGACCTTTTGTGGGCAGAGGATAAAACAGAGAACATTTCGAAACACTCAAGACCAATACCTGTGCTTCCAAACATCATGGGCATATTCCCAGCCATCACCCAACTCAAAGCCGAGGGCAAACACATTGCCCTGGTGGTTGACGAATACGGTGGAACAGATGGACTGGTGACGCTGGAGGACTTAATAGAAGAACTCATCGGTGAGGTCTATGACGAATACGACAAAGAGGAATCGGAAGTACTCTTCTCCCAAGACAGTGGGAAGTGGCAATCAATTGAAGGAGAGTTGCCACTAAGGAAATTCATCGAACAAACTGGTATTGAACTTGAGGATGACTCGGCAACCTTGGCCGGATATGTCATGAAGAGACTTGGCAGGCTTCCAAAAGTTGGTGACCGAGTTGAAGATGAACAGGTCACACTGGTTGTGTCAAAGATGGAAAAACGCCGAATCATCGAGATCAGGGGGCTGTTTATTCAGCAGGAGGAACTATCTTGAAAACCAAATCGTCTCGGACGCGTCAGTTTTGATTAGCCCGCTTCGCTAGTTCGTCCGGAACGGTTGAGTCAACTGGCTTGCCGCCGGTGATATAGCTTGCCCTTGCCAGAACAAAACTTCCAATAGCACTTGTAATCAGCTGCGCAATTATGGCGATAATGCCCTTGATCAGATTCAGTGTGCTGTAATCAAAAATCACAACACCGATAATCATGAATGCAACACCCAAGCCAGCAGCTGTTCCAACAGCACTGGTCCTGGTGTAAACATCGGGAAGTTTGATCAATCCAATAGCAGCACTAGCAATTATGAACGCACCCAGAATCATAAAGGCACTGCCAAAAACAGAAGAAAGTTCGAAACTCATCGCTTCCCTCCCTGCATCCACCTGGCAAGAGACAGCACAGACAAAAACCCCAGCAGGGCGGATATCAAAATCAAATCCATTACTGAATCAATTTCAAATAAAACACCCAACACCGCAACAGCACCGATGAAGGCAAAGAAAATCAGATCTCCAGCAACAGCAGAGTTACCAGAGGATGGCCCCTTCCAAACTCTGATTGCAGCCAGCAAAATTGCCAGCGACAAAAGCACTAAAACAATTACTGCGGTCAAGGTGTTCATGCTTCCACCTCGCTACTAAGTGCCTTTTCAGGGTTTGCACGAAGTCCAGTAATCAATCTGTCATGGGTTGAGCGCAACGAGGCTCTAAAACCTTCAGCGTCCCCATCAACAAACATTCCATGGACAAACATTTCGCCCTTTTCACGATCGACAGCAATCACCAGTGTGTCGGGGGTGATGGTAATCAAAGCAATCAAAATTGTTAGCTCAGCATCGCTAAGGGCATCCATTTTCATGCCCACTATGCCCGGTGTTGGCTTTCTGCCTGGAATCAGAATCAGCGCAACAACCTGCAAGCTGGTGAGAATGAATTGCCAGATAAACCAACCTATGAACCCAGCCGTTCTCAATGGCAAACTCCACGGTGAAGACATGTAGGAACCTTTCATTGTCCAATCACCGCCTTCACGTATTCACTTGTGTCAATTAGACCCTGACTGGCCTGCTCGGCTAACTGAAGCAAAAACTCTCCGCCAAATCCAAGGGCAACTGACAATCCACCAAGAATCAGTGCCGGCGTAATCAGTGCCAAATTGACCCTTGTACCACGGTGATCGTGAGGGTCGCCATCTGCACCAATAATCCCCCTTGGCGGATCTATCTGCTCGACTGCTAGCGCAGCCTCCCTCTCCACCTCTTCATCACTTATTGTCTCATCGTCATATAAACCAGCTCGGGTCCTGATTCGCTCGCGGGCTGCCAAAAGCTCAACATCGGCCTCGCGCTTGCCATTGAACACTTCTGCCCAAATCTTCATCATCGAAGCAAGCACCAGCAGGCTGGTGACAATCAATAGCCCTGCAATCACAACAGCCCCGGCATCAGCGCTAGCTAGGACAAGAGCATATTTGGCGATAAATCCAGAAAACGGAGGAAGGCCAACCAGCGACAGCGACCCTATTACGAATGCGGCTGTCACCAATTTCTCGCGAATTCTCAAGCCCGAGACTTGATCCAGTCTGCCTGAGCCGTAGGTGTGCTCAATGGCACTTACCGTCAAGAGCAGGGCACCCATAACAATCATGTGGTGAACCATGTAGGTGATTCCGGAGGTGAGGCCAAGTGGAGTAAACAGGGCGACACCAACGAGGATGAATCCAATACCGCTCACCATCTGGAAAATCATCAGCGTGCGCATGTTGTTCTCACCAAGAGCCGCGAAGGCACCGACAACTAAAGTCAGCGCTGCAAATATAAGGATGGCCAGCATCCAAGCACTTTCGCCCTCAAAAATCACCGCACTGATTCGATAGACAACATAAACCGCAATCTTGGTGTGAAGACCTGAGAACAGTGCGGCAACTGCGGGAGATGCGGCTGCGTATGCCCGAGCTAGCCAACCATGAACTGGGAACACCGCCGCCTTCACTGCAATCGCAGCAAGCGCTACCGCTGTAGCTATTGCTGTTGCCGGATCCTCTCCAGCACCTGCCAGGGCAGCTAGATTCACTGTTCCCTGAATTGCATAGATAAGACCAACCCCTGCTAAAAACAGTGTTGAGGCCAATAGGTTCACAACCACATACAACCTGCTGGCTGCCATCTCGCCCCTGCGGCTTAGGAAGATGAGCAAGCCATAGGAGGGCAGCAACATGACCTCAATAAATACAAACAGGTTGAAAAGATCAGCGGTGAGCAGTGCCCCTGAAACTCCGCCCATCAATACCAACACCAGTGCTGGGATTGCAGGCGACTTACTCTCACCACTTGCCATCATGTAGAGAAAGCTCACCACTGCAACTAGCGTTCCAGCAGTGAGAATCAGGCTCGAAAAGGTATCGGCAACAAACGCAATTGCAATCCCGCCGGGCCATAAACCGACCTGATGCGCCACAACCGTCCCATCTGATGTCACCGCCAATAACGCTGCCGATCCAGCCAAAAGCGCGATTAGTGAACCTAGGGCGATGATTGGTTGCAGTGGGTGCTTGCTAGGGATAACAAACAACACCGCACCAAGCATCAGCGGTGCTCCGACAAAAAGCGGCATCAATGTTCCAAGAAGTTCAATCATGCAGAATCACCCCGCTTGACTTCTTGCTCGCCAAACTCTTTTTCGGAATCAAGCTCCGAAGCAGCATCCGTCTCAGTGTCATCATCACCGCGGCTAACCACCGCCAATGTAGCCAAGACAACGGTGATTGCAAAGGCAATCACAATCGCGGTCAAAACAAATGCTTGCGGAAGTGGATCTCCGGCCATTGAGGTATCGCCACCAATAAACGGAGCATCTCGTCTAGCAGCTCCGCCGGCTGAAATAATCAGCAGGTTCACAGCGTGAGTTAGCAACACGAATCCCAAAATGATTCGAATCATTCCTCTCTGCAGAACCAGGAATGCACCAGCGGCTGCCAGTAATCCAACACTCAACGCCAAACTCATCGATTACCTCCCTCGGAGGTTCCATTCATACCCGGCTCATCATCCTCGGAACCCTCAACCTCTGTCGATTTAGCAGAGGATTGAACGCTCACAGGCTGAAGCTCGGGGAAATCTTTGGCAACTGAAACTGGACCGGCAAAGCTTCGTGGCTGCTGGACGGTTTCCCTCACCCCTCCGAGTTCATTCAGTACCGCAATGATGATTGCCAAAACTGCGAGGTAAACACCCAGGTCAAACACCATCGCTGAAGTGAATCCATACTCCCCACCCCAAGGTAGGGGGATGTCAAACCTGACGGGTTTCAAAAACGATCCCACCGCAAAGCCCCAAACACCACTTAGCACCGCAACAATCACACCCGATGCCAGCAAACCTCGATAGGGCCATGCAACTGGTGCTTTGTTATCGGCTGCCGCTCCCAAATAGGCAAGCCCAAAACCTGTTGCTCCAACCAAAGCAGCAATGAAGCCACCACCTGCTTCGTAGTGACCTCTAAAGAACAGATGGAAAGAAAGCAAAATAACTAGCGGAGCTGCCCATTTGGCAACCACTCTGACCGGCAGGGTGTTATCAACTGTTCGGTCGAGGGCAGTTTTTGCCCACTTAGAAATATCCGGTGTTATCTCACCAAGCATCTTTCGAGAGCGAAGGATGCCGATCACCACAATTCCAGCAACGGCAATAACTGTAAGTTCGCCAAAGGTATCAAGTGCTCGGTAGTCAACCAGGATGGTGTTTACAACGTTTGTGCCGCCAGTGTCTTTATACGCCTCATCTAAAAAGTGCTGTCCTACTGCAGAGATATCGCGCCTACCGGTGAAGGCGAACGTGGCCAAGGTTGCAACTGCTCCAACCGATACCGCTATTAGGCCAGTCATTAGCTGCCTTGATCGCGAAACAGGGTGGAAAACCTTTGGAAGTCTTCTAAGAATCAGCACCAGTGCAACCACTGTCAACAGCTCCACCAATAGCTGAGTCATACCGACATCCGCAGCCCCCAGGGCGAAAAACCAAAGGGCAACAATAAACCCTGCGGCTCCGACCAAAATAAGAGCTACCAATCGGAATTTGGTAAACACGGCTGGAATCACCGTCACCGCAAGCAAACCAAGCCAAATCAGATCGGTCCAGGGCTCTTCGGTACTTGCAAGGCTTTCAAGATTGGTAACGGTAGCCAAAGCCACAACAGTCACTACCGCAATAATCACCCAGGGGGCCGCTAGGTGCCCAAGCGGCTTATCGGTTCTGGTTGTGTCTCCAACCCTTGTGCCAAGCTTGATGGCGCCCAATCGAATCGCCTCCACCACATCAATTGCTTGGAATCGTAGATATCGGCGCTCAAGGAAAGTGTCCAAAGATTTCCTTTGAGTGATAGCCAAAATGCCCAAGGCATAAATAGCCAGTGAGAGCATCAACTCAACTGTGAAGCCACCAAAGAGCTTGAAACTCGCCTCGTAAACAACTCCTGCGGCAGCACTACCGGCAGCACCGGTAAGCGGGTGCAACACAGGTATTGCAAGACCGAGAATCAGGCCTAGCAGTGCTGGAGTAAAAGCGGAAAGGTAGAAACTCGGCTTTGCCTCTTTTACACTCTCGTTCATCGAGTGATCCTGGTCTTGTTCAACCTCACGGTTGCTTCCCCGATAGTTTGAAAATGCCCCAAACAAGATACGGGCGGTATAGGCAAAGGTTGTTGCTGATGCAAAAACAGCAACGGCAACTAAGACAATTCCTACCCACGCAGCATCACCGGTAGAAAGGATTTGACCGAGCAGGTATTCCTTGGAGATAAACCCAAGCATTGGGAAAACCCCTGCCATGGATAGCCCTGCCAACAAAGTTGTTGTGAAGGTAACCGGCATCTTTTTCCACAGACCCTGCAAGATTCTGATGTCTCTGGTGCCAGCCTGCCTGTCGATTATTCCAACCACCATAAACAGTGATGCTTTGAATAAGGCATGGCCCAAGGTATACAAAACAGCGGTTGTAAGCGCAGAGGGAGTTCCAACACCTATTAGCGCAACTATCAACCCCAGCTGGCTCACTGTTGAGTAGGCCATGATTTCTTTGAGGTCAAACCTGCGCATAGCAAAGATTGCACCCATGACTGCCGTCAGTAATCCAGTCGAGAGCAGCAAAACCTGCCAGACGGGGGTTTCTGCCATGGCTGGTGAAAACAACAGGAGTAAGTAGATTCCTGCTTTTACCATGGCTGCAGCATGCAGGTAGGCACTAACCGGGGTTGGTGCAACCATCGCATCAGGAAGCCACATGTGAAAAGGAAACTGTGCTGATTTGGTCATAGCGGCAATAGCAATCAATACTGAGATGGCAGCAACGAAACCAGCATCCTCTGTCCAAACGTTGCTTGCCAGGGCTTCACTGATAACTGTTGTTTCGGTCCTAACAACAATCAATACAACTGCAAACAACAGTGACAACCCGCCCATTGCGGTAACCAGCAAGGTCCTGACCGCAGGGGCGCTGGCTTTATCTCCAGACCGGTTGATCAAAAAGAACGAACAAAGGGTGGTTAGCTCCCAGAAAACAAAAAGAAGAATCAGATCATCGGATAAAACTAATCCGGTCATTGCAAAAGCAAACAGCAACATCCAAGCGAAGTATCCGGTGTGCGGGTGAACGTTTCTCTCAGACATATACCTTGCCGAATAGGCCATCACCAGAGCACCGATACCCAACACGATTATCAAAAACAGCGCCGATAGACCATCTAAACGAAGACCCAACGAGATATCCAAGGTGGGCATCCACGGTGTTGTCTCTCGGATGACAGAAAGATTTCCATTCGGACTACTAAGCAGTTCAGGAACTCGGAGGCCGACAACTGTCGCCAGAGAGGCCAGCCCAGCTGCAGCCAGCCAGCCAGCGTTGCGACCCATAAACCTAGTCGCAAGCATGGTTATGCCGACTAAGGCAAAAGTTGAAAAAAGGATTGTCGAGAGAGTCAAGCAACCACCTGCTTGGCAAGCGAGAATGGCACCATCAACGAGAGCGTCATAATCTCCTCAGTCTCGACCTATTCTCGGTCATTCAGATACGAGAATTCGCTGAATCCCAAAATAATTGAACCCAACAACGCCGACCAGGCTTCCCGGCTCTCCAGCCAACAGTCTATCTTGAGAGCGTTTTACTTGCGCCTAATGAATCGGACTTAGAAATATGAGGATTTCTGCCGTGATGCGTTAGGAGATAATCAACCTCGAAAATGCCGAACAAGCTGTATATCCAAAATCGGGCATTTCGGTTCATCTACTTAGCTGATCGTTTTTAGTGTTTTGCTCAACGCATAGGCCGAATCCAAAACAGTGTCCCGTATCGGCCTTGGGGACCACTCGAGATCTTGGGCTGTTTGAGAGATGTCTGCGGATACACTCTTATCCAGAAATGCCTTCATGGCCCTAATGTCGCGACTAAAAGGTGCTAAAGCCCTGATCAAGGCTCTGGGAATTTCTCTGCCAGGAACCTTTGAGTAGCCAGCAGCTTTCAAAACTTTTGCCACTTCGATGTAACTCACTGGCTCTGGCTGACAAACAACATAGCGTTGCCCAGTGAAATCAGACTCCATTGCGGCAACGTGCGCTTGAGCAACATCCCTTACATCAACCATAGGAACACTAATTGGAGGAATCCCTGGAGTTGACCCCTTAATCATGTCTCGAAGTGTTGAGATGGACGTTCCCTCTCCCTCTGAGCTGAGAGGAGGACCGAGTATTGCCCCAGGGTGAATTGTGTTCACACGCATTCCTGATCCAGAGGATGCAACAAAATCCCACAACGCTTGCTCAGCGGCAATTTTGCTGCGGATATAGGCATTGATTCCTGGGTCCTCTGAGGGAGTGAAGTTCTTAGGTCCAAAGATTCCAGATGAGAGATGTCCCGCCATCGTTAGATAGGTAGATGTGACCACAGCCTTTGTCACGCCCGCTTGTTTGGCGAAATTCATAACTCGTTGCGTTCCCTCGACCGCCGGGCGGAGGTAAACCTGTTCGTCCTTTGGCTCAGAAAGAATGAATGGTGATGCAACATGAATTACTGCATCGATTTCGGAAAAAGCCTCTGGCCACCCCTTATCCGAGTTCAAATCGCACACAGCAAGAGTTAGATGCTTGTCATCTACTCCTAATGCGTTTCTGACCATGGTTTCTTTAGAGCTGTTTCTGATTGTCCCTCTAACGTGATGGCCTCGCTCAATCAGCGACTTCGCCACATGAAGGCCTAGGTAACCAGACACACCGGTCACTAACACTTTTTTCCCACTCATTTTGGACCCCTGTCGAGAATATATAACTTTTGAATTGCAAGTATTTCCTGTTAGTGTATAACAACTTGTAAAAAGAAAGTGAAATTATGAAATTTTTAACAGTGGCAGGTAGTGCTGGTTTTACCGGCGTAATGCTCGCAATTGGTTTGGGCTTAGTTCCATTCTTTTTTCTGGCGGGTCCAACTGAATTCGAGGCATGGTTTGCCTCCTACTTCGTCTTCCTTTTGCCTGCAGTTTTCATCACCAGCGTTCCGGCGCTTATTGGATCCGTCTCCCTAACCATAAGAAGCGTTAAGGGCACTGAGGAGAGGCTCCTCTGGAGAAACACTCTGCTGGCCCTGGGCCTTGTTTATGGAATCACCACAGTTATTCATTTGCCGCTGAACATAACCTTTTGGTCAATGGAGTTATCAGACGAACAGATCGTTGCAAATCTAACTTATTGGACCTTGGCGCACGTACTTCGCATTGTTGGCGCACTTTTCGCCAGCTATTGGGCATTCAAAGCTGTCTCAGCAAGAGAAAACTAGGAGGTTATTAGATGTCTACCCCTCAACCAACAGTCCTAATTACCGGTATCACAGGTTTTGTTGGGATGCGTATCGCATCCACCGCACTAGACGACGGATATAAGGTTCGAGCCACCCTGAGAGATCTCAAACAAAAACCGAGAGTTCTCGAATTGGTCTCAACTGTCTCATCGACTGACAATCTCGAATTTGCCGAGGCTGACCTGCTATCCGATGAAGGGTGGGAGCAGGCTATGGACGGTGTTGACTATGTCATTCACACCGCCTCCCCTCTGATACTTGGTGCCGTCGATGATGAAAACACCCTGTTTGGTCCAGCTGTTGATGGCACGAGACGAGTGCTAGAAAATGCAGCTGCGGCGCAGGTCAAAAAAATTGTCGTTACTTCGACAGCTCTTACAATCGCAGGGCATATAACCGAAGGAATTGCAACTAGCAAAGACTTCACACCGATAGACGACCCCCGGGTTTCCCTTTACACAAAGAGCAAAATCGCAGCTGAACAGGTGGTCTTGGACTTTGTTGAAAAACGCCAAGGTGATCCAGACCTGATCACAATTCACCCCGGAGTGGTAATTGGTCCCCCGATTGACCCCAACGAGGATTCTGAGTCAATCGGACTTTTCAGAGGAATATGGTCAGGAGCGCAACCGGCAATACCTGACATTGCCTTTCCCATGGCTGATGTTAGAGATGTTGCAGAAGTTCACCTGGCGGCCTTGAAAACTAACGACAATAAAGATTCTCGCTATATGGTGGCATTCACAACTGAGCCCAATAAATTGACAGAGATTGCGAAGTTACTTAGAGAAAGCGGCAACAAAAAAGCACCAAGGTTCAAGATTCCGATGTCGGTTCTGAGACTATTGTCACGCTTCAATTCCGCGCTGAAAACCCTCGTCACCTCAACCGATGGTTTGACTTTGATAATTGACATCTCCAACACCAAAGCGGATTTCGATTGGACGCCGATGCCCTTCAAGCAGTCAGTGCTTGATACCGCATCAAAACTTGAAAGCTAGCAACAGATTTCTATTTGCCGCTGGTTGACAGAAGCTCTTCGGTGCGATGCCTTATGAATTGAGCCCTGGACTCATCGTTGAGCATTGACTGAAATTCGGGGTTAGCAGGAACGCTTGTGTGCTTGATTCCCCACGCGACAAGCTCCCCAATAACTGGGAGCAGTTCGACACCGGGTTTCAGCAAGCGATAGTGATATTTGCGCTGATCATTTTGGTCTTGAATCTTCTCAATGATTCCATGGCTGATTAGTGTGGACAAACGATCGGCAAGAATGTTGGTGGCAACCCCCTCTTCAGTTGCGAATTCTCCAAATTGAGATTTCCCTGCAAGCAGCATGTCCCTCAAGATTAGAAACGTCCACCTGTCCCCCAGTATGTCCAGAGAAGCTGCAATTGGGCAATCTGACCTGAGCTCCTTGTTCATGAGCATTCCTTACTTCCGATGACGCAATATCCTAATACATTGCTTGCGAATAACAACCTAAATCCAAAACCACTGATTCCATGCTCACCGAAAGTCAGTTTAGAGAGCTCAAATTTGAGACATGAACAAAAAGGAAACGTAATGGAAACAAACAGATGATTACATCTATACACTTATCTAAATTTCCACAACGAGAGGCATAACAAAAATGGGTGTTTTTTCATCTGCGCGCAAGCGTTTCCTTGCAGCGGTAGCAGTGCTACCAATTGTCGGACTGACCCTAGCGGGTTGTTCAGCGACAGACACCGAGACCGAACAGGGAAGCCTGGGCGATATCAACATTCAGTTCAGCTGGATCAAAAATGTTGAGTTTGCGGGTGAGTACTTCGCGGACACCAATGGATATTACGAAGAGGCTGGATTTGACTCAGTGAACTTCACAGCCGGACCAACTGCAACCGCAGCGGTTGTTTTGTCGGGAGAAGCGCTGGTAGGTATCTCAGATGCTATTGCCGTAACCCCAGTAATTCTTGAAGAAGAGGCGCCTCTGAAAATTATTGGTGCCACTTACCAAAAAAGCCCCTTCACAATCTTGTCTCTCAAAGACGGTGCGAACATTGAAACGCCTCAGGATCTAATCGGCAAGCGAATCGGTGTTCAGGCTGGTGGAAATGAGACCCTGTTTGATGCCATGTTGGCTGCAAACGGAATCGACCAGAGTGAAGTGACAAAGGTTCCGGTTGAATACGACCCATCACCGCTTGTGAATGGTGAAGTTGACGGTTTCCTGGCTTACATCATCAATGAGTCAATCACTGTTGAGAATCTAGGTTTTGAAACCACCAACCTACTTTTTGCAGATAACGGATTGCCGTTTGTTGCAGAGGCTTTTGTTGTTACTCAGGATTCAATTGACAACAATCGCGAGGCGCTGAAAGCATTTTTGTACGCGACAGTCAAAGGCTGGAAAGATGCCCTAGCTGACCCAGAAGAAGGTGCCCGACTGGCGGTGGAAGTTTATGGTGCGGATCTAGGTCTGGACATTAACAAAGAAATCCAGCAATCTGAAGCCCAGAACGAGCTACTTGTTCTAACCGAAGAAACCGCAGCCAATGGTCTGCTCACAATCTCTGAGGGGCTTCAAGCTCAGAACATTGAGACTTTGGCGACAGCGGGCTATGAGATAACAGCTGATCAGCTGTTCGACATGAGCCTACTTGCGGAGGTTTTTGAAGAAAATCCAGAGCTTCTGGACTAATCTCTAACCAATGAGTTCCATGGACGCCACTGCCCAAGATCAAAAAGGTCTGGGCAGTGGCATTACCATTTCTGGACTCTCCAAAGTTTTCCAGATGGGCAGTGAATCTGTAACTGCCCTGGAAAACGCCAACCTTCACTCCGACCGCGGCAGTTTTCTCTCTCTGCTGGGCCCATCTGGTTGTGGAAAATCAACGATTCTAAGAATCCTCGCAGGGCTTGAAACACCTAGCTCCGGAAAAGTAACCGTGGACGGCATGGATCCGATGGAGCTTCGTAGAGACCACCGTCTTGGTATCGCCTTTCAGGATCCTGCTCTAATGCCATGGAGAAGTGTTTATTCGAACATCAAACTTCCATTTGAGCTGGCTCGAGTCAAAGCCGATGACTCTCTCATCAACGACCTGATCAAGCTGGTCGGCCTTCAAGGTTTTGAAAGTGCTCGGCCCGCTCAGCTTTCAGGAGGCATGCGTCAGCGAGTTTCTATTGCCAGAGCTCTAGTGGTTCAACCCTCAGTGCTGTTGTTGGATGAACCATTTGGTGCATTGGATGACATGACCAGACAAAGATTGAACATGGAGCTTCTCAGAATTTGGACAGAAAAGCCCGCCACGACCCTGATGGTCACCCACGGAATTTCTGAAGCGATTTTCCTCAGCGACCAGGTTGCGGTGATGAGCCCGAGGCCCGGCCGAATCAAAGAAATTATTGAAGTCGACCTCCCTAGGCCAAGAACGCCTGATTTGATGAGAACTCCCGAGTTTCACGCTTTGCATGACAGAGCATCAGATCTGCTTTTTGGAGAAGAAGGAATAGTCGACACCGATGGCTAATTTGAGCATCCCGACCAGGAGGAAAAAACTACCTTCTTGGGCAACTGGGACTATTGGCATCAGCACAACAATCGGAATTTGGTGGATTCTAGCCATCACCGCTTTTGCCAATGTCGGACTGAGCCCTGATGGTAGCGGTGGCGCCATACCGACCCCGCTTGAGGTTTTGCAGCAACTGTTTGAAGACGGTTGGGGGTTTTATTTCAGAAACGGCTCGGTAACACTGACCGAGGCGGCTATCGGTTTCGCTTGGGGAAACGGTCTGGCGTTGGTGTTTGCAGCAATTGCGCTGTTGGTTCCAAAAATTGAAAACCTAACAACCCAGATAGCGATCATCACCTACTGCATTCCAATAGTTGCAATCGGACCGATTGTGAGGCTGATTGTCGGAGCACCTGCCAACGGTGAACCAGCCGGAGCGGCAATCGTGCTGGCTGCCCTGAGTGTCTTTTTTACGACCATGATTGGTGCCCTAACAGGAGTCAAGTCAACTGATCAGCGAATGATGGATGTCGTCTCCGCTTTTGGAGGGGGCGCATGGCAGAAAATTGCAAAGGTGCAATTACTTTCAGCACTTCCCTCAATCTTGGCGGCGTTCAAAATTGCAGCTCCAGCTGCGTTTTTAGGGGCAATCCTCGGTGAATATGTGGGAGGTCCGGATGTTGGCTTTGGTCCAGCAATGGTCAACGCTCAGCAAACCCTTGAGGTTGCCAGAGTTTGGGGTGTTGCATTGGTTTCGGGTTTATTAGCAGGTGCTGGATACGCTCTTTTCAGTTTTTTGGGCAAAATCCTGACTCCCTGGGCGGAAGGGAGCACTAAGTGAACTTCAAAATCGAAGATTCTTCAGACAGCTCACTGATTGCGGTTCGCAGCAAGGTCAAGCGAGATGCAGCAAAAGAAACCGCCAAACTTTTTTCAACCAATGTCCTAAACACGCTTCTGTCGCTAGCAGTTGTTGTTGTTCTTTGGGTATTTTCTCTATGGGCTTTCGATGTCTCTCCCTATATCGGGAAAGGCCCGCTGGATGTTTTTGAGTATTTATTCATTGAGGATGCTGCCGAGCACCAGCAGTTGGTTATGTCAGCACTTGGGCAAACCCTAATTGATGCCTCTATCGGGTTCTCATTCGGTTTATTCTTTGCAACGTTTATCTCGGTGCTTTTCACTGTTTCAAAAAGTATTGAGCAGGCGCTTATGCCAATTGCAATGCTGCTCAGAAGTGTCCCGCTTATTGCAATGGCTCCGATCCTGATCCTGATTTTTGGTCGAGAGCAGGTAACAGTTGCAGTCATGGGGGCGATTGTGGTTTTGTTTCCAGCGTTGGTAAACATCGTTTTTGGTCTTAGAAGTGCATCAAAAGCGATGCTGGATGTGGCAACGGTTTACGGAGCAAACCGCTGGGGTGCTCTCAGGTATGTTGCCTTCCCGAGTTCTCTGCCAAGTTTTTTTGCAGCAGTCAAGATTTCAGTGCCAGGGGCAATCACCGGTGCCCTATTGGTGGAATGGTTGGCAACCGGCAAGGGCATAGGCTACGGAATCATCTCTGCGGTTGGCCGCGCGAGAACTGATGAGGTCTGGGCATACGTTGCAACAATCACAGTTGTTTCGATAGTGCTTTATAACCTAGTGGCACTCTTCGAAAGCTACATCCTCAAAAAATACGCACCACAGGTTTGGAAAAACCGCTAAGGCGAATGACGTGACGATCGAACAGATTATTGGAAAGCTCTAGGTCTCTCCCTCAAAAACATTGACCCGATGCTTATCTGCATAACTGCACTAGACTAAGAACAAGTCAGTTTTATTTCACTGGCTTGCGTCGTAGAACGTCAACCGCGAAACTATCGCGAAAATCTTCCTCCGGCGAACGGATTCATCAGTTCGATGTCTTCGCCATCCGCTCAGATAATTGGGCTCAAAAGTGATGCATTCCATCACATGAAAGTAATTCACATATGTCATCAAAGACTTTTTTAGATCTTGGCGTACCCGCCAAGATTGCAGAGGTGCTTCGCACACAGGGTATTGATTCACCATTCCCCATCCAAGTTGATTCGCTACCAGACACCCTGGCTGGATTAGATGTTTTGGGAAGGGGTAAGACGGGTTCTGGAAAGACCCTTGCCTTTGGAATCCCACTGGTTGCAAGGCTTGCCAGTTCTCCTGCCAACAAACAAGCTTCCCGCAAGCCCAGGGGTCTGGTTTTGGCCCCAACCCGCGAGCTTGCCACCCAAATCAGCAAGACTTTAGAGCCTTTGGCAAAAGCAATGAATCTCAGGGTTATGACAATCTTTGGTGGGGTTTCACAAAACAAACAGGTTCAGGGGCTTCGGGATGGTGTCGAGATTATCGTTGCCACCCCGGGGCGACTGGAAGACCTTATGAAACAGGGTTTTCTAAAACTTGACGCAATTGAGGTAACGGTGTTGGACGAGGCTGACCACATGGCGGATCTTGGTTTCCTGCCGGGAGTCACCAGAATTTTGACTGCCACCCCTCGAGGTGGGCAGCGATTGCTGTTCTCAGCAACTTTGGACAACGGTGTGCATACGCTTGTAAATAAGTTTTTGCAAAATCCGGTTACTCACGCTGTTGACAGTGCCGATTCACCTGTTAGCCAGATGACCCACCATGTTCTCGAGGCCTCCGACGCCGAAGCTAAAAAGCGCCTGGTTTATGCATTGGCATCTGGAACAGGAAGAAGAATCTTGTTCATGCGAACCAAACACCACGCCAAGAAACTTGCCAAGGCCCTAACTCAGGCTGGCATTCCTGCTGTTGACCTGCACGGCAATTTGTCGCAAGCTGCCCGTGATCGAAACCTTGAGGCATTCAGTGCTGGACGAGCGAAAGTGCTAGTAGCCACCGACGTGGCAGCCAGGGGTGTACACGTGGATGGAGTGAGTTTGGTAATTCACGTTGATCCACCCGCTGAACACAAGGCATACCTTCACCGCTCTGGCAGAACCGCTAGAGCAGGAGCAGTGGGTGATGTTGTGACCATCTCTTTGCCAACCCAACGCAAAGATTTGTCCGCTTTGCTCAGCAAGGCAAAAATCAACGTCAAGCCCCAATCGGTAACAGAGCACTCACCCGAGGTAAAAGCCCTTATTGGAGAAGTTGCGGAACTTGTAAAGCCCGTAGTCCCCAAACCTCAGCCGAAGCAGGGTGGACGGCCTGGTGCTCGAAGTGGTCAGCGCAAGCGACCGCAGAGGGAAGCTGGGGCGACTCAGTCTCGGCAATCGAGACCTTCAAGTTCAAGACCTAATTCGCGCCGTTCAAGTAGCGGTAACAGACAGCCTCAGGGCTCTAGATAGTCAGCTGGATTGGTAAAAGAATAAATCTGGCGCCCTCGGCAGGAATCGAACCTGCGACCAAAAGATTAGAAGTCTTCTGCTCTATCCGCTGAGCTACGAGGGCACAAGCACAAAGTTTATTAGCATTTTCATAAAAGCTTGCAAATTACCGATATTCAGCTGATAGAAAAACTCAGCGAATCAAGAGTAATCTCGTAAGTGAACAGTGCAAGACTATAGGGGTCTTTCCCCAGGAGGAAACTTGTCAAAACTCGCCAATCTATCTCTGGCAAACAGAATTGTTGTAGCTTTACTTACCCTTTTAGTTGCAGTTGGAGGATTTGTCTCCCTCACCTCTCTAAAGCAAGAGCTCATCCCATCCATTCAGTTTCCAACCGCAGCTGTTGTTACCCCCTATCCAGGTGCTTCACCTGAGATTGTTGATGAGCAAGTTTCACAGGTTTTGGAATCCAGCATCACAAGCCTTGAGGGCATTGATTCAACCAGTGCCACAAGCTCGCAGGGACTGAGTGTTATCACCGCCACCTTTGAGTTTGGAAAAACCACATCCGAAATCACCGATGCCCTGAATTCTGCGGTGAGTGCCATCGAGGGATCGCTTCCAAGTGATGTGAGTCCGCAGGTCATAGCAGGATCATTTGACGAGGTTCCAATCATTGTTTTGGCAGTTAGTGCCAATGATGGTGACAACGAGGCAATCGCGAAAGAGCTTGAAGAAATTGCACCGTCATTATTTAGACAGGTTGACGGTGTTAGAGACATTGCTATCAGCGGAGCTCGTGAAAAACGAATCGAGATGGACATTGACCAGCAGGCACTTGCAAGCTTTGGTCTAACCCAGCAAAGCATTACAACAGCTTTGCAGCAGAATGGTTTGGTACTTCCTGCTGGAACACTTGAAGATGAAGAAGGATCAATTGCAGTTGAGGTGGGCTCGCGCGTCTCAACGGTTGAAGACTTTGCCGCATTGCCTCTAATTGCCCCAGGCCAGCCTTCGGTGGTGCTAATTAGCGATGTTGCCGATGTTTCATTGATAGATGCTCCGATCTCCTCGATATCCCGTGTAAATGGCTCTGAATCTCTTGCGATATCGATTACCAAAACCCCGGATGGAAACAGTGTCGATGTCTCCAACGGCGTAACCGAACTGATTGCCGAGTTAGAAGATGGGCTTAGCAAGCCGGTTACGGTAGCAACAACTCTCGACCAGGCACCTTTTATTGAAAAATCAATCGAGGACCTCACCACAGAGGGAATCCTCGGTCTTAGCTTTGCTGTGCTGGTAATTCTTATATTCCTGCTGAGTTTCAAATCCAC
Organism: Microbacteriaceae bacterium; assembly: GCA_965657575.1. Lineage (GTDB taxonomy): Bacteria > Actinomycetota > Actinomycetes > Actinomycetales > Microbacteriaceae > CAJXVY01. The sequence continues at coordinate 50,159 of CBFHOK010000001.1, read as the reverse complement.
CATCATCACCGCTGTCTCAATTCCTACTTCAGTGTTGATTACCTTCATTGGTTTGGCAGCAGCTGATTTCTCACTCAATATCCTTACCCTCGGTGGCCTAACAATTGCTATCGGTCGAGTGGTGGATGACTCAATCGTTGTTATTGAAAACATCAACAGGCATCTTTCTTATGGAAAAGAAAAGCTTGATGCAATCAAGACTGCCGTAAAAGAAGTTGCCGGAGCGATTACATCCTCCACAATCACCAATGCTGCTGTATTTGTACCACTGGGATTGGTCGGTGGAATCGTTGGAGAACTATTCAGACCCTTTGCATTCACAGTCGCCCTGGCACTGTTGGCCTCATTGCTGGTTTCCTTGACGATCATTCCTGTCTTGGCTTACTGGTTCCTGGGCATGAGTAAAAAGCTCAAAAAAGCACAGGCTGAAAACCCTGTCGGATTCGAACAGCGTCAGCGCGAAGAGCAAGAAATCCAAGAACAAAAAGGTTTCTTGCAAAAAGGCTACGTGCCAATCCTTAGAACCACCACAGATCACCCCTGGATTACTTTGACAGCGGCGCTGTTGGTTCTTGGCTACACATTCTCGCTTGTACCCCAGCTGAGAACTGACTTCTTAGACGATGGCGGAAGCGATCAGTTTGTTGTTAACCAAGAACTGGCGGGACAGACAAGCTTTGAAGAGCAGGATGCCGCAGCCAAGGAGCTTGAAGCACTTGTAATCGACATTGAAGGTGTCGAGCTGGTTCAAGCCTCCGTGGGATCAACCGTTGACGGTCGAGTGGCCTTCGGAGCAAGTGCTCAAGGAATTCGATTGACAGTAACTGTTGAAGAAGATGCCGATATCGATGAGGTTCGGTCCGAGGTAACACGTCTGGCAGGTGCGAGAGAAGATCTTGGAGAGGTATCCATAAGCGAAGGTGGAGGTGGTTTCGGAGGAAGCGACACCATTGATATCGAGATCTCCAGTGCCAGCGAAGAGGACCTTGCTCGAATAGTCGATGAGGTTGTTCAGGCAATGCGGCCACTTAGCTATGTCGACAACATCACAACCTCGCTAGCTGCTGCCGAAAGAGTATTGGAAGTCCAGGTTGACCGTGAAGCGGCAGCTGAGATTGGTCTCAGCGAGATTGCAGTCAGCGGCATTGTTAGCAACCAGCTCAGACCGCAACCTATTGGTGCCCTGAATGTTGAAGGTGACGACATCGATATCTATGTTGCCAATCAACAGATACCTGAAACCATCGACGAGGTTGAGCAGATCTTGATTCCAACCGCTACCGGACCTGTAACCCTAAGTTCGATTGCCTCTGTTGAAGAAGTTTTGAAACCAAGACAGATCACCAGTGAACTTGGAGACAGGACAGCTACGGTTTCTATCTCCTCCAACTTTGACGACCTCGGTGCGGTTACAGCTCAGATAACCGAAGCCTTGGACGAGGTCGAACTTCCTGCTGGAACAGATGCGCTAGTTGGTGGAGTTGCAGCTGACCAGGCGGAGAGCTTCTTCCAACTGGGATTGGCATTGCTTGCAGCAATTGCAATTATTTACATCGTGCTGGTTGCAACCTTCGGTTCACTGATTCAGCCGCTGATACTGCTGGTTAGTATTCCTTTTGCAGCAACCGGAGCATTTGTGATGCTGCTGGTAACCGACATCGCCCTAGCTGTTCCGTCGTTGATTGGACTTTTGTTGCTGACAGGCATTGTGGTCACAAACGCAATTGTTCTGATTGACCTGATCAATCAGTATCGAGAGCAGGGCAGAAGCGTTCAAGATGCGATGATGAGCGGTTCAAGACAGCGCCTGAGGCCAATTCTGATGACAGCATTTGCCACCATCTTTGCCCTCACTCCCCTTGCCCTTGGTGTTACCGGTGGTAGTGGATTTATCTCGCAACCTTTGGCGGTGGTGGTAATTGGTGGATTGTTCTCATCAACCATCCTGACGCTGATACTTGTGCCGGTTCTTTACTGGCTGGTTGAGGGACGAACAGACCGCAAGCAGCTAAGAATTGCCCGTAGAGAACAGAACAAGCTAGAGCGGGCAACCAAGCGAGCCAGGCACGCAGGAGCATAAGAAGTGCCATCAAATTTAGTGTGGGTTGACTGCGAGATGACCGGTCTCGACTTAGAAAAAGACGAGATAGTTGAAATAGCTGTAATAGTTACCGACTCCGAGCTGAATGTATTGGATGAGGGACTGCAGCTTGTAATAAAGCCCAGCGAGGCAGCCCTTTCAAACATGGGCGAGTTTGTCACCAAAATGCATGAGAAGTCAGGGCTTCTGCCTGAGCTGGAAAACGGAATCACGCTGCAAGAGGCAGATAAGCAGGTGACGAAATACATAAAACAGTTCATTGAGGAACCCAGGACAGCTCCGTTATGCGGAAACTCAATCGGAACCGACCGGATGTTTATAAACCGTCAAATGCCCGAGCTTGACTCTTTTTTGCACTACCGCAATATTGATGTTTCAAGCCTAAAAGAGCTCTCAAGGCGCTGGTTTCCAGATGTTTATCAACAGCAGCCCAAAAAAGCCGGCAACCACAGAGCGCTTGCCGACATTCAGGAATCAATCATTGAGCTTCGCTACTACCGGCAGGTTGTGCTGGTTGATGCCCCTGGACCTAAAGCTGAAGATGCAAAAGCGGTAGCCAAAGCATTACAAGCTGATACAATTTGATGTCTTCCTAATTCAAGGGAGATCTTGGTGGGTATAGCTCAGCTGGTAGAGCACCTGGTTGTGGTCCAGGGGGCCGCGGGTTCAAGTCCCGTTACTCACCCCAAATTCCTCTAGGCTTTAGCCCTTTCCAGAATAAGCTCACGGACCCTGGCAGCATCGGCCTGTCCGCGCATCTCTTTCATTACCGCACCAATGATCGCGCCGGCAGCCTGCTCCTTGCCGGCTTTGATTTTCTCCAAAACATCAGGCTGTTCAGCCAATGCCTTATCAACAGCAGCGGTCAGCGCTCCATCGTCACTGACGACCTCTAATCCGCGTGAGGACATAACCTCTGAAACGTTTCCCTCGCCCGCAATTACGCCCGCTAGGGCTTCACGAGCCAAACGGTCGTTGAGCTTTCCTGACTGAATCATTTGCTCAAGCTCGGCGACATCTTTAGGTGTCACCGAAAGCTCGGTAAATTCTTTACCCTCGCTGTTAGCAATTCGGGCAATCTCGCCTGTCCACCACTTCTTAGCTGCTTGCGCAGTTGCACCAAGTGAAACGGTTTGATCAACCTCGTCCAGCAGGTCAGAATTTACGATGTCTCTGAATTCAAGGTCACCCATTCCCCACTCAGCTTGCAGTCTTGCTCTTCTGCTGGCTGGGTTTTCTGGAAGCATTGAGCGAATTTTCTCAATTAGCTCGTCACTCGGCTGAACCGGGACCAGGTCAGGCTCAGGGAAGTATCGGTAGTCATCGGCGTCTGATTTAGGTCTTCCGGCTGAGGTATATTTCTTATCCTCGTGCCAGTGACGAGTTTCCTGGGTGATGCTCCCGCCAGCTTCCAAAATTGCCGCCTGGCGCTGAATTTCATACCTAACTGCATTTTCAACACTTCTGAGAGAGTTTACGTTTTTGGTCTCAGTCCTGGTGCCTAGTTTTTCCTGGCCTCTGGGACGAAGTGAAACGTTTGCATCACATCTGACATTTCCACGCTCCATACGGGCATCACTGACATCCATCGCCTTCACGATTTCACGAATCTGCCTGACATAAGCGCTGGCTAACTCCGGAGCTTCTGCCTCTGCGCCAAAGATTGGCTTGGTCACAATTTCAACAAGTGGAACACCGGCTCGGTTGAAATCAACCAGTGAATATTCCGCTCCCTGAATACGACCAGCACCACCTACGTGGGTTAGCTTTCCAGCATCTTCCTCCATGTGTGCTCTTTCGATACCCACTGTGAAGACCTTGCCACTTGCAACCGGGACATCCAACTGCCCCTCATAGGCAATTGGTTCGTCATACTGACTTGTTTGGAAGTTCTTGCTCAGATCCGGATAGAAATAGTTCTTTCTTGCAAATCTGCCGTCTTTGGCAATTGAGCAGTTCAATGCGAGACCTATTGCGATGCTAGATTCAACAGCCTTTCCGTTGACCACCGGAAGTGCTCCTGGGAGACCAAGGCATACCGGGCACACGTTGGTGTTTGGTTCATTTCCAAACACGTTTGCACATCCACAAAACATCTTGGTGTTGGTGTTTAGCTCAACGTGCACCTCAAGACCTATGACAACCTCATACTTCTCGATTGCTTTATCAAAATCCATCAATTCAGCCTTGGCCATTAGTTCACCCCCAACTCTGGAGCAAAATCAATCATTCGCTTACCCCACTGATCGTTGTGTAGTTTCTCGATACCGGCAGCCGCCGAATACATCAGCCCGTCTTTCATTGCTGGAGCCAGAATCTGAAGTCCCGACGGCATATCATTCTCTGCCAGACCATTCGGAATGCTGATACCTGGTATTCCAGCCAGGTTTGCAGGGATGGTTGCAATGTCGTTCAAATACATAGCCAGTGGGTCATCCATTTTCTCGCCGAATTTGAATGCTGTTGTTGGAGCGGTTGGTGAAATCAACACATCAGCAGCAGCAAAAGCCTTTTCGAAATCGCGTTGAATCAATGTTCTAACCTTTTGGGCTGAGCCGTAGTAAGCATCGTAGTAACCACTGGATAGCGCATAGGTTCCGAGGATTATTCTTCTCTTCACCTCGGGTCCAAAGCCCGCTTCTCTGGTTGCAGCCATTACTCGCTCAATGGTTGGGTTTCCCTCCGGCAGAACTCTCTTGCCAAACCTGACAGAGTCAAACCTGGCTAGGTTTGAAGATGCCTCGGCGGGCAAGATGAGATAGTAAGCACTAACCGCATACTCAAAACTTGGACAGTCAACCTCAACAATCTGCGCTCCAGCGTCACTAAGCAATTTGATCGATTCATCGAATCTCGCCTTCACACCTGGGTGAAAACCATCACTTGCAAGTTGTTTGATAACACCAACTCGCAAACCGCTGACGTCGTTTTTCTTTGCAAATTCAGCCATCTGACCGAGGGATTCGACAATAGAGGTTGAATCCATTGGGTCGTGACCTGCAATCACATCCTGCAGCATCGCCGAGTCATAAACATCGTTTGCAACTGGGCCAACCTGATCTAACGAGCTTGCCAGGGCAATCAATCCGTAACGAGAAACTGCGCCATATGTTGGCTTTGCTCCAACGCTTCCAGTTACCGCAGCTGGAAACCGAATTGAGCCTCCAGTGTCAGAACCGATTGCGATTGGTGCCAAGAAACCACTAACGGCTGAGGATGATCCTCCCCCACTGCCACCGGGGATTCTTTCTAAATCCCAAGGATTTTTACTCGGACCGTATGCACTGAACTCAGTTGAGGAACCCATTGCAAACTCGTCCAAGTTTGTCTTGCCAAGAATCGGCATACCAGCCGCTCTTAGCTTGGCGACAACCGTCGAGTCATACTGCGGCAGGTAATTTTCTAAGATTTTGGAACCAGCGGTTGTAATCGCATCAGTTGTGGTGAGGTTGTCTTTTACGGCTATTGGAACGCCTGTAAGAGCAGAAGGTGCATCACCGCTTGCAATCAGCTGATCCGCCTTCTCTGCCTGCTCAATGGCCGTTTCACGGGTTATCTGCAGGTAGCTGTTTGTCAGCGGGTTTAGCTTCTCTGACCTGTCTAGAAACAGTTTTGTTAGCTCAACTGAACTGACCTCACGCTTCTGAAGCATTTCAGCCAGCTCACTAGCTGGTTTTTTATAAAGCTCGGTCACTGATTTACTCCTCATCCAAAATTGCATTGACTTTGAATTTGCCCTCTGCTTGATCAGGGGCGTTACTCAATGCCTGCTGTTGAGAAAGCGACGGTTTGACCTCATCCTCGCGATAAACATTTGCCATAGGGATTGGGTGAGAAGTTGCTGGTGTGTCATCACTTACGGCTGATTTCACCTGTGCCACAGACTCAACAATCACATCCAGCTCTTTGGCTAGCTTCTCCACCTCTTCATCGGTTACCAAAATTCTTGCAAGAGAGGCCAGATGCCTCACGTTTTCAGGGGTTATTTCACTCATTGGTTGCTTTCAGTCAATGTGGTCAAGCTTATAAGTAGTTCAAAGACTCAAACGGCTTCTGAACTCATCTAGGTCTATTATCTCAACTCCGAGTTGTTCTGCTTTTGTTAGTTTCGATCCAGCATTGGCCCCAGCCACCAAAAACGATGTCTTTTTACTAACAGAGCTTGCTGGCTTCCCACCTGCCTGCCTGATGGCCTCTTCAACCTCATCACGGGTCATCCCCTCGAGGGACCCGGTAACAACCACTGTCTGGCCAGAGAGCACTCCCTCGGTGGATAGTTGTCCCGGCCCAGGGTGACCGTCAATTTCCATTTTTACCCCAGCTAGTTTCCAGCGATGGATTATCTCTTGATGCCAATCAACCTGGTACCAAGTCTTTATGCTCTCAGCAAGTGTTGGACCCACCCCGTCAATCTCTGCAAGTTCATCCTCACTGGCCTCAAAGATTCTCTCGATAGAACCGAAGTGATCGGCCAAAGCCCTCGCCGCCACAGGCCCCACGTGGCGAATTGAAAGAGAAACCAGGATTCTCCATAAAGCGCTCTGCTTGGCCTGTTCCAGGTTGGCAAGTAGCTTCAGTGCTATCTCCCCCGGTTCACCGTTTTTCTTTTTGAAGTAGTCAACGATTTTAGGATTACCTTCAGCATCTAGTTTTTTCTCACCGGTGTCGGGATCCAAAACATAGGCCCTGATTGGCAATAAATCTTCCAGTGTCAGGTCAAAAATATCCGCCTCACTCAAAACGACTGGAGCCGGTGAGGCAGGTTGGGTCAATGCAGTTGCCGATACGTAACCGAGTGCTTCGATGTCCAGCGCTGAACGGGATCCGAGGTAGGCAATTCGCTCCCGCAATTGAGCCGGACAGGATTTGGAATTGGGACACCTTAGATCAACATCGCCCTCTTGGGCTGGTGCTAATTCCGTTCCGCATTCGGGGCAGTTTTTTGGCATCACAAATGTTTTTTCGCTGCCGTCTCTCAACTGCACCACAGGGCCCAAAATCTCGGGGATTACATCCCCCGCTTTTCTGAGCACCACGGTGTCACCAATCAACACACCCTTGGCCTTCACCACGTCTTGGTTGTGCAGGGTGGCAAACTCAACCTCACTGCCTGCAACCTTGATTGGCTCCACCACCGCATAGGGAGTTGCACGTCCAGTTCTGCCAATACTGACTTTGATGTCATTGAGTTTGGTCTGCACCTGCTCTGGAGGATACTTATAGGCAATAGCCCAGCGAGGAGCCCTTGATGTGAAACCAAGCTGGCGCTGTCTCTCAAGCGAATCCACCTTCACAACAACGCCGTCTATCTCGTGCTCCAAAGAATGCCTGAGCTCAAGGTGTTTGCCGATGAAATTCTCTACTTCGGTGAGGGTTTCAAATACTGCCGCTCTATCACTAACTGGTAATCCCCACTGCTTGAGAAGCTTATAAACATCACTTTGTGTTTTTAGTCCGTGTTCCGCCCAAGCGCCGAAACCGTGAACCAGGAGCTTTAGCGGTCTGGTTTTTGTAATCTGCGGGTCTTTTTGCCTAAGCGATCCGCTAGCACTGTTTCGGGGATTGGCAAAAGGTGCTTTGCCGGCAGCAATCAAGCCTTCATTCAGTTTTTCAAAATCGTCTAGGGCGAAATAAACCTCTCCTCTGATTTCAATCTGTTCGGGGTGATTCTCGCCAGCCAGTTCAGTAGGTATTTGCGGCAAGGTTTTGGCATTCAGTGTCACATCCTCACCCGTAACTCCGTCTCCCCTGGTTGCCGCTGAGACCAGTTTTCCGTTGAGGTAACGGAGGTTTATGGCAAGGCCGTCAATTTTCAATTCACATAAAAAAGGCCCTGAGCCAACACGATCACTCCAGGCCTGCAACTCATCAAAGCTGAATGCGTTGTCAAGACTCATCATCGGCTCAAGATGCTCAACCGGGTCAAAAGTATTAGAAACAGCTCCACCGACCTCAGCCAAAGGGCTTTCTTCGGCAAACTCAGGATATTGAGCCTCCAACTGAGCGAGCTCTTTTTCTAAGACGTCATATTCAGCGTCACTGACCAGCGAAAGATCTTGGTTGTAATAACTGTCTCGATATTTGTTTATAAGCTCCCTGAGCTCGAAAATACGCTCTGTCGGATTAGACATTTGCCGCCTGGGCACTCACTGTTCGATCAATAGTGGTTTGACCTAAAACTCTGGTTCCCTGATAAACAACGGCTGTCTGTCCTGGAGCAACCCCGTATAGAGGCTCGGTGAGGCGAATCTTCATTTCACCGTCAATTATTGCCATCTCAGCAGGTACCGTATCTCCATGCGCCCTGACCTGGCAGTCAACCGGCTGCCACTGCTCAGGATTTTCAGGCCCCACCCCACACCAACTAAAGCGCTCACCGCTTAGTTCACTGATCTGAAGTGCTTCTTGAGGTCCAACAACAACCTCCCGCTCTTTGGGCCTGATGTCCAAAACGTATCTGGGCTTGCCATCGGCAGCCGGTCTTCCAATTCGCAATCCCTTGCGCTGACCGATGGTGTAGCCAATGGTGCCATCGTGTTCTGCCAATTCGTTGCCATCTTGATCAACAATTTTTCCTGGCTCTGCCTGCAGGTGGTCGCCCAACCAATCCCTGGTGTCACCCTCTGGAATGAAGCAAATGTCGTAGCTATCAGGCTTTTTTGCAACACTTAGACCCCTACTATCGGCCTCTGCTCGAATCAGCTCCTTGCTGGCCGTTTTGCCAAGGGGAAAGATTGCATGCTGCAGCTGCTCTGTGGTCAATACACCCAGAACATAACTTTGGTCCTTTGCCATCTCCAGCGATCTGTGAAGTTCGGGGTTTCCGTTTTCGTCATATTCAACTGATGCGTAGTGACCAGTACAGATCGCATCAAACCCGAGTGCCAAGGCTTTTTCTAAAAGGGCTGCAAACTTGATTCTTTCGTTGCATCGCATACAGGGGTTAGGGGTCCTTCCAGCTGCATACTCAGCAATGAAGTCATCGACTACGTCTTGCTTAAATCTTTCTGAAAAATCCCAAACATAAAAAGGGATTCCAAGTTTGTTCGATGCCCGCTGAGCATCCATTGAATCTTCGATGGTGCAACAACCTCTGGAGCCGGTTCTTAGAGTCCCAGGCATCCGGGAGAGTGCTAGATGGACACCAACAACATCGTGTCCTGCCTCCACCGCACGGGCTGCCGCTACGGCAGAATCAACTCCACCACTCATCGCTGCTAAAACTTTCACCTGAGTAGTCTAAAAAAGTATTTGCTAAATAACTACCTGGCACTCAAACCCGCGCGTTTTGCACCGACATAAGCCTCGGAAATTGCACCTAAAAACTTATCTACATCTTCTTTGGTGGAGTTATAACCAAGAGTGATCCGAAGACAACCATTGGCTTCTTCTTCAGTTTTGCCCATTGCCAACAAAACATGGCTGGGGCCGATAACACCAGCCTGACAAGCACTTCCAGTGCTGACCTCAACTCCGGCAATGTCGAGCAAAAACAATAAAGAGTCCCCTTGGCAGCCAGAGAAAATCATGTGTGAATTATCAGGCAGTCTGTCAGCGCCCAGAGTGGTTATCTCAACCTCTGGGATAAGTTTCTTCACCTCGGTCTCCAAATGGTCTCTCAGTTGACCCAGTTGCCTCTCTCGCCAGCCAAGCTCTTTGGTTGCTTCCTCAAGAGCTGCCGCAAAGGCCATTGCCAGTGGATAGTTCATGGTTCCCGAACGCATTGCACGCTCTTGACCTCCCCCATGAACCAGTGATTCCAGTTTCACCGCACGACCAACAATCAATACCGCAACCCCGATTGGAGCGCCAAGCTTATGACCGCTGACTGTCATTGCAGCAAGCCCCGATTCTTTGAAGCTAATTGGCATGTGACCGGCGGCTGCGATTGCATCCGAATGAACCGGGATGCCGCGAGCATTAGCCATTGAACACACTCTGGGAATGTCAGTAATAACTCCCGTTTCGTTGTTTGCCCACATCAACGAAATCACCGCGATTTCATCTGTCCTTGAATTGATAACATCCTCAAGTTGCCTGTAATCCAATCGACCTAGGCTGTCGACATCAATCCAGATAACCTCCGCGCCCTCATGTTTTTCAAGCCACTCCACGGTGTCTAAAACTGCATGGTGTTCAGTTTTTGCACTGATAACAACCTTCCGGGTTTTTTGTTTATTGCGCTCCCAGAAAAGACCTTTGATTGCTTGGTTATCACTCTCAGTTCCACCAGAGTTGAAAATAACCTCACTGCGATTGCAATCTAAAGACTTAGCAATCGAGTCTCTGGCGTCTTCTAGCAAGCTGCGTGTGTATTGACCGAGTGAGTGAACCGATGATGGATTTGCAGAAACCTCAAACCCTCGCATCATCGCCTCTTTGGCAACCGCCCGTAACGGCGTCGTTGATGCGTGGTCCAGAAAAACTTTCATGGTCTAAGACTAAAACAGCATGCTGGCAAGACGCGCCCTGGCTTTCAAAACCAGTGGGTCACTGTTTCCTATCAGCTCAAACAGTTCGAGCAAGTGATTTCTAAGCTTTTCGCGATCCTCTTCTGCGGCAGCTAAAAACTTATCCAAAAGATTATCTAGCGCCGCTTGCGCATCTCCGTGAACCAGCAGGGCATCGGATTTGATGCGCAACTGGTCGGGGTCATCGCTATCAATCTCCATTGCCCCCGATAGATCAACCCCACCCATGCGCTTCATAAGTTCTATCTGGCGCTTCATTGAAAGCAATTGCTCATCGTTTGGCTCCAGCTGCAAAGCTTTCTCCAACTCCACCTCGGCTGCATCAAGATTGCCCTGAGAAATAAGCTCAGCAACCAAGCCAGATAGGTTTGGCTTTTGCTCCTCGCCCAGTTTTACCGATCCACTCACTCCGTTTTGAACAGCTGCCTGCAAAAGTTGATTGATGACACCCGATATTTGTTGCTCTGGCTGGTCTCCTTGGAACAGCGGTGCCGGTTGGCCCGATAGCAGTGCAACAACGGTTGGAGTTTGTGAGACTCCGAAAGCCTGAGCCAACTGAGGTTGGCTGTTGATGTCAATTTCCAGCCCCAAAAGCCTGCCACCAGCTTCTGAAACAAACCCAGAAAGCTTGGATTTGAGGTCCTCTGAGTCGTTTGCGCTAAACAAAACCAAAATTGGCAGCTGGTTTGATAGCTCGATGTATTCCCTCAGTTTTGATTCATCAGCAACTGTAAAGGGAGGGTAGGCCCTGTCACCTTTTCCGAGACCTGAAAGATCTTGGCCGCCGGCTAAATTACTCATCGCCTTCCAATCTGGACACGCTTAGCAATACTTGCGATGCCCCCAAAATCCTAACCCGACGCTCTGACTGGGCTGCTGGGATGTGAGCTAAAAGCATTGTCCCGTATCTGGTTTCAACACCGGTGGCACTCGCTTCACTTCCAAGTAGCACCTGTTCTGGGCCAGGCTCAACAGCAATTGCCTCGGCAATCTCGGTTGGTGCTATCTGGGTCTGGTCAATCATGAAAAATGCGACCAGAGCACCGGCATCGGTTGTTGCCATTTGAATGATGTTTTCATCACCCAGTTCGTGGTCGGTTTCGATGATGGCATTTTCCAGCGAGTTTCTCAGCGCCAGCAAATTGTCGCTTGCCTGGGTTATGTATTGATTATTTGGATCCATCACGCTGACTGCGACAGAATCCAGGCCAAAGTCAACCAAATCACCTACAGCTGGCACCAATCCGCTGACTTTGTAATTCAAAAATCCACTGTCTCCGGTGATTGGCGCCGAACCTGCTTCCAAAGCCGGCACCTCTGGAAACTCAATTCCTGGAAGTAGTTCTATGTTGTACCAAAGCTGATAGTTGGCTCTGACCGACTCTTGACGGATAAACAAAGCTTGAAGTGGTGATTCAACTGTTCCCTCACCGACAACCATCATTGCCACCCTTGGCCAAGTTTCGGTCTTTGATGGCAAAGCCAATTGCAATTGATTGCTGATTGGTTTCGGTGGCTGGATCTCATCAGATCGATTTAAAAGTGTGTAAAAAGAGTTTCTGAAGACCAGGCTTGGGCCTGCAACCCTGCTGTCCAAAACCTCTCTGTTCCTAGACTCATCACCTTCCTGGGTAGCCTGAACAATGTCATCGAGAATGCTCTCAAACTGAACCGCGTTCAAACTCGGAACCGAAACCTCTTCTGGAGGAGTAGGGGTCAAGGAGGGATCTGGGTACTGCGGTGCACAACCGGCCAGAACTACCGATGAGAGGCCAATCGCTACGAACTTAGCTCTTCTGCCTCGCTTTTTCGGAGCTGGATTTGAAAGCTTTGAAGAGAGCGTTTTGCGATAAGAAGGTGGCTTTGGAAGTTTGGGGCCAGACCTTCTAGGTCTAAAGTTCTGCTTCCTGATTGCATACACCAGAGTAATCAAACTCAGGGCATAACCCAGCACACTCGCCACCAAAAAAGGTCCAGACGCGATCTCGGGAGGCTCAACCTGCCAGGTCAGGGTCAAAGAACTGGGAACGGGGTTGACTCCGTCTGAGGCAATTACATACCCGATGCCTGGCTGATAGGAGAGAGTCTGCTCCATTACTCTGTTAGCCCTCTCCTCGGAAATGAAAACATCGAAACCAGAAATGGAATTCGGCGGATTGTCTCCCGAGAAATTTCTTCTAATCAAATTTGATGACTCTTGGGCGGGGTTCACTAATAGCGATGGTAAAGCCCAGTCTGTCCCGTCAAGCCAAGCTCGCAAGTCGCTCTCCCTACCCGAGATCAGACTCACCGATCCGTCACCGACAATCCGAATATCAACCTTTTCTGCGTAAGAGCCGATTAGTTCAGGTTCTATGAGTGCGTACTTGCTGCTCTCATCGAGGTTTAGAGAGTGCCTAACCTCGGTTTCAGGAGCCCAAATGGTCTGCATCGCAACCCCGTAGAGCAAACTTGCAGTTGACAGCAGAAACACCAGCGCTGCAGCTAGAAATCTCATTTGGCACCATTCCCGCTAGACTTTGGCTAGCTCGAAGCATTTTACTAACCAGGAGTGAAAACTTGTCGCAGGCGAATAGCAGATTCGATTCAAGCGTACGCGGTTACGACAAAGATCAGGTCGACAGCGAGCTGAAAAGACTAAACGCTGAGATAGTCAGACTCTCCTCTCGCAACCAAGAAATAGTTGCCGAGCTGAAGGAGCTGAAGGTCGCCCACGAAGATGCGCTTGAGCGTCTTTCGTTCATGCAACGACCTGATTATTCCTCGCTTGGCGCCCAGGCAAGCAGGATTCTCAGTGACGCGGAGCAGATAGCGACCAATTTAGTCAGCGAGAAGAATGCTGAATTGGAAGATCGTCAGCAAAGCCTTGAAGAAGAACTGCAACAAAGAAGAGAGCAGCTAGAGGCTGAGTATACAAAAACAATCAAGGATGCTGAAAAGCGTGCTAAAGCCTGGACTCAGTCCAGTCAACTTGAAGCTACAGAGGTTTTGGAGCGTGCCAAAGAGCATGCCTTGGGCATCGTCAAAGAAGCTGAAAAAGAAGCTGGCAGACTAAGAGGGCAAGCTGCAACCGAGGTTGCAGGAATGAGGATGAGAGCCAAGCGGGAATTGGCACTACAAAAAGCCGAACTGGACCAAGAGCTTGCGAATCTGAAGCTTTCTGAACTTGAAAAATTGTCGCCAAAGGATGCGGAGCAACTGGTCGGCAAGACAAAACTGGCTGAGATTGAAAAATTGATTGCAGATCAGAACAAAAACGCTGAGGCGAATTTCAAGCAGAAGGCTGATGAGGCAATGCATGAGGCCCAAGAGTTCGTGGCATCGGCTCAACAAAATGTGAATGATCTTTTGGCAACCAAAAAAAGGCTGCTTTTTGAAATTGAAACCCTGGAGATGGCAGCAGTCACTGAAAACCAAAAGCAAGTCGAGATTGCTAGAGAAAAAGCAGAGGCAATTGTGCACAAAGCCGAGCTACAAGCAGCTGAGATTGAGGCTTCAGCAAATGAGAAATTTAGACGGACAGAAAAAGAACAAGCCGCGAAACTGCGGAAATTGACGCAGCAGAGCGATAGCATCGAACAATACATCTATAGTCTCAAGCAGAAGCTTTCAGAGATTGATGTCAGCTCAAAGGAAGGAATCGATGCAGATTAACAACCTCCGAGTCGGCAATGCCTTCAGCTTGGGCTTGCTTGGGGGTCTTGGTGTGCTCTTGGCGCTGCTTATAGGAGGCGCATTTGCAACCACTGCAACGGTCATCACCTACATAGCAGCAGCACTTTTTATTGCCCTAGGCCTGGAACCAATGGTCAACTGGATTGACAAGCGGGGGCTGCCTCGGTGGGCTTCGGTTGCGGTAGTGGCAGTTGGATTTGTTGGGCTACTGACTTTGCTGCTTATCAACATAATCCCGACTGTCATCCGTGAGGCAAATAACTTGGTGCTCTCGGCGCCAGCAATTGTCAGCGGACTCATTGACCTGGATCTAATTAACGATTTTGACCGGCAGGTTGGCGGAGTTATCTCTGGCTCTCTAACCCAAGTTGCGGAGTATCTGTCGGATACCGCCAACTGGTCGGAGCTGCTTGGTGGAGTATTGCAGGTGGGGCTAGGAATCATAAACGGACTCTTTGGATTCATCATCGTTGTTATTCTGACTCTTTATCTGATGGCATCTCTTCAGCAACTCAAAGAATTCAGCTACAAAATGGTTCCGGCTTCCAAAAGAGACAGGTTCTCAGAGATAACCGAGCAGGTTGTTGGGAGTGTAGGTAAATGGGTTAGCGCTCAGGTCACCGTTGCATTCATCCACGCCCTAGCAGCATTCATTTTCCTTTCAATTATCAGCGCTCCATTTGCTCTGCTTTTAGCAAGTGTTAGCTTCGTGCTCGCACTGATTCCTTTAGTTGGACCAATCACGGCAGCGGCCCTGGTAACACTGGTCTCGCTGACCGATTCGACCACTACGGCAATCACCCTGATTATTTACTACCTCGTCTACCTGCAACTAGAGGCTTATCTAATCTCTCCAAGAATTATGAAAAAAGCAGTCAGCGTCCCAGCTCCAATCGTGGTGATTGCTGCTTTGCTAGGAGGAACCCTGCTTGGAGTGCTCGGAGCACTCGTGGCAATTCCAGTGGCTGCCAGTGTGATCATCATCCTGCGCGAGGTCTGGATCCCAAGACAACAAATGCGCTAGCTGACCTCAGTCGGTAGCGGAGACTTTTCAGGGCTGATCAGCGCAACTATTCTGTTCAACACTTCTCTTGTATAGGTCTCGCCAACCCAAAGATGCTTGGCTCCCTCAACAACCTGAATATCAATGTCGTTGATGACTGAAAATTTCTCTCGCGCTGGACCCTCTGTCAAGAAATCATCAAATTCAGGGATCAGCGCGACTAGTGGGACATGAACACCATTCCAGCGCAAAAGCTCTTCGTTGCTGGTTCTATGCAAAGGAGGCGATAGTAAAACAGCTCCAGCGATTTCATACTGCCAGCCATATTTCAAAACCAACTCTGTTCCAAAAGACCATCCAACCAACCAGACTCTTTCGAATTGTGGCCGGAGGAACTCAAACGCTGCCTGCAAATCAAACTGTTCGGCATTACCACCGTCAAATTCTCCGGTGGATTTCCCATTCGGGGACTCTGTGCCGCGAGTGTTGAATCTAAAAACACTAATTCCGGTCAAATCAGGCAGTCTGTTGGCAGCCTTTCTGAGGATATGTGAGTCCATGAAACCGCCGTGTGTGGGTAATGGGTGCAAAAACAGCAAAACATCTCCAATGGGGTGGTGGGCCCTCGCCAGCTCACCGACAAGCTTTTCGCCATCTGAGGTTGCAAGTGTGACAGATTCTCTAATGCTTGGTAACTCGGTATTTGCCCTGATATCAGTCAATCCAGTCTCCCCTGAAACATCTTCCAACAGTGGTTATGAAAGTGTCGCCTCGTCTGAATTCCTCTGTGAACATCCCAGGCAACCATATGGTTTGTGCCAGGCTCGATTTGAATTGAGCAATTAGGGCAAATCCAGAACTTGCCGGGGTCATCGGTCTTACCACTGGTCCCCCGTACCTCATACTCAACGCCCCTTTTGATTTCTCTTCTGGGTGCGGATATTTTGAGCAGCTCATAATCAAGCTCGCGATATTCCTTCTTCGGCGCATTTCTGCGTCGCTTGCCTCTTGCCATTAGTACCAGTTGTGAATGTCGGAGTGTGCCAGTGCAGCACACGGAGAGCCATACCTACGGTCGATGTAGTTTATTCCCCAGTCAATCTGAGTCTCCGGGTTTGTCTGCCAATCACTCCCAGCTGAAGCCATTTTCTCCGCAGGCAAGGACTGTGGTATTCCGTAAGCACCACTTGATGAGTTCAGGGCAGTGTGACGCCAATTACTCTCTCGTTCCCAAAGTTTCACCAAGCATGAATACTCACTGTAATCCCAGTCATAGTCATTTACCTTTTTCAGCGCGTATGCCTTCACCGAACCCTCATCGGGAGTTGGAGCCAAATCAATCAATAAACTTGTGGCCTCTGGACCGCTTTTTATTTCGTATCCACCGCGCTCAAAATCAAAACCGATGTTTTCAACCTCTAGTACCTGGGCAGGAGCGTCTGCAACGAAGTTATCGGCTATGGATAATTGCTCCAGCGAGGGAGAGACGGCAGAAACGGTCAACAAACCCAGGGCTAGCGAAAACCCAATTCCCAGTCTGAGACCAGGATTTGATTTTCGAGCGTGCTTAGCCATGAATCCTCCAAAGTCTCAACTTTACATTGAGTGTTGAAAAGAAAAAACCCTTAGTTTCTGCTGGCAATGAGCGCTTTGGCAATCATCTCCAGAGACTCACTGGCCTCGGATGCAAAGTAGCCCATTCTCACCATTGGAATAAAGCCTGGTCTGAGCAGTTTGGTATCAAGCTGATCTCCACCAAAAAACTCTAACTCCGCCATCAAAAGCAGTGAATCGACGGTTTTCACATCAAAGCCTTTTTCAAAAACCCCTACCAGCGGAAATCTGCCGCCGGCCTTCAAAGACAATAATTCAGCGAGGTGTTCCTTGGCGTTTTCTATTTCGTCCTGATTCACTTCAAGACCACCGTCTATTTGAAGATAGTCAATAGCTGCGTCAATTACCCGGTCGGTTGTTTCGATATCCAGCCCATTTTCGACTAGATCAATCTTTTGATTAGAAAGATCTGCCCAACTTGGTTTCGATGTCAGAAGTTTCGAAACCTGATCAGGGTCATAGCCCAGGTCTCTGTTGATGGTTTTTGGAATCTTAATATCCAAGCTCTCTCCTATAAAAACACCAGCGTGAACAGATACCCCATAAACGCTGCCGGCAACATCGAGTCTAACCTGTCCATGACTCCACCGTGTCCGGGGAGAATGTCGCCCATATCTTTGATTCCCAGGTCACGCTTAATCAAGCTTTCGGCAAGGTCCCCCAAAACAGCCGCTAGCAAGATTGCAAGGCTAAATAACACGGCCAACCATATCTCCACCCCAATCAACAAAGTAGTGCTGGTTATGCCAATGAGCATTGCCCCGACAACGCTCGCTATAAAACCCTCCCAGGTCTTTTTCGGGCTAACCCCGGGCGCAAACTTAGTTTTGCCGAAAAATCTGCCGATCAAATAGCCGAAGGTGTCGATTGCTGCCACAGTCAACACAACTGAAAACAAGATATTGATGCCATTCTCAGCAATCACAATCAACACTGCAAAAGAAAGACTCAGTGGAACATAAAACATCACAAAAACACCAGCACTGATGTTTCGAAGAAGCTCTCTGGCGGTTGCCTGTCGCTCTACCAGGTGATAAATCATAGCCACCGCTGAAAGGGCGAAGATTACGCCCAAAAGACTCAACCACTGCCCTCTGGCTCCATCAACAAAACTAAAACCGATGACTGGAAGTGTCAGATAGGTAGCAGCCCAGCGATTGACCTGCCAGCCGCCATGGCGCAATGCTGAAGAGAGTTCCCAGGTGCCAGCCATTGCCGCAATTGCAGCGAGTAAAACAAAAAGAAGAGGGTCTATGAGGCTTGCCAGGAAAGTGCCACCCAGGCCAACCCCAACCAGCACCCTGGGTAGCAGGGTTTTGGTCTTTGCTGTTGTCTCCACTTAGACCTCGAGAAGCTCGGCCTCTTTGTTTTTCAAAGACTCGTCAACCTGGTCAACGTGCTTTTTGGTGATAGCCTCAAGCTCTTTTTCTGCTCTTGCGACATCATCATCTCCAGCCTCGCCGTCTTTCTTTAGCTGCTCCAACTCGTCTTTGGCGTGCCTTCGGACGTTACGAATCGCAACCCGACCAGCTTCTGCTTTATCCCGAGCCAGCTTCACGTATTCTTTCCTGCGCTCCTCGGTCAACTCTGGCATGCTCACGCGAATTAGGTTTCCATCGTTAGTTGGGTTTACGCCCAGATTTGGCATATCCCTAAGGGTCTTTTCGATCTCTGACAGAACTGATTTGTCATAGGGGGTGATCACAATGGTTTTAGCCTCTGGGTTTTGAAAACTTGCAAGCTGTTCTAAAGGGGTAGGAGTTCCGTAATAATCAACCATTACCTTGCTGAACATGCCTGGGTTTGCCCTACCGCTTCGAATGGAGGCAAACTCCTCCTTGGTTGCTATAACCGCCTTGTCCATTTTTTCATTTGCGGTATCAAGTGATTGCTGAATCATTTGCTTTGCCTTTCTAACTAACTCGAGTTCCGATTTGCTCGCCAGAAATGGCTGCAGTTATGTTTCCGGGTGTATTCATGCCAAAAACCCGCATCGGCATGTGGTTATCCATGCACAAACTGAACGCAGTTGCATCCACAACCTTCAATTCCCTCACCAGTGCATCGTGATAGCTAATGGATTCAATTAGCTCAGCATCTGGGTTTCGCTTTGGGTCGTCGGTATAAACCCCGTCAACACCGTTTTTGGCAACCAAAACTTCATCGGCTTTGATCTCAAGTGCTCTCTGCGCGGATACGGTGTCAGTCGAGAAATATGGCATTCCAGCACCTGCACCAAAAATAACCACTCTTTGCTTCTCCAAGTGGCGAATAGCTCTAAGCGGGATATAGGCCTCTGCAACCTGTGCCATCGAAATCGCCGACTGAACACGAGTGTCAACCCCTGCTTGCTCCAAGAAATCCTGCAGCGCTAGAGCGTTCATTACGGTTCCAAGCATTCCCATGTAATCGGCACGTGCTCGATCCATTCCTCGGTTGCTCAGCTCAGCTCCCCTAAAGAAGTTCCCACCACCAACAACAATTGCAACCTCTGCTTTTTTAGCACCCTCTGCAATTTCCTTGGCAATTGAACTTACAACATCGGGGTTTACCCCAACTTCCCCTCCACCGAAGGCTTCTCCTGAGAGTTTTAGTAATACTCTTCTTTTTTTCTCAGACAACCCAACTCCTCTATGGCTCCCCCTTAGTTTAGGGGGAAAACAAAAATGGACTCGGCGAAACCGAGTCCATTTTCTGATTCAATCCTTAGGCTCCTACGCGGACCCTAACAAAAGAGCTAACTTTTACTCCCGCATTGTCCAAAACCTGGCCAACGCTCTGCTTGGGGTCTTTCGCAAAGGCCTGCTCCAGAAGAACACTCTCTTTGAAGAAACCAGTTACTCGGCCTTCAACAATCTTCGCCAGTGCCTGCTCAGGCTTACCCTCGTTACGAGCGGTCTCCTCAGCAATTGAACGCTCCTTGGCAACTAGGTCCTCAGGAACATCCTCACGGGTGAGATAAAGCGGTGAAAAGGCTGCGATGTGAACTGCAACATCGTGTGCGACCGCTACATCTCCACCACTGAACGCAAGCAGTACCCCAACCTGTGGAGGTAGATCTTTGCTGGTGCGGTGCATGTATGCATCAATCTGCTCATCCTCAACTGCAGCGAAGGTTCTCAATTCGACCTTCTCGCCCAAGATGGCTGCCTCGTTGGTGATCTCTTCCTCAACGTTTGATGATCCCATTGGAGCCTTCAGTGCATCTTCAACAGATGCTGCCGAGCTTCCAACAAGCGCATCCGCTACCTTCTCCGCAAGGGAGATAAACTTCTCCCCCTTTGCAACGAAGTCGGTCTCGCAAGCAAGTTCAATCAAGAAACCCTTGCCGCCGTTGACTCTGGAAACTACCAAGCCTTCACTGGTTGAGCGACCCTCACGCTTGGTAACACCCTTCAGGCCTTTCAGCCTAAGAGCCTCCATGGCCTTTTCAAGGTCACCATCGGTTTCCTCCAGTGCCTTTTTGCAGTCCATCATTCCTGCACCACTGCGCTCGCGCAGGGCTTTTACATCAGCTGCCGTGTAGTTGGCCATTACTCAGCTTCCTTCTTCTCTTCAGTTGACTTTGCGGTTTTCTTAGCCGCAGGCTTTTTGGCTGGGGCTTTCTTCTCAGCCGCAGGCTTGGCCGCAGTCTTGGCAGGAGCCTTCTTTGCAGCTGGAGACTTCTTGGCTGGCTTCTCCTCAGACTTCTCCGCTGGGGCCTCCGCCTTCTTTGCAGGAGCTTTCTTAGCCGCAGGCTTTTTAGCGGGGGCTTTCTTGGCAGCAGGAGTTTCAGCTTTTTCAGCTGGCGCTTCTTCAGCTTTCGCATCAGTCGCTGGCTTCTCCTCTGAAGCTACCTCTGCTGAGTCCGCTTCTTGGGCTAGTAGCTCTCTCTCCCACTCAGCAAGTGGTTCAGCTTCCTGCTCGCCACCAGAGTGGCGGGCAACCATGCCCTCGGCTGCAGCGTCTGCGATTACCTTGGTCAAAAGCTCAATTGAGCGAATAGCGTCATCGTTACCAGGGATACCGATTTTCACATCATCTGGATCACAGTTGGTGTCCAAGATCGCAATAACCGGAATTCCAAGCTTCTTGGCCTCAGTTACCGCTAGGTGCTCTTTATTGGTGTCAACCACCCAAATAGCACTTGGTGTGCGGGTGATGTTTTTGATACCGCCAAGGCTTCGGTTTAGCTTGTCACGCTCGCGGCGCAACAACAGCAATTCCTTTTTGGTGTAACCGGTGGAGGCTGTGTTCTCCAGGTCCATGATTTCTAATTCTTTTAGTCTCTGCAAACGCTTGTTCACAGTGTTGAAGTTGGTAAGCAGTCCACCCAACCAACGCTCGTTGATATAAGGCTGACCAACCCTCAAAGCCTGCTGAGCAACAATCTCTTGAGCTTGCTTTTTGGTTCCAACGAACAAGATGTTTCCGCCCTTGGCAACTACGTCTTTGACGTAGTTATAAGCGGCATCGATGTGCTCCAGCGACTGCTGAAGGTCGATGATGTAGATTCCTGAACGATCGGTCAGGATGTATTTTTTCATCTTTGGGTTCCAGCGCCTAGTCTGGTGTCCAAAGTGCACGCCGCTATCAAGCAGCTGCCTAGTAGTTACAACGGCCACAGCCGTACTCCTCTCAGTTAATGATGAAATCAATTTGATTCATCCCTGGTGCCCCCACCGCGTTCACCGCATAGCGGACTGAGAAAGCGGAGTGTTTTGGGACACGCGAATTCGTCCCGAAGGACGTAGTGACAAGCCTAGTGGAGAAAGGGCCTTCTTTCCACACTTTTTATTGGCTCCATCTAGACATCTGAAAAGGCGCATAGCCTCTCAGAATGCTGTTACTTATGATTTTGGGACTATTGCCGATCAATGATTTTGAAGCACCCCTGGTGCCTTATGGCTCCGGTCACAGAGGGATTGACATTGAACTATCCGAGGTCAGATCACCAATTGATGGCGAGGTCAGTTTTGCAGGCAAGGTCTTCACGCGAGATGTAATTACCATTGAAAACAACCTTGGGAAATTCAGCTTTGAACCAGTTTGCTCATCACTAACCAAGGGAGATGCGGTGTCAATGGGACAAGTAATAGGAGACAGATGCGACTCAGAGAGCTACAAACCCCATTGCGAAGACTGCGTTCATGTTTCATTTAGGGACCCTGGCTACAGAAACCCACTTTGGGTTTTAGGTTTTAGAGAGCCCTCAAAAGCAGTTTCAGGCCCTGGGATGGGCCTTCGAATAACCCTCTCTGAGTCTTTCAATTGAAACGTGGGTATAAATCTGTGTTGTGCTCAATGAACTGTGTCCCAGTAGTTCCTGCACTGACCTCAAATCAGCACCGTTATCCAACAAATGGGTAGCAGCGGAGTGTCTCAGCGAGTGCGGTCCAAGTTGGTGTCCGGTGCCAGACAGTTGCATGGCAACTATCCGATATATGTCTCTCGAACCTAAGGGTTTTCCCTGCTCGTTGACAATCAGCGAATTTGATTCCGGCTTACTCTCAATAAAAAGCTCTAATGCCTTTAGAGCAGGTGAGCCAAAAGGAAGCGTTCGCTGTTTGTTTCCCTTACCTAACACCCGCAATGTCTGCTTGGAGAAATCTATGTCGGTCTGTTTCAGCCCAGCTAATTCACTGACACGCATCCCCGTTGAATATAAAAGCTCCACCACCAGCCAGTTCAGCCGCTGTTTGTGGTCACCATTCAAAGCGGCGCTTTTTAGCTCAGCAAGCAATTCGTCCAGGAAGCCTGCGGTGGCAGTTTTTGGAAGATTGCGACTGAGTTTAGGAGAACGCAGTTTTGCAGCGGGGTCTACTTCCAACTGTCCAGTTTCAAATAAAAACTTTCCAAAAGATCTCACAGTTGCGGTCTTTCTGGCGATTGTTGATTTTTGCGCACCTGCTTCACTGGCTGAAAACAACCAATCCCGAATCACGTCGACTGATAGCTCCTGCGCATCAAGATTCTGCTGAGCTAGATACGCTTGCAGTTCTCTAAGGTCGTTCTCGTATGCCCTGAGCGTGTTCTCACTCAGCCCAGAGGCCTTTTTGGACCTGATGAATGCCACTATTTGCTCGCGCACTCTTCCAGAATACGCAACAGTTCAAACATCTACTCATTACACATGCGGCTACTTTGCAATCCTGACATCTGAAAACTCTCTAATTTTTACCCCTGACTTTTTTGCAAACCACTGTCCACCCGGTGAAAATTCACTGTCATTCGAAACACAAACCTCTACCTCACGTCCAAGACTCAGAGCATGCTGAGCTGTGTTTATAGAACCACTTACCGTTGGCGCCTCAACAAGATAGAGACGACTGCAGATCGCCGCAATCAAGCGATTGCGATTCAAAAACCCAAGCTTTCCGCCTTTTACCCCCGGTGGCATTTCACTGATTGCGGCACCCTCAAAGCCATTGCGGATAAACTCTGCTGCCTTTTGGGGATAGATGTGATCTAAGCCTCCAGCCAGCACCATCAGTTGTTTCACGCCCGCATCCTTAGCACTTTTGTGCGCCACTAGGTCAATCCCGTTTGCTCCTCCAGATACAAGTCCTTGCCCTGAAGCAAACTGACCAACTAATTCGCTGGCAATTTCTCCGCCCTGCTCTGAATAATTCCTGGTGCCGACAACTGCGGAATAAGGCATCTTCGGGAGATTTCCCATAACAAACAGAACCCAGGGGGCTTGACTTCCAAGGTCAGCTAGACCGGGAAGTGCTGCAGGCGTCAATACCTTTAGCTTCTGAGATTGAATCGCATCTAAAGATGCTCCGAGATCGAACTGGTCAACTCTTGCCCTTGCTCGATTCAGAGACATCGAGAGCCATTGCATATCTGATTCGGTGTTGACTAAAAAATCCCAGGCGTCGGTGGCAGAAAAATCAGCAAGAAATTTTCTAGTTCTTCCCTCGTTTGCAGGAATTGCAACATTCAACAAAATTCTTGCTCTAAGTTCTCTGTCGTCCATGACAGAGAGTCTTTTAGAAAATCAGGGTCAGAATTATCAAGGCGGAGTAAATGTGGAAAACTAGTCTTCTATTGCAAACTCTTTTGGAATCTCAATTTCCTGATTGCCAAGTTCTTCAACGTTGACGTCCTTAAAAGTCAGCACATTCACGCTTTTTGTGAAGCGGTCGGTTCGGTAGGTGTCCCAAACCCAAACATCAGTCATTGAAAGCTCGAAGTAGAAATCACTGCCAGCGTCAACTCGCTTCAGCTCGACCTCATTGGCAAGATAAAACCTTCGCTCAGTTTCGATAACGAAGCGGAACATCTTTATTACTTCGCGATACTCCCGATACAGAGAAAGCTCAGCTTCTCTGTCAAAATCTTCAAATTCTTGCTCATCCATTAACCGCCAGTGTAAACCTAGAAAAGGGTTTGTTCCGAATTGATTATTCGAGTTAACCAAGTTTTTCTGTGAAATTCGGTGTGTCCGTAATCTTGAATAGCTCTCACATGCCCTTCAGAGGCGTATCCCTTATTTGATTCCCAAGCGTATTGAGGGTATTCAGTTGAAAGCTTTCGCATGATTTCATCCCGATAGTGTTTTGCAATAACACTTGCAGCACTTACCGCCGCACACCGCTGATCGGCTTTCACCTGAGTTATTACCCCGTCGTCACCCAGCCAGTTGTGCTTTCCATCCAAAAGAACCACTCTTGGCTGATCGGGCAATTTGGCAATGGCTTCTAACCCTGCTTTTTTCAAAGCCTCGGAAATTCCAATTCGGTCTATTTCTTCAGCACTAACCTCACCAACCGCATGTTCCAACCATTCCGCACTGGCTAGCGCCATCGCCTCCCGCTTGGCTTCCGCAATTAGCTTTGAGTCTTTTAGGCCCTTCGGAAATTCAACAGATGATGATTTTGTGAACACGGTGGCACCAACCACCACTGGTCCAGCCACAGCGCCCCGTCCGACCTCATCAACGCAAACCACCGAGCCGAATTCGGCTATGAGTGCTAGTTCAGTTTCAAGGTTTGGGAACGTCATCAAACACTTCGCTGAAATTGTCTAGCCAATTCCAGTTCTCCGCGGGCCATGAGACCACAAAGGCTCGTCCGACCAAGAAGTCTTTGTGAACAAACCCACCTCCTGGAAGGCTCGTGTGATACCTAGAATCCTGACTGTTGCCGCGGTTGTCACCCATTACCCAGAACGAATCCTCCGGGACAGTAACGGAAAATTCCATATTTGAAGGCTCTGCACCATTTGGAAGATAGACCTCGTTTATTGAAACACCGTTAATTTGCAGCAGTCCGTTTTCATCACAGCAGACAACCGTATCGCCGGGCATTCCGATAACTCGCTTGACAAGGTGCTCATCGCTGTCAGGTGCGGTAATTCCAAAACTCCCCAGGACAAAATCTCCGAGTTCTTCGTACCATTCACGGTCATTATCGCGAACTGGCCCCAGCCAACCACCTGGATCTTGAAAGACAACCACGTCGCCGCGATTGACCTCAATGATTTGCGGAACCATCACGTTTACTATGATGCGGTCATTTATCTGCAGTGTTTCCAGCATCGAGCCGGAGGGAATGAAAAAAGACCTGATGAGAAAGGCTTTGATTAGAACAGACAGCACCAAGGCGGTGCCCAGGATGATCACTATGTCTAAAACAAGCGAGACAAAACTGTTTTTTCTAAGCCTTTTTACGCCACGACCAAACGAGCGCCAGAGGCTTCGCCTTCTTGGGCGAAGCTCGGACGACATGAATTAATTCTCGCGCTTTTCTTTGATCTTGGCTGCCTTGCCGCGCAGGTCGCGGAGGTAGTAAAGCTTCGCGCGACGAACATCTCCTCGCGAAACAACTTCAATCTTTTCAATGATTGGGCTGTGAACTGGGAAGGTTCTTTCAACTCCAACCTGGAAGGAAATCTTTCTTACTGTAAAAGTCTCGCGAACACCCCTACCGCTTTTGCGGATTACGATTCCTTGGAAAACCTGGACACGGCTGCGGTTTCCCTCAATGATGTTTACGTGAACCTTTACGGTGTCACCGGCACGGAACTCTGGAATATCGTCACGGAGATTTCCGGCGTCTACTGAATCTAGGATGTTCATTTATCTTCTCTTCCCTTTAGCACGCAGGTCTAAATGGTCTCTAGTTGGGTGTAAATGCCGTGCTCCCCTGCGGCAGAGCTTCACTGGCACAAGGAGAAAGTATCCCACAAAACCTGCAATCTCTCAATAGATTAGATCAGGTCCGGTCTATTTTTCTTTGTTCTGTCTAACTGTTGCTGTTTTCTCCACTTTGCAATTTCTGCATGATTGCCACTGAGTAGCACCTCTGGAACATCCAATCCATTCCAGCTTGCAGGCTTTGTGTAACTTGGATATTCAACCAAACCATCTTCGTGAGACTCTTCAACCAGAGACTCACTGTTTCCAATTACCCCTGGGATCAGTCTGGTTATCGCCTCAATCATCACAACCGAGGCGGCTTCACCGCCGTTGATTACATAGTCTCCAATGGAAAGCTCAAGGGTTTCGGCTTTTGAGTCCGCATAATCAACCACCCGCTGATCAATACCTTCGTACCTTCCGCAAACAAACACCAGGTGTTTCTTGGCACTCAATTCTTTGGCAATTTCTTGATTGAATAACTTTCCTGCAGGTGTCGGAAAAATAACTGTGGTTTCAGCATCGATAAGGCTATCTAGAGCCTGGCCCAGTGGTTCAGGTTTTATGACCATACCCGCACCCCCGCCATAGGGAGAGTCATCAACCGTTTTGTGAACATCGTTGGTGAACTCTCTGGGATTGACAGCACTGAATTGGATTAGCTTTTTTTCCTGAGCTTTGCCTATCAGTGAGTGATTGAGCCAATCAAACATTTCTGGAAAGACGGTAATCGCATCAATTCTCATCGGATTCCTCGATAAACAATCCCTGCGGAGGTGTTACCACCAAATAACCCTCTGTTTGATTGACCTCTGGCACAATCACCGAAACAAAAGGCACCATCACCTCATCTTTTTCGGTTTTCACAATCAGCAGATCCTGCGCCGGGAAGTGGTCCACTCGGATAACCTCCCCGACCTTTTCACCATCAACCCTCACCTCTAAACCGACAAGTTGGTGGTCATACCAGGTATCGGGCTCTTGAGGTAATTCATCTAGGGGTTGTTCAATTAGCAGGATTGCCTTCACCAGAGTCTCCGCAGCATCCCTGTCCTCAACGCCCTCGAGAAACAAAACCGCGGATTGGTTATACCAGCGGAGTTCCTTGACAGTGACGGTTTTTCCAAACCACGCAGAGTCTTCGGGAACTTGAAGCATTAGCTGGTTTCCCTTGGCAAACCTAAGTTCGGGAGAATCTGTATACAGCTCCAACTTCAAAGCACCCTTAAGGCCGTGGGCTTTGACCAAACGGCCTACTCTAAGGGTGGTCTGCTCAGGAATCGGTATCCACCACGTCCACTCGGACGCGCTTTCCTTCCGCTAAGGCCTTCACCAAAGTTCTCAAGGCTCTAGCTGTTTTTCCGCTGCGCCCAATTACGCGACCTAGGTCGTCTGGGTGCACCCTGATCTCCAAAGTCTCACCACGAGCATTGACCTTGCTAACTACAGTCGCGTCGTCGGGGTTTTCAACGATTGACTTCACAAGATGCTCAAGCGCAGCCTGCAACATAACTAAGCCTTGTCGGTCTCGGAAGCTTCAGCTGACTCTTCAGCCTTTGGCTCTTCGCTTGCCTCGGCAGCTGGAGCCTCCTCGGCTGGAGCTTCTTCAGCAGGAGCTTCTTCAGCTGCAGGAGCTGCTGCCTCGGCCTCAGCTGGCGCCTCTGCTGCTGTCTCTGCTGGAGCTTCTGCAACGGCCTCTGCTGGAGCTTCTGCAGGTGCTTCAGTTTCCGCTGGAGCTTCTGCCGCTGGGGTTTCTGCTACGGGCTCTTCCTTCTTCTCTTCCTTAGGAAGAATCACACTCTTTTTGCTGGTGTCGGGAGAGAATGCTTCCTTCTCAACCTGAGGCTTGACCATGTTCACGGCCTTCTCGCCCTTAGAGGCTTGGTAGTCACCGGTGAGCTTTAGAAGTGCCATGACTGGCTCGGTTGGCTGAGCGCCAACTGAAAGCCAATACTGAGCACGCTCACCATTGATTTCAATAATTGATGGGTCGGTGGTCGGAACATAGCGACCGATTTCTTCAATGACCAAACCATCACGGTGGGTCTTTGAGTCTGCTACTACGACGCGGTACTGGGGTGCACGAATCTTTCCAATTCGCTTAAGGCGGATCTTTACTGCCACAATTCTCCTATTTCACAAGTGGGATATATCTGCATCACCGCGGGGAAACTCGGTTCACAAATTTAGCTCCAAGGGCCAGATAGAGGGTCAAGCCACTTAGAGCACCTCGATATTCTGCCAGAAAAGGGCGATAAGTGCTAGCTAAAGTCCGAAAGCGCTTCCACTTCCCTCAGATTTTTGTGGTTTTCCCTCTAGTAAAGCTCTCTCTTCAGCAGCCCTTTTCGCTGGATTTCCACTCTTTGAACCCTTTTTCTTCTTGCTTTTACCCTTTTTAGCTGATGGGTTCCCAGCCCCCAGACCACCCATGTTCATGCCCTGGATCTGCGGGGTTCCACCCCTGGACATAGTCTTCATCATCTTCGCAGCCTGCTCAAAGCGGTTTACCAGGGCATTTACCTCAGTAACCGTTGTCCCACTACCCCTAGCAATTCTTTGCCTTCTAGAGCCGTTTAGCACTCTTGGCTGCTGACGCTCAACTGGAGTCATTGACTGGATTATCGCCTCGGTGTGTTTGAGTTCATCCTCATCAAAATCTTCCAGCTGCTTTTTCATATTTCCCGCACCAGGCATCATGCCCAGCAGAGACTTCATGGAGCCCATCTTTTTCAGCTGTTGCATTTGATCCAAAAAATCCTCAAGAGTAAAACTCTCTTTGGCGATTTTCTCCGCAAGCTGTTTTTGCTGTTCTTCGTCAAAGGTCTTTTGAGCCTGCTCAATTAGAGTCAGCACATCGCCAAGGTCCAGAATTCTGCTGGCCATTCGATCGGGGTAAAACTGCTCGAAATCTTCTAGCCCCTCACCGGTGGAGCTGAACAAGACCGACTCGCCAGTAACCGATGCAACGCTGAGGGCAGCACCTCCCCTGGCGTCACCGTCAAGCTTTGTCAATACGGAACCGGTTATTCCAACGCCGTCATTAAAAGCTTGCGCAACACTCACCGCATCCTGACCAAGCATTGAATCAATAACGAACAAGACCTCATCCGGATCAGTCGCCTGCCTGATATCTGAAGCCTGTTTCATAAGCTCCTGATCAACACCCAGTCGTCCAGCGGTATCAATAATTACAACCGAGTGTGCTTTGGATTTTGCGTAGTCAATTGAGTCCTTGGCAACCTTTACGGGGTCACCAACTCCATTGCCTGGCTCTGGGGCAAAGATATCCACCCCAGCTCTCTCGGATAAAACTGTTAATTGATTGACGGCATTAGGTCTTTGCAGATCACAGGCCACCAACAGTGGTGTTTGCTGCTGGTTTTTTAGCCAGAGAGCCAATTTTCCAGCCAAAGTAGTTTTTCCAGAGCCTTGCAGTCCCGCAAGCATGATTACAGTCGGTGGATTTTTAGAAAGTCGGAGCTGTCTTGCCTCGCCTCCCAGGATGCCAACAAGTTCGGAATTGACAATCTGCACCACCTGCTGGGCTGGGTTCAAAGCTTTTGAGACCTCGTCACCCAAAGCTCGTTCTCTGACGGCTGCGATAAAAGACTTCACCACGTCCAGCGAAACATCTGCCTCCAAAAGTGCTTTTCGGATGTCTCTGAGTGTGCCATCGATGTCAGCCTCGGTAAGCTTTCCGCGGGTTCTGAGGTTTCTGAAGGTGTCACTCAGTCTGGTTGACAGATCTCCGAACAATGAATACTCCTTCTACCGACTAAAGATTACCTGGCGACTAATCCGCGAGC
The DNA here is from genome assembly GCA_965657575.1 of Microbacteriaceae bacterium. GTDB lineage: Bacteria > Actinomycetota > Actinomycetes > Actinomycetales > Microbacteriaceae > CAJXVY01. The sequence goes on along the minus strand of CBFHOK010000001.1, from coordinate 20,365 downwards.
GAATTCTTCGGCACTGAAAAAAGCGAAGTCGTTTATGCCTTCGCCAACACCGACCAGTTTCACAGGAATATCAAATTCTCGCTGGATAGCGTATAAAACCCCGCCCTTTGCGGTTCCGTCAAGTTTGGTCAATACCAACCCGGTGACGTCACTGACCTCACTGAAGGCCCTTGCCTGATTCACGCCGTTTTGACCGGTGGTGGAATCAATTACCAGCAAGACCTCATCCACCTGAGCGATTTTGTCGACCGCCCTGCGAATCTTTCCCAATTCATCCATCAGGTCTTTTTTGTTTTGCAATCTGCCTGCGGTATCAATAATTGCGATATCGCTATCCTGCTCGATTGCCCTCTGAACAGTTTGATAGGCAACACTGGCAGGATCCTGACCTTCTTTTTCAGGCTTGACGATATCTGCCTCTGCTCGATCTGCCCAGGTGGCTAGCTGATCCACTGCAGCTGCACGGAAGGTGTCAGCAGCTCCTAGCGTGACTCGCCAACCTCCATCTGATAACCAGCGGGCTAATTTGCCGATAGTGGTTGTCTTACCAGCACCATTGACTCCAACAACCAAAAACACATAAGGAAGTTTTCCGGTGGTTAGATTTAGCTGCGAATCATCTCTCTCGAGGTATTCAACTAGCAAGTCTTTGAGCACCAGTCTGAGCTCGGCATCATTTACCGCCCCAAACTTATTTGCTCGTTGTTTGAGCTCTGCAACAATTTGCTCGCTTGCTCCGACACCAAAATCGGCCATCAGCAAAATGTCTTCAAGGTCCTGAATCGAATCGGCGTTCATCTCACCGGGAAACAATGAGCGAATACCACTCAAATCCCGCTTCGGAAGCTCAACCTCAACTGTTTGCTGATTGGATTTGTCCTTGCGCCAAAATTTGAAATCAACCATGTTTTTCCAATTTTTGTGAAACTACCTTGGTAATTCCATCCTGCTTCATAGAAACCCCATACAACACGTCCGCAATCTCCATTGTTCGCTTTTGGTGGGTTATCACCACTAGCTGCGAACTCTCTCGCAAGCTCTCCAAAACCTCTAACAGTCTTCCCAGGTTGGCATCATCAAGTGCTGCCTCCACCTCATCAAGAACATAAAACGGGCTTGGCCGAGCAATAAAGATTGCCATTAGCATGGCAACCGCCGCCAAGGATCTCTCGCCACCACTCAAAAGACTTAGCTTGTTTATTTTTTTACCCGCTGGTCTAACACTGACATCAACCCCTGCTTCCAGCGAGTCCTCCGCTGTTATAAGCTCCATGCTTCCGGTTCCGCCAGGGAAAAGAATTGGGAAGATTTCACCAAAGGCTTTTTTGGTGTCCTCAAACGCTGCTTCAAAAATCTCTCTGACCTGCTCATCTAGGGTGCTGATGATTCCCCGCAGATCTTTTCTGGCAGCCTCAACATCAGCTAGCTGCTCCTTGAGATACTGATGTCTTTGCTCCAGAGATTCCAGCTGCTCTAGGGCCATTGGGTTGAATTGCCCCAACTGGGCATAGTCAATCTTTGCCTGCCTGAGCTGCTGCTTGAGAGTTTCCTCACTCTCCTCAGTTTCTAGATTCTGAGTAAGTAGTTCATCGCCGGTTAGTCCAAGTTCATCACTGATTTTTTCTAGCAAGCTGTTTTTACTCAAGGCCAACTCATGCTTTCGCATCTCCGAGGATTGCACCTCCGCCTGGGAGCCGGCGAGTTTATTTCGAATGTCATCCGCCTGCTGACGGTAGTGACTGAGTTTTTCGGTTAGTGCATTTCGCTCGGCCGAATAGTTTTCAGCTTTTTCCCTTGCCTGAACAAGAGACTGTTCGATCAGTGCTGCAAGCTGAGGCAACTGGCTTAGCTTTCTGCTGGAGGAAACTATCTCTGTCTCCCGCTCCTGCCTTCGGAGTTTTTGTTCAGCGATTTTTTTCTCGGCCAGTGTGATCTCTTGCTTCAGCTGATTTGCCCTGGAGCTTAGCTGACTGATTCTTTCCTTTGAGCCACCCAGCTCAACTCTTTTCTCAAACTCTTCGGCTCTCAAACTGGCAAGTTCTGTCTCCAAATTCGCCAGGGTCTCTGGTTTTTCAGGTGAAGATAACTCAGAAGGCCGGTTTATTGATCTTTCCGAGAGATTTTTTGAAAGCTCAGAGATTTCTACTTCAAGCTCTGAGTTTTGATCAGTCAATTGAGAAATGGCGGTCTCGCTCGATTCAATCTGAGCCCTCAGTCGACCCGATTTCTCAGCATGTTTGGCAAGCTCAGCATCCAATGTTCTGAGGGAATCCAAAGACTGCTTTTCTGCTGTCTCGGCAACAGTCAAATTAGCCTGCAGTTGATCAATTTCAGCGGAAAGCACCTTTTCGCTCCCTCTGAGTTTTTCAATTCGACCCTCTGCCAACTCAGCTTCGGTTGATAACTCCACCTTGGAAGCTCCAGACTGCTTTCCCGCCCGTAACTGGTTGGGCTTTATCAGCTCACCGTTTTTGGTAACAACGGCATTTATCTCTGAGCTTTCCAGGGCTTTCTCGGCATCTTCCATCGATTCGGCAATGACGATGCCTTTTAGAAAATCATGAATTGCTCGGGGTCCTTCAAAGAAATTACCGATTGGACTAAACCCGGCAATCTCTCCGTTGCCGCGAATCTTTTTTAGCTCTTCAATAACCACAATCATCGCTTGACCCAGTTGTTGTTGTCCAAGCAGGTTGGCAGCCTTTATGGCGTTTTTCATACTCGGTGCTACGAGGGCATCGCTGACCTCACCCAAAGCTGCAGCGACTGCCGATTGGTAACCGGCGTCAATTTTGAGATGCTCTGCCAGAAAACCACTCAAATTTTCTGGTGACTGCCTGGCAAGTTCTTTGGAGCCATCGGTTTGCTCAAGGCCCAGCCTTAGAGCAGAAAGCCTTGCCTGTGTCGCCTCCAGATCGGTGACAACCTCTTGCATGGATGCTTGTTTGTCGTTTAGCTGCTTTTGAGCATCGGCCTTTTTCTGCTGAGCGTCTTGATAATCCTGCTTGAGTTTTTGTTCATCACCTACACCCAGGGTCTCAGTCATGGATTCAAACTCACCTCGGTAGGAGACCAATTGGTCTTTGGTGATTTCGAGCTGATCAAGGTTTTTTTGCAGCTGTTCTTGCTTGGAATGAAGCCTTGATTCGAAAATACTCGTTTCAGAATCAAATTTTGAGATCTCTGCCCTGCGGGAGTCGGCCTGCTCGGCTAGAAGTTGAAACTCAGCCTGAACTTTGCCAATTTCATCTAGCTTTTGTTCTCTTTTTGAAGCGAGTGTTTCAAGTTCCGCCTCTAACAGCTCTATGTTTTTAGCTTGGCTTTCTATTTCTGCCTCAACCTCTGAAAGCTGGTTGGCAAACGCCTCGGAATCAATATCGAAATCGCTCTCCGATTCCAAGGATTGAAGTTTTTGCTCCAGAACAGCTTTGGTTGAATCAATGCTTCTTGCCAATGTCTCAAAACGATAGACAAGCTCTTTGGCCTCTGTTCCATCGCTAATAAGAAGCGACTGCTCAAGCTCTTTGATGTATTCGGCGGTGGAGGAAAGTTGTTGATTCAATATTTCCCGCTCAGCCTTTTTTTCACTCTCGCTGGCATTGAGCTGCTCGAGTCTTCCCTCCAGGGTTCTAAGCTGCATTGAATACAAATCGGATCTAACTGATGTAAGCCTGGAGCCGATCTCTTTTGCTCGCTTGGCAACCTCCGCCTGTTTAGCTAGTGGTTTTAGCTGGCGTCCAACTTCAGATATCAAATCATTCAGTCGCTGAAGGTTTCCCTGCATGGCTTCCAACTTGCGCTCACTGCGCTCTTTTCTTCTGCGGTATTTCAATACACCGGCAGCTTCTTCAATCAAACCTCTGCGCTCTAAGGGGTCTGCCCTGAGAATGCTATCCAGCTGCCCCTGACCAACAATCACGTGCATCTCTCGGCCAAGACCTGAATCACTCAGTAATTCCTGGACATCTAACAACCGACACTGGTCGCCGTTGATCGCATACTCACTGCTGCCGTTTCTAAAAAGCGTTCTGGAGATGCTCACCTCTGAATAATCAATAGGAAGTGCTCCATCGGCATTATCAATAACCAGCTCAACACTTGCCCTGCCCAGTGGCGCCTGGGTTGAGGTCCCAGCAAAGATAACGTCTTCCATCTTTGCTCCGCGAAGGGACTTCACTCCCTGCTCACCCATCACCCAAGCCAAGGCGTCGACGACATTTGATTTGCCGGAGCCGTTTGGGCCAACCACCGCAGTCACACCGGGCTCAAAATTGAGGGTGGTGGTCTGCGCGAAAGACTTAAAGCCTTTCAGTGTTAGTGACTTCAGATGCAATCTGCGCGCGCTCCTTATTGGACAGTGCTAATTACTTTAGTTTCTGTTTCCTGATTCGCTGGCAGGAAGGGCAGAAATGACTGCCTCTATTTTCCCAAGACTTTCTAATTATCAGCCTCCCGCAGCGGTTGCAGGGCTTGCCCGCCTGGCCATAGGCGTTCAGATTTTGAGAAAAATAACCAGATTGACCATTGATGTTTTTGTATTGCTGATCAAAACTTGTCCCGCCTTGCTCAACCGCTTCCTGCAAGACCTCTTGAACGTGACTAAAAAGTTCGTTTAGTTTTTTTGAAGAGATTGAATTAGCCGGTTGGTTGTAATGCAGTCTTGCTCGCCATAGCGACTCATCGGCATAGATATTGCCAATTCCGCTGACAAGTTGCTGATCCAAAATCACGTGTTTGATGCCAGCTGTTCGGTTTTTCATCTTGCGCTTTACTAAGTCCAAGTCAAACTCTTTATCCAGCGGATCGCGGGCTATGTGTGCTGCTGAGCTTGGAATCAATTTCTGAACAGCTGACTCTGGGCTGAAACCCGCGCTATTGCCCTCTGTGGGCTGCAGTTGATCCACCATCAGTGACCCAAATAAACGCTGGTCCGAGAACCTAAACTGCAGACCGTTGTCTAAGTTCATGTGCAGTCGAACTTGACTCTCAGGCTCATAATCCTGCGTCCTAATCAATGCCTGTCCACTCATCCCCAGATGCATAACCATCGCAAAGCCATCAATATCTAGTGGCAGCCAGATGAACTTCCCTCGGCGAACCGCTGCTTGGAAGCTTCTGCCAATCATGATGTTTCTGAAGTCTTGCTCTCCACCGGGATGCTTTTTTAAACACCTCGCGTCACTGACCTCAATTGAATTTATTTTTGAGTGCAACACTGTTAGCGCCAAACCCCGTCTTACGGTCTCGGCCTCGGGCAATTCAGGCATTATTGAAATTTCTCAAAGCATCGATGGCTGCATCCGACTCAGCCGAACGTCTGGTTAGACCCTGACCTTTTCCTAAAAGCTTTTCACCGCTGAAGGCTTTTGCAAAAAACACACGCTGGTGATCAGGACCCTCATATTCAATTTCGTAAAAGATATTTGGCATTCCCTTGGCAAAGAGTTTCTCATTCAGGGTGGTCTTCGGATCCGCTGCCTCCCTGATTGCATCGGGGTCATCTAGGAGTGGGAAGATAAAACTCTCGATTAATTTCCTTGCCTCATCAATTCCCGCTGATAAATAGACTGCCCCCAGGATTGCTTCAAAGGCATCGGCTAATAGGTTTGGTTTTTTACGCCCTAGAGTTTGCTCCTCACCTTTCCCCAAATACAAAAACTTGCCTACGTCTAATCTTTGCGAAACAGTTGCAAGTGCTTGGGCGCTAACAACGCCATTTTTGATTTTGGTTAGTTCACCCTCGTTGAGATCGGGTAATAGTGAGTAGAGGTGACTCGTTACTACGTAGCCGAGAATGGAATCGCCCAGAAACTCTAAGCGTTCGTTATTTTCTCCACCGTTTTCATAGGCGTAGGAACTGTGGGTGAGAGCAAGCTTTAGAAGCTTGGGGTCGATTTCCACACCAAGCCGCGATTGCAGCTTGTCAAGTTCCATAGCTTATGCGTCAGCTACTCGGCGGCCTTTGTATTCCATGTAAAGCTCGGTGCCGACGCTGTCGGTAACAACCTTTGCTCTGTGGGGCATGCTGTAAACAGTCTTACCATTTTCAACAGTCTTGTTCAGCTGCACTGGAGCCGCCTTCCACTGCGAACGGCGTGAGTGGGTGTTCGCCCTGGACTTGCGTCGCTTTGGAACTGGCATGTTCTTACTCTTCCTCTTTAAGCTTTTTCAGTTCTGCCCACCTCGGGTCAATTTGACCCTCGTGAACATGGTCCGGTTGTTCATTCAGGTTTATGCCGCATTCAGCACACAAACCCATGCAGTCTTCGTCACAAACTGGCTGAAACGGAAAACTGATGACAACCGCATCCCGAACAACCTCTTCAATGTCAACAGTGTTGTCAATCACCAAAAGGTCATCGTCCGACTGACCAGAATAGGCGAAAAGTTCTTGAAAAGCTACCCTGAAAGGCTCATCCAATTCAGTTAGGCATCTTGAACATTCTGTTTTAGCTTTTCCAAACGCGGTTCCAGTCGCCAAAACTCCCTCATGAACGCTCTCCATGCGCAATTCGATTCCTATCGAATCACCACTGGGAATCTCAACCATTTCGGTCCCCCAGCGCTCTTCGAGCTCGACTTCAAAATCCATCTGTTCCATGGTCCCCGGTTTTCCCACCAGGGATCGAACTGGAATTGTTAGATCATTTTGCATTGAGTTTTTCTTTTATTTGGTTGGCAACAGCTTCGGTGACGTAATTCGAAATGTCTCCGCCAAGGCTTGAAACTTCTTTCACCAACGAACTGGAAACATACCCCAGACCCGGCTCACTTGCCATAAACACTGTCTCCACACCGCTGAGATCGTTGTTTACCTGCGACATCGGAAGCTCATACTCAATATCGGCAACCGTTCTAAAGCCCTTGATCAATGCATGCGCTCCATGAACATCTGCATACTCAGCCAACAAACCGCTTTCAAGCGTTGAAAAGCGCAGGGGTGAGATATCAATCCCCAGCTCACGAACGCTCTGCTTGATCATGTTCAGTCGCTCTGATGATGTGAACAGTGGTTTTTTGTTTGGGTTGTGGACTACGAGGACGTGAACCTCGTCGAACAGCTTGGTTGCTCTTTTTAGAATCCCTAGGTGACCGAGTGTTGCTGGGTCAAAACTTCCTGGATAAACAGCTATGTGCTTCATGGTTAAAGCCTAGCCCCGAGTAATGGCCTTCTGTTCCCCTATTGGTGAACAAAGCTTCACAATTTCTTCGATATCTGCATCAGTTTCCAAAATCTTTGCACTCACCGGTTGAGCACTGGCAATAATTTCCTGGTCTTTGACAACTCCGAGTAGTTTCAATCTGGACTTGGTGCCAGATTGGCTGACTCCAGTCACGTCTCCCTCTTTTCTGTAGAGAAGATCAATCTCGCTCAGTTCAAAGCCATCATCGGTTTTCTCCATTGCCACCAAACGCTGGTAGGACTCAGATTCTGGGTCACTTGCTGTTAGCAGCAAGCAGATCGATTTTTCGGATCCTCGGCCAACTCTCCCCCGCAACTGATGAAGCTGGGCAAGCCCGAATCGATCGGCATCTAAAATCACCATTGCTGTCGCATTGGGAACATCCACCCCAACCTCAACCACGGTGGTTGAAACCAACAGATCAATCTCACCAGCGGCAAATTGCGCCATCACAGAAGCTTTCTCGTCCGCAGGCAATTTTCCATGCAGAAGCCCTATCCGAGAGTCTTTCAAGTACTGATTGCTTCTCAGCGAATGCTCTACTTCCACTGCTGCAGCACTCACACCCTCGCCCGCATCCTGATCACTTAGCTCAATCCTTGGACAAACAACAAAAGCTTGTCGACCTGCCTGGATTTCTTCAGACACCCTTTGCCAAACTCTGCTGACGTGGCCTCCATCCGAGACGTTCACAACATGGGTTGCAATCTGCTGACGCTGAGCTGGTTTTTCATCAAGGATGGAAACACTGAGATCCCCAAAGATCGTCACCGCCAGGGTCCTAGGGATTGGGGTTGCGGTCATTATCAGGGTGTGGACATTTTCACCTTTGGATCTCAATGCCTCTCGCTGCTCAACTCCGAATCTGTGTTGCTCGTCAATGACAGCAAGCGATAGATCAAAAAACTCTACCCGTTCAGAAATCAGCGAGTGGGTGCCGATTATTATCCGCGCAGTGCCACTGACAATTTTCAACAGAGCCTTTCGCTGCTCAGTCTGACTCATTTGACCGGTTAGCAGGACTGGATGCAAAGAACCGGTCAGGTCACCGAGCATTTGTGAGATAGCGATCATGTGTTGAGTAGCTAAAACCTCTGTCGGAGCAATGATTGCAGCTTGTGATCCGTCTTCAATAGCTGCCAGCATTGCCCTCAGGGCAACAACGGTTTTTCCTGCACCAACATCACCCTGCAGCAAACGATTCATCGGTGTTCCACTTGCTAGATCCAACTCGATTTCCTTGCCAACCCGCTTTTGGGCGGCAGTCAATGTGTAAGGAAGGTTTTCATCAAAGGTTTTTAATAACTCACCAGCAGTTCTTTTCTTCACCTTCGTGGCTGATAACTGTTTTCTGATAAGACCAAATTCCAATAAAAGACCTAAAGCCTCATGGGTTTTCAGGGTTTTCTGCGCTTGTTCGTAATCTCGCTGGTGAGCAGGCTGGTGAATGAATGTGATCGCCTGTTCAAGGCTCAGTATCCCAAGTTCTTCTCGAACGGAATCACTCAGTGGCTCACTTGGAAACTCAATTTGGGTGAGCAATTGGCTGATCAGTTTCTGGATTCGCCAACTTGGAACCGTTGAAGATGCCGGATAGATAGGGATGGGTTTTTTTGCCCAAGCCTCAGGGTCAACATCAGACGATTCATCAAAAAGTTCGTAATCGGGGTGGGCCAATTGAATCTGGCCTGAAAACATGCTGGTCTTTCCTGCGAATAACCCTTGCGAACCAACAACCAGTTGATTGGCCCGCCATGCCTGATTGAAAAACGTAAGCTTCGCACTCGCCGATCCATCGGTGATGGTCACCTCCAGGATGCTTCCCTTTTTACCCTTGATTGGTCGGCTGTTGAGCTTTTCAACCTCAGCCACAATTGTCACATTTTCACCAATTGGAAGCTGATTCATCGGCGTCAGCTGACCCCTGAGTAGATACCTCCTCGGGTAATGACGCAGAAGCTCCTGGGCGGTTTTGATCTCGAAAGCCCTCGCTAACTGCTTGGCGATTTTTTCGCCAATCAGTTCATCTAATGGGGTGTCAAAGCGTGCCACCCCTCTAACCTATTCAGGTTTTTTAGAATTCGGCTTTAGGCTCGTTAGGTGAGCAGAATAATCGCAGGTTTTGCAGGAGGCCGAAAACTTATAGGGCCTGCAAAAACCACCAGACCATCCAGTGACAGGCTAAAGGAATCTTTATTTGCAATGCTGGAATCCAGGGGCATATTAGAAGATGCAAATGTGCTTGATTTGTTTGCCGGAACCGGAGCGGTAGGCCTTGAGGCGATTTCAAGGGGTGCTAAAAAGCTAGTGATGGTTGAAAAGGATGCTCAGGCAATGCAGGTGTGCATGGAAAACGCGGAGTTGGTCAGCTCTCATCTCACTGAACAGGTGGAAATCCAGTCCATCCAGCAACCTGTTTTCAAAGCGCTGGAAAACCTTGTTGGAAGCTTTGACCTAATTTTTCTTGACCCACCATATGACTATCCGATGAAAAAGCTGTCTGAAAACCTGGAGCAACTCAAACCACTCTGTTCTGGATTGCTGGTCTTGGAAAAGTCTTCCAAGACAGCTATGCCAGAGACAAACGGTTGGGAAGAGGTTGAAACCAAAAACTATGGCGACAGCGAGTTGGTTTTTCTAACTAGAGATTTCTCTCGCTAGGACCTGTATAAACCTGTTGCGGTCTTCCAATCTTTGTCACAGGGTCACCCATCATCTCTCTCCAGTGAGCTATCCAACCAGGGAGTCTTCCCAGCGCAAATAGAGCCGTGAACATCTTTGGCTCAAATCCCATTGCCTTGTAGATCACACCAGAGTAGAAATCGACATTCGGATAAAGCTTCCTGGATACGAAGTAGTCGTCTTTCAATGCTGCCTCTTCCATCTGCTTGGCGATATCCAGCAGAGGATCGTGAATACCCAGGTCGTTTAGAACACTGTCAGCAGTTGCTTTGACGATTTTGGCTCTCGGGTCAAAGTTTTTATAAACCCTGTGACCAAATCCCATCAATCGAACGCCATCTTCTTTGTTTTTCACTCTTTCGATGAACTTTTCAACACTGTCACCAGATTGCTGAATGCCCTCAAGCATCTCCAAAACAGCCTCGTTAGCTCCTCCGTGCAGAGGCCCATACAAAGCGTTCACTCCAGCACTCATCGAGGCAAACATGTTTGCCTGTGATGAGCCGACTAGGCGAACAGTTGAAGTCGAGCAGTTTTGCTCATGATCGGCGTGCAGCAAAAACAGGGTGTCCAGCGCTTTGGTGATGACCGGGTTTTGAATGTAGGGCTCTGCGTTATTGCCGAAAGTCAGCCATAGGAAATTCTCAACATAGTTCAGTGAATTGTCTGGGTATAAAAGAGCGTGCGATACAGATGTCTTCTGGGCATAAGCTGCCACCACCGGAAGCTTTGCCAAAAGCCTGATGGTTGACAGTTCAACCTGCTCAGGGTCTTTGGGGTTTAGGGAATCCTCATAAAAGGTTCCCAAAGCACTAACAGCACTTGAAAGAACGCTCATTGGGTGGGCGGAACGAGGGAAGGCTTTGAAAAAGTCCTTCAGATCTTCTTTCAATAAAGTGTGGCGACGAATTTTGTCTTCAAACTCTGAAAATTCACTTTCGGATGGAAGCTCACCATAAATAAGTAGGTAGGCAACCTCTAAAAAACTCTTCTGTTCAGCTAGCTGCTCAATTGGGTATCCGCGATAGCGCAAGATACCAGCCTCGCCGTCGATATAGGTAATCGCTGATTTAGTGCTGGATGTGTTCACAAAACCCTGATCGAGGGTTGTAAGACCAACATCTTTCATAAGTCCGCTGATGTCAAAACCAGCTGGACCTTCGGTTGATGGGACTACTGGATACTCAACGGTTGTGTCGCCGTAGCTCAGTGAAACTTTATTATCTGAGGTCAAGGTGTCTCCTCGCTCTTTTTGTGATGACGGTGTTCTAACCCTAAAGCATTTTCAATCTTCTGGAAGCTCGCTGGATATCTTCATCTGTTGCAGTCACAGCTAACCGAACGTATCCAGCTCCAGCCTCGCCATAAAACTCACCCGGTCCAACCAAAATGCCCAATTTGGCAAACTCGCCAACTGCCTCAAAGGTGTCATTCACTTCCACCCATAAATAAAGCCCGCCCTGGCAATCGGCGATTTTATAGCCGGCTGTCTGCAGCGCTGCAGAGAGAGTCTCAATTCGGTTGCGGTAAATCGCTTTTTGTTTAGCAACATGGTCATAGTCCCAAAGGGCTGCAACCATTGCTGACTGGATTGGGGCGGGAACAATCAATCCTGCATGCTTTCGCAGATTGATAAGCCCCTGAATAAGCTCCTGGTCCCCACCTGCCAGAGCCGCTCGGTAGCCAGCGAGGTTTGATTGTTTTGACAGGGAGTAAATAGCTAAAAGATTCGTAAGGTCTCCATCTGTCACCTCGTCTTCCAGCAAACATGGAGTGGCCTTCGATTCAAAACCTGGTTGCCAACCAAGTTCTGCATAACACTCATCACTCACCAGAACTGCATTTAGCTCTCTGGCTCTGATAACTGCCTTCCGCATTTGCTGGTGGGTCATAACTGAACCGTTTGGGTTTGCGGGAGAGTTGATCCAAATCAACTTAGTGTCTTCAGGCCAAAGCTGCGGCTCGTCTTCGCTGACCAGTTCGCATCCAGCAAACTTCGCACCAACCTCGTAGGCGGTATAGGCAAGTTTGGGTTGAACAACAACATCACCTTCACCAAGCCCAAGCATCACTGGAAGCCAGGAAATCAGTTCCTTGCTGCCCACCGTTGGCATGACCTGAGAGGTATTTAGATCCACTGACCTTCGTTGTTTGAACCAAGAAACAATTGCCTCTTGCAAATGCTTGGTTCCGGTTGCTGATGGGTAACCCGCACTGTTGGCTGAATCAGAAAGTGCTGCTCGAACAATCTCAGGAGTGTCGTCAACTGGAGAGCCGATGCTTAGGTCAACTAGCCCGTCGGGGTGCTGCTGAGCAGTTTGTTTATAGGGTGCGAGTTGTTGCCAGGGGTATTCCGGCAGCCTGTCAAACACCTACTCGCCTTGCGGTGGTAGGGCTGCAACTAACGGGTGGTCACCTGGAATTGGACCCATCTTGGCCGCTCCTCCCGGGGATCCAATTTCATCAAAAAAGTCAACGTTCACGTCGTAGTAATCTGCCCACTGCTCAGGAACATCATCTTCGTAGTAGATGGCCTCAACTGGACAAACAGGTTCACAAGCACCGCAGTCAACGCATTCATCGGGTTGGATATAAAGCATGCGATCACCCTCATAGATACAATCCACCGGGCATTCATCGATACACGCTTTGTCTTTTAAATCCACACAGGGAAGAGCAATTACGTAGGTCAAATCAAACTCCTAACTCGCCCCATTATTTCATCCATTTCGACTCACTTGTTCTTTCCACGCGGAACCCCTTAGTTGCGGGAAGACCATAATCAGTCCAACAACCAAAATTGATCCGTATGCCCAGAGATTACCAACCGATTCAAAAAAGTTTCCTTGCAAGTCAGTTGTGATGAACAACTCTCCACCAGGCTGACGCTGGGCCATCAAAAACACGGTGATTATCAAACTGAAACTCATCAGATAAAGCGCACCTCTGGAGTTTCTTAACATTCTCAGTGCCAGGGCCAATGAAGCAACCATCGACAGCGCAACAACTAGGCCTATGGGGAAACCCGACCCATCCTCTGATCTGTGCAGCAGGGTTCCAGCAATTCCCACCAAGACACCGGTTGGGATAGCCCAGAAGTAGGTAAGCGCTGGCTTTAGCTGGAGCAATGGTGAGGGCGAGGTCTTTCGAAGGCGCTCTTTATCACTAAGCCGCATTCGGGTTTTACCGTTGTAGATAATCTCGTCTCCAGAAATCTCTAACTGCGAGCCATGAGCTTCCAAGGCTGCCTTTTTCAATTCAGCCGTCTCTTCATCGCCAAATTCAATATCAAAACTATTGCCTGGTTCAGCTATTTCCCAAAACTCTGGCTTGATTCGCTCTTTCGCTACCTGCCTAATTGCCCAGGCAACGGCCGCGTGGCTAGCTTTGTGGTCTGGGTGACCATAACCACCCTTAGCGTCATAGGTAACTACAGCATCAGGCTTGAAATCCCTGATTTCATCGGCAATGTCTTCACCAACAACACTTGTTCCAGCTGCGGCAAGAGCCATTTCATCGAGTTTTCTTGGTTTACCGACTTTGCCCCAAGCATTTATTCGCATACCTGAGTCCTTATAAGCCCTTTTGCCAAGATACCTGTGTTCGACACCAGGGAATGCCTCTAGTGCTTGACTGAGCTCCTGCTCACGAAACAATGCCATTGCCTGAGTGTCGCCATTGAGGTATTCAAACTGCTTTACCTGCGTGCTACCCATCTCACCTCGAGTGAGTGTCAGCACCCTTACCTCAGACCCGCCTCTCAAAGCATGGGCTATCAGGTGACCGGTGAAAAGGCTCTCATCATCGGGGTGCGCGTGCACGACCAGCAAGCGGTTTGGACTAAAACGTGTTTTAGACATGCGATAAGCCTATTGGGAATCTTGATTTGCTCGCTTTTTTGCGCTCAACGCTCTCGCCCTCAAGGAGGGATCAAGTTCCACTTTTCGAATCCTGATTGCCTCTGGGGTGACCTCAACACACTCATCCTCACGAGCAAATTCCAAGCACTCCTCCAATGAGAGGTTTCTGTGCGGGGTGAGCGATTGAAACTCATCTGCTGTTGAACTACGCATGTTGGTTAGCTTTTTCTCCTTGGTGATGTTGACCTCCATGTCATCAGGTCTGGAGTTTTCGCCAATCACCATTCCCGCATAAACCTCAGTGGTTGGCGGAATAAAGAAACTTCCCCTGTCTTGCAGGGCCATCAGTGCAAACGGTGTTGCAACACCTGAGCGGTCAGCAATCAGAGAACCGCTTGGTCTGGTTTGGATCTCACCAGCCCATGGGTGGAAACCAGCACTTAGCGCATTGGCAATTCCGCTTCCCTTGGTGGTGGTCAAAAACTCAGTTCTGAAACCAATCAGCCCTCTGGCGGGGACGGTAAATTCCATCCTCACCCAGCCAGAACCGTTATTGGTCATCTGGTTGAGCTTTCCTTTTCTAGCAGCCATCAGTTGTGTGATGGCTCCTAAGAATTCTTCTGGAACATCAATGGTCAACTCTTCAAAAGGTTCGTGCAATTGGCCATCGACCTGCTTGGTAACTACCTGCGGTTTTCCAACTGTTAGCTCATAGCCCTCGCGCCTCATGGTTTCAACCAAAATAGCTAGAGCCAATTCACCTCGGCCTCTAACCTCCCAAGCATCTGGTCTTTCAGTTGGCATGACCTGAATTGAGACGTTTCCAATGAGTTCCTTATCCAGTCTGTCTTTGACCAATCTGGCGGTCACCTTCGCACCCTTGACTCGCCCTGCCATGGGGGATGTATTGATTCCAATGGTCATCGAGATTGCTGGTTCATCAACTCGAATGATTGGAAGTGCTTCTGGGTTTTCTAAATCTGCAAGAGTCTCACCAATCATGATCTCTTCAATTCCAGCAACCGCAACAATGTCACCAGCCATTGCGCTGTCCGCAGGGTTTCTCTCAAGACCCTTGGTTTTTAGCAATTCGGATATCTTTGCCTGCTTAATCTCTCCATCACGTTTCATCCAGGCAACCTGCTGACCTTTTTTCAATACACCAGATTTGATTCTCAAAAGGGCAAGGCGACCCAAAAACGGTGATGCATCAAGGTTTGTAACGTGTGCCTGCAGTGGTTTCTCATCGTCATAGGTTGGTGCAGGGATGTTATTCATGATTGCCTCGAACAGCGGTTCAAGGTTTTCGCCTTCTGGGAGAGATCCGTTTGCCGGTTCCTTTGCAGAGGCAATGCCACTTCGACCAGATGCATAAATAATTGGAATCTCCAATAGGGCATCGATATCAATATCTTCCTGATCCATATCTCCCGCAAGCCCCAAAAGCAGATCGTGAGATTCGTTCACAACCTCAGCAATTCGAGCATCAGAACGGTCCGTTTTATTGATAACCAAAATCAAAGGAAGCTTTGCCTCCAGCGTTTTTCTCAAAACAAACCTGGTCTGCGGAAGTGGTCCCTCGCTGGCATCAACCAGCAAAACAACACCGTCTACCATGCTCAATCCGCGCTCAACCTCGCCACCAAAGTCCGCGTGACCGGGGGTGTCGATGACATTGATTGTCACCGCGTGCTCACTTGCAGGTCCTGAGTATTCGATTGCTGTGTTTTTAGCGAGGATGGTAATTCCTCGCTCCTTTTCTAAATCACCGCTGTCCATTACGCGCTCATCAACTTCGCCGTGTGAGGAGAAGGTGTTGGTTTGTTTCAGCATGGCATCAACCAGTGTGGTTTTACCGTGGTCCACGTGGGCCACAATCGCAATATTTCGCAGGTCTTTTCTAACCGCCAAAGTCATTTATTTTCCTAAAGCTAATTCTCTGGCGGTTGCCAGGCTCTCTAAGCTTAGTCAACCCAAAGTTCTTAGACTGGATGCATGAGCCCAATAATGATTTATGACGGAGACTGTGGTTTCTGCACGCTCACCGTAAATTGGGGTCACAACCACTTCAAATACTTCCCCGAGGCCACTCCCTCACAAGGCTATGACTTCGCTGGGCACGGTCTCACCCAGCAGGATGTTGATGCAAGTGTTTGGGTGGTTGATGAAAAAAACTATGCCGGTCACCGCGCTGTTGCATGGCTATTGAGACAACAGCCGCAATTTTATTGGAAACTTGCTGGCTGGTTGATGATCACTCCCCCGATATCTCTGGTTTTCAGATTGGGATATCGACTGGTGGTTCTAAACAGGCATCTGCTTCCCGGCTCAACAAACGCCTGCAAATTCGACCCCAAAACAGTTTCATGAGTAGAAAACCACTGATTGAGCTTTTGCTTGTTCTCGGTGTCTCACTGGGTTCGAGTGCTATCTATTCAGTTCTGTCACTTCTTAGAAGTGTCACCAGCAGTCAGGGCTTGGCAAATTCTCAAGTGACACTGAATAGATCTTTTGCAGAAAACCAATGGGTGGATTTGGGTTACCAAGTCGCAGGGTTTGTATTTCCGCTGGTGCCGGTGCTGTTGGTCATTTACCTTCTAAACCTCAACGGCTCAGTGAGTGATCAACTTGGTCTTTCAAAAAATTACCTTGGCAAAGATTCACTGATCGGATTTGGATTAACGGCAGCTATTGGAATACCCGGAATAGCTCTTTATCTTCTGGCGCGAGCAAACGGTTTAGCGGCTGAGGTGGTGATTGATTCAATCGCTGAGCGCTGGTGGGAAATCCCGGTGTTGATTCTGAATGCCGCCGAGGCGTCGATTCTGGAAGAGACTATTGCAGTTGGGTTTTTATTTATTCAGCTGAGAAAACTTGGAGTTTCAGAGAAATCCATAATCTTTATCTCCGCAACTCTAAGAGCGTTTTATCACCTGTATCAGGGGCTTGCAGGGCTTATTGGAAACTTCCTGATGGGAATCATTTTCGGGTATTTGTATTCCAAGCTTGGACGCCTGACACCGCTGCTGTTGGCGCATTTTTTGATGGATGTGTTTGTGTTTATTGCAGGACCGGCATTTCTGATTTGGATCGGGTCTTAGTCTTGAAGAGCTAATTTACGGAGAGTCATGCAACAACGATCTATTCAGCACCTGCCAATCTCAATCTTCGCAACGGTCATGGGTCTAACAGGCTTTGCCATTGCTATTGAAAAGCTAGAGCAGTATTGGAACTTCGAACCCATCGCTTCAAATATTTTGTTGGTTTTCAGTGGTGTGCTGCTGGTGGTGCTGTCAGTTTTGTATTTGACCAAGTTTGCTCTTTTCCCAAAAAACGTAATTGAGGAATTCAATCACCCGGTCCGGCTCAGTTTTTTCCCAACCATTTCGATATCACTTTTGATTGTCGCTGTTGGAATCCACCAAAGGCTTCCAGAAATTGCAGTTTGGATGTGGTGGATAGGGATTATCGGGCAGTTGATATTCACTCTTGCAATTCTGACCCGCTGGATGCACCGAGAAACTTTTGTCACAGAGCAATCAAACCCAGCCTGGTTTATCCCAATTGTTGGAAACGTGCTGGTTCCTGTTGCTGGAGTCAACCTTGGTTTCGCTGAAGTCAGTTGGTTCTATTTCTCATTCGCAATGGTTTTATGGCTTCCAATGTTGGCGATAGTTCTGAACCGAATCTTTTTCCACCCAGCCATTCCGCAAAAACTATGGCCAACGCTTTTTATCTTGATCGCCCCACCGGCAGTCGGATTCATCTCTTGGATGCAGCTAAATAATCGAGAACTCGATGCCTTTGGCAGAGTTTTGTTTTACTTCAGTGTCTTCACAACCATATTGCTTTTTGTTCAGGGTAAATACTTTGCCTCGGTAAAGTTTGCCCTTCCCTGGTGGGCATATAGCTTCCCGTTAGCTGCTGTCACAATAGCCAGCTTTCTATTTAGTGAGATCACCGGTGGCATTTACTCATTGATATTTGCTCATCTGTTACTGGTATTTCTAACGGGACTGATAGTCACGCTTATTTATAAGACTTCTAAAGCAGCGGTAGAAAATAAAATCTGTCTGCCAGAGTAGTTTTTGACTAACCCCTTGGGGTGTTGACTATGCTTGGGACAAACTTTCTTAGGTGGAGAAGTGCAACCCAAACAAAAAACTAAAACAGGTTTTGCAATCTGGTTCACGCTTGTAATCATTGGCGTGCTTTTAGCAACTTTCATTCCCTACGGCATCTTGGGCTCCTTGGCGCCGTCACTTGCCATATTTGGATTCTGGAGTGTGTTTGGCCTGGCGATTATTGGCTTTATCGTATGGGGGGTCAAAGACTGGAGGAATGAACAGTGATTACCCCCGAACTTGTTTGGTTGGCAATAGGTCTTTTTGCAATTCTCGGTGTAATCATTTCGATTACCGCCACCAGATCCAATAAAGGAACAGCTGAGGATTACTACCTCGCTGGAAGAAAGATCGGCCCTGTCGTTGCAGGGCTCAGCTACGCTGCCACCACCTACAGCGCATTCATGCTGGTAGTTCTAACCGGACTTACCTATCGAGGTGGAGTTGGAGCACTTGGGTTTGAGCTTATTTATTTTGCAGGCCTCAGCCTGCTGGTGATTTTTGCCCCGAGGTTTTATTTGGCCGCCAAACGCTGGAGCTTTATCTCTCCTGCGGAGATGATTGGTGCTCGCTACGGAGATAGAAACGTAGCAAGGCTTATGGCAGTAATTGCCCTGGTTTTCTTACTCCCCTACTGCACAACACAGATGGCGGGAATTGGATTGCTGCTATCTGGTGTCACCGAGGGCGGATTCACTTTGTTCCAAGCAGTTCTGGTTGGGGCGGTAATGGCAATTTTCTGGACACTGTTTGCAGGGCTCAGGTCAGTTGCTTGGACCGATGCAATCCAAGCGTTGGTAATGATGGTTTCTGGTGTTTTGGCCGTTAGTTTTGCAATCATCGCCCTGGGTGGATTCCCAGGGTTGATTGACAAAACACTCACAAACAATCCAGAGTGGCTGAGCGTTCCGGGTCCGGGTTTGTGGTCAATCGGGACTTTTGTAGCTCTCTCGCTCCCTTGGTTTTTCTTCACCATTTCAAACCCGCAGGTGAGCCAAAGACTTTTCATCATCAAGGATTTCAAATCCATGAAAACCATGATTTTGTGGGTGATGGGCTTTGGTCTTATCTTTACCCTGGTTGCGGTTACCTGGGGCTTCGCAGCACTGCAGTTAGAACCGGGACTTGAGAACACCTCCAATGCGACACCGGCGCTTCTGGCAAGTGGTGTAATCCCAGTTCCGGTTGCGCTTATGTTGATTGTAGGAATCTTGGCAGCAGCCATTTCAACACTCGACTCGATTGCACTAACCATGGGGGCAATGGTCTCCAGAGACTTTTTGGGAAAGAAATCAGCCAGTGCAACCGACCGAACACAAATCACTGTTGGTCGAGTGGTGGTAATTGTTGTGATTGTTTTTGCAAGCTTCTTCGCGCTCCAAACAGCAACAATTGTTGATCAACTAGCATCGCTCTCAGCAGCTGGACTTATGGTGACGGTGCCAAGCATTATTGGAGCGTTCTTCTGGTCAAGAGCAACTCGTTGGGGCGCTTTAGCTTCACTACTCGGAGGATCAGTAACCGCCATTTGGATGGCGATTTTCCAGGGTGTCAGCGTTTTTGATCCACTGCTTGCACTAACTGTTGCAACTATCACCACGGCCCTATTTGTGATTGTCAGTCTGGTCACCAAGCCAAGTGAGACTGCAATTGATTTCAAGGCGGAACTCAAAGAGCCATTGAAAAACAGTGGAGCTTGGTAGTTGTCTACGGTAATTATCTGAAACAACCCGAGGTTAGTTGCCCTTGCGGTTTAGGTTGTTCTCATGACAGTTACCGATAAGTATTTAGAGAACAACAAAGCGTATGCGGCTAGTTTTGCTGGCCCGCTACCTCTTCCCCCGTCAAACAAGGTTGCAGTTTTGGCTTGTATGGATGCAAGGCTCAACGTTTATGGCGCCCTTGGGTTGAATGAGGGAGAATCCCACGTCATTCGCAACGCCGGTGGCGTAGTCACTGACGACGAGATCCGCTCACTTGCAATCTCGCAGAGGCTATTGGGAACCGAGGAGATAATCCTCATCCACCACACTGACTGCGGCATGCTGACATTTACCGATGATGAGTTCAAAGCAAGTATCCAAGACGAAACCGGCATCAAGCCTGAATGGGCAGCAGAGTCATTTACTGACCTCGAAACCGATGTCAAGCAGTCAATTGCAAGAATCAAGCAAAGCCCGTTTATCCCCAAAAAGGACAGCATCAGGGGGTTTATTTTTGATGTTGCAACCGGTGTGCTAAACGAGGTCAACTAAAGCATGAGGGCGCGCTACAGGATTGCTATAGTCGCAACTGCAGCGGTGGCGCTCGGGGCTGCCCTCTACTTTGAACCTTGGACTCTTTTCACCTCAAGCAGCATCAACGAATCAGTACCCGTCGGCCAAGTCATCGAAGAGCCAATCGAAGAAACGCCAACTCAAGAGAATTCGCCATCAAAACCAGTTGAGCAGGAGCCGGAACCGGCGATTGAATACCCGCTGACGCTGGCACAGGGTGACTTGATCTCCCATGAGCA